>DUMC01000057.1 GCA_012840075.1 Clostridiaceae bacterium | reverse complement strand
TCTCCTACAATTTCCAATCTTTCCTCTCTTAGAAATTTTTTTATTTTCTCAATGCTGATATTTAATTCGCTTGCAACCTCCGACACTGTAGCCTTGGGATTTTCAAAAAGATATCTTTTTATTCTCTTGAAATCTTCTTCATCTTCCTCTCTACAATGAGGACAGAGCTGAACGCCCCCAATATAATTAAATATACGCCCGCATCTTTTACAGTTTCTTACATCCGGCATAACCCTCACCTACATTCTTTATATATTTTTAATTATGTAGTTTTAAATTAAAACTACTAATTTATTGTCTAAAATAACTCACAGCTCAAACACAAATGCAACAGCGATTACAGCTATATCAACCTTCACCGCTCCTGCTTCTTTAAGTACCCTGCTGCATTCGTTAACAGTACTTCCGGTTGTCATAACATCATCAACCAATAATATTTTCTTTCCCTTTACCTTATTTACATCGGTTACTTTAAATGCATTCTTAATATTTTTGCTGCGTTCTTCGTTATGAAGTAAGCTCTGTGGAGTTGTATTTTTAGTTCTTACTAGCAAGCTTGATACCTCAGGAATTTTCATTATCCTGCTCAGTTCTTTTGAAATAAGGCATGCCTGATTGTATCCCCGTTTTTTCGCCCTTTCCTTATGCAACGGTACACTTATAATCATATCATATTCATTGTTTATGCTGCTACGGCTAAAACTTCCTGCATTGTTATTCAGTAACATATTTGCCAGCAACCATGCAAATGTTTTATAATACCAGGCTTTGCCAAAATATTTGTATCTTATAATAGCTTCTTTAACATAACCTGAATATTCAAATACACAAAATATCCTGTCGAAATATTTATGCTGCCACAAATTCTTCGAAAAGAACTTGTTTACATAATACAACTTATTTCCAATATACCCTAACACCTTGTGACATTCGCGGCATATATTAACCTTTGCATGTATATCAAGTATCGATGTACAAAAAATACACCTTGGCGGGAAAAGCAGTTTCTCTATTATTTCAATTGCTTTTTTTCCTATCTTTACAACTGTTCGTATAATGGTTTGTTCAACGTTTTTATAACTCATAATCGGATTTCATGTTTTTAAAACACACTCTCTGGTCATTTTTACGCTCATTTTATTAATGATTTAATTATAATCTTTAATTAAAATCTCAAAAATCTTTATTATAATCTCAAACTACTTAACCTCGCGCTTCTTATAAGTTTATCCGCAAGTCCTGAATACCTAAGGGTTTCTCTTGCATTTTCCACCATTTTGTAAAGGGTATTTTCCATGCCTACAAGTACTACCAGATTCCTGGCCCTGGTTATTGCAGTATACAGGAGGTTCCTCGTCATTAGAACCGGTGGTCCTGGATATATAGGCATTATGACTACCGGGAATTCACTACCTTGACTTTTGTGAATAGTAATAGCGTATGCAGGTTCTATTTCATCGAAGGCATCAAAAGAATAATCTACTATTCTGTTATCGTCGAAAAGTACCCTTATTTTCTCCTCTTCATAGTCAATCTCATGTATAACTCCCGTATCCCCGTTAAAAATACCTTCTCCTTCATCTTGATTTTCTTTTCTGTCTTCTCGAAAATTCATTAAATCAAAAATATCAATGTTGTCATTTTCAATATCATAATCAAGGTCAGCAATTGCAATCTTTCTTCTGTCTTTACCACTTATAACACCGGCTCTACCGTTATTTTTCTTATCGCTGCTTTTTTCACTGTCGCCTTCAGGCAAAAATACTTTTCTCCATTTTATATTGTAGTTATTCTTTATCTGCATTACCTTATCCCCTTCACGATAGGTAAAGCCGGGAAATTCCTTTTCTTTCTTAGTTTTTGTTTTGGGATTAAGCTCCTTCTGCAATTCAATATTGAGGTTTGCCACTCCTACGAGTCCTTTTCTTGTAGGTGTTAACACCTGTATATCACTGAACGGATCATATCCGTATTGCGCAGGTATCCTTCTACTGCAAAGGTCTATAATCAATTCAATTATATCTTCAGGATTCTTTCTTTCTATAAAAAAGAAATCCTTACCTCTTTCATTTAAAATCGGTCTTTCTCCCTTGTTAATTCGGTGTGCATTGACTACTATAAGGCTCTTTTCTGCTTGCCTGAATACTTCTGTGAGACGTACGGTTTTTATAGTATTGCTTGCAATAATATCTTTCAGAACATTTCCGGGACCAACTGAAGGAAGCTGGTCAACATCGCCTACTAAAATTAAACGGGCTCCGGGTTTGATGGCTTTAAGCAGGTTGTCCATAAGGAGAATATCTACCATAGATACCTCATCTATTATTATGACATCAGCATCTATGGGATTAACTTCCGTCCTCAAAAAAACCATTTCTAACTCATCATCCGTATAACCTATTTCCAACAAGCGGTGAATTGTTTTAGCTTCATAACCTGTGGCTTCGGTCATACGTTTGGCAGCCCTTCCCGTTGGAGCTGCAAGAGCCACTTTGAAATTGTGTTTTTCAAATAACTTGATAATACATTTAATTATGGTAGTCTTCCCTGTTCCCGGACCGCCGGTGATTACCAAAACACCGTTGTCAAGAGCCTCTCTTATGGCAATCTTTTGAGTTTCAGCCAAAATTATGTTTTGTTCCGCTTCCAGTTCAGCTATTGTATTTTCCAGCGATTTTTCTACTGATCTGCTAAACTTTCCACGTACACTCCGAAGAATGGCTGAATTTGATAAAGCTACAAGACGCCTTGTAACACTTATTTCAGCATCGTACAATTCCCTAAGATAAACCCTTGGGAAAAGTTCCTCTTCAGATTCTTTTGCTTGACCGGTTTCAACGGCTTCGTCGGCTTCAATAATTCCATAACCTACATTGTCCGTTGTACTACTAACCGGCTGCCTTTCAATGCGTATTATTTCGTCGAACTCCATGGACATTATGGCATTTTTAATGCTTTCCATACTAACATACAAAAGACTTTCACTGAGCTTTATTAGTTCAGCATATGGTAAATACACATGACCGTTTGTTGAAGCCTTTATTAACACATATTTAATACCGCTGCATATACGAAGTTTAGATTCAGGTTCCACCCCAAGGTTTCTCGCAATAGCATCAACGGTTTTAAAGTTCATTGCGGGTATCACATCTGTAAGTTTATACGGATTTTCCCTAATTGCTTGCAGGGTATTTTCACCAAAGGCTTTATATATTCTTGCTGCATAAATAGGGCTTATATTATACTTCTGCAAAAACATTGCTATTTCAGCAAAATTCTTTTGCCTAGCCATGGCTTGTCCGATTTCCATAGCCCGGGCATGGCTTATCCCTTTAATTTCAACAAGCCTTTCCGGATTTTCCATAATGATACTAAGAGCTTCTGTACCAAACTTTTTAACAATTTTTTTAGCCGTAACTTTTCCAATACCCTTGATAACCCCTGTACCCAGATATCTTTCTATAGCTTCAATAGTATTAGGCAAAATCTTTTCATATCTTTCAACTTTGAGTTGCCGGCCATAATCAGGATGGACAACCCATGAACCTATAGCTTTCAGGGTCTCTCCTTCATTAATAAAAGGCATATACCCTACAAGGGTTATTCTTTGGCTTCCTTTTACAATTTCGCAAACCGTATATCCATTGGCTTCATTCGTGAAAATAACTTCTTCTACAATACCTTCAACTGTAACCAATCCATTCACCTATCTGTCGTATATTATATATATTACATATATTTCCATTTTATCATATATTTAATATTTTTTCTATACTTTTTCAAGTTTTTTAACCTTCCTATAATAATTCTAATTTAAAAATCATCTTTTGCAAACATCTAATCATCTATCCCTTCTATATCTATCCCTAATATATGCCTTCAAAAACCTTATCCTTTTCTTCTGCAGAAAGAACTTCCAAGCTGCCGTATGTATTCTGCAGCCTTCTTAGAATCTCAAGAGTCTTATCTGTTGAACCCATATCAACTACAATAATCCCGCCATCGTTATTTTTACCGTTATAAAATATGGATTGTCCGTTGTTTTTCCTGTCTGCCAGAGCTTTGCTTATGTAATAGCTTTTTATTATACCTTCAATAGTTTCTTCCTGATCCTTTACAACAAGTACCGTTCTAATGCTACCCTCCGCGGGAAGGTCGATCATATTAAACCAGAACTTTCTCATTAAATATGAAAAAAAGGTTATCATACCGTAAATTGCCATTATGTAAAAAAACGCTTCTAATATTAGTTCCAACAAACGGAGCCACCTCTCCCATAGTATTCATTATTCATACTATGAGAGGATATGCCGCAAGGTGCATGTTCATATTTGCTGAAAGCATCCAAATACTTAGATATCCCATTTAAAGGACCTTTCCACAGCTTTTTTCCATTTCATGTACTTCATTGTTCTTTCTTCCCGGCTCATTTTCGGGGTAAATACTTTATCAAGAGCCCAGTTTTTTGCTATCTCCTCTTTGCTGCTCCACATTCCTACTCCAAGTCCGGCAAGGTAAGCAGCACCTAAAGCTGTCGTCTCTGTAATTTTAGGCCGTTTTACATCTATATTTAAAATATCTGCTTGGAACTGCATCAAGAAATCGCTGACGCTGGCCCCTCCGTCAACTTTTAGTTCCTTTAGTTCAATTCCCGAATCCTTTTTCATTGCTTCAAATACATCCATACTTTGATAAGCAATGGATTCCAGAACTGCTCTTACAATATGTTCCCGCTTGGTACCTCTTGTTATACCAACAATAGTTCCGCGGGCATACATATCCCAATATGGTGCTCCTAAACCTGTGAAAGCCGGAACTACATAAACACCGTTGGTATCAGGCGTATTTTCTGCGATGATATCAGACTCATGAGCTGTTTTTATAAGTCCTAATTCGTCCCTTAGCCATTGAATAGCCGATCCTGCATTAAATACACTGCCTTCTAAAGCGTAGGTTACTTCTCTTTTACTTCCGTTGCTTACGCTACTGTCAGCATTTTTATTGCTTTTTTCTCCGGTATTGGTATTCCCTTTACGGGTATTTCCTCCGTTATCTATGACCCATGCAATTGTATTAAGAAGATTATGTTCAGAGGGTTTTGGTTTATTCCCGATGTTCATTAAAATAAAACATCCTGTGCCGTATGTATTTTTAGCCGTTCCCGGTTCGAAGCATACTTGGCCGAATAATGCCGCTTGTTGATCTCCGGCAACACCGCTTATCGGGATAGGAACTCCTAATATATCCTTTGACGTCTCACAAAATACCCCTGATGAAGGTACCACTTCAGACAAAATACATTCAGGAATATCCATATATTTGAGAAGATCCTTATCCCATTGAAGTTCATTGATGTTAAATAACATAGTTCTTGATGCATTGGAATAATCGGTTACATGTACCTTCCCTCCCGTAAGATTCCAGATCAGCCAGCTATCTATTGTACCTGCCAGGATTTCGCCTTTGCGTGCTTTCTCCATAGCTCCGGGTACATTCTTGAGTATCCATTGGATTTTCGTTCCTGAGAAATAAGCATCTATAACAAGTCCGGTTTTTTCTTTCACCACATCTTGTAGCCCATCAACCTTTAGCCTGTTACATAAATCAGCAGTTCTTCTGCACTGCCATACAATTGCATTATATATTGGCTTTCCTGTGTTTTTATCCCACAGAACCACGGTTTCTCTTTGATTAGTTATTCCAATTGCCGATATTTCTCCGGGAGAAATTCCGGAAGAATTAACAACATCCCTTAAAACTTCAAGTTGTCCTGACCATATCTCCTCAGGATCATGTTCAACCCAACCGGCTCGGGGATATATCTGCTTGAAGGGCTTGTTTTTAATATTTACAATTTCTCCTTTTTCCATATCGAAAAGCACCGCTCTTGAGCTGGTGGTACCCTGATCGAGTGCTAAAATGTATTTTTTATTCATTTTCCTATTCCTCCTTTTTATTGATTATATAGTTATCATTTCTTTTATAAAACTATATGACTGCAACTTCTCAACTTTTAAGATTTATTGTTTTCTCTAGAGAGTAAAACTATAAACTATCCTAAATATCTTAAAGATATAAAAAAGGCAAGGAATGTTTTAGCAATAACAATCATGGAGTATCCTTATATACACCTATTTTCTTGGGAATATTGTTAAGCTACTACTACTAAAGCATTTCTTGCAATAATTTCTATATAATGAGGACGGGAAAATTTCTGCTGTTTATTATAATAAGTGCTAATGAAATAATCTAGCAAGGCAAGTCGTAAAAAATTTTAAGTTCTTTTAGTTGCATTATCATCAATCGTAATTAATTTAACCAGATCTTTCTCCGGTATTTCAATGAAAGCACTTATTTGAGTCAAATCCATACCTGCGATAAACATCTTTTTCGCAACTTCCAGTTTGCCCTCAAATTTACCTTCTATTTTACCTTCTTGTCTGCCTTTAAGTTCCATTTCCTCCATTTTATTACGCAACGCTATTTCCATAGCATAAATCATAGTATCAATCTCCTCACTTTCTTCAATTATCTTCTCGATTTCATTACCTTTCTCATCCGGCATACCTCGTCTAATCACATTTGTAAGCCATATCCTAAACAAATTGAAATCTTCTTTATTCGAATTTTTTAATGATCTGCAAGTTTTCTAAGTCTTTAGAAGATGTTTGTATCCTTTATCGTGTCTCTTACCCAGTATTTCATTATTTTAATCTGACGATTTGGATCCATAGCTTGAATTTTGTTCCATTACTAATAAATATTCCATAGTTTCACCCACATTTTACTATACTTTTAAATAAACTTCAATAAGGCTATATTAGAACATTTGTTCTGTTATAATTATGCATAACTGTTATATTTATGTCAATATCAATTAAATATCTTTGCTCTTAATTTTAGATAATGAAATTTTGGTAATAAGTATTATTATAATAATAGAATAGAATGCTTGAAGATTGAAAACCGGTTAATATAAGATTTAATCCTTGACGAATTTCAACGAATATGCTAAATTATTCGTGATAAAATATAAATAAATGTAATTAAAATATTAAATTAAATATTTACTGCCTTATCAAGAGAGGTGGAGGGAATGGGCCCAATGAAACCCGGCAACCGGCATATACATACTTAATATGCATCGGTGCCAATTCCTACAGGATAGCTATTACAAGAGTTATCCTGAAAGATGAGGTGCTTTAATAGAACCTCTTCACGTAAGAGGCTTTTTTATTAATTGCAGAAAAATTTTATTGTTAGAGGAGAAATACTTATGAGGAAAAGAATTGAAAACACATTACCTGAAAGAAAATTGTTCACATCGGAATCGGTTACAGAAGGACATCCGGATAAGATTTGCGATCAGATTTCTGACGCAATACTTGATGCCATTCTAGAATGTGATCCGTGGGCAAGAGTGGCTTGTGAAACTGCGGTTACAACAGGGCTTGTTGTTGTCATGGGAGAAATCACCACTAATTGTTATGTGGACATTCCCAAAATCGCCAGGGAAACCATAAGAGAAATTGGATATGACAGGGCAAAATACGGATTTGATTGCGATACATGTGCAGTTATTACTTCTATAGATGAGCAATCTCCTGATATTGCCTTAGGTGTTAACCAAGCACTTGAAGCTAAAAAAGGTGAAATGAACGATCCGACAATTGAAGCATTAGGTGCCGGTGATCAGGGCATGATGTTTGGATTTGCATGTACGGAAACACCTGAACTAATGCCAATGCCAATATCTTTAGCACATAAATTGACTAAACGTTTGAGCGTTGTAAGGAAACAGAAAATAATACCCTACTTAAGACCTGACGGAAAATCCCAAGTCACTGTTGAATATGAAGGTGATAAACCTGTTAGGGTTGACACCATAGTAATTTCCACACAACACAGCGATGAGGCAGATCATGATACAATAGAAAAAGATGTTATTGAGCATGTAATAAAAGCTGTGATTCCCGAAAACTTGATGGATGAAAAGACAAAAATACTGGTAAATCCAACCGGTAAATTTGTAATAGGAGGACCCCAAGGAGATACGGGACTTACAGGAAGAAAAATTATAGTTGATACTTATGGCGGATATGCTCGTCACGGAGGCGGAGCTTTTTCAGGAAAAGATCCTACTAAGGTAGACAGATCCGCATCATATGCAGCACGTTACGTAGCTAAAAACATAGTAGCAGCCGGATTGGCAAGTAAGTGTGAAGTCCAGATTGCATATGCAATAGGAGTAGCAAGACCCGTTTCCATATCAGTTGATACTTATGGAACAGGACTAATTCCTGATTGTGATATTGAAAAGCTCATACGCAAGCATTTTGACTTAAGACCTGCTGCCATTATCAGAGACTTAAATTTAAGACGACCTATATACAAACAAACAGCAGCTTACGGACATTTTGGCAGAACCGATATCGACCTGCCATGGGAAAAAACGGATAAAGCTGAATTTCTCAAGAAAGATGCAGGAATATAGTAAGTTTCAAATCATCATTTGTTTCAATCAAAAAATCATAATATTTTTCAATCATGATTTGTAAAAAAGACAATTTAAATTAAAATTTATAGAGAAATTTATTAAGAATAAAAAAGAATTACAAAAAGGGCATTTTATATATCATGTTACTTTCGATAAAATGCCCTTTTGATTTGTCTTCTATGCCATTGATTTGCCTCTACTTATAACGATTCACATTTATTTATGTCATTGATTCTCCCTAATGTCATTTATTCTCCCTAAAATTATTGAGTCACACTCATATAATTAATTCTTTATCATATAATTAATTCCTTACTTAATTAGTAATTGATTTGTTATTGATTCGCTCTCAGCCATTCTGCTATTACTTGTTCGCGCTCCTGCTTGCTGCAATAATACATCAAAAGAAGATTTCTTCTTTTTCCGTCTGATGAAGCTGACAGATACTTTTTAAAATATTCATATAAAGTTTCGGATTCCTGTTTCGGAATGCTTCCGTAATATATCTTGCCTGCTTGGGCACATCGTTTCAATACATATTCCATATCATGCTTGTCAGGGTTGCCAAAGTTAATACCATATGCCAATGGTTCTGCCATAACTGTTTCAAAAAGATGAGGATTTTTGCCGCAGTAATGAATATATCCCCCGCCAAAATAAGCCAGCAGTTTGTGGGTATACGGAGCTACGAATTCCTCTATTTGAGCCTTCGATAAAAGAGTGGAAGTATCTTCGCTGATTTTTATACCTCCTTTTTCACGAGGTATTACCAGCCCATTGTAGTGAGCAATTCTTTTGTCTGAATCAGGCAATACTTTTAAGCACTCTTCCATTCCCATAACCAATGCATGATAGCAAAGTTCAAGTAGGTGATGAACAAACTCGGGGTCATCATACAAATCATAAAATATTTGATCTCCATATACAAGATGCGCAGTATCAAACACTCCTTGCAAATCCATCGGATAAACCATGCAACCTGTACCTTCCAGTTTTTCCACCATGTATGCCATATGTTCAAGACCTGCTTTGAACTCATCTCCGATTTTTAAATCTTCAGGTCCCATTTTGGCTAATACATCTTTGCTTAAATGCTCCTGTACCCAGGGCATTTTATCTTCAAATAGCTCCTGCTTAATTCCAAAAAGTGTAGGAAAGATTCCACAGCCCATATTAGCCCTTACGGAAGAGACAGCTTCACAACCTCCATATGCAGCGGTCAATGCCTTTTTAAGTTCACTGATGAACATTTTCTTTTTATCATAATGAATTTCTTTGTAATTATATGATGGATAAAATTCGTTTTCTTCATTATCAAGATTACAGTATAAAAGCAAGGGTTGAGGCTTATCTTCCGGATACTCGTTGTTCCATAGTAATATTTGTGCTTGGGAAGCTTCTTCAAAAGTGTCTTTATATTGTTTCAAAATATCTATAATTTTCTCTATGTAGACTTTTTGAGGCAACGTTTTTTCCATGTTATTAGCTCCTTTCATGGTTAAGTTTTTGATTTCATGGTTACGTTTTTGGTTACTTATATGAAGTTGATAACTTCTATATACCAAATCTTTGAAAATTTATCAAAAACGCTGTAAATATGTAATAACCATGTAGCATGATCTTTGATAATTATAATTCATAAATGTAAATTTATATAAATTTTTAATTATAAATTAATAATTATAATATATGTTGCTTAATGAACATATTATAATTTATATAACTTAATAACTACCTTTCAATTTTATCAAAAACTTTGTTAAAACTGTTTGCTTATATTGCTAAAAAAATTGCTAATTTTGTTAAATTGAAAAATAATAAAAAAAGCGGAATTAGCTTCTCTTGCCTTTTCCGCCTCTTTCACTATATGAGTCACTTTATTTAAAAATTCAATATGAGTTACTTTATATTCAATGTTCAACGCATCTACCTTAAACCCAGAAGTCACTCTTATAAGTCACTCTTATATTCAAAAACCTATTTCATTAAAAATACCCACTCATTCAAAAATCCGTTCTATAATAACTACGCTTGTGGTTGTACCTGTGGTGGTGGTAGTGGTTGTACTTGTTGCTCCGTTTTACCTGCCGCAAATATTTCTTCAAATTCATAGCCTTCAATTTTTTCTTTTTCCATCAATTTTTCTGCCAGAGTATGCAAAATATTTATGTTTTCCTTTAGCACTTGCATTATTCTTGCGTAGGCAGTATCAATTATCTTTTTAATTTCATTATCTATTTGGGCAGCAACTTCTTCACTGTAATTTCTTGTATGCACGAACTCCTTGCCTATGAAAACTTCATCGCTTTCGCTTCCAAATATCAAGTTACCAAGAGTATCGCTCATTCCATATCTAGTAACCATATTTCTGGCTATGGTATTGGCTTGTTTTAAGTCATTGGAAGCTCCGGTACTGATTTCACCAAGTACCAATTCTTCTGCCGCTCTTCCTCCAAGCGCAATTGATATTTGCTCCATTAATTGTCTCTTGGTGATATATGTCCTGTCTTCTTCAGGTTTAAAAGCAGTATATCCGCCAGCCCTTCCCGAAGGTATGATAGATATTCTGTCGACCTTGTCTGTAGAAGATATTACCTTAACTGCAATTGCATGACCTGCTTCATGATATGCAGTAAGCCTCTTTTCTTTTTCGCTCATCACCCTGCTCTTCTTTTCCGGTCCCATAATAACCTTGAAAGTGGCTTCCTTTATTTCTTCCATGGTTATCTGCTTTTTACTCTTTCTTGCAGCTAGCAATGCAGCTTCATTCAACAGGTTCTCAAGGTCTGCTCCTGTAAACCCGGGCGTGCTTTTAGCCAATTCATCCAGCTTAACATCCGGTGCTAGCGGTTTGCCTCTGGCGTGGACCTTTAAAATTTCTTCCCTACCCTTGATATCAGGTAATCCTACAAACACTCTTCTGTCAAATCTGCCTGGCCTTAACAATGCAGGGTCAAGTATATCCGGCCTGTTTGTTGCCGCCAGAATAATCACACCTTCATTCTCACCAAAACCGTCCATTTCTACCAGTAATTGGTTGAGTGTTTGCTCTCTTTCATCATGTCCACCGCCTAATCCAGCACCTCTGTGCCTACCTACAGCATCTATCTCATCTATAAAAACTATACAAGGAGAATTTTTCTTTGCTTGCTCGAAAAGATCTCTTACTCTCGATGCACCAACACCTACGAACATTTCCACAAAATCAGAACCGCTTATACTAAAAAAGGGAACCCCTGCTTCTCCTGAAACAGCTTTGGCAAGAAGGGTCTTACCTGTTCCCGGAGGTCCGACTAAAAGGACACCCTTTGGTATTCTTGCACCTAGTTCAATGAACTTCTTCGGCGATTTTAAAAACTCCACAATTTCTTGTAATTCAGCCTTTTCCTCATCTGCTCCTGCTACGTCGTTAAATGTGACTTTTCTTTTATCGTCCGATATCATTTTTGCCCTGCTTTTACCGAATGACATAACCCGGCTTCCGCCACCGCCCTGCGACTGCTGGATAAAGAATACCCAGAAAAGGATGAAAATCACTATCAACCCTACGGTCGGTAATATTGCCACCCACCAAGGTGCTGTAGCAGGAAAAACAGTCCTTAATCTCAACTGTCCTGCTTTCATTGGTGTTGAGATTTCGTTTAGAAATACTTCCAAATTCGGTATATATATTACATAACGATTTATTCTATCCGTTATATATGGCTTTTTCAAGATAACGGTAGCTTCCTGGCCGTCCAGGATGATTTCACTTACGTTATTATTATTTATTTCTCTTAGAAGATCTGAATAATCCATTTCTACAGGATTATCAGTTCCTTGCGACAAAGCCAGTATAAACAATATAACAACAAACAATACTATATAAAAACTTAATCCTTTTAAATATTTCAAATAATTCTCCCCTCCCTGCCTGCATATGAGCAAATATTAGCAATGGCAGTATTTAGCTTTGATTTTCTGCATTACATCTGCATTTCCCGTTATTTTATCTTAGCATATATAATACTAAAATACAACAAAATATATCACAAAAATTCCTTAATTAATTAGTCTTTTCGAACATCTATATTATTATTCTTTTTTATCATCTATATTGTCTGTATTCAATACACACAGATCAGGCAAATTTCTGTACTTTCCTGCATAGTCAAGCCCATATCCGATAACAAATTTGTTTGGTATTTCTATACCTTTGTAATCTATCTCAATCGGCACCAATCTCCTTGACGGTTTATCAAAGATTGCGCAAATCTTCAAGCTTTTCGGGTTTCTGGTGCTAAAAAGTTCTTTCAAGTGATTAAGTGTTAACCCCGTATCTACAATGTCCTCTACAATTAAAACATGCTTTCCGGAAATGCTTATATCCATATCTTTGATAATCCGCACCACGCCCGAAGTTTTTGTACCGTCTGCATAACTTGACACAGCTATAAAATCCATATCAACAGGAATCGTAATTTCTCTTATCAAATCTGCAAGAAAAATAAAAGCTCCCTTTAATACTCCAATCAGAACCAATTCCTTACCTTTATAATCTTCCGATATTTTTTGTCCGAGTTCTTTCACCCTTTGAGCTATTTGTTCCCTCGTAACTAAAATCTCACCTATCTGTGAATTTCCGTTTTTCATATCTTCACCTCTAATTTCAGTATACTTTTAGTATTTTCAGTTACTTTAAATTTATCACTGATTCTGTACCCAATGACCCATACTATTTCTCTGCCTTTTGCTAAAAGCAGTATTCTATCTCTGATGTCACGGGGTATTTTACTATCTATCATGAACTCTTTCAGCTTCTTAGTTCCTACTGATTTAAGAGGTTTGATTAAATCGCCTTTTTGACGATTTCTTAATACAACCTCCGGACCTTCTTTTATTTTCTCATAATCAAAAAACTGTATTAAAGAATTATATCCCATTTTTTTAAAATTCTCAATATCATCAATTAATTCTTTATTTAAAATTGTTCCTTCTATCTCAATATTTAATTCTTCTATTCTCGTAATTCCAGGGATATTCAAATTATAACAGAAGGAAGTTGCTTTTTGGAATTTTGCAAATTTGTTTTCCCTGGTGTTATTTTCTATACTTTCATCCAAATTTTCATCGGAATCCACACGTGAAAATATTTTTAAAATATCGTAAGACCTGGATGCTCTAACATTCGTAGGAAGATGTATTTCCGCTCCTGTTCTTCCCTCTACACATAACCTGAAAACCTGGTTTATATGAACACTCTCAATATCCTTGATATTCCCTCTCACATTTTCAATAGCAAGTCTTAGCACTCTCTTTAAAATAGATCTATGTAATTTTCTTAACTTACTTATATCAAGCACAACTATATTGTCACAATCATTATCGGCCCCTTCTATGTATAAACACCTTACAGCATCTTTAGACTTCAAACCGATTTTATTTCTATTTGTACTTTTATTCCCATAATCAGATTTTACCAAACATTTTTTATATGCTTCCTCAGTAACGGATTTTAAATAGTTGATATCATCCCTTATCAATTCTGCCATTCTCACGACATTTTCTATAATATCAACATTAAAACTATCGTTTATATAAGGTATTAAATCCAATCTGATTTTGTTTCTGGTATATATATTCATTAAATTTGTGCTGTCAGTACGGGGCTTCAGATTGTGTTGTTTGCAATATTCCTCAATTTCCTCTCTTTTAACATCTAATAAAGGTCTGATTATATTTCCTCTAATGTAGTCCATTCCTTTTAAGCCATCAAGACCCGTGCCCCTGATAATATTCATAATTACCGTTTCTGCCTGATCATTTTTATTATGTGCTACTGCTATTTTACAGTTACCTATCTTATCCGCCAGGTATTTAAATTCACTGTACCTTGCTTCTCGTGCAGCTTCTTCTATGGACAGGCCGGTTTTTTCCGCTATTTCTTTAACATTTATGGCTATATTGAATAACTTAACCCCCAGCGTTTCACATAGCTCCTTCACGTATTCCTCATCTGCGTCGGACTCTTCCCCCCTGAGCATGTGGTTTACATGAACTGCATATATCTTTATACCCAATTCATCGGATAAATAATCAAGAACATGTAATAGGCATATTGAATCAGGTCCTCCTGAAACACCTACCAGCACATTTTCTCCTTTTTCAATAAGATTATTATCAATTATAGTCCTTCGTACTTTGTCAAGCATGGTTTAAATCCACTCCAAATAATGTAGATCTATCCTAAACAATCACATCTTTTTTAAATTCCCAAATTTGGTATATTGGCCAAGCCATATTAATTCTACTGTTCCTGTTGAACCGTTCCTGTGCTTTGCAATTATAATCTCCGCAATGTTCTTTTTCTCCGTATCCGGGTTGTAATAATCATCTCTATATATGAATATAACCATGTCTGCATCTTGTTCGATTGCCCCTGATTCTCTTAAGTCACTTAGTACCGGTCGGTGATCGGACCTTGCATCAGGAGCTCTGCTGAGCTGCGATAAAGCTATTACAGGAACATTTATTTCCTTTGCCAGTATCTTTAACGAACGGGAAATATCCGATATTTCCTGCTGCCTGTTTTCAAATTTCCCTCTACCTTGCATGAGTTGCAAATAGTCAATAACCACCAAACCCAGATTCTTCTCCAGTTTTAGCCGCCTACATTTTGCCCTTATCTCCATAACCGATATTCCCGGAGTATCGTCAATATAAATAGGGGCTTCTGACAACGGACCTAAAGCAAGGGCAATTTTGTCCCAATCATCATCATCCAAATTGCCGGTTTTCAATTTTTGGCTGTCAATTAAAGCTTCACTGCACAAAAACCTGTTAACAATCTGTTCCTTGGACATTTCCAAGCTAAATATGGCTACAGGTATTTTTTTATGGACTGCAGCGTATTGTGCAACATTAAGTGCAAAAGCCGTTTTACCCATGGCAGGTCTGGCTGCAATTAAAATCAAATCTGAATTTTGAAAACCTGCAGTTTTATAATCAAGGTCAATAAAGCCGGAAGGTACACCTGTTATAAATTCTTTATTATTATAAAGTTCTTCAAGGCGGTTAAAAGTATCCACCAGGACATCCTTAATATGGACAAATCCTTTTGTACTACGTTTTTGTAATATATCGAATATGCATTTTTCTGCCTTGTCCAAAATAACGTTAACATCTTCAGCAGCTTCATAACTAATTGCCATGATTTCCGAAGCAGCCTTTATTAACTTTCTTAAAATAGACTTTTCTTCGACAATTCCAACATAATATTTAACATTGGCAGTTGTATGAACGCCAGTTGCTATATTGGTAATATACTCCAGACCTCCGACTTTATCCAGAGTTCCTCTTTCTTTCAACCTCTCACTAACCGTTATGATATCTATAGGCTCTGCCCTATCAAAAAGGTCAGCTATTGCTTCAAATATTTCAGCATGGTCTTCTCTATAAAAATCTTCTTTTTTCAATACCTCAAGTACACCAGGTATCACATCTTTGTCCAGCAGCATGGAACCCAGTACGGACTGTTCTGCTTCTATATTCTGCGGTGGTATTTTGCCAAGTAAATTCAATTCTGTCATTTATATCTAACCTCTGAATGTTTATTTTTAACTATATTGCATTAACAACCATATTACATAACATTAACCTTCATCAGGTACAACATGAACTTTAATTGTTGTACTAACTCCTGGATAAAGTTTTAACTCTACTTCTTTTTCTCCCATAGTTTTTATGGCTTCAGGGAGGTTAATTTTCTTCCTATCTATATCAAATTTCAATTCTCTTTTTATTGCTTCTGCAATATCCATTGAAGTTATTGAACCGAAAAGCTTTCCGCTCTCCCCTGCTTTACTTTTAATAGTAACAACGGCACCTTTCAATTTATTAGCCAAATCTTTTGCTTTCTCAAGCTCCCTGTCTTTTCTTTTTTTCTCTGCATCTTTTCTTTGCTTTATCTCTTTTATATATCCCTCTTTTGCCTCAACTGCAAGTCCTTTCGGCAATAGGTAATTTCTCGCATAGCCATCGCTTACTTCCACTATATCATCTTTACTTCCTAAGTTCTTCACATCCTGTTTTAATATAACCTTCATAATTTATGTATCTCCTTTCTTTAGCGTAGTCATCTTTTTATTTTTCATTTCCTTTTTCTATCTCTTTAATATATTCTATTATAGCATACTTCAATTTCTCTTTTGCTTCTTCTACTGAAATATTCTGAAGCTGGGCTCCTGCAACTGTTTGATGCCCTCCACCTCCCAATTTTTCAAGAATCATCTGAACATTTATATCACCAAAAGATCTGGCGCTTACTGCAACCCCGTTATTTATTTCACACAAAACAAAAGCACCTTTTATACCTGATAGATTCAAAATTTCATCAGCAGCTCTTGCGGCAATTAACTGTGCGTTCTTGATATTTGAAGGACACACGGATATTGCAATACCGTCCCAAACCATCTCCGCATTTCCTACCGTGATAGATATATTCATAAATGTAGATAGATCGTTTTGGAATAATTGTTTTACGGAAAGGGGATCCACACCCTGCTTTTTTAGGAAAGAAGCAGCTTCGAAAGTCCTTACCCCCGTCTTAAAGGTAAAACCTTTTGTATCAACGACTATGCCTGCGTAAAGAGCTTCTCTTTCCACAGGACTTAGCTTTATATTGCTATCTACATATTGAATAATCTCAACGACCATTTCGGAGGTGGAAGATGCATATATTTCCTGATAGGTCAAAGTAGTCTCTTTTATGAAATCCGCACCTCTTCTATGATGGTCTATGACTACAATCTGGTTTGTATATTTTAGCAGTTCAGGATATTCAGTATACTTTGCCCTGTAAGTGTCAACTATAACCAGGAGGGTTTTTTTGTTTATCCTAGTTTGCGCTTCATCTTTACCTATAAACACACCTTCATATGCACCTGATTTTCTTATCCTTTCCATTATAGTATCAATACTTGGATTTGACTGACTTAGCACAATATAGGCATCCTTGTTCCTGCTTTTTGCTATCCGAAAGACGCCTAGTGCAGCACCCATAACATCTACATCCGGGTTTTCATGCCCCATAATTATCACCTGGGAACTTTGATCTATCAGTTCTCTTAAAGCATAAGCAATTACACGGGCTCTTACTCTGGTTCTTTTTTCTAATTCCCTGGTTCTTCCACCGTAGAACCTAAAGTTATCACCTTCCTTAATAACTACCTGGTCCCCTCCTCTTCCCAGGGCTAGATCCAAAGCAGCTCTTGCAGCAGCCATGTTGTCCTTGTAGTCGCCGTTGTTAATTCCAAATCCAATGCTCAATGTAACAGGTATTTTATTCCCGGCATTAATTTCCTTTATTACGTCCAGTATGTCAAACTTGCGTTCTTCCAATTCTTTTACATATTTATATTTAAATACGAGTAAGTATTTATCCCTTTCGTACTTTTTCAAAATACCGTTAGTAAATGTAAAGTTTTGGACAATCACTTTGTCTATTTCTGCCAGAAGCTGAGCTTGCGTATAATTTTCCAGGCTTTGCATTAATTCATCATAATTGTCAATTGCAACTATGCCGCAAACAGGTTTTTCTTCATAATATTTTGTTCTTAATTCCACAAAATCCGTTATGTCAATAAAATACAGCAGAAGAATATACTCGGATGATTTTCTTCGGCCTTGATGCTTTACAAAATTCCCCAAAACCCTGTAATTAGTACCATTTATAACAACTTCTTTGAAAATTTTATATTCGATATTCTTATTTTTAAAACCATTAGCTCTAATCTCGTTAACAAGGGTACTTACAGTATTTTTTAGCAGTTCCTGCCCTTTAAACATATTCTTGAATTTTTGATTATACCATATTATTGTTCCATCTAATTCCGCAACTACTAAAGGCATTGGAAAATTCAAAAGTGTATCCTTGGATGCTGAATCTATGTTAAAAGTAAGGTTTTCTATATACTTTATTATATCCCTCTGCCTTTTGTAATTAACCCTGAAATTGTAAAAAAGCAAAACGAAGAAAAAAATATACCCAACTACTCCTATCTGCCATTCAAGTATCGTTATAATAACAAGCAAAACCAATATTACCCATATATAAAAGCTTGTGCGAGGCATGAGAAGCCTTGAAAGCTTTCTATTATCCATTTTATCGATTTACCCCTCCATGATTCAAAGTACCGGCTTCAGCTACAGTGCTACAAATAAATTTGATAAACATATTTTATCACAACAGGGGCATGATTAACACTAAAATTTGTTAATTTGTATACATTTTAACGGCACACTTTGCCTGGGTTTAGGATACCTTTTGGATCGAATACTTTTTTAATTCCCTGCATAAGCGACATTGCCGTATCCCCTATAGATTCTTTTAGATACGGGATTTTTGAATGCCCTATTCCGTGCTCCCCGGAAACCTGTCCTCCAAGTTCTATGGCCTTGTCATACAATGCTTTCATTATTCGGCTACATTTTTCCTTCCAGATATCATCCGTTAATTCGTCCTTGCAAAGATATACATGTATATTTCCGTCTCCTGCATGACCAAAGGTCCTTATACGCAAACCGTGTTCCTTCTCCAATTTGTTCACATATTTTACATATTCGGCAATTTTGTTTCTCGGCACAACAACATCACATTCATCCATCCCCGTGGTGGAACTTTTTATAGCCTCCAAGAATGCACCCCTGGCACTCCATATCGATTCCTGTCTTTCTTCGGTATCGGATATGAAAACGTCTACAGCTCCTGCCTCAAGACAAATATTAGCCACATTTTCATATATCTCTTCAATTTCTTTTACCGAGTTTCCGTCAAATGTGAGCAGAAGATAAGCATCGGAAGATTTATCGGGAAATTTCTTGCCTAAGTATATTTCAGCAGCTTCGATTACTTCCCTTTGCATAAATTCTATTGCAGTAGGCACAGCTTTTGACTTTATTATCTTAGGAACTGTTTCTATACACGCATCCAGATTTTCAAAAGGCACGAGTAAACTGACTACTTTCTTTGGTGCAGGTATCAGTTTTAATGTGATTTCAGTAACTATGCCGAGAGTTCCTTCAGAACCTATTAAAAGATCCTTTAGGCTGTATCCGGAACTGTTTTTTACAACCTTTCCTCCGACTTTTAGCACTTCACCGTTTGCCAGAACAACAGTCAAGGCTAATACGTAATCTCTGGTAACACCGTACTTTACTGCTCTCATGCCTCCGGCATTTGTCATCACGTTCCCGCCAATAGTTGCACTTTTTTCTCCTGGATCGGGCGGATACATTAATCCCCTTTCAGATACAATTTTTATGAGATCCATAAGAAGCAGGCCAGGCTCTACCGTTATTGTAAGATTTTCCTCGTCAAATTCCAGAACCTTGTTCATTCTTACAAGTGATAGGAGAATTCCACCGTGTATAGCCACCGAACCACCGCATAATCCCGTTCCTGAACCTCTCGGCGTAACCGGTATATTATTTTCATAAGCATACCTCATAATTTTGGAAATTTCATCAGTACTTATTGCTTCAATTACAACCTCAGGAGCAAATTTACCATATTCAGGCATTTCATCATGAGTATAATCCTCATTGATGCCTTCCCTCGCATATACCCTATCCGAAGAACAAATCTTTTTTAAATTTTCTATATCATCTTCCGTTATCTGTTTATATTTATGTCCAGTTTTTTCAGCTACTGCACTAAAATTATCACCATTGCACATAAACGGACTGTTCTTTAACGATGAAATATTATTATTCAAAATACTGTTAGGGAAACTATTATCAAACATTAATTAAACCTCCTTGCCTATTTCGAACCTTATGACGGCTTTCATCTATTTGTTAATAATTTACTTTCTTGTTCATTATGATGGATTACAGAATCCCGCTGTCTATCCAAATGAAATCATCTTATTAAGTAAAACAGTCTTACTGATTGGAAAGAGAAACTATCTTGCCGACAGGATCATCACTGCCTATAGAATCGCCGTAAAGCTTGTATGCTCGGATTTTGCCGCATAATCTAGGTACTATTTCATAGAGATCTCCTACAATCCCGTAATGTGCAATTTTAAATATGGGTGCATTCTTATCTTTATTTATTGCGATGATGCATTGTGATGTATTCATACAAGCCGTAAATTGAACCGCACCCGATATTCCGCATGTAATTATCAGACGCGGCCTTACCGTCCTTCCTGACAAACCAATTTGTTTTGTATATGGTGCCCATCCGGCTTCCACGAGAGGTCTTGTTACGGCAACCTGCCCGCCAAGTAAATCTGCCAGTTCTTCCAGCATAGCAAGGTCCTTTTTGTCTTTAAGCCCTCTGCCGCCTGCTACTATAACTTCAGCTTCGGATATGGATGGCTGGACTTCTTTTGGAATAACTTTTATGATGTCAATCCTGGATTTCATTTTATTCTTGGGCAGTTTACACATTTCGATGCGTTTATTACTTTCTTCCGCTGGGAATTTCGTACTTTCCTTGATTTTCTGAGCTTTTTCCATTACTTTATATCTCACCGTGGCAAATTGGGGTCTTGTATAATTTGTTTCAATATATCAAGTATGTTCTCAGCTAATTCTTCAGGGTTCCCTTCCATCATAACCTGTTTCACATTTGTTTCAGGCGGAAAGATTCTCTCCACTTTTGTAGCTGAGCCGGATAAACCATAATTATTCTCGTTGTTATCAGCTAAATCCTCAAATGTTATGATTTGTACCGGCTTATTTTTCGTCTTAAGTTTTTTTCTGTAAGAGGGAAGTCTTGGCTGCATTATGTCTTTGTCCACCGTTATAAGACAAGGATATGAAAGTTTTACTATTGCGGTACTTTCAGCCATATCCTGCTCTACAATTATGTTTTTTTCATCTGCCTTTTCTATGGATTTGACCCAGGTTACATGAGGTATATTAAGATATTCCGCAAGAGCAGGTCCTACCTGTCCGGTATCTCCGTCAGTTGTCTGTTTGCCGCAGATTATAAGGTCAAATTCGCCTATTGTTTTAATCCCCATATAAAGAGTATATGCCGTTGCTAAAACGTCAGCTCCGGCAAACCTTCTGTCAGTAATAAGGTATCCTTCATCTACTCCCAGCATATATGATTCCCTTATAATAGACTCTGCCTGAGGCGGCCCCATAGTAACTGCCGTTATTTTGCCTCCTATTTTCTCCTTAATCCACAATGCAGTTTCAATAGCATACAAATCATATGGATTCATTTTGCTTTCAACACCGGCACGTTTTAACACCCCTGTTTTTTCATCAACTTCCACCTTGCTGGTTCCGGGAACCTGTTTTATACAAACCAGAATATTCAACATAATACACCTCTTCCTTTTTCATCTATTCATTTTCTTTACAAAGTCCAAGTGTTTTTCCATAATCTCCGCAGCAAGCACCGGATTTCCTTGCTTTATGGCTTCATAAATTTTCTTATGCTGTTCATAAAGCACTTTTGAATTCTCACTATTTTCTAATATTTTCGCCCTGTTGAACCTAACTGAACTTTCCAGTATATATGCGGTAAATTCCGCAGCTTTTATCAAAACCACATTTCCCGTAAGAGCAAATATGGATTTGTGAAACTGTATATCTGCTTCTGCTCCCAAGCTTATATCATCTTTTTCCAGTGCTTCCCGCATGCTTTTAAGATGTTTTTCTAATAGTTCAATACCGTTTGTCCTAGTTGCAGCTAATTTAACGGCTTCTACTTCCAAGAGTTTCCTAAAATCCAACAAATCTGTTTCAAGACTCTCATTTTTTACGAAAAGGGGAGCAATAGTATTGATAAAAGGTGCGATATTTAAATCAGTAATATATGAACCTTCACCTTGGCGCACCTCAAGTATGCCTATTATTTCCATGGCTCTTAAAGCTTCCCTAATGGAAGTTCTGCTAACATTAAACATTTCAGCTAAGGTTCGTTCGGAGGGTAATCTTTCTCCTGTTTTTAGCTTACCTTCTTTTATCATATCTATAAATTTTTCAATTATATATTGGTAAATCTTCTTTGTATTTATAGGGTTGATATCCGTGGTGTTTATATGCATCCCTTCTTTCTTTATTGCTATGTTTATTTTAATTTCTATTTAAACTTTAAATTTAACTTTAGCCGGTTGTGTCATCTGATGGTCAGACCAGAATTTCATAATTAAAATGCCTTTATTTCTGGGCATAGTTCATATAACGTGAACCTCACATGACTAAAGTCACGTGCTTCTGTTGTCACCAACAGAAATTCCTGCTTCTTCGTCCTCGTTACGGACTCACTCCACAGGCGTCTTACTTCGGATAGTTCCTACCTTAGTCATCTGTATTTATTCTGAATTTATGATGTTATATTCAATTTTCATGTATTTTTTTGGTTCTATTGCTGTTCAAGTGTTTTGCTAATTCTGAGAGATCGCCGTAATACTTTTCTATATCATCGTTTTCTACCAATCCAAGCCTTATTTTGCTGTCTATTTTAAGTTCTATGGAATTATAACTCACTCCAAGCCTTCTGCCCAACAAATAACATATTAAAATGATATTTGACAAAGCATCTGCAATGGCGTCATGCAACTCTTCCTTGACCCCGTTAACCAATACCCGGAATAAATTAGCAACATCTGTCAACAGTTCGCTTTTAAGTTTCTCAATTATCTTAATATTTCTTGTTATATCTATATCCTTATCAAAAAACGGCATGTTCTCACTCCTTACTGAATCCGGTATCTGCGGGATTTTTATGGTTTAAGTCAGGCTTTTTATGTTGATTTTGTGTTCCGTAATGATTTTGCAACGGATATGATCCTAACAACCTGAAAAAGGAGGTTTTGCGCTTAACCATTGTAAGGGCGTCTCTGACATCATCATCTTCTCTGTGTCCTTCAATATCTACAAAAAATATATATTGACCTAGTTGCTTCTTTGCAGGTCTTGATTCTATTCTGGTCATATTAATATCCCATAGATTAAATATAGCTAAGATTCTATATAAGCTTCCGGGTTTATTTTCGGTTGAAAACACCAGGGAAGTTTTATCTTTTCCGGTTCTTTCACTGTCCTTATCCGATATTACGACAAACCTGGTAAAATTATTATCATTGTCTTGAATATTTTCCACTAGTATTTTTAGCCCATATACGTCAGCCGCCACAGAAGAACCTATAGCTGCAGCTTTTAGACCATATTCTCCGCTGGATACTATTTCTGCCGCTCTTGCTGTGCTATACACGAGTTTTATTTCAGCATGCGGTAATTTCCGGGAAATAAATTCCCTGCACTGACCTACCGGTTGAGGGTGGGAAATAATATACTCAATATCTTCGAAAGAAGTTCCTTCTCTCACCAGAAGGTTTTGTTTTATCGGTATAATAACTTCCGCTTTGATGCTCAAATCCATATCCGATGCTAATAAATCTAATGTTTCATTAACCGCTCCTTCGATTGAATTCTCAATAGGAACAATTGCTTCGTTTATCTCGCCTTTTTTCATAGAAAGAAACATGTCCTTTATTGAATTAAAAGGCCGTTCAATTGTATTCTGATATTCATTTTTGTTTTCACTCTTAGTAATACAATTACCCCTTATATTTTCCAGGTAATATTTGACAGCTTCCTGAGAAAAGGTACCTCTTGGTCCTAAAAAACCTATTACAACCATACTTTGCGTCCACCCTGCTAATATTTGCGCTAATTATCCGGAATATATTGATTACTTTTTACAGGACTTACGCAAATAATTTGAAAGTTTCATATATCGGCACATTGAAAACCTAATATTGTCCTAAAGGTTGTTGGTACAGGGTTTCCAAGATTTACAGCTGTATTATGTAAACCGTTTTTGTTAT
>DUMC01000056.1 GCA_012840075.1 Clostridiaceae bacterium | reverse complement strand
TATATTCCTCTGCTATGTTTGCATCTCTTAAATCATTAAAACCCTCTGCATCCATAAAACCTGCTACTGCTCTTTTATTATGCAAGATATATCTTGCTGTCTTTTCATTTTTCTTTTCCCAGCCTTCGTAGGTTACTGCCAGCTTTATCTCTCTTTTGCGGCTATTACCCTTCTTAGGACGATCTTTTCCTTGCATATTTATCCACAATCCATCGGCTTCCTCAAACAAAACCTTTACTTCCTTTTTGCCGTTTAGTTCTCCTTTGTAATACTTTTCTATCTTCTGTTTTTCTTCAGCAGCAATCCGTTTCCCCAATTCTTGAGTGACATTCCAAGCTGCTGTATGGCTGATACTTTGACCTGTCATTTCTGTAATATTTTTAGCTGTTTTTCTGTATGATACATTAGTTGCATTTCCTATTACCTTCTCAACTAAATTTGTGCTCATGAAACCTATTGTTTCAAGATTTAGGTATTCATCTAACAGGTATATAAACTCATTATTACCATTCTCATCTGTATGTTCATAAACCACTCTTTTAAACTCAACAGGTCCCATTATTGTTTTTATACAAGTTTTTTTATATCCTTTATGTCTATAAACTTTTTTATCCCTAGAAAGCATAAGCTGCTTGTCACACCACTTAAGTAAATACTTTATTATCATTTGACCTAATTTACACACATACTCAAATACTAGCTTCTCTATTGTCTTGAAATCAATATCTTTTCCTGATAAACTATAATTAAACATGGCTACCATCCTTTTTTATTATTCTCTCAAATAATATTATACAGGATGATCATGTTGGGGTCTATCTTTAAGGGTAGACCCTTTTTATATTGCCAACTATAATTTTACTCTAAGATCAACATAAGGTGTACTTCAAAAATATGAAGAAATATATATTATAAAATTCATTAGCAAGTACAAAATTTTTCAAGATAGTTCAATATAAATTAATTAAATTTTTTTATAATTAAATAAACTCTATGAAAGGTGGAATCTCTTATGGCAGACCAATTTAAGCAATTATCTTATGAAAACCTCAATGAGTTTGTTTTTGGTTCAGCTAGAACACCTGTTGCATTGAAAAACGGAATGGTAATAGGAGGAGGCTTAGTATATCCTGAGCTTAATTTTACACTACCAACTATGCTGATTACCAAAGATTCCATGCCCGAAGTTATTAAAGAATATAAAGGAATAGTAGAAGATGCTTGTAAGCGAGCTAAAGAACTATTTGCTTCCGGCATTGTCGTTGAAGTAGAACTAATGCCTCCTACCACATATAATCCTGAATGGGGAATTGAAATTGCAAAAGTAGTTAGAGATATTATGTATGAATATGAAATTAAACATGGTCTAAAAAGCGTTCTTAGGATAACACCTGTCGATATAAGGGAAGATAAACAATCTCCCCATATGTGGCACGGAAGCCATTGGGACGCTATCATGGAAACATTTAGAGGTTGTGCTAAAGCAGGAGCTGATTTATTATCCATCGAATCAATTGGTGGTAAAGATTTACATGATGAAGCAATAATGTTCTGTGAAATTGACAAATCACTTTTTGCTCTTGGAATCCTTGGTGCCAGGGATATGTCAAAACTTTGGAGAGAAATCAAAATGATTGCTGATGAAACAGGAACAATTCCTGCAGGTGATACTGCTTGCGGTTTTGCTAATACTGCAATGGTACTTGCTGACAGGGGCTTCATTCCTAAAGTGTTTTCTGCCGTAGTCAGAGTAATTTCAGCAGTACGAAGTCTTGTCGCAATTGAAGAAGGTGCTAAAGGTCCTCATAAAGATTGTGGCTATGAAGGTGTATATGTAAAGGCAATAACAGGTATACCTATATCCATGGAAGGAAAATCCAGTGCATGTGCCCACCTAAGTCCTGTAGGAAATATTGCTGCTTGCGTAGCAGACCTGTGGAGCAATGAATCCGTTCAGAATATAAAGCTTCTCGGAGGAATGGCTCCCACTGTTTCAATGGAACAGTTGATTTATGATTGCCGCCTTATGAACACTGCAACAGAAAGCGGAAGGCAAAATGCACTCCTGTTAAGAGATCTTCTCTGCGAATCCGACAGCAAATATGACCCTCAAGCTTATGTTCTGAGGCCGGATGTAGTAATTAACATCTCAAAAGAAATTATTAAAGAAGATACTCCTTTTAAACGTTCAAAAGCAGCAGGATTAGCAGCTATTCAAACTTTACGTAATGCAATTAATTCAAAGAATTTAATAGTTAACGAAAAAGAAATTTCTTGGCTTGACATCATGGAAAAACAAATTGAAAATGTGCTGGATGATGAAGAAGCTTTCATAGCAGAAATGTTAGATAGAGATATATCAGGAAAAATTAATCCTGAAAAATATGATCTCTCAGCCCGTTAGATAAGTATGCAAAATTCCCCCACTTTTCATAAAGCAAGTGGGGGAATTCATTTTAATACTATATGTTCTTTTTATTCTCTGGACAGCATTTTAATTAATTCTTCGTTTTCAATTACACCCTCTAAAGAAACCACACCTAGGTGGTCGAGTATTTTCCTAACATTTAGATTGTCAAAAGGAGTCAATATAAAAGAATCTTCTCCGTAATCATTTACAAACTTAGTTGCTTTGTCTACATCAATATTGGTCCGAGGACCTCCTACACATCCACCTTTGCATCCCATCCCTTCGATAAAGTTGGCGTCTACCTTTTTATGGCTTCGCAAATCATCTAATATTTTTTTACATTCATTTACGCCGTCAACTTTTTTTGCCTTAAGCTTTATTACTCTTTTTGGTTCCAGCCTGTTAACAACAGTTTTTACCGAAAAACTGACACCTCCGGTTCTAGCATAAAGCCGTCCTCCTAAAGAAGCCTGATCTTTGTCGTCTTCCGGAAGTTCTTCCAAATTTATTTTAAGGGATTTAAATATTTCTTCAAGTTCTCTGAAATTTAACACAAAATCTATCGCATCTGCCAGATCCTTTTCTTTGCTCTCGGCTTTTTTAGCTATACACGGACCTATAAATATTACTTTTGCGTTTTTATATAACTTTTTTAAAATCCTACCTGAAGCAATCATAGGGGATACTGATGGTGAAAGATGCCCATATATATCCGGATAGCTTTTCTTTATCATGTTGAACCATATGGGGCAACAGCAGCTTGTAAGGAAAAAGTCCTCTTCATTTTTTACAAGATGATTAAATTCAAAGGCTTCTCTTATGGTCAAAATATCGGCAAATAAAGCTACTTCAATCATATCTTTGAAACCCATGAGTTTTAATGCAGTTCTCAATTTCCCCATACTGACTTTTTCCCCAAACTGGCCTACTATAGCAGGTGCTACTGTAGCATAAACAGGAACTTCTTTGTTTTTTAACAAATCAACGAGAGGAATAAACTCTATCTTATCAGCCAGTGCTCCGAAATCACATCTTGTAACACATTCTCCGCAGCTAATGCATTTTTCTTTCTCAATAAAAGGACCTTTGTAAAAATTCCTGCTGTCACTTTTTTCTCTTTTATACATGTGAGTTTCATACTTCTCAATATGCACGCATTCACACTTAGCTTCTTCACATTGCTCACAAGGACCTTCAACTTTGACAATTACAGGTCGTTGCACTTTTTTTAATTGTTTAACCTGGTTTAGTTCTTGGTTGAATTCAGTATTCCCCTTGGGATCTAATCCCATGGCAATTCTTATATGATTTCGAATAAAAGGTATTTGTGAATCACCGAATCCGTATTTTTCTTTTATATCTACTACTAGTTTATTCAAATCATTTTCAGTTTTTAATTCTCCATTCCAATATCTCTTTACAAGCTCACTAAAAATAAACATTCGCTTCTCATCAAAGTTGATATACTTTTCATCCATATAGGCTCATCTTCTCTTTGTAACGTCTGTTAATGAAGTAACATACCGCTAATGAACCGGCTCAAACCTCTTAAGTCTCAGTGCATTTGTCAGTACCGACACTGAACTTAAAGCCATAGCTCCGGCAGCAATCATGGGATTTAGCAAAGGACCGCCCAACAGGAAAAGTAAGCCTGCAGCTATTGGTATACCGGCTGTATTATACGCAAAAGCCCAAAACAGATTTTCCTTGATATTCCTTATAGTACGTTTGCTTAAGTGTATGGCAGTAGTTACATCCATGAGATCACTTCTCATTAATACTATATCAGCCGATTCCATAGCTACATCTGTTCCTGATCCGATGGCTATACCAACATCAGCTTGGGCAAGAGCAGGAGCGTCGTTAATACCATCCCCTACCATGGCTACTTTTTTGCCTTCAGCTTGGAGTTTTTTTACTTCGTTAGCCTTATCCTGCGGAAGTACTTCCGCCAGTACCCTGTCTATCCCCGCCTGGCTTGCGATAGCTTCAGCAGTTCTTCTGTTATCACCGGTAATCATAACTACTTCGATACCCATATTATGCAGCATTTCTATTGCTCTTTTGCTGCTTGACTTCATCACGTCTGCCACTGCTATGATTCCAACAAGTTTATTGTCAACAGCCACATACATTGGTGTTTTGCCTTCCTCCGCCAATCTATCGGACTCTTTTTGCAGGATTATTTCTATATTTCTGTCATCCATTAACTTCTTATTTCCTAAGAGAATATTTTTACCTTCTATAATAGCTTCTATACCATGGCCAGGTATAGCTTGAAAGCTATCAACATCCAATAATTCTATATTTCTTTCTTTCGCTTTATTTACAATAGCTTCACCTAAAGGGTGCTCCGAACCTTTTTCTGCAGAAGCAGCCAGTCGTAGTAATTCATCCTCGTTATATGATCCTGTAGTATTTTCTTCATAGTACTGTTCATTAACCAATACTATATCTGTCACCTCAGGTTTTCCTTCAGTAATAGTTCCTGTTTTGTCAAAAACAATCGTATTAATCTTATGCGCAGTTTCAAGTGCCTCTCCGCTCTTTATCAGGACACCGTACTCCGCACCTTTTCCGGTACCTACCATAATTGCAGTTGGAGTAGCCAGTCCAAGAGCACAAGGACAAGCTATAACCAGAACCGAAATGAATATCGTCAAAGAAAAGACTGCAGATTGTCCTGAAAAATACCAAGCAGCACCTGCTATGACTGCAATGGCTATGACTGTCGGTACAAAATATCCTGAAATAATATCTGCCAACTTTGCGATAGGTGCTTTGGAAGCCTGGGCATCTTCCACAAGCTTTATAATCTGTGCAAGCACGGTATCTTTTCCTACTTTTGTTGCTTTAAACTTTATAATTCCGTTTTTATTAATACTTGCTCCGACCACTTTGCTCCCAGGTCCTTTTTCTACAGGTATGCTTTCACCGGTAAGCATTGATTCATCCACTGATGTCAACCCCTCTATGACCACACCGTCCACGGGGATCTTTTCACCGGGTTTTACTATTATTATATCCCCTACTTCTACTTCATCAATTGGTATTGTCATTTCTTTTCCGTCATGAATTACAGTTGCAGTCTTCGGTGTAAGCCCCATCAATTTTTTGATGGCTTCTGAAGTCTTTCCTTTTGCAATGTTCTCCAGGTATTTACCCAGTAATATCAGGGTTACAATAACTCCTGCAGATTCAAAATACAGATTCATTACATAATCGGTATTCCCGTTCAAAATTTGAATAATAGCGTAAATACCATATATAAAAGCTGCGCTAGTACCTATCGCTATTAACGAATCCATATTCGGTTCGCCTCTTACCAGCCTGCCGAATCCAACAGTATAGAATTTGTAACCTGCAATAATTACAGGTATGGTTAGTACTAACTGAGTTATGGAAAAATTAACAGGATGCATCTCGGGTATTAAAAATTCCGGTAATGGAAACCCTAGCATATGACCCATTGATATATAGAAAAGCGGTACGGTAAAAATAAGAGAAAATAAAAATTTTGTCCGTAATATTCTTGTTTCCTTTTCCCTGCGTTCCCTTTCATGATCAGCCTGTTTTCCAGCTTCAATTTCCAGAGCTTTATAGCCGGCTTTTGATATGGCATCTTTAATTGCAGAAATCCTTGTACTCGTAGTATCATACACTACTTTTGCTTTTTCCGTAGCTAAATTCACACTTACTTCTTTAATACCCGGAAGTTTTTTTATTGCTCTTTCAACCGCTCTTGCGCAAGCTGCACAAGTCATTCCCGAAATAGGAATGATAATCTCACGCGTAGTTTCGATATTTTCCTCTTGTACTCCATATCCTGATTTTATTATGACATCCTTTGCCTTCTGAATGTCTACTATAGTTTCATCAAATTCAATATTAAGTTTTTCTGTGGCCAGGTTGACATTAGCCGAAATTACACCATCAAGTTTGTTTACATTTCTCTCAATTGCCCTGGCACATGATGAACAAGTCATCCCTGTTATGATCAATGTTTCTTTTTTTATAAAACTATCACTTGAGGTTTTTACCTTTTCATGTTCATTATTAGTCATTTTATCCTTAGTAATATTTTTTGCAACATTTCTTTCACTGGCTTTTTTTGCTGTAATTTCATTATTCATGTTATCACCACTTTCATAGGCTTTGAGATGTATTCAATTTTTTATAAAGTAGTTGGAAAAGAATTTTTACTAAAAAGAATTTGGAAAAGAGCACAAGTTGAGCCGCTGCGGAGCTTCTTATTCCAAACGATTGTGTTTCTTGAATTATTTTACTTTGCATAACTACTTATGAGTTCGATAATCTCATCTACTTTTTCATCACCGTTTCCCTCTCTAATGGCTTGCTTTACGCAATGCCTTATATGTTGGTCAATAATTAATAAGTTTGCTTTTCTCAATAATCCTTGTACTGAAAGTATTTGCTTTGATATATCAACACAATACCTATCATCTTCAATCATCTTTATTATGCCTTCAAGCTGGCCTTTGGAAGTTTTTAGAAGATTAAGTGCTTCCTTTTTATCAGGGTATTTCATGGAACCCCCTCCATTCTTATAATTAATCATTTTGTTCAATTAATAATGTAAATATTAAAATTAATAATTCAATTATTAACTCAGCAATCGATCTAGATTTAAGTAATCAATCCAAACCCAGTAATCAAAAAATAGTTTAATTATTTAAATAAAATAAACCTAAGCTTGGTTTCAATAACTTATCTAACAATTTATTCAATATTTTACCCAAAAAACTTGTTATTATCTTCTCTCATGTTTTTAGCTTATTTATAATTAGTTAATTACTGTAATGATATCTATCCCACCCTATAACGGGTGGGGTATTTTTAATTATAATTATATAACGCATTATTTATTTGTCAAGTAGAAAAAAGAAGATTATTTTTGTCAAATCCTAACTTCGGAATAACAAGACTTTCAAGATTTTAAAGATATTCTGGCAACAGCCCTAGTCATAGAACTATCTGCTTTTATTTTAACGGGAAAAGCTATAATCTCAAATTCCTTAACTCCTATAAGTCTATCAAGGTTCGTTAAATTTTCAAGTATGAATATCCTGTTTTTAAAAAGAAATTTATGAACCTCAAAAGGAAATCTATCAGGAGATGGCATATCTATGCCAAGCATTTTTACTTTTTTGCTCAAAAGAAACTTACATAGACTCAAATCTACCACAGGATGCTCGTGGTAATATTTTTCAGTTCCATAAAACTTATCATATCCGGTATGAAGCAATACAATGCTATTATCTTCTACCAGCTCTTCATATTCCTTTTTCATTTCAATAACCGGTTGATTCCGAACATCCAGAATACACCCCCGAGCAATAAAGAACCCCAGCGGAGCTTCATATATATATTCTTTGCTGTCTATTAAATGCATGGGTGAATCTATATGAGTACCGGCATGCATGCTGATTTCAAGCCTGTGATCATTATAACCGTTTACATCCAGATATTTGGTGCGAAAAAGGTTTGTCCTTATATCTCCGGGATAAACGGGCATATCATTTTCTATTATTTGGGTTAGATCAATTATCTTCTCCAAAGTAACACCCCCGTTCATGTAGTGGATATCCGTGCTACATTTGCTTATACATATATTCATACATTATATAAAAATTATACACTATATTGGAGGAATTGCATCAATAAAATTAAGTAATACAATTTGCATCAACAATAAAAAAGAAATATAATATAGAATTGTTAATTAAAGCTATTGTATTCTACAGATGAATGATCCAAAACATTAATCATTAATATTAAGTTGAAAGGTGAGAAATGCTTTTGTATGAAACGAAGAGTTATGAATAAAAAGCTGCTTTATAGAAAAGCATACAAAATTTTAGACAAGTCCACTCCATTAAAAATTGACTGCGGTTTATTATGTAATAAAAGGTGTTGTGCCGGAGACAGTAAATCAGGTATGCAGCTTTACCCCGGAGAAGAAATAATGCTTAGTAATAAAAAATTTCTTCATCTGAGAGATGAAATTTTTCATAACATGAATATCAAGTTTGCTATTTGTAACGGCAGTTGTGACAGAAAGCACAGACCCCTTGCTTGCAGGGTTTATCCATTGACTCCCTATGTTTCTCAGAAAGGAAAACTTTTCATTGTGGAAGACCCCAGAGCCAAATACATCTGCCCTATTCTTTTATATAACAAATCGAAAGATATTGATAAATATTTTAAAAGAAAAGTATACAAAGTATTCCTTCTCTTATCACAGGATGAAGACATAAATAAATACCTTCTATATTTATCTGATACTATAAGAGGTTATGCAGATTTTACAGGTATGAAGCTGCCTATTTAGGCATATATTTTAGATTCATCCATCTAATAGATTATATGTTTGGTATCTGCCAATTTATTTCTTCAAGCCCGTTTTCCCTTAAAAATTTATTTGCTTTTGAAAAGTGCCTGCAACCAAAAAACCCCCTGCTTGCGGATAGCGGGCTTGGATGGGCAGCTTCAAGAATTAAATGTTTTTTATCTGTGATAAATTTTGCTTTGTCCCTGGCATTATTTCCCCATAACATAAATACTGTAGGAGAATCTTTTTTATTTAATAATTGTATTATAGTGTCCGTAAATATTTCCCATCCTTTATTTCTGTGAGAATTTGCAATATTAGCCACAACCGTTAAGCAGGTGTTAAGTAGTAAAACCCCTTGTTTCGCCCAAGGTTCCAAGTTTCCGTTATTAGGTATATAACAATTTAAATCACCGGCAAGTTCTCTATAAATATTGAGCAAAGAGGGAGGAATAGGAACCCCTCTTGGAACGGAAAAAGCCAAACCATGGGCTTGGTTTTCTCCATGATATGGATCCTGTCCTAAAATAGTTACTTTTACTTTGCTATAAGGTGTTAGTTTTAAAGCTTCAAAAATTTTATCTTTTTCAGGGTATATGGTCTTGGTTTTATACTCCTCTTCCAGGAACCGCTGTAATTCTTTATAGTATTCTTTATTAAACTCTTCTTTCAGCAATTCGTCCCAATCATTATTGATTCTATTCATATTCTCCTCGGCAATCCTCCATTCAATCCTGCATTCAAAAGTATCATTGCCACGGTGTACTGGAAAATCTCCGTATGTTAATCTCATCAATCACTGCGTTCCCTCTGTGTGTTAACAGGAACATAACAACATCAGCTATTTCCTGTGGGCTTATCAACACAGATTCATCAAGATCAGGTCTTGTTTTAGTTACCATTTCAGTAGCAACACCTCCAGGGGCAATAACATGAACTCTCACATTGTGTTTTAAAACCTCCTGTGCCAAAACCTTGCTCATTCCCATAAGAGCATGTTTAGATGCTGTATATGCTCCTTGATTTACATACCCTTTACGCCCAACCACAGATGATATATTAATTATTGTTCCCATTTCTGATTTTATTAAGTATGGTAATGCTTCACGACTCAATATAAAAGGTGCCCTTGCATTAATTTTCATATGAAGATCCCATTCATCAATTGTAGTTTCGCTCAAAGGCTTAGGTATGGCTATTCCTGCATTGTTTATAAGAATATCGATTCCTCCGAAGTATCCGGCAGCCTTTTTAATTATTCCAACACATTCTTCAGGTTCTGCTAAGTCAGCAGGACAAGGCAAAACTTCTATGCCATACATTTTGAATTCTTTCTTGATTTTTTCAAGTTGTTCTGCCGATCTGCTGTTTATCGCCAAATTTACTCCGCTTTTGGCCAGATTTTCGGATATAACCCTCCCTATTCCCCTGCTGGCTCCGGTTACAACAGCTACTTTATCTTTCAATAACAACTCGGTTCATCTCCTTTTTAATCTTTTTGATGGTTTGCTTTGTTTTTATTAAATGCCTTATATACATTTTGCTAACTATATATTTTGTTAGGAGTTTTTATTTTACTAAATATTGTTTATTTTACTAATATATATTGTAACATGTTTTTTAAAACTGCCAATGTTTTTCTGTCTTCCAGCAAATATTAATCTCAGTTAAATATTTCTTTATATTTATTAAATACACCTGCCATATTAAAAAGTAATTGACAGAACTGGTTTTTTATTGTACTATAAGTTTAACTCAAATTAAACTTAATATTGATTTAATTTTAGGGGAGCTTGTGTAACAGGCTGAGAGGAAGTTGTATAACTTCGACCCTTTGAACCTGATTTGGGTAATGCCAACGTAGGGAAATCACACTAAATTATTGCGCTTTGTACTTATTATTTTTTAGTGGGACATGCCGGTTGGCATGTCCCACTTTTGGTTTAAAAATAATTATTAATTATTATTTATTGCAGATGATTATTAATAATTATTGTAAGAGGAGTGAGAATGTATGTTTGAAGAAATTATAAGAAATGTCAGAGAAAAATCTCCACTGGTACATTCTATTACCAATTATGTTACTGTGAATGACTGTGCAAATACTATTTTAGCTTGTGGTGCATCTCCCATAATGGCAGATGACCAGAATGAGGTAGAAGAAATAACATCCATATGCAATGCTCTTGTTATCAATATCGGTACATTAAACGAAAGAACAATTAAATCGATGATAAAAGCGGGTAAAAAAGCAAATGAACTAAACCATCCTGTGGTGCTTGATCCTGTTGGAGCCGGCGCTTCTTCTCTACGTACCAAAACAACTTTTGAATTACTTGAAAACATAAGATTTGCTGTTATAAGAGGAAATGTTTCAGAAATTAAAACAGTTTACAAAGGAAGCGGTACAACAAAAGGAGTTGATGCCGATGTAAGCGATGCTATTACGGAGGAAAACTTGGAGGAAGCAATAACCTTTACTAAGGAGTTGAGTAGGAGAACCGATGCAGTAATCGCTATTTCCGGTGCTATCGATATTGTTGCTGATAAAAATAAAGCTTATGTCATCCGCAACGGCAATGCTTTAATGAGTAGAATAACCGGAACAGGCTGCATGTTAGCCTCACTGATCGGAGCTTATTGCGGAGCTAACCCTGACAACATATTGGATGCTGCGGCAGCTGCTTCTTCCGTAATGGGTCTCGCCGGAGAACTTGCTTTTGAAAAACTTCGGAAAGTAGACGGAGGAACTTCAACTTACCGAACTTTTCTTATAGATTATATAAGCAAAATAGATGAAAAAACTTTAAATGGAGGAATTAAAATTGAAATTAGATAGAGAATCCATGATTTTATATGTAGTTACAGACCGCGGTTGGCTTGGGAATAACTCTTTTATAAAACAAGTGGAAGAAGTATTGCAGAATGGAGCAACCTTCTTACAACTCAGAGAAAAAGACTTAAGCTATAATGATTTTCTAAAAGAAGCTATGGAGATTAAAGTTTTAGCTGATAAATATAAAGTACCTTTTGTTATCAATGATAATGTAGAAATTGCCCTTGCATGCAATGCTGACGGAGTTCACGTAGGTCAGGATGATATGCCGGCAAAGGAAGTTCGTTCGCTCATCGGAGAAAATAAAATCTTAGGCGTCTCGGTTCAGACTGTTGAACAAGCAATAAAAGCTGAAAAGGACGGTGCTGATTATTTGGGAGTCGGGGCAATCTTTTCAACTTCAACAAAACCTGATGCTGATACGGTATCTGTTGAAACTCTCAAGACAATTTGTCAGAGAGTTTCCATTCCGGTTGTTGCTATTGGAGGGATTAATGAAAAAAACATTATGGAACTCAAGGGCACCGGTATAAGCGGAGTTGCAGTTGTTTCTGCAATTTTTGCCAGTCCTGATATTGCAAGGGCTACGAGAACTCTTTTTGAATTATCGAAAAGGATGGTGTCCTCATCTTGAAAATTAAATCCCGTGAAATCAAATTTAAAGCCGGAATTTTTGACCTGGATGGAACTATACTGGATTCAATGCCGGTGTGGCTTAACCTTGGAGCAGATTATTTAAAATCTCGTAACATAGAACCGCCGCAAAATTTAAGGGAGATTTTGAAGCCCATGAGCCTGGCTCAAGCAGCCGAATATTTCAGAAAAAAATTTGGTATAACTGAAACCGATAGTGAAATAATCGATCAGGTTAATAAAATGCTGGAACATGCATACTTCAATACAGTTAAAGAAAAGCCGGGAATTATTAAGTTTCTTGAGAATTTGAGAGCTGCAGGTGTTAAGATGTGTATCGCAACTGCTACAGATAAATATCTTGTTGAAGCGGCCTTAAAACGACTGAAATTAACGGATTATTTTGATTTTATAATTACTTGCAAATGCGTCGGAGCGGGTAAGGATAGCCCGGTAATATATTTTGAAGCTTTAAAAAAACTTGGCGCTAAGATTCATGAAGCAATTGTATTTGAAGATGCTCTTCACGCAATAGAAACAGCAAAAAAAGCAGGTTTTATTGTAGCGGGAGTTTATGACCTTTCGGCACAAGAAGATTTGGAAGAAATTAAAAATCTTTGCGATTACTTTATTGAAGACTTTAATCAATTAACATTAGATGACTTAGGAGTTTATGGTAATTCTTACTAAAATAATAAACAAAAGAGATAGGGGTTGGGATTCATGAAAAAAGTACTAACAATAGCAGGTTCTGACTGCAGCGGCGGAGCAGGAATACAAGCAGATATAAAAACAATTACCGTTCATAAGCTATATGCTATGAGTGTAATTACTGCCCTCACGGCTCAGAACACAATGGGAGTAACAGGTGTTTTAGAAGCAACTCCCGAATTTGTAGGCATGCAGATAGATGCCGTTTTCGAAGATATTGTGCCGGATTCAGTTAAAATAGGAATGGTTTCCAATGCAGATATTATTCGAGTAATATCTGAAAAATTGCCTTATTATAAAGCAAAGAACATAGTTGTAGATCCGGTTATGATTTCAACAAGCGGAAGCAAACTGCTCAATGATGATGCAATTGAAGTATTGAAAACCAAATTACTAACTATTGCAGATGTGATTACCCCAAACATACCGGAAGCTGAGGTTCTTTGCGGTTTTTCGATCAGGACCGCAAATGACATGGAAAAAGCTGCAAAAGAGCTTTCTGACGCATTAAAGTTAAAAGGAGCGGTTCTTATTAAGGGCGGACATCTCTCTGGATTTGGAATGACAGCATCTTCAGATGACTTACTTTACAAAAGCGGGGAATTCCATTGGTTTCGTTCACCTAGAATATCGAATCCAAATACCCATGGAACCGGATGTACCCTTTCCTCGGCAATAGCTTGTAATTTAGCTTTAGGATATGATATTAAAACCAGCATCCAACATGCAAAGAACTATATTATAGGTGCGTTAAAAGCCGGGCTCAACTTAGGAAAGGGAAGCGGTCCACTTAATCATTGCTATAATATTTAATACTACAACAAGTTTATTAAACTTATTATATTTCGTTAAACTCAATATATATGGAAAATTATATAAAAAAGCATATGGAAAATTGTGTGGACGAAAAAGTTCCAAAGATCCGGTTATCGATTTATTCCTTTATAAATTCCCACCCCTGAAAATTCTTCCATACAGTTCCTGCTTTTACTACTGTAGTATTCTTAATATCATATTTTGAATAATACAATTTGTTCTCATAAATATTTAAATCCCATACGAATGTTTTCAGCTCGTTTTCAAAATTGTTGACCATTTCAACATCTTTAATCCAAGCTCTGAATTTATATTCGGGATTTATATCACCCCAAAAAACCGTAGAAAGAGCTTTAACCTTTCCAAGGTAATAAGCTTCTCCAGGCTTGGATTTTGTTTTACCTTGGGGGTCAGTTTGATAAACGGAATCAATATTATCGAATTTAAAATATCTACCATATTCTTTTTTTATTGGGAACATTGATACATACGAGGTTCCCACAAATACATCCCTTTTAAATACAAATGTTGACGATAATTCAATGGAATCCGGTCTAAAAGTATATTCTCTCTTCACGTCAGCATAGTTTTTTATTCCTTCCTCATTTATATGCAAGGTTGTATTTTCAATAACTTTTAAATCTTTAATATCAATTATTTGTCCTGGTATCAATTCGGTAATTTCTTCATTGGGATATTTGATAAAAGTAATATCCACCAGTTCTTCATTCCCATGATTGCCCCCGGAAAAATAAAGTGGTGACTTGTTGATAGCTGAAACTCTTAAAACATATTCCCAATCAGTGCCTGAACCGACCATTGCCGTTGTGTTTTCCGCAGGAATTGAAATTTCATTACCTGTTTTGGATCCCTTGAGCCATCCCCAGATATTCCATGTTCCCCATTCCTCTTTGCTGAATCTTGTTATTAAACAGTAACTTTCATCAATGTCAGAGTATAATTCTATTTCATTTTCATTTTTTATGTATAGTTTAAATACTTCTTCTTGATTTGAATCAGACACATCTTCATGATTTGTATTGATATTTTGTTCTTGACTCGTATCAATATTTTGTTCTTGGTTATTACTAATTTCTTGATTTGCATTAATATCTTGTTCTTTAAGAATATTACCATCTGCATTTTGCTCTTTTGCAATATTTTCATTTAAATGTATTTTGGCATTTTCAATATTTACTTTTGATTTTAACACAATGTTCATTTTATCTATGTTACATCCGGTAATGGAAATTACTGCAAGGGTGAAAAATACACATAAAGCAATAATTTTATGCTTCATTATATAGTCCTCACTTTTCCGTTTTTGTAAACATTTCCTCTTTTAAACTTCCCTATAGGTTTATGAAAAAATTCCCATATTAATTTATTAAAAATTTAGTATTTCTTTATTATGTTAACCTTGATGGGAGCAATTAATTCAAATTTAATTGACTTTGAAAATAAAAGGGGACAAGGTGTCATTATTCCTCGTCCCGCTTATTTAAAAATAATTTAATAAATTAAATTATTCTTCTACATAGCAATACATAAAGTACTTATATCCAAGTGGTGAAGAATAGAAACCTTTGAGTTTCTGGTTCTTCAAATAGATATCAACATAATAGTAAATCGGGCACAATACCCATTCTTCAAAGAGAATATCTTCTGCTTGGTGCATGAGTTTCATACGTTCTTCTCTGTCTGATGATGCTTTAACTTTAGCAATAATTTCATCATACTTCGGATTTGACCATTGAGCATCATTGTTTCCGCTGTCTGTTGTCCACATATCAAGGAAGGATATAGGATCGTTATAGTCGCCCAGCCATCCGTTTCTTGCTATATCATACTCTCCGTTCTTACGTGTGTTCAAGAAAGTGTTCCATTCTTGGGAAACAAGTTTAATGTTAACACCAATCTTTTTCCACATATCTTGGAGAGCTTCACCGATTAATTTATGACCTGTGCTTTCATTGTACAGGTATTCAAATGTAGGAAGACCTTCTCCGTTTGGATGACCTGCTTCTGCAAGCAGCCTCTTTGCTTCTTCAAGGTTCTTCTCATAAGCTGCCGCTGTCGGATCATAGTAATTTCCGCCTACTTCACGGAATTCTTTTGATGGGTCTGCATCTGATAAACCGATCGGTACAAATGCACCTGCAGGTACCTGTCCTGCTTTACCGATTTGTGTAGTGATATATTCACGATCAACTGCAAGTATTAAAGCTTGTCTAATCTTTGGATTATTCAAGTATGGTCTTTGAGTATTAAAGCTTATATAGTATGTTCCAAGTTGTCCTTGGAGATTGAATTCAGGTTTATCTCTCCAAGCATCAATCTCATCATTAGGCATTGAATCGGCAAACAATATTTCTTCGTTCTTGAATGCAGCTAAAATAGCATTATCATCTTCCATTAACAAGAACTTAATTCTGTCAGGACCAAGTGCATCCTTGTTCCAATAATACTCGTTCTTTTCATAAATCATGTGTGAATCGCTTACCCATTCTACCAACTTATATGGTCCGTTACCAATATAAGTTTTCGGATCTAGAGTCCAACCTTCAGGATCTTTTTCAATTACATCCTGTCTTACCGGATAGTATGTTGGAAATGCACATAATTCAAGGAAATAAGGTGTATTAGCAATTAGTTTAACTACCAGAGTTTTATCATCCGGAGCTGTTACGTCTAATTTACCGTCCTCAGTTCTTGCTATTACATCAAACATGTAAGAATAATCTGCAGCAGTCTCAGGATCTACCGCTCTGTTCCAAGCATATACAAAATCACCGGCTACTAATGGTTTACCATCGCTCCACTTTAAACCATCTTTAAGTTTGAAAGTGTACGTTAAACCATCATCACTTATTTCATAGGATTCTGCTTGTGCTTCAACAGGAATTCCATCCTTATCAAGAGTCATCAATCCTTCAAAGGCATGGATTATTAAAGTAGCACCATCAACTGCAGAGTTCAATGCAGGATCGATTGTGTCAGGTTCAGGTCCTACATTTACTGTAATTTCTTTTGTACCTTTTGAAGTACCGGTTTCTTCTTTTGTATCGGTAGTCTCAGTTGTAGTTTTTGTTTGATCCTGAGACTTGTCACCTGTGTCTTTAGTTCCGCCACAAGCTCCAAGAATCGTACCCATTAGAAGAACCAGCACTAAAAATAATGCAATTTTTCTCATATCTCCTTATCTTCCTTTCTATTTTTATTTTTTTCTATATTTTAATGTGATAACATAAATTTTTATGTTATCACATTATTAACGGATTCCCTTCTACTAAAAGGTTTCTTATACCTGTAATACTTTTTGTAATACTAATTTTCGTTATCAAATTTATTATTTTTTACATAATCTATTATTTCTCATAATCTATTTTTTCTCATAATTTAATAATAATTAATAATTAATACTAAAATAATAATTTAAATTTTAACAATTTATTTTACACTGCTAAGGCTGTCTTATATTTTATTGCTTTCATATATATAATATATCACTCAGCTTATTTTCTCCAAATGATGGCAAGCTGCAAAATGCCCACTTCCCACTTCCCTAAATTTAGGTTCTTCTTCCGCACAAAGCTTGTCGGCATATGGGCAACGAGTTCTGAAACGGCATCCACTTGGTGGATTTAAAGGGCTGGGAACGTCACCCTCCAGAATAATACGTTTGCTTGTACGACTTGTATTGGGATCAGGAATCGGTATTGCTGAGATTAATGATTTTGTATACGGATGGACACTGTGGAACACCAACTCGTAACTATCCGCCAGCTCTACAAGTTTTCCCAAATACATAACACCGATACGGTCGCTGATATGTTTTACAACAGACAAATCATGTGCAATAAATAAATAAGTCAAACCCATTTCTTCCTGCAGTTCCTCAAACATATTTATAATCTGCGCCTGTATTGAAACATCCAGTGCTGATACCGGTTCATCACAAACTATGAATTCAGGATCAACAGCCAATGCTCTGGCAATACCAACACGCTGACGCTGACCACCCGAAAATTCATGAGGAAACCGGTTTGCATGCTCACTATTAAGGCCGACTTTTTCCAGAAGGCTTATTATTTTCTCCCTGCGTTCTTTTTTGGAACTTGCTAATTTATGAATATCTATAGGCTCACCGATTATGTCGCCGATAGTCATACGGGGATTTAATGAAGCATATGGATCTTGAAACACAATCTGCATTTTTCTCCGGTAGGACATCATATCAACATGGGTTATATCTTGTCCGTCGTAAAAGATTCTTCCACCTGTAGGCTCATATAATCTTAGTATTGTTCTTCCTGTGGTAGTTTTTCCACATCCCGATTCGCCTACAAGACCGAGGGTTTCACCCTTATTAATGTAGAATGAAACATCATCCACTGCTTTTACATATCTTTTTTTAAACAAGCCTTCACTAATCGGAAAATATTGTTTTAAATTTTTAACTTCAACTAACGGATGTGTTCCTTTATTATTGATCATATTTTCTGTTTTTGCCATATCACTCACCTTTAATCACCCCCGTAGACTTTTCATATTCTTCCTTTTGCAACAACCAGCAAGCTGAATAGTGGGTGTCGCTAATTTTAGTATACTCCGGCATTTTTTTCAAACAAATTTTCATGCATTTTTTACAACGCGGAGCAAATGGGCATCCTGCCGGTGGATTTAGCATGTCTACCGGGGTCCCTTCTATCGGAATTAGCTTTTCATGCTCTTTTGCAGTAAGCTTTGGTATGCTCCTTAATAACCCTTTTGTATACTCATGCTTCGGATTATAAAATATATCATCAATGGTACCTTGCTCCATTATTTTTCCGCCATACATAACTATAATTTTTTCACACATTCTTGATACAATTCCTAAATCATGTGTAATAAGAATAATTGCCATGTTGATTTTATTTTTTAACTCTGTCATCAATTCCATAATTTGTGCCTGTATTGTTACATCCAACGCCGTAGTTGGTTCATCTGCAATAAGAAGTTTCGGTTCGCAAGCTAACGCAATTGCGATCATCACTCTTTGCCGCATTCCGCCTGACAGCTCATGAGGATATTGTTTCATTCTTTTCTCAGGTTCATTAATACCTACCAGCTTAAGAAGTTCAATCGCTCTTTCATTTGCCTGCTTCCTGTTTAAGTTTGTATGCAGAAGAATTACTTCCTTTATCTGATTACCGATTGTATAAACAGGGTTTAATGAAGTCATGGGATCTTGAAATATTATGCTTACTTCGTTTCCTCGCATGGAACGAAGTTCTTTCTCGGTCATATCATTTATCCTGTGGCCGTTAAAATCTATGGTTCCACCTACGATCTTTCCCGGAAAAGGAATTAATCCCATTATTGAATAAGCAGTAACTGACTTACCGCTCCCACTTTCACCTACAATTCCCAGCACGTCACCCTCATTTATACTGAATGATACATCATTAACAGCTTTTACTTCACCGGCCGGTGTAAAAAATGATACTTTTAGATTTCGTATATCCAATAATACTTTGCTCATCTCATTCGTCTCCTTAATTCTTCAGCTTAGGATCAAAGGCATCGCGTAATCCGTCACCTAGTAAATTGAAAGATAGTATAATTAAGCTTATCGCAACAGCTGGTAAAAATAACCTATGCGGATATGTTTCAATACCGCTTAGAGCATCTGCTGCCAAAGAACCCAGACTTGGCATAGGGGCATTAACTCCCATACCTAAAAAACTCAGGAAACTTTCAGTAAATATTGATGAAGGTATTTGCAATGTGGTAGTTACAAATAATGTGCTTATGCAGTTAGTTAAAAGATGTTTTTTAATAATTCTGCTGTGAGGTGCACCCAATGCTTTGGCTGCAGTAACAAAATCCTGTTCCTTAAGAGATAATATTTGACCACGAACAATACGAGCCATACCAACCCAATATAACAATGAAAAAACTATGAATATACTGATAAGACCTACACCTACTGTATTTATCCATTTAAATCCCGCAACATTTTCTGCCAAATACTCCAGTGGAAACTTCAATGTTACGGATAGTAATATTATAATGAGTATATCCGGCACTGTATATATTATATCAACAATACGCATCATAATTAAATCTATTTTTCCTCCAAAATAACCGGATACAGCTCCATAGGTAGATCCTATTAATAATATAATTAAACTTGCAATAATACCTACAATCAAAGATATTCTACTTCCCATCATCAGCCTTACGGCATAATCCCTGCCGAGACTGTCAGTTCCTAATATATGTGGAAAAACGAATTCCCCGTTTGCCTTACGTTCCAATTCTTGTGTTGAATATTTCATTATACCGAGATTTTCACTTCCTCTGATTTGCTGTTCATAAGAATACGGATAAATCTCAGGTACTATAAAAGCAAATATCATTATTATAATAAGAACTGCCAGTGAAGTCATAGCAAGCTTATTCTTTCTTAGTCTTCTGAGTCCGTCTTTCCAAAAGCTGATGCTTTCTCTCATCACTACGGCACTCTGTTTTTCGCTTTCTTCAGCCGGCAGAAAATCAGATACATCCAAATGAAAACTCAACGGATATTTCTTTCCTGTTAACTCTTTTGTTTTCTCGGCCATTTTCCAGCCTATCCCCCAATCTAACAATCTAATTGTTTAATACTTTTATATATTTTATTTAAGTTTAATCCTCGGATCGATAATCTTGTACACAATGTCTACTATTACATTCATAGTAATTAGTAAGAAAGCCAAAAATATCGTCAAACCCATTATAAGCGGATAATCTCTGTCTGTAATGGAACTTACGAATTGCCTTCCTAATCCTGGTATAGTAAATATTTTCTCAACTACCAGACTACCTGTTAAAATATATGCAAGTGCCGGCCCCAGGTAAGTTATAATTGGCAGAACTGCATTCCTTAAGGCATGTTTAAACAAAGATTTAAATTGTGAAAGTCCTTTTGCTTTTGCTGTCCTCATGTAATCTTGACCTAACACATCGAGCATACTGGAACGCATTAGTCTTGAAATATATGCCGTAGGATAAAATGCTAAAGCAGTTACCGGTAAAATATAATGTGCGGGACTATCCAGTCCGCGTGTAGGCAGAATATGCAATGTTACACCAAAAAAATACATCAAAACAGTAGCAACTACAAAACCCGGAACAGCTATACCAAAAGTGCAAATTACCATAACTATGTTGTCAAACCACTTGCCTCTGTTGATAGCGGAAAATATACCCATCGGTATGCCGATACATATTGCCAATAGCATAGCCAGTCCGCCAAGTTTAGCAGATATCGGAAACCTTGTCTTAATAATGTCAACCACTTCACGTCCACGCATTTTAAGGGACGGACCAAGATCAAATTTTATAAGGCCTTTCATATAATTAAGATATTGTATATATACAGGCTTATCTAATCCATATTTTCTTTCTAAAGCTTCAATTGTCTGTTTTGATGGAGATTTCTCAGATAGGAACGGACCACCCGGAACAAGATACATTAAAAAGAAGGTTATAGTGGCAACCAGAAATATCGTCACAATCCCCACAGCTATTCGCTTTATTATATAAGACCCCATTTATGACACTCCTCGTTTATACTCTTATATTGTGCACTCTTATATGCGCTTGTTTATTCTATTACCTTGCAAACCACATAAAACAAAAAATAAACATCATGTAACACCTTGGAATTGCCCTTTTCCACTAACTAAAAGCGCTTCGGAAATATTTTCATTTATTATTCTATGTGATTTTGTACACACTTAGTGTACATATTACCACTTTACTTTTCAATTCAACCTCTCAAGCGGCTTTTAGTCAGCTCAAGTAAACACTCCCAGTATACATAATGTTAACACAACAAATTATTATATGGCAAAACAAAATAATTGTCAATTATGAATTAACGGCTTAACACTTTTATAGTTGGGCTTCTGCAAATTATTATTTTATTGCGTTAAAGCTAAAATCTAATTAAAAAATACCCTCGACCCTTAAAAATTTTCAAAATAATTTAATATAAAAAGCTAATAATCTAATAATAGACTATACTAACATTAATGTACTATATTAATGCAATAAATGTCAAGAATAAGCTTGTTTTCTGTATACCTAGGCAAAATTGTGAAATTTTTGCTTAATATTTTAATTTTTTCCTATTTTTTTAAAATACGTATTTATTTCTTAATTTTTCTTTTAATTTATATTTTTTTATATTATATATTTTTACTAAAATTTTTATTAAAATATTATTTAGCATAAATATTTCATTCAATTATTAAATTTTTTGTTTTGCGTGCTTTTTAATACATATTACATGCTTAAACTATATGTTTACTTTTATTGAAAGGATATACAGATTGGTAACCTACATTAATACATACTGTGCAAATGTAAGTAATTCTTATTAGCTTATGAAAACAAAAATGGCATATTGTGTTATTAAGGAACATATTAATCCTTAATATAACATAAATATAATATATTTGACCATAAGCTTTATAATATGATATATTTTTATTATAAATTTAAGCAGTAATCTAAATCTTTAAGTTTAGAAAAGTACGTGGAATTTTTTTATGATCACACCAAATAAAAAATTTTACAAATGTAGTAATTAGAAAGGAAGTGAGTTGCTCTTGAGCTTGCTTACTGAAAAATTTAAAGAGGTTTTGTTTTCTGTTCTTCCTATTACCATAATAGTTCTTATACTGAATTTTACAATAGTACCGCTTGAAACACCTGTGTTAATCAGATTCATCATAGGTGCTGTTTTAGTTATAATTGGTTTGACGATATTTTTATTTGGCGTTGACTTAGCTATTACACCTATCGGTAACCATATGGGATCCACTTTGATTAAGAGCAATAAGTTATGGATCGTAGGAGCTGGTGGATTAATTTTAGGTTTTTTGATTTCAATAGCTGAACCTGACTTACATATACTTGCAAGACAAGTTGAATTTGTCACGTCCAAAGTAATATCCATGTGGGGTATAATTATTGTTGTATCCATCGGTATCGCAGTTCTCGTAGCTTTAGGTTTGATTAGGATAGTTTATAACGTAACTCTTAGAAGATTTTTTACCATATGTTATTTCATTATACTTTTTTTCGGATTATTTACACCAACAGAATTTCTGGCAATAGCTTTTGATGCATCGGGTGCAACTACAGGTGCAATGACTGTACCGTTTTTGTTAGCTTTAAATACCGGTGTTACCAAGTTAAAGAAAGATAGTTTGTCTTCCGAAGAAGATAGTTTCGGTTTAGTTGGTATTGCCTCTGCAGGAGCTATATTAGGTGTTATGATTATGGGCATAGTTTCAAAACCTGAAAACCTAACCGGTAGCTTAAACCTTTCGCTGTCACAATCATCTTCGATTATATCACCTTTTTTAAATGAAATTCCTTCTGTATCTTTGCAGATCCTCCTCGCTCTTTCTCCTATCATAGTTTTATTCTTAATCTTTCAGGTAATCTCCTTTAAACTGTCCAAAAAAGCTCTTAGCAAGATACTAAAAGGAATTGTATATGCTTTTGTTGGATTAGTTTTGTTCTTAAGTGCTGTAAATGCAGGATTTATGGAGGTAGGAAGTATTGTCGGATATGGAGCGGCATCTATGGGAAATAAATTTTATGCCATTCTTGTAGGATTTTTTCTTGGATTGGTAACAATATTAGCAGAGCCTGCAGTGCACGTGCTAACTCATCAAATAGAAGAAATAACCAGCGGATATGTAAAAAGAGGCTCGGTATTTCTTTCACTGTCAATTGGAGTTGCTTTTTCGGTAGCTTTGACAATAATTAAAATTATGGTGCCTGGTGTTAAATTGTGGCATTATCTTTTACCCGGCTATATAATAGCCATTGCATTAATGCAATTTGTACCGGGTCTTTTTATAGGTATAGCTTTTGATTCCGGCGGAGTTGCTTCCGGCCCTATGACAGCAACTTTTATCTTAGCTTTTGCTCAGGGAATTGCTGAAGCAACTGAAGGAGCCGATGTCCTTATAGATGGATTTGGTGTAATATCAATGGTTGCTTTAACACCTTTAATAGCATTGCAAACCTTAGGTTTTATATATAAAATAAAAACTAAAAAAGGAGGTTTAGAGGTAGATGGAAAAACCGCAAGCACTCCTTGATATAGTAGAAGGTGAATTGATCTGTGTAATTGTAAATTTCGGGCAAGGCAGTAAAGTAATTAAGATTGCAAAAAAAGTTGGAATAAGCGGCGGAACCATATTTTTAGGCAAAGGTACTGCCCAAAGCCGTATTCTTAAATTGTTGGATTTGTCCGATATCAGGAAAGAAATTGTATTATTGGCAACTTCAAAACAAAAAGCATTAGTTGCCCTGGAAGAATTAAATAAGGAACTGAAATTGGAAAAACCACATCACGGTATAGCTTTTAGTACTTCTGTGAAAAACCTTATTGGTGTTCATAACTTAAAATGTGATTTTGATAATAAAATTATTAAAGAGGATAGAGGTGTAAAAAATACAATGTACAACGTAATTTTCGTTGTTGTTGATAAAGGCAAAGCTGAAGAAGTTATAGATGCTGCTACCAAAGCCGGGTCAACAGGTGGCACTATTATCAATGCCAGGGGTTCAGGTATACATGAAACCAGTACATTATTCTCCATGGCAATTGAACCTGAAAAAGAAGTTGTTATGATTCTCTCAAAGTCATCTTTAGTTGAAGCTATTGTTGAATCAATAAGAAAAGAGCTTAAAATAGATGAACCCGGTAATGGTATTATGTTTGTTCAAGATGTAAATAATGCTTATGGATTATATGAAGGATAACTTTTATGATTCATATCATACTTCTGTATAGGATTAAGTATGGAATTTGAATTAATTATGGAGTTAAGAGAAGTTAATTTTGCATAAATAATTAAACGGGGACATATCTTAGCTTGTTCCCGCTTAATTATATTAAACAGTAATAGCTTTTTGTTTGGTATTTTGAGAATTTACGGAAATATTTAATCTTTTTCCAGTTTTTTTATTATCATTACTTCGCTACCGTTTTTGTTAAAAATGATTTGCTCACACAGGCTTTTTACTATTAAAATTCCTCTGCCGCTCTCAGATAAGTGCTCATTACATGCCATATGCGGCAGCTCATTGCATTTTTTTAAAATGTAGTTATAATCATAACCGTCACCGTCGTCTGTAATTATAAAATAAGCTCTTTTATCTTTTGTCAGACCAGAAGTAATTTTTATCTTCTTTCTAACATCAAATTTATTACCATGAATGATTGCATTTACTATCAGTTCATTCAACACGACTCTCAACTCAAAAAGAATCTCTTCATCAATTTCACTGCCATAGGATTTTTCTATATGTCTTAAAATTTCTTTCACTGTAGTGCCTACTATATTAAGGCTACTCGGTATCGTCTTATAAAATATTGTTAGTAAATCAATGCAGTTCAAGGCTATATCCATCCTTATTCAAATGTTAATAGTTAAGTTATAAAAACGATCAATAGAATAAAACACAGTTAAAATACTATTAGTTAACTTGCGAACTAAATATATTATGCTTCGCATTCAACTAATAGTATTTACCCATTTTTATTTATGTAAAAACATAAACTGATTTGTTTAATTTATCTACTTCTCCAATATCATTTTTAATTTTCTTAGAACTTTCTTTTCCATTCTCGATACATACATTTGAGACACACCTAAAACTTCAGCTATGCTTTTTTGTGTCATATTTTCATAGTATCTCATTTTTATGAATTCCTTTTCAATATCATTAAACTTATCAAGGCTTCTCATCAGGAAATCATGATTTTCTATTCTTTCAAAAGAACTGTCTTCTTCACCGATAGTTTCATGTAATTCTATATCATCATCAGTATAAGCCGCTTGATCAAAAGATTTCATGTTGAATATATTCTTTGATTCAATTATTTCAAGTACAGCTTCCTCACTAATATTTAGGTATTCCGCTATCTCATCAACCCTCGGAGATCTCTGCAGTACGTTGTACAGATATTCTTTGGCCTTGTGAACTTTCCTGTAATCTTCGTATATTCTTCTGGGTATCCTAATAATTGAAGCTTTATCCCGGAAAAACCTTTTAATTTCACCAACTATTGTAGGGGTCGCAAAACTGACAAATTTAACACCTTTATCAGGACTAAAACGTTCCACTGCCTTTATTAAAGCGATAGAAGCGACTTGAAAAATGTCATCATATTCTACTCCCCTGTTTAGAAACTTCTTAGCTATGATTTCAGCAAGATAAAGATATTTGTTAACAATAATATTCCTGTTCTTAATAGTAGGATTTGCTTTATAAGCACGAAATAATTCTTCTTCTTTATCCGGAGAAGTTAATTTCATTTTAACTTCCTTGTCCTTTTGCTGCATTACTACATTTTCCTCTCAAGATATTTTGACATAGTAAGTAAATAATCATCATTATTATCTATACATAGCTGCACTTCATCCATCAATGCATTTAAAATAGATATGGCTAATTCATCATCTTCTTTATTAAAAATGCATCTTAGTGATTTGTCTTCCGAATTAAATGTAATGGTAAGACAATCTTCCGATACTGTAAAAATAATCTTGAATTTTTCAGCTAAGGAACTGCCTTTTTGTACATACTTACTGCACACTTCGGATATAGCAACTTTAATATCTTCAATTACTTCAATATCAAATCCCATTCTACTTGCTATACCCGAAGCAGTAAGTCTTGCAATACTAACATATTCGGCTTTTAAAGGAAGCATTAACTCTATGATATCAGCAGATGTTCCCATTTTTAATCACTTCACTCCTCAATTATAAATAACTTATCCAGACCGGTAATGACGAACAATTTTTTTATATTGCTTTTTAACCCGGTCAGGTATATTTTCCTATCAAATTCCTTAGCTTTTTTAAAAGCACCTGCAAATATCCCAAGACCTGTGCTGTCTATATACTTTAGCTGGCTGCAATCTATTTTTAAATCTTTATCATTTTTGTCAATTATATCATAAAGTTTTTCCTTTAATTTCGTAGATGTGTAGATATCTACTTCTCCGGATATTACAACTTTTACATAATTTGTCATATTTTCCTCATATATATTCAATTCTTGTTTCATACTTATCACCATTTCATTATCTTGTCATTGGGTACATTGTTCATTTCTCTTCCGCTTCTTCTAATAGAAGCTCTAAAAATTTAACAGCATTTTCATAATTCTTCCCGTTAACACTTATAGATGCTATTAGTTGTTGTCCTACCGTATCTGCTTCTTTCAGTATCTTGCTGTTTAAAATGTCTATTCCGTAAATATATTCCTTATCATCCTCATTCTCAACCTTTGACTTATAATGCTTCTCTTCAGGAATATTATGTTGTGCTACAAAGTCATCAAGTTTTATAAATGCGCCTTGTACTGCGTATCTGTCAAAATTTGCTTTGTCTAAAATAAATATATCAACATCTCCTGCTGCAACCAGAACCATCGCTTTCTGCAACATTGCCATTTGCATTTGGGGATCCGTTTTTTCTTGCTGAGCTGATAAATATAAGTTTTCTATTCCTACTGCATTAACACCAGGAATTAATCTTACCAGATCTTCTTCCAATTTCTCTGTATTATTGCATAACAAATTTCCCATAAATACTACATTCAGGTTTGGATTCACTCTTGTTACACAACTTCTTACACTTAATGCTATTATAATAAGAAGAGCTATTCCTGCAATTATATGATACCTGAAATAGTAAAGATTATTCTTGAGCTTATCCTCGTCAATCCCTATTTTCTCAAAAAAAGGATTGCGTTTTTTAGGAATTTTTCTTGCTTCTAATTCTTCTTCCGTTATATAGCCCATTAACAAATTATATGCTTCCGTTATCTTATCAAAGTTAACTTCAGTCTCTTCTCCTTGGTCAGCTTCCTGTTTTCCCGCAGATGACTTATACTTTCTTAACAATACAGCGTACTTTTTCTCGATCTCTATCCTAGGTGCCCCTTCTTTCAGTCCAAGAATTTTATATGCTTCTTCTTTGCGCACAAACTTTCCCCCTTTCCAACCAATATAAAAGTTGTTCTAGGTTATTCCTGGCTCATCGAAGCATTTATAATAAACATTTATAAATATTTATTATAGTTTTTGTTGCAATTTCTTCCCCGTGCAATTAAGTCCTAGGTCTCATCGTAGGGAACAATAAAACGTCTCGTATAGAGTATGAATCAGTAAGTAGCATTACTAACCTGTCAATACCGATTCCGAGTCCTCCGGTTGGCGGCATACCATATTCAAGGGCATTCAGGAAATCCTCATCTATCATGTTTGCCTCTTCATCTCCTGCTTCCCTTTTTCTCATTTGATCTAAAAATCTTTCTCTTTGATCTATCGGGTCATTTAATTCTGAATATGCGTTTCCAAATTCTCTTCCGACGATGAATATCTCAAATCTTTCTGTAAGTTCAGGTCTGTCCGGTTTCCTTTTAGTCAAAGGAGATATTTCAACCGGATAGTCATAGACAATGGTAGGTTGTACTAAATTATCTTCAACATATTCCTCAAAAAAGGCATTTAAAACTTCGCCCCATTTAGCGTTTTCTTCTACCTGAATCCCCCTTTCCTTTGCTACTCTTCTTGCTTCCTCATCACCGGTTATTTGATCAAAATCTATTCCTGCATATTTTTTAACAGCTTCTAACATTGTAATCCTATTCCATGGAGGAGTTAAATCAATTTCTTCTCCCTGATATACTATTTTTGTACCACCTGTAACTTCCATTGCAGCAGTGGTTATTATACCTTCTGCTAGGTCCATCATATCTTTGTAATCAGCATATGCTTGATAAACTTCCATCATAGTAAACTCGGGATTATGCTTAATTGACATTCCTTCGTTTCTGAACATCCGTCCAAGTTCATATACCTTCTCTAACCCACCTACGATAAGTCTTTTTAAGTACAGTTCAGGAGCTATCCTTAAATACAAATCAATGTCCAAAGTGTTATGGTGGGTTATAAAAGGTCTTGCATTTGCTCCTCCTGGTATAGGATTTAAAAGAGGTGTCTCAACTTCAAGAAATCCTCTGTTATCAAGATACTTTCTAACGGATTTTATTATTTTCGACCTTTTAATAAATGTTTCCTTAACTTCCGGATTAACAATTAAATCAACATACCTTTGCCTGTACCTTAATTCAACATCCCTCAGGCCGTGCCATTTTTCAGGCAAAGGTTGCAGTGATTTTGCCAAAAGTTTTATTTTATCAATTTTTACTGATATTTCACCTTTTTTTGTTTTGAATACTTCACCTTCAACCCCAATAATGTCACCAATATCATATTTCCTAAAATCCTCATATGCTTCTTCTCCAACTTCGTTTATTCTTACATAAAGCTGTATTCTTCCGTCCCTGTCCTGTATATCACAGAAAGAAGCCTTACCCATTTCTCTTTTGGACATAATCCTACCCGCTATGGATACTCTTTGACCTTCCATGCTTTCAAAGTTTTCCTTTATTTGCAAAGATGAACTATTAACTTCATATTTTACTTCTTTAAAGGGATCCTTATTATTTCTCTTTAGTTCATTTAGTTTTTCCCGTCTTACTCTTAGTATTTCTCTTAAGTTATTTTCATCAGTCTCCGCTATGTTTACATCATTATTTACAAATGTGTTTTCATCCGTCATATCATCAACCACCATTCATCTCCTAAGCATTTATTTTTAGCATCAGCTTGTACAAAAAAACAACTAAATGTTAGTACATAAAATTTGACTATTGAAATAATTCCATTAATAACTCAATATTGTTTATTATTAATTAATATAATATCTTGTTTATTATTTAACATAAATAGTTAGAACACTTGTTCATTTAACATTTAACACTTCAACAATACTTGGTATTATCAAATTACTAAATTACATAATATAGCATATTAAATATAGTATATACAATTTAGTTATAATTTTCAACAAAATTTACATGAAGGTTTTTCATATCAAAACAAAAAAGTTTTATTTTTCTAACAAAAAAGAGTTTATTTATCAATATTTAATATTTTTAACCGAACAGTTCCCGCAGGAACTTCAACATCTACTATTTCATCTTTTTTTCTGCCAATTAAAGCTTTACCTACCGGAGATTCATTAGATATTTTCGATTTTGCAGGATCTGCTTCCATGGATCCGACAATATAATATTCAAACTCCTCATTCATTTCTATATCTAAAACCGTAACCTTGCATCCTAGGCTAACGGACTCTGTATCCACATCTTCTTCATCTATTATTTTTGCATTCTTAAGAATATTTTCAATTTGAACAATTCTTGCCTCTACCTGCCCTTGTTCATTTTTAGCTTCATCATATTCGGAATTTTCCGATAAATCGCCAAAAGAAAGAGCCTGCTTAATTCTTTCTGCAATTTCCCTTCTTTTAATAACTTTTAAGTATTCAAGCTCTTTTTCAAGTTTTTTTAACCCCTCATAAGTTAATATAACTTCTTTTTTTGTTGCCATAGGAAGACTCTCCTTTACTATTTCATTTTTGTGTTTTCATTTTTTGTGTTGATAATATATGCATAAAAGCTTTATTTATTCTCTCTTTATGCAAATTCATTAATAAACACAAACAGCACTGATTTTACCAGTGCTTTTGTGTAGATTCATAAATTAAAGAATTATTTTGCACTTAATTTAGGAGCAGATTTTTATTTATATTTTTACCTCGTTTACAGCTTCTATTTAGCATTTTTTAAGACATTTTAAAGCCTTCTTTCAATCTAGTTTATTATAAATTACAACGTTTTCATTGTCAATAAGTTTAGCCTTGCGTAAATTTTATTATATTATATTAAATCCAATTTTATTAAGATAATAAGTCTAAATTAGAACCTGACAGGTTTTTGATGTGAAATCCTTCTTCTTTAAAGCTTTGTTCCATCTTATTTTCAGACCATCCATGTTTGCTTCCGAGTATAATCGCAGCTAATTGATTAGTACTAAAGTGCTCAGGAGTCAATGTCTTTAATTCATTTGGAAAATTAACTGGGAAGCCTACCTCAATTTTATCAACTAAAGGGTTTCTGATCCTGATCTTTTCGTTTCCCAGGCTATAATCATTCAAGCTGTTGTTAATTATTACGGTACGGCGTTTAAGTCCTTCATAAGCACTTAATTCAAAAACATTTCCGTAGTTTATTAACACTTCTGAATTAATAGGGGTTGATTTATAATTATTTGATATATTTACAGCCAATCCTGTATTATTATATATTTCCTCAGCTTCGGATTCTATCCAGCCGGTATTCACATCACTGGTAATTATTGTAATGTACTTTGCTAATTGGGAAAGCTTCCACATCATTGCCAAAATATCGTGTTTATTTTCTTTATTGCCTACTATGGTTATTTCCGACTGCAATAATTGAATTTTTCTATATTTGCAAATAATGTCAATTATATCCAATGTTAGCGAGCGAAAAAGTGTCTTTCCTAAATTAGCAGGATCGCCCTCGAAATTATTGTAGCAAATAGCAGAAATTTTTCTATCATTTAAGTTATAATAATCTTTATTTAAATTATAGTAATATCTATTATAACCTTTTTTGTAAGGTTTATTTCTGTAATTGCGTCTGGAAAATACATAATCATCATATGAAAGCGATTCTAATTCGGAAACCACCTTGTTCTGCAACTCAATATGGTAAAGTTCTGTCAATCTTTTAGAATAAAAATGCATTCCTATTCCTTCTTCATAGCAAAATAAATTAACCTTGTCTACGATAAGTTTTTTAGCTTCATATGATTTTTTTATTCCTTTTTTGCCATAAAATTTTACACTGAGGTATTTTTCCGGTACTTTTATTAAAAAAATCCTCCGTGCTGATTTTCGGTTTTCGTCTTCTTTGATTTCCATCAAGTTATTGTTAATATTATCTATTATTTTGCTTTTATAGAAAATCTTGTCAAGCGGCAATAACTTAATATTTTTGCTATCATTACTTCTTTGGTTATTGTCCGTGATAACCAATAAAACATCATTCATGTGCTATCCCCTGCTAGTATTTATTTTCCTGTCTATATTCTTTTATACTTTATAGTTATGATATCTTTAGCTATGATATCTTTATAACTATAATATTTATTAAATGTGCGGATTATGCAAAAATCTTACATTTGCAAAAATCTTACATTGCAAAAGTCCTATATTGCCGCTTTGGAAATCTACATAGCACTCCCCTGATTATAGCTATCTTAAAAATTTACTTACCGTTCTTAAACACTTACCGTACTATAGTTAGGTGCTTCTTTTGTTATAATTATGCTATGCGGATGGCTTTCTTTTAGCCCTGCATTAGTAATTCTGATAAATTTCGAATTTTTCTGCAGCTCTTCAATAGTTCTGGCACCACAGTATCCCATACCGTGCCTCATACCTTCAACTAACTGGAATACTATGTCAGACAACGGACCTTTATATGCAACCCTTCCTTCAACACCTTCCGGAACTAACTTATTGGCATCTTCCTGGAAATATCTGTCTTTACTTCCTTTTTGCATTGCCCCAAGCGAGCCCATACCTCTATATACTTTAAAACGCCGTCCTTGATAAATTTCTGATTCTCCCGGGCTTTCTTCCGTCCCGGCAAATAAATTGCCGATCATTACTGTATTTGCGCCTGCAGCAATTGCTTTGACTATATCACCGGAATATTTAATTCCACCGTCTGCAATTATAGGTATTCCATATTCATTAGCCGCATTTGCGCAATCAAAAATAGCTGTTATCTGCGGTACACCAACTCCTGCCACAACTCTCGTTGTACAAATTGAACCGGGTCCGATTCCTACCTTAACTGCATCCGCACCTGCTTCTATGAGATCTCTTGTACCCTCTTCAGTAGCAACATTTCCTGCTATTACAGGAAGATAAGGATATTTTTCTTTAATACGTTTCAAACTGTTTATAATATTTGCTGAATGTCCATGAGCCGAATCTATGACAATCACGTCAACTTTTTGGCTTACGAGGGCTTCCACTCTTTCCATCATATCTTTTGTTACTCCGACAGCAGCACCTACTAATAACCTACCGTTGGAATCTTTCGCTGAATTTGGATATTGGATAGCTTTTTCTATATCTTTTATTGTTATTAATCCTTTGAGATATCCATCTTCATCAACAATAGGTAGCTTTTCAATTTTATACTTTCTTAATATTTCCTTTGCTTCTTCCAGAGTTGTTCCTTCAGGTGCCGTAATCAGGTTCTCTTTTGTCATGACCTCACTGATCTTCCTACTGTAATCAGTTTCAAATCGCAAATCCCTGTTTGTCAATATTCCGACTAATTTCCCATGTTCAGTTATAGGAACACCTGAAATCCTATATTTGGCCATTAATTGCAGCGCATCATAAATTGTATGATCCGGAGATAAATAAAAAGGGTCTACTATAACCCCATGCTCTGATCTTTTGACTTTATCAACTTCAGTTGCTTGTTCTTCGATGCTCATGTTCTTATGAATTATTCCTATTCCACCCTCTCTGGCTATGGCTATGGCTAAACGCGATTCAGTAACCGTATCCATTGCAGCACTAACAAGAGGTATATTTAGTTTAATATCTCTGGTCAAATAAGTTGTTAAATCTACGTCTCTTGGCAATACATCCGATTTTTGCGGAATAAGCAGCACATCATCGAATGTAAGCCCTTCTTTTGCAAACTTACTATTATCCATGGCTCTTCACCCCTTCGATAGTTTAACTTCCATTCAGTCTTAAATAGCTAAAGTAACTTATTTCTTAGTTTTTCATGTGTTAATTATTGTGTTAATTATTTTATTAATTATTTTTTTATATTATTTTTGTCTGTTATTTGCTTTTATATAAAATATTTTTATACCGGTTTAACTTAACAATATTATTTTTAAGTAATAAAAAAAGTATGTCTTATAAACAGTTTCTTATATTTTATATACAATATATCTTGTATTATACAATATATTTTATATACAATAACATTGCTTAATTATTAAATGCACTTCGAATACATCCGTCAAAATATTAGGATATATTATACTAGAGAAGAATATTGACGTCAAGGAATTTTAAAAAGAAAAATAATAGGGTCAGGCTTGAAGAATAACGGGGTCATGCTCGAATTATTTATAGTAAGTAGATAATTCAAGCATGACCCCGTTTCATGTTTGATTAATTCTGACTCCGCTTAATTTCGTTTTATTCATCTATCAATTCGCTGATTGGTGCTCCTGGTGGTACTATTGGAAATACTTTTTCATCTTTGTCAATTTCAAAGTTAATTAACACGGGTCTGTCAATTGAAGCAAGTGCCTTGGTAATTGCGTCATCTACTTCTTCAGGTTTTGTTACGTTTATACCCATGGCACCATATGCTTCAGCTAAAGCTACAAAATTAGTACCTCTGTCTACTGTAGTTGAAGAGTACCTTGAATCATAGAATAAATTCTGCCATTGTCTCACCATGCCAAGTGCCCTGTTGTTAAGAATTGCTATTACAATAGGCAGTTTATATTCAACCGCAGTTGCCAATTCGTTACAATTCATTCTGAAGCTTCCGTCTCCTGCTATATTAATCACTTTCTTATCAGGATTACCAAGTTGAGCACCTATAGACGCTCCAAGACCAAATCCCATTGTTCCTAGGCCACCTGATGATATAAACTGCCTTGGTCTGTTATATTTATAAAATTGAGCTGCCCATAACTGATTTTGACCGACTTCGGTTGTAATTATAGCTTCACCTTTGGTCAATTCGTAAATTCTCTCTACAATATATTGAGGTCTTAAAACATTATCCTTGCGATATTTAAGAGGATATGCGGCTTTCCACTTGTAAATTTTCTCATTCCATTCGCTGTCTTTCCTGGATTCGGTTAAATCTATCAATTTCTTTAATATTATCTTTATATTACCTATAAGAGGATAATGAGCATTAACGTTTTTGTTTATTTCTGCAGGATCAATATCAATGTGGATGATTTCAGCCTTCGGAGCGAATTTTCTGGCATTGCTGACAACCCTGTCGCTAAACCTGGTTCCTACAGCTATTAGTAAATCCGACTCGTTAATTGCCATATTTGATGTTCTTGTTCCGTGCATTCCCACCATACCTGTGTATAATTCATGATTTGAAGGGAATGCCCCAAGTCCCATAAGAGTAGTTGTAACCGGAATTCGTAATTTTTCAGCTAACAGACGGAGTTCCTCTACGGCATTTGCAATGGAAACTCCTCCTCCGGCTAAGATTAAGGGTTTTTGTGCTTTTTTTATTTTTTCTGCAGCCGCATTGATCTCCTCTTCCGAACTTTCAACAGGAACGGGAAGAATTTCTTTAGGAGCTTTAGGTTCATATTCTGCAACGGCCGCTGTCACATCCTTGCACACGTCAACTAATACCGGTCCCGGTCTTCCTGATTTTGCTATATAAAAGGCATCCCTCATTACGTCCGCCAACTTGTTTATATCCTTAACAATGTAATTGTGTTTTGTAATGGGCATGGTGATTCCTGTAATATCAACTTCTTGGAAAGAGTCTTTTCCAAGAAGTGATGTAGCTACCTGACCTGTGATAGCAACAATCGGTACTGAATCCATATAAGCTGTAGCTATACCTGTTACTAAATTTGTTGCACCGGGTCCTGATGTAGCAAGACACACTCCAACCTTTCCTGTAGAACGTGCATAACCGTCAGCAGCATGCGCCGCTCCCTGTTCATGGGAGGTTAATATATGCCTTATTTTATCTTGAACTTTATAAAGCGCATCATAAATGTATAAGACTGCTCCGCCGGGAAAGCCAAATATAGTATCAACACCCTGTTCAAGTAAGCATTGTATTATAATTTCCGCACCTGTCAACTTCATAACACTGCCCCCTTGCTGGCTGAAGACACATGTCTTGAATATCTACCCAAATATCCTTTCGTTATTTTCGGTTCAGGACATTTCCATTTTTTCTTTCTATTATCAAGTTCCTCTTTTGAAACTTCCATGTTAAGTTGTCCATTGGGTATATCGATGCTGATAATATCACCGTCTTGAACTAAGGCAATAGGTCCTCCTTCCATGGCTTCAGGTGAGACATGCCCTATTGATGCACCTCTTGTAGCACCGGAGAATCTACCGTCAGTTATCAAGGCCACATCCTTATCAAGTCCCATACCTGCTATTGCCGAAGTAGGACCAAGCATTTCTCTCATTCCGGGTCCTCCTTTCGGACCTTCGTACCTTATGATAACTACATCGCCCTTTGAAATCTTGCCGTTATATATTGCTTCAATTGCTTCGTCTTCCGAATCAAAAACCCGTGCCGGCCCTTTATGGCAAAGCATTTCCGGCGCAACGGCCGAGCGTTTTACAACAGCTCCTTCAGGAGCAAGATTCCCTTTTAATACTGCTATCCCACCCGTGGGGCTGTATGGATCATCTACAGATCTTATTACTTCCCTATCCAAAACTCTGGCTTTTTCAATATTTTCCCTTATAGTTTTTCCTGTGACTGTTAATAGGCTATCATCAATGAGATTTTTGGATGAAAGTTCTTTTAACACTGCCGGTATTCCACCTGCCGCATGAAGGTCCTGCACATGATGCTTACCGGCGGGTGCAAGTTTGCATATATTTGGCACTCTGGAACTAATTTTATTAATCTTATCCAAATCCAGCTCTATACCGGCCTCTTTAGCTATAGCCAGCAGATGAAGTACTGAATTTGTTGAACATCCTAAGGCCATATCTACTGCAAGGGCATTTTCAAAAGCCTTTGGTTTTAATATGTCCGATGGTTTTATATTCTTTTCTATCAACTCCATGATTTTCATGCCGACTTGCTTAGCAAGTCTTATTCTGTGAGCATAAACTGCAGGAATCGTCCCGTTACCCGGTAATCCTAATCCTAAAACTTCCGTCAGGCAATTCATTGAATTTGCCGTAAACATCCCTGAGCATGAACCGCAACCCGGACATGCGTTATTTTCATAGTCCAAGAGTTCTTCCTCTGTAATTTTTCCGACCTTATATGCACCAACAGCTTCGAACACGCTATTAAGATCTGCATATTCATCATTAATTTTTATTGAAAGCATGGGTCCACCGCTTATTACTATCGAAGGAATATTTATCCTTGCAGCAGCCATAAGCATACCCGGCACGATTTTATCGCAATTCGGTATAAATACCATACCGTCAAAACTGTGGGCAAGTGCCATAGCTTCACAAGAATCCGCAATAAGTTCCCTTGTTGCAAGAGAATATTTCATGCCAAGATGCCCCATCGCTATACCGTCACAAACTCCTATCACACCAAATTCTACAGGAGTCCCTCCTGCCATTCTTATACCTGCTTTAACAGCTTCCGCTATTTTATCTAGATGGATATGCCCCGGAATTATTTCGCTTTTTGAATTTGCTATACCTATTAACGGACGCTTTATTTCTTCATCCGTATATCCCATTGCTTTGAACAATGAACGATGCGGGGCTTTTTCTATTCCTTTTTTAACTATATCACTTCTCATATTAATACTTCCTCTCTATACGAAATAATCCCATTCCATTCAAAATGAAATAACTACTTTATACATAAATTATCCGGATGTTTATACTGTATAATAAAAATTATAAAGCTATTAATCAAAGCTATTTTAATCTTCATTTATATATTCATGTTAATTATAAAAACTGCCTCAATGTTAAATCTAATTTTAATATATATTTAATTAAAGTGTCTATAATGTTATTTTTAAAAAGTTTAAATCGTTAACCAATTTTAAAGGTTATGATAATTATCATGAAAATAAAAGCAGCTGTACTACCGGAAGACCGCTTCATTACTCCAGGTTTACAGCTGCTGCAATGTTTAAACTTAAAACTTTTAGAAAAGAAAAGCTAGGTTATATTTGTTCTTAATAGACATTCTTTGTGCTTTTTTTAATTTTATTTATTTTTTTCCTTAGCTTTATTCGATTTTTGTAATTTTAAGGTTTTAATTTCATAAAGCTTTTTGATTATTATTCTTTTAGATTCTATAATAGCTAAAATAAGTAAAAATTAATTTGTTATTTTGAAGCTCTATCGTATTGTGCCTGCTTTATTTCTATAGCTTTTTGAATATTCATATTTTTTACTTCCTGAACATATTTATCAAAATTATCTATGGAAACTTGACCTATTATGAATTTGGTTATCATTTCATCTACATATGTCTCAATATCTGCCATAACGTTTGCTAATTCTTGTGCTTCTTCTTTACTAGACATCACATTCGGAAAAGGTGAAACAAAGTATTGGGTTGACCTTCTGACTGATTCGACTTCTTCCTTATATTGACCGAATAATTGCTGTATCCTTTCTTCCATGAGTATTGTTGGTATAAAACCACCTACACCTAATGCCCACAATTCAAATCCTGGCCCTTTAGGACTTTTTAAAATTTCCTCTTTAAAAACAGGCTTTCCGTCAATCATATCATAGCTTACACCTTCAATTCCAAAATTACCCATCAAAATTTTACCTTCTTCACTAGCATATACATAATCTAACCATTTTATAGCTATTTCCGGGCTTTTACAATCTCTTGTAATAGCAAAATAATCTTTAGTGGTAGCCATCCCTTTTTCCAAAAACCTATGTCACCATGGTCCTTTAGGAGGAATAACACTTCCCCAATTAGCCTCAGGATAATTCTCTTTCATTTGTGCATTCCATTGAGGAAACATCATTGTGTACTGCTGAACAGCTCCTGCAATATTACCAATAGCTCTGGCATTATATTTATCAGTTGATTGAGAAAGAAGATCAGGATCAAGAAGTCCATCTTTATACCATTTATTCATTTCAATTAGAAATTCTTTAAGGTTTGGATGTATCCAATGATATTGAACCTTTCCGTTCTCATCTATCGCCCAACCTTTTGTTATCTCAGTAATAGACAAACCATATGCCTCCCCAAAATAATATAGTGTTTTTATTCCTCCTAAAAAAGGAATTTCATCAGCTTGACCGTTGTCATTAGGATCTTTCTCCTTAAAAGTTTTTAATATGTTATACCAGTCTTCAATAGTATCTGGTTCGTTTAAGCCTAATTTCTTTAACCAATCCTTCCTCATACCAAATCCTGGAAAATTTATCATGTTTCTAGCTTCTACTACTGAAGCTAATACATAAATATTTCCATCGGGAGCCATTGTTTCTTTTTTT
>DUMC01000055.1 GCA_012840075.1 Clostridiaceae bacterium | reverse complement strand
GATTTCTCCTGCTTGTGCATTATTCATCTTTATTGGAAAGGGATATTCATTTAAATTTCTGGCGAGCCTTATTCTGCTGCTCATTACTATCCCGCTGTTTTTAGTCGTTCCCCCCATCATCATTAAGACTCACCTCCAAGCTCTTGATCTTATCCCGAATCTCTGCCGCTTTCTCGTATTCTTCTCTTTCTATAGCCCTATTTAGCATTTCTTTTAATTCTTCAATTTTCTGATTTACAGACGCTTTCTTCGCTACATTAGCAGGCACTTTTCCGTTATGCTTAACACTCCCCTGAAGCCTTCTTATTAAAGGATTGAGCTTCTCATCAAAAGCAGTATAACAATTGCTGCAACCAACCTTGCCTGCTTTTAAAAATTCATCCAATGTCATCCCGCATTTTTCACACTGTTTTCTTCTAGGTATAGTTCCTAAATACTGATTCTGGAACTTAGCACTACTTCCGCTGTCAATATCAAATCCTAGAAGTTCCGTGATTAAACCGTTCAGATTTGCGGGAAATGAAGGAAATGCAAAACTAAGCTGTGCCTTTTCATTGGCACACTGTTCACAAATATGCATTTCCACTTTCTGATTGTTTACAATATTAGTAAAATGTACTCTTGCCGGCCTCATATGGCATAATTCACATAACATTAAACCACTTCCCTTATAAAAAAATAAAGATTCATACCAAAAGACTTACTAACATATTTTTTAAAATAGAAGCTCTCACTCTATCCTTATTTGTCTTGGATAAACTTCCCAGAACTTTGTCGTTAGTTGCCGCCTTCATCAGCAGAGCTTCTCTTTCGTTTATAATATTATTTTCAGCCAGATTGACAATAAAAACTTCAGCAAGCTGCTGTGTTATACTGTCTCCCAATGAGTTTATAATATGCATGAGATATGAAGAGGGTTCTTTAAAATTGATCCGCCTTATTTTAATGTGCCCTCCTCCACCTCTTCTACTTTCAACATAATATCCTCTTTCACTAGTAAAACGTGTATCTATAACATAATTAATCTGTGAAGGAACGCAGTTAAAATAATCGGCTAACTCATTTCTCTGAATTTCAATTACTCCGTCCATCTCTTCTATCATCTTTTTAATAAATTGCTCTATCATATCACTAAGAACCGCCATGAGTATCACCCACCTTCCTTCTTCAACGGTTAAATTGATTTTGACTATCTTTGACCTTCACTTATATTATAAATTATATATTTATTATTTGCAAGTATTTTTTTAATAAATGTATATTAAATCCAATGCAGGTTTAAGCGTTACGATGCGGCTTTGAACCGAACCATATCACCGAAACATTATGAATCATTAAAATAGAAAATATTAAAACTGAAAATATGAATTACTAAGACCTGGAAGAGATGAATTATTTAGACCGGAAAGATATTAATTTATAAGGATTTTATTAAGACCGGAAAATGTAAATTAATAGACTCGGTAATTATTCCTCATTGCTTCGCTAAAAATAAAAATAAAAAATAAAAAGAGAAAGGTAAGGGGACATCTTTTCTTATAAGTAAGAACTAAATGTCCCCTCTAAATTCTCTTTATTCAACAATTTATTAATCAATTATTTAGTAATTTATAAATTAATTATTCTTAAATCAATTATTCATTAATTTATTAATAAATTATCTATCTTATTAATCAATTATTTATTAATTTATTCATCATTATCTTCGTCAGCCATGTTCTTTCTGGCTTCTTCAATTATCTTCTGGCTTATATTCGGCGGAACTTCTTCATATCTTGCAAAACTTTCACTGAAATATCCTCTACCTTGTGTCATGGATCTTAAGTCAGTTGCATATTTGAACATTTCAGCTTGAGGCACTTCGGCAACTATTTGCTGAATTCCGCCTTCCATAGGATTCATACCGAGAATTCTTCCTCTTCTTTTATTTAAATCACCTATAATATCACCCATGTAGCTTTCCGGGACATAAACTTCAACATGCATAATTGGTTCCAGAAGAACCGGCGATGCTTCAGCCATACCCTTCTTGTATGCAAGGCTGGCGGCTATTTTAAATGCCATTTCCGAAGAGTCTACAGGGTGGAATGAACCATCTACCAAAGTAGCCTTCAAGTTAACTACCGGATATCCGGCTAAGACTCCTTTTTGTATTGATTCTCTTAAACCTTTTTCAACAGCAGGGAAATATTGCTTAGGAACAGCTCCTCCGAATATCTTTTCTTCGAAAATCAAATCTTCGCTTTCACCTGGCTCAAATTCAATAAAGACATGTCCATACTGACCATGGCCACCGCTCTGCTTCTTATGTTTTCCTTCTGCTTTAACCTTTTTCCTTATTGTTTCTCTGTAAGGTACCTTTGGATCAACCAGATTAACACTAACGCCAAATTTAGATTTCAACTTGCTGACAATAACATCAAGATGCTGTTCGCCTACACCTGAAATTAGAGTTTGACGTGTTTCGGTATTTAATGTAACTTTGAATGTAGGATCTTCATCCTGTATTCTCTGTAATCCTGCACTGATTTTTTCTTCATCACCTTTGGATTTAGGCTCTACAGCCATGGTAATCGCAGGCTCAGGGAAAATAATTTTATCCAATACAACAGGTTTTGCAGGGTCACACAGCGTATCATTGGTATTTGCAGACTGCATCTTCGCTATTACACCTATATCCCCTGCAATAAGTTTATCAACGGGAATTTGTTTTTTACCTCTCAAAATAAATACTTGTGATACTTTTTCAGTTTTTTCAGTTGTAGGATTATATACAGTCGTATCAGGTTTAATCACACCGGAATAAACTCTGAATAAAGAAAGCTTACCTACAAACGGGTCTGCAATCGTCTTAAATACTAATGCTGAAGTAGTTTCATCTTCTGAAGGTTTCAATTCAACGACTTCATCGCTTCCCGGCTTTTTAGCCTTAATAACTTTTACGTCCGCCGGTGAAGGCAGATAATCTACTATGGCATCCATAAGTAAAGTGACACCTTGATTGTTTATAGCCGAACCGCAGAATACAGGCACTATTGAACCATCAGCAATACCAGCTCGAAGTCCCTTTTTAAATTCTTCGGGAGTAAATTCTTCACCGGAAAAATATTTTTCCATTAATTCTTCATCTGTTTCTGCTACAGCTTCTTTCAGTTTTTCACGGATTTCCTCAACTTTATCTGCTAAGTCAGCAGGTATCTGTGCATCTACCAGTTTATCTTTTTCAAATCTCTTAGCAGTATTATTGATCAGATCAACAATTCCAACAAATTTTTCATTTTCAATAATTGGTATCTGGAAAGCAACAACTGAAATACCAAAAGTATTCACAAGTTGATCATACACTTCGAAGAAATTAGCATGTTCTTCATCCATTTTACTTACAAAAAATACTTTTGACAGCTTATTTTCATTAGCATATGCCCATGACTTCTCAGTTCCTACTGCAACTCCGCCTTTTGCGGGTAATGTAATTATTGCACTTTCCGCAACTCTTACACCTTGTTTTACTTCACCTACGAAGTCAAAGAATCCAGGAGTGTCAATAAAATTTATCTTAGTTTGTTTCCACTCACAAGGAGCCAAAGCGGTATAAATACTAAATTTCCTCTTAATCTCTTCCGGATCGTAATCTGTTGTTGTTGTACCATCCGGTACTTTTCCAAACCTGTCCAAAACTCCCGTATTAAACAAAAATGCTTCTGCCAAAGTAGTCTTTCCTGAGCCGCCATGGCCCAACAAACAAACATTGCGTAGTTTTCCTGTAGAATAATCTTTCATTATATTAAACTCCCCCTTGGTTATTATTATTCTCTCCTATCTTCGGGACAATAATCCAGAACTCAGGCAGCAATACATATTATGTAATCTACCCGTTTCTGCAAAATAATTCCTTACAGCATTTATAAAAGTAAACTTAAAAATAAATAAATTAACAATGTCATTTAAAATTTAATTCATATTCATTTAAAGTTTAATTCATACTCATCCAAAATTTAATTTATACTTATGCTTATTTTTACACTTATTTTAATACTTATTTATTTTAATACTTATTTATTTTAATACTAATCTTATACTATTATTGTATTATTATGCAATATTTAAACAAAACAAACAATAAATTAATTTCGCAATTCTCAAATCAATTGTCAATTGCCATTCACAAATCATTTTTCCGTTTCTAAAGATAATAATCCCAAAGCTAATAAAATAAACAGCTAATAAATAATTCACAAAAAATAGCTAAAAATAGCTAATAATAAATAGTTCTAAATCTAATAAATTTACATATATTCATTAGAATATTAAAGTAAACGACATTTATCTTTAGACAGCTATTACATTATAACATATAACCATTGTTTTTGAATAGTTTTTTTATTAATATTTTTTAATGTTTATTCAAAATACGGGAAGCTGAAGAAGCAGCAGATACGCACAGTAGGAACGAATATTTTCATTAAATATTTTCATCAAATTGCACAAATCCAATCTGTAACGTCAGTCTCCGGAAAACAATTATTCATATTTATTGAATGTACCCATCTCAGAGTAAAATTTATAGTTGGCAAAATAAAAAGGATCTATTTATAATAGTTGTAATCCTAACATAATAGTACTATAATAATATAAACATACAATTTTCCACGTTAATTTAGATGGATAGAACGGTAGCACGGTAGTACGGTTTAATCAATTATACACCGGCGGTATTACAATACCGCGAAGTATTACAATACAGCAAAGCATTAAAGTACCGCAGGGTATTAATAATAAGCTGCAGTGTATTGCAATAACGCTTTGGATTAGATTTTTGCAAAAATTACTGAATATGAATTTTTGCAAAAATTAAAGATGTAAAATTAAAGATGTTAATTATTAATGAACTTATTATTGTTATTTTTATTATTTTAATTAAACTATTAGTAGCAAGGTAGAAAGGAAGGAATGATTAATTATGATCATTGTAATGAAACCTGACTCAAAAGAAAAAGATATTGAGAGCATATCAAGGCTTCTTGAAAAGCTAGGACTTGGTGTCCACATTTCAAAAGGAACCCAAAGAACTATAATAGGAGTTATCGGAGATAAAAATTTATTGAGGGACATCCCTCTTGATTTATTGCCAGGTGTAGAAAAACTGGTTCCAATTGTTGAAAGTTACAAATTAGCCAGCAAAACCTTTAAACCGGAACCTAGTGTTATCGAAATAGACGGTGTTAAAATAGGTGGTTCCGAGCTGGTCATGATAGCAGGACCCTGTGCAGTTGAAAATCCTGAGCAGATTATGGAAACTGCCCGCAAGGTAAAAGAAGCAGGCGCAAAAATACTTCGCGGTGGTACTTTTAAACCAAGAACCTCCCCTTATAGCTTCCAGGGATTGGAAGAAGAGGGCCTTAAAATGATGAAAGATGCAAAAGAAGCTACAGGTTTGCTGCTTCTGACTGAAGTCACAAGTGAAAGGGCACTTGAAATTGCCGATAAGTATGTTGATATGTTTCAAATTGGTGCAAGAAATGCTCAAAATTTCCAGCTCTTAAGAGAAGTTGGCCGCTCCAGGAAACCGGTAGTTTATAAGCGAGGGCCTTCCCAAACTATAGAGGAATGGCTGAATGCAGCAGAGTATATCATGAGCGAAGGTAATTATAATGTAATCTTATGTGAAAGGGGTATTAGGACCTTCGAAACCGCTACCCGCTTTACCCTTGATGTCAGTGCCGTTCCTGTTATTAAAAGCTTAAGCCATCTTCCAATAATCGTAGATCCAAGCCATGCTGCCGGCAAAGCCCAATATGTGGCACCATTAGCAAGGGCTGCAATAGCAGCAGGGGCAGATGGGTTAATTGTAGAAGTTCATCCCAATCCTATGTGTGCCCTATCTGACGCTTCACAGCAGATAACCCCGGATTTATTCAGTGATTTATGTAAAGACATAAGAGGAATTGCACCATTGCTAGGAAGAACATTTACGGCGGCTTGCTAAACATTTGCTATAGTTTACTATTTATTATAATAATTCTAATATAATAGTTCTAATATAATAGTTTTAATATAATAGTTTTAAAATATTAGTTTTAACATAATAGTTTTAAAAGTTTAAATTATAATTTAAAATTGTATAATTCCGTGCAGCAACCGTTGCTATAATAAGTGCCAAAGATGATAAGACGATAATAAATGCCATAAGCTATAGTAAACTATAAGCCATAAAAAGTACTATAAGCGGTAATAAGTATTGAACAGTACTATACTATAATCGATGCTATAACAGGTGGTTAAAAACATGGATAAAAACAATATGCAAACGGAATTTAAAAAATTTAAGTATGCCATAATAGGGTTGGGACTAATAGGTGGCTCAATTGCAAAAGCTTTAAATTACCGTTTTGGTAAATTGGATATTAGTGTTATTGACAACAACCCCGATAGTATAAATACTGCTCTGAAAGAGGGCAGTATTACTCGGGGATTTACATATATCAATGAATACATCCTGGATTCTGACTTAATATTTCTGTGTACCCCGGTTAAACACACTATAGAATACATTGAAAAACTTCACAAAAAAACAAAACCTGGCACTATAATTACCGATGTAGGAAGCACCAAGGAAGAAATAATACATTTTGTCAACAATCTGCCGGACCCTCCATGCTTCATAGGCGGCCATCCTATGGCAGGTTCCGAAAAAGCAGGGTACAGATTCAGTTCTGCTCATCTATTTGAAAATGCTTATTATATCTTAACACCTTCAAAGAGTTCCGGCGAATATTCAATTGAATTAATGAAAAAATTGGTAAGTGAAATAGGAGGAATACCCATAGTAATGGATTCCTCAGTTCATGATAAAGCAGCAGCCGGCATAAGCCACGTTCCCCATGTTATTGCTTCTGCTTTGGTCAACATGGTCAAAAAAATTGATTTCCCGGATGGGAAAATGAGGATGCTTGCAGCAGGCGGCTTTAAAGATATAACCAGGATTGCTTCTTCAAATCCCGAATTATGGCAAAATATCGTCATAAGTAATAAACATTATATAAAAGAAATTCTTATGGCATTTGCAGAAGAAATAAAAGAATTTATAGAGCATTTGGAATTCTCAAACTACAAAGAAATACTTGATTTTTTCTCATCAGCTAAAGATTACAGGGATTCCTTCGACGTTATGCGTCGAGGCTTAATAAGTCCCGTTTATGAAATAACTATTGATGTTGCAGACAGACCGGGTGTCATAGGGGAAATTGCTACAATTTTAGGCAATAATAACATTAATATAAAAAACATAAATGTTACACACAGCAGAGAATTTGAGCAGGGATGTATCATCATCTCTCTTCCCGACAATGAAAGCTTGGAGCTATCTCTTAAATTATTGAATTCTTGTGGGTTCAAAGCTTACAAAAGGTAGAGACGGCAGCATCAATTTCCAATTATCGTTCATCTTTTCTTTGAATTTTCAATTATCATTCATCATTTCTTTGCTGCCATTTTCTTTGCCGTTATTAGCATTTTTCCCTTCATTTGCGGCAATCTTATCATTTGTATTATTTTGTATTATTTTCATTATTCGTTATTTTTAATTATTCGTTTTACTCTAATTATTCGTGTTACTTTCATTATTTGTGTTGCCGCTGTCATTAGTTCCTTCCTTTTTCTTTTTCTTTTTCTGGCTTTCTTTTAATCTATATCCCAAAACCATTAAGCTATCGCTTAAATGGACATTTTCAATAATAATATCATCATACGGAAGTTTCAAATCCATGGCAGAAAAATTCCACAAACCTTTTATCCCAAGGCTTGCAACTTTTTCTGCAACTTCAGGTATGTTTTTATAAGGTACTGTTAAAACGGCAATATCTACTTTATTATTTTTAACAAATTCATCCAACTGATCCATGTGCATTATTTCCACATTGCGTATTTTTTTGCCGATTAACTGAGGATTTATATCAAATATTCCTACAAGCTGAAAACCTCTTTTTTCAAAATTTTCGTAGTTTGCAAGTGCCTGCCCCATATTTCCGGCGCCGATAATTATAAAATGGAATCTATTGTTTACTACTCCTAAAATCTTTCCAATTTCTTTATACAGGACTTCTACATTGTATCCATAGCCCTGTTGTCCAAAACCCCCGAAACAATTTAAGTCCTGGCGTATTTGAGAGGCAGTAATCCCCATTCTTTGACTTAATTCTTTTGAAGATATCCTGGTTATATCCATCCTCAGTAAATCAGCTAGGTATCTATAGTACCTTGGTAAACGCCTTATAACTGCTATTGAAATCTTCTTACTGTTCGCCATTTTCTTCTCCCTTTTTTATTAAATTTTTCTTTTTGAAATTAATTTTACTTTCGAAATTCGTTTTATGAAAAATATTTCATGATATTATACTATAGTTATTATATATTATAGTACATTATATAATATCTCTATATTATAATATATATTCATTTTTCACTTGCTTTAAACACCCATTTGTATATTTATGATAGTATCTCAAATTGTAAAAACTATTAAATTATAAAAATTATGATACCAGTTTGTCAAATTATAAAATCAGATAGTATGATTATATATAATTATAAACTATCTGTAAATTAATATTAAAACTAAAATCAAAATAAATTAATATCATAACCTCCAAATCAATAAAAACCATTAATAGATTTGCATAAAAACGTTAAAAACATTAAAACAAAATAAAATCAAATTATATTAAATCAATTATTTATTAAAAAATTAAAAAGTTAAAAATATAAAAAATACTAAAAATAAACTTTACTGAATTTGAAACAAAAATAAAATGTCCCTATTTTATATCATAATAATATCATTTTTGTCAAATTTGTGTCAACCTGTATATTATATCCTAGAATTATTAATTATTTTAATCACATTAATTTATAAATTATTTAAAAAAATTATTTATAAAAATTATTTATAGGCTTATTCAGCAAAATATTTATCTATCCCTTCCTTAATCGCTTCTGCCAGCTTTTCCTGGTATTCATCGGTTCCAAGCTTTCTCTCTTCCTCAGGGTTTGATAAAAAACCGCATTCCACAATAACCGTAGGTGTTTTAATATCTCTTAAAATCACTATTGGTTTCTGCCCCGGAAGAGGTTTTTTCTCCAAAGCAACCCTCTTATTTGTAGGATCGACTTTTTCCTTTAAAACACTTTGAATAATCTGAGCAAGCTTTCTGCTCTCCGGGGATTCGGGAGGATAAAATACCTGGGCTCCGTAATATTGTGGTTGAGTAAACTTATTTAAATGTATGCTCACTACAATATCAGCTTCCGGACTATCCATAATACTTTTTCTTCTCGTTAAATCCTGTCTTCTTTTTTCATATATATCAGTAACATTGGCATCATATTGTAGGATATCTTCCGTTCTCGTCATTATAACCTTGTAATTTTCTTTTTCCAGTTTATCCTTAAGTTTAAAAGCAATTTTCAGGGTAACATCCTTCTCTTTTAATCCGTTGTCACTGACAGCACCTGGGTCTTCTCCCCCATGGCCGGCATCCACAACTACCGTTCTTTGCCCGTCATCCTTTGGGTCGGCTGCTTTTTCCCCATCCTTTCCGGTATTTTCAACTAGTTTATTTTCTATATCATCCGTACTTATGCTGCTGGAAACCTCCTCTGCCTCATCTTGAACATCACCTGTACTTTCTCCCGTTATATCTGCGCTTATGTCTTTTTCCCTGATTTTATCTTCAATATTAAAGCTAAAACTATACACAGCCAACAGTAACACAAAAACCAGTGTTATTATTCCTATATTTCTCTTCCTTATAATTACAATCATGATTTATTTGCACCCCGTCCCTAAATATTGCTTAAATAATAAATTTTACTATATGCATATTCAGGGACATGGGTTATATATGCATAAATCCTTAAATAAAAAAACCGGACGGTTTAGTAGTAATTTGATTCATATTTTTCTAGCATATAATCTCGAATATAATCATCTAACAGGTCGTCAATACTTCCTCCTAGTTTTCTTATTGCTGAATCTATGGTAAAGAGTGTATCAGAATCAACATTATCAATATTTCTTTCAACATATCCTCTTAAGACAGGTACCGCCCTTCCGTCTCCGTATTCACCAAGGCAATCGGCCATGACAATTTTATCATCATATTCCCTAAACATTTTTCTTAAACATTTATAGATTTCATCGGACTTATAAATTTTTCCTATTTTCGCTAGTGCCATAGCCAGATATTCATGGTATTCTTCATATTCCGTTGCTTTTGTAAGCACGTTCAACAACGGTCTTATTGCAGGTTCACCGATGGAAATCAGAGCATCCCTTGCAGTATCTCCAAATAAAGTTGGATCAATATAATCATCGAAAGCAAAGGAATTATATTCAATATCATCTTCGATATCTTCACTATCACCGCTGTCTTCTATCTCATAATTATCTTTATCACCTTTTAATTCTTCATTACTCTCAACGGACTCATAATATTCCCTCAAGTCTTGGAATTTCTTCAAAAATTCAATTATTGTGTTTGCTGACTTTTCGGTTCTCCAACCGCCAAGTATCTTTATTGCTTCCAAAGGAACAAGGAAATGCCCTTTATAATCATACTCATCCGCATGGCTTTCATCGTCAACATCGGCTTTAGACTCATCCTTCAAATCCGATTCTTGATGTTTATCATCAGTATTACTTTCGAAAATGTTTTTTATTTTTGAATAATAAGCTGTAATATGAGATACATCCAGCATTTTTTCAATTACTTTATTTATGCCTTCTTCTCCAAATGTGTATAATTTTTCCGCCAATATTCTAGGGACATCTTCGTGAATTATAACAGCTCCCATGCACAATATCTCAATCAACAGATCAAGATCATCTATACTTTTAAAAAACTCTTCTACGGACTTATCTCCCAGTTGTGATAAGCGAGTTTTTTTCCATATATCATATACTTCTTCTTTAATTTCGTCAATTTTCTTTAAAAACTTTTCATGGAAGAATTCTTCAAAAGCAAAATCATCTTCCATGTCTTCATAAATATGGGTGTCATCTAAGTCTTTGTTTGTTTTACTTTTTTTAAGTCGCTTTTTAAACTTTTTCATATTCTGTTTGTATAGTTTTCGTATCTCTTTCTTAAAACTATCCATTCGTTCATCAAAACCTTCATTAAAAAGTGAATTATATGATTCCAGTACTTCCCTTGCCTTATTAAGTATATCTTCTCTGTTCAACATATCATCTTGGACAGTGTTTTCTTGAATATTTTCCACTCACTTCATACCTCCGTTGCCAATTGTATTTTTTAAATTAAGCTTCTTTTTCATAAGATAAGCTTTATTATAATTAGTTTAACTTTATTAGCCTTTAGCTAAACTCTATTAGTCTTCTTTTTCTTCTTTTTCTTTTTATCATCCGTATCCTTGCGATAAGGATTCCACGGCGAAAGCTCCTGTTTCTTTTCCATTGTAACTTCCTTTCTTTTTCTTATAGTTTTACCATAAAATCCCATTAAATAACCAAACATTGAAAAAAGCGGAACAAGCAACATGCCTATTATATATCCATAAACCTTTTTGCCGAAAATGCTTATTACAAAATATAGTGGGCCTAACAATATATTATGCAGCAAGGCATCTTTCAAATTATTAAGGACAGGTTCACTAAAGCTTACTAAAAATGCAACAAGAGAAATAACAACAATGGGGAAAAAGCCGATAAGACCTATAATCAATCCTTTCATAGGATAAGGATTTAAATCATATTGAGGTCTCTTCTCCTTAACTGCCAGATTCCACATATCCGAATATATTAAAAGCGCTATTATTATAAACATTAATACTGAATACAGCGGAAGCCAAAATGAAAATTTCTCTCCTGTTATCGCTATAAAGGTATACAATAATATAAAGTAGATTAAAAGTCCAGCACAGTAATCCCCTAAAACTTTCAACCCGTTCTTTATGTAATTTTTCAACATTAGCTCTCCCTCCACAAAAAATTGTTTAATTTTACTTTACATTTATTCCCAAATTACTTTAATTAATTTCCCTTAAGTATCTTAATCCTTCCTCTGGCTGTTTTTAACTACCCTTGATTTGTCTTAATTCCCCTTAAATTGTATCAAAATATAATGACTTGAGGCAAGAGCAATATGATTAACTCTCCTTTATAACTATTGCCTCAACCATTCCTCCTTCCGATCTATCCTTGTCATAGAATATTGAAACAGATCCATACTTTTTGTTTTTCTCTATGGCTGCCATATCAACTTTTGATATTTCTCCCGACTTGTTAATATAGTAGATATAAAAGCGCGGTTTCAACTTGTGAATTTCGCCCTGTATTTTAATCCTTTTAGTATCCATGGCTTGAATGACAGTGCCAACGATTTCCGCTTTTTTGCCCGTTCCGACTTTTTGTATACCTTTAGATGACAATTCTACATCTACGATTGATCCTACTCCTGCATTTCCTATTAATTTATTATATTGATATTCCTTGTCTCCTACCAGCAGTGTGTAAGTATAAGTATAAGATTTCCCAAAGATACCGTCAGTTTCAATTATTCTCATATCTTTGACAATAGCCGGTTTTTGTTTTTCATCATAGATATCCGATGTCATTATAAGGTTTATATCCTGGAAATCCCCTGCCCTGTTGATGTAAAGTATTTTTCCGTCCGGCAACTTGCCGTCAGGCAAATCATTAAACTCCAATACTTCCGCTCTTGCTTCTTCTCCTTCCTCATTTGATATTAAATTGAATATTTTAACATTATCAGCTACATAATCTGAGTTAATTTTTCTTTCGCCCTTATTTATTTTAACGTTGCTTGGTATTACCAAAGGAACCGTATTGAGATAAAGTTTCCCGTCAATATATCTGTATCGTACAAGCTCACCCTTATAAGAAGATGCATCATGTAATGTATCATACGTTGCCGTTTTCCCGTCGGCTGTTAAAAGCTTGGCTGTATATGCAAATTCCGTGTTTCCTTTTGAATCTGAAACTCTTTGTTTATATGCATCTAAAACAATTGCAAAATTAATGTTGTCTTCGCTTCCAGGAAACTCTATATCAACAATTTTACCGTCATATCCCAAGAAAGCTATTACTTCATCACCAACATTAAAAGCACCAATGCTATGATTCACCTTAGCAGGGTTAAAATGCTCCCCCAATTCGAAAATTACACCATCTATTCCGACTGTTTTAGGCGTAATTTTATCCGGAAGTATGTCGGTTATCTCGCCGCTTATATGATCGTTTAAGGCTAGCAGATATTTGTTATTATTCCATATATCAGTTACATGGTATACAATATCATTTTGCTTAATATCTTTTATTGATGACACTTTACCTTCTCTAATAACAGGCACATCTGCTAATGATTGATTCCTTTGCACAAATAAATCTGGATTAACAACTCTTTCCGGATCACTGTACACCGGATCGAATATAACAGCATATTCGTACTCGTCATATTTATCTTTTTCATTACTGTATTTTTCATATTCATTATTGTATTTTTCGTACTCATATTTACTGCTGAGATTGCCGCTGAACACTATGGAGGTATTTTTCTTAAGAATATCTCTTAAGGTCTCATACTTGCACTCAGCACCATTATAATAATATTTTATTTTCTCAGGAAGCGTCATCACATATTCCAAAGCCGCATTCTTATTTTCTTTATAGGTAATCCTCGTCCCTACCGCGCTTTCAACGGTAATTTGGGTTGTTGGATTAATCTTGGAACTTATTTTGATTATTTCATCATGGTCATTTATGACAAATCCCATTGTTGCTCCGGGTTCCAATAAATGTCTTTGGTTATATGCTTCACCGGTCAGCTTGTAGATTCCTTTATCAGTCAGTACCTGGTTGGTTGCAAGTTTCTTAGATATCCTGGAATCTGCAAGAATTATGGCTTCAACATATGTTCCCAGCCTGTAATCCTCAGGATCTATTATTACGGCATGATCAAACCCGGTCTTATCATCGTTATAAGCAAATACCATGATCATATTTTCTTTAATTATATTTTTTAGATTATCATAGCTTTGCCTTACACCATTGTAATAATAGATTGTTTTTTCCGATAATACCATGCTCTTATTTTCGCTGCTTATGCCTTCTTCAACATATGTAATTTTATTGTTGCCGAAGCTTTCAACTTTGATTTGTACGGTAGATTTTAGCTTGTTATATACTTTCTTGATAATGTCATTTTCCACTTTTAGTTGATATACATTTCCTACTTCCGGTTTTTGTTTTTTATCGTAAATGTAAAATATTCCTTTATCCGTTTGAACCTGATTATCTGCCAGTCTTGAAGATGTCTCAGACGTTGCGAGAATTATATATTTTGCGTATAAACCTGCATGTTCGGAGTATGTTTTGTTTTCCCCGCTGATGGAAGCACTTTTTATATTTGTTTCCAACAATTTATCAATCATTATTGCAGCAGCCCATCTCGGAACCCTATCGTCTCTGCTAAAACTTAAACCTTCGCATAAACCCAATTTAATTGCTTTATCAATATAATTAACCGGCCATTCTCCTATCAGGTCTTGTTCGGTATATCCAAGTACCTTAACCAGGATGGTGCACATTTCAGCATATGAAACTCCCCTGGTCGGATGGAAGTTTCCGTCAGCCATCCCTCCCATATACCCGTATTCTACTACAGCCTTTATATACTTGCTCGACCATCTGTCGGAAGAAACGTCGGGGAAAATGCTTTTTCCTGCATTCAAATCCACTTTGAAAACACCTGAACTATTTACTGTTTCTTCTAATCCTGATGCAGCAATTATAAGTTTAGCCAACTCTTCCCTGGTCAAAACGTCATCCGGTCTGAAAACATTATTGATTCCTCCTTGAAATATTCCAAGAACAGTAAGTCTTTTCAGTGCGTCAGCATATATGGAATTTTCCGGAACATCCAAATACCATCCATTAACTAATTCCTGATTAACAGCCGTAATTTTTAAACTAACATCAGTATTTCCCTCACTTATCAATCTTACCCTCTCGCCTGATAATTCTATTATCGACTCCGCATTAACTATCTCAGCAAATGGAAGTATTGTAGTTATTATGACCATTGCAAGCATGAATATGAGAAGTATGATAGCTACAATAGATTTAGCATTAACATTGATAAGTTTCTTTTTGATTCTGTTAGAATTATTCCCGTCAGAATACTTGCTGAAAGTTTTGCTCATAAATATACCCCCAAACCTGCTCATATTTGTTAATATAAATTACTAGAATATTCATATAAATTATTCATACCACTAAATTACTTAATTGCTTATTTGCTTATTTGCTTAATTACTTAATTGCTTAAATCTACTTGAATTACTTAATTACTAAAATTACTTAATCACTCATACCTCAAAGCTTCTATAGGATCAAGCATTGCTGCCTTATTGGCAGGGTAGTAACCAAAGAAAACACCTATTGCCATTGAGAAAATAATTGTGACAATTATAGTCGGGAATGTAAATACAGGCTCAGTATTTATAAGTGTACTTCCAATGCTTCCCATTATGAGCCCTAAAATAAGGCCGATAATACCTCCAATAAGAGAAATTATCATAGCTTCAGTTATAAATTGCATACGTACGTGGAAATTTTTTGCTCCTAAAGCTTTCCTGATACCGATTTCCCTGGTCCTTTCAGTGACGGATACCAACATGATATTCATTACACCTATGCCTCCTACAAGGAGGGATATTGCAGCAATTACCGCTACAGCTGTGGATACGGTGTTCATAATTGTTGCTGCTATCTCAATTTGACTGGACATGCTAATCGCAGCTATTTCCCATTTTGGATTCCTCTCGTAAAATTTATTGAAAAAATTTTCAATATCTTCTTCAAATTTATCAGCATCCACCCCGGGCTTGCTCATGATAGTTACGGTAGAATAATTGCTTGTTGATTTTTCCTGCTTCACCAGCGTAACGGGGACATACATGTAAGTCCTTATATCTTTTTCCGGTAAAGATGAATACGCCATAAACATTGCTGACTCTTGATATTCATAAACTCCTACTATTACAAATGTCCTAATGCCCCTGGAATCATAAAGTTTTATTTCCTTCCCTAAAGGATCCACATTTTCACCAAAAATATTTTTCACAAGTCTATCGGAAACAACAGCTACGCTTTTTCTTCCTGCCACATCCCGTTCATTAATAAATCTTCCGCTTATCATTTTTACATCATTAACCAGCATATACCCGGGATTAACGCCGGTAACCGACACATTAGCATATAACCTTCCATCTTTCACCTGACCTGAACCCAATGTTTCACTAAGGCTTATGGCATTGACCTGATCATTATAATACTCCTGAAACATTTCCAACATGTCATCGCTTATAAGATCCTCTTCCCTGGCCACTGAACCTGAACCTGGCATGGAAAAACGGTTGCCTTTTTCTCTTACAATAACCATAAAATTATTGGCACCAAGTCTTTGCATCTCAGTTGTAATAGAAGAAGAGAGAGAATTCCCCACTGTTATTATTGCAATAACCGATGCTATGCCTATAATTATACCAAGCATTGTCAAAAAAGAGCGCATTTTATTTGCTTTTAAGCTTTCCAATGCTTGTATTAAATTTTCCTTAAAAAACATCACATCACCTCCACTATATGGTGCCTCTATACTGTACGGTACCTTTACCGTACGATAAAACGATGTAAATGCAAAGAAAATAAACTGCATTAAGCTTGAATAATTCACTTATCTTTTTATGCCACCGGAGTGTTGGGCACATCACTTACTATCTTTCCGTCTTTGATTGTAATAATCCGCTGAGTCATTTTCGCAACATCGGGATTATGGGTAACAATTAAAATAGTCTTCTTTTTTTCCCTGTGTATTTCCTTAAATATATTCATAATCAAAATTCCGGTTTTGGAATCCAATGACCCTGTCGGTTCATCAGCAAGTATAATTGAAGGATCATTTGCCAGAGCCCTGGCTATAGCAACCCTTTGTTTTTGTCCTCCTGAAAGCTCATTAGGTAAATGATAAAGCCTGTCCCCCATTCCTACGAGTTCTAAAAGTTCCTTTGCACGCCTTGCACGTTCTCTTCCGGAAACGCCTGCATATAGCATGGGTAGTTCCACATTCTTCAACGCATTTGAACGCGCTATCAAATTAAAAGATTGAAAAACGAATCCTATTTTTTTATTACGTATATCTGACAGTTGATTTTGAGTCATGGTGTGGACAGGGATGCCGTCAATTAGATATTCCCCTTGGGTAGGACGATCAAGAGCACCTATTATATTCATAAAAGTTGACTTTCCGGAACCCGATGCACCGACAAGTGCTACAAACTCACCATCTTCAATTTTTAAATTGATGTTATCCAGTGCAAGAATTTCATTTGGAGTACCTGCAAAATATTTCTTTACCAGATTCCTTACTTCAATCATCTACCCGCACCTCCCTTCAATCATCTGCCCATACCTGAAAATATGCAAATAATAGCAACAACTTCCTTCTAATAGCCGCAAATTCTTTCATACAAATAACGGCACCGGTGCAGCTAAAATTAAGCGAAATCAAAAGCCATCTCTAAGTCTCCTAAGGAGGCGGTTTTGTCTTGCGCTCCTGAGAGATGCAAATTGAATTTGTGAAGGATCAGCGATAACTCTCATTCCATCTTCCAATTCAGATGATATAATTTCAACATACATATCAGTTTCAAGCCCTGTTTGAACTTGTATTTTTCTCGCATTAATATCTCGCAGCCCAGTCCTTAATAAACTTGGCAATCCGCTTTGGGATTGATCTTTTTCTCCCTCAAGTACATAAATATATTGGTTTCCGTCATCTTCCGTTACCACCGCATCATAGGGTACCGAATAAACATCATTCTTTTCTTCTAATATAATAGTAAGCCTCACATTCATACCTATCTTCAAATTCGGATCTTTTTCCGTCAATGTGATTTTTGTTTCAAATTGAACATTGGAGGTAGAAGCCGTATTCCCACTTGCATCCTTCATAGCGGTAGGAGATATTTCCGAAACAACGCCTTTTATTTCTTTATCTCCTAAGCCGTCAGCTTTTACTATAACCTCCTGTCCAACTTTTATAAATCCTATATCATATTCTCCAATTGCAGTAGATGCAATTAGATTCTCAGTGTCCTCTATTACAAATAATAAGCCCGATGCTGGTCCGTTTTCTTTAGCATTTACCATTGTGACCGTTCCGTCTATAGGAGAAACTATTATGGAATCATTAAGTATTTTTTTCTGTTTTTCTAAAGTTGCTTTTTGTATTTCAATGTTATTTTCTATTGATGCTGTACTTCTGTTTTTAACATCCTCTAGAGTAACAAGGGCATTGTCATAAGCAATCTGGGCTTTTTCCAGCGCTGTTTTTGCTTTGGAAAATTCATCTTCGGTACTTGCCGAAGCTTCGTATTTCGTTTTTATCTTTTCATAGTTTTTTTTGGCTTCCTCAAGGTCAAGTAAAGCTAACTCCAGATTATTTAAAGCTTTTTGCAAATTAGTCTCAATAGATGCTTTTTCATTTTTAAGCGACTCTTCAGCATTTTTTATATTCAGTTCCGTTTGCTTTATATCAAGTTCAAGAGAAGTTGTATCAAGTCGAGCTAGAATATCCCCTGCTTTTACTTTATCCCCGACCTCAACATATACTTCTTTTATAGAATAACTTGCCACATTTGAATACACATACTTTGTATTGCTACTTAAAATTGTGCCGGATACGAAGACCGAGTCCATAAGATCAGTCTTCTCCAAAGTATGAGTCCGTATTTCTACTTGTTCCAATGCCCTGATCATAGAAAGTCTTAAACCAAAAAATATGATTATCACGGCAAATATAACTACACACCATATAATGATCTTTCTCTTCTTCATACCCACACCCACTTAGTCATCATTTTTTATTTAAATTTATATTTGATTTAAAACTTAATTTTACTTATATTTAAAATTTAATTATGTAATTATTAATTTACTATATCCAACATAACAATAAATTAAATTTTATAATAGTGCAATTTAATATTATAAATAGAAAATATGAACTAAATATGAACTACTTCGAAAATTCATCTGAAAAACAGCTATCAAATTTCAATTTTTAAAAAGCAATTATCAGTTGAAAAATACCAATTTAAAATTACAAAGCTAAATTTAGAGATTTTGAAAGTCAAATTTTGAAGATTTTGAAAGCTAAATCTTTTGATTATTGAAATGGTATTAAAAATCAGGTAGAATTAAACACATAGTATATAAAACATCTAGTATATCTGGACCATTCGGAGGTGTAATTTTGCTTACTAAAATCAGTTCTTCATTTTTTCTTATAATAAAAACCATAAATAGCAAGCTTTTGTTTTTCTTCATTATTTTAACATTAGCTTTTTCAATACATACATTAATTTGTTATGCAAATGCGGCAGAACCTCCGTCAATTTTAATCATAGTCTTCAATGCCCCGGAAGATCTGGAAATTAGCATGGGGTCAGTACATACTCTCGTAAAAGCCAAAAGAACGGATAAATTATTTGAAAGTTATTATACTTTTTACTCAATGGATATAAAGACTGCAGGTGATTATACAATAAAAGTTGCTACAGGTAACAGTTCATTTGAAATATCTCTGGATAAGCCTCTAAAATACTACAATAATATATATACTCTCGATTTAAAAAATCAAACCTTAACCCCAGGAAAATCACTTGTCAGGTCAAGTGTGTTGGTATCTGCCAGGGTGATTTTTACGCTATTAATAGAAGGCATTGTTTTTTACCTATTCGGATACCGGCAGAAAAGGTCATGGATTGCCTTCATATTAATCAACCTTGGTACACAAGGTGCTTTAAACATATGGATTAACGGAGCTTCTCCTTTACAAAGCTATATTATATTAAGCTTAATATTTGCAGAAATTCGCATCTTCATTGTAGAATCTTTCGCATATTTAGTATCCGTAAAAGAACGCAATTCCCTTATAACATTTCTATACGTAATAGTTGCAAATTTTTTAAGTTTGGTTGCAGGAGGGTATTTAATTACAAAACTTCCTATATAATTACAAAACTTCTATAGTTAAAAAGTTCCTGTATAAATTTTAATATAAAAGCAATAAAAAAACCTACGAAACTATTAATTCCGTAGGTTCTGGAGGCGCCACCCGGATTTGAACCGGGGAATAAAGGTTTTGCAGACCTCTGCCTTACCGCTTGGCTATGGCGCCGCTGCTTGCTTTGTGGCTGCTTATTGCCACTTAAAATATTTACTTTTAGCTATACTTTTAGCTATTTAAATTTATCACCTTTCGCAAAAAACATAAAATTCATCACTTGCAAAAACATTATACCAGCTATTATCGATATCGTCAAGTCCAAAAAAATAATTTTATCTTCATATATCTTCTTCCTTATTTTCTATCCTATTCCTTATTCTCCTATTTCCACCTTATTCCCCAGTAGCTCCTCCTAAATTTTTTAAAACCTTTTTCATATTTTCCGTAGCAGTGATGGTACCGTCAGGAAAGATCCATAATGCTTCAACGTTTTCAAGACTTTCTACCAACCTGCGGCCTTGATCATATGGAAGTATAAATATCGTTGTTGAAAGCAAATCTGCAAGACCCGAATCAGGTGTCATAACCGTAACTGCACGATAGCGACTTGCAGGCATAAGTGTTTCTGGATCGATTATGTGGTGCATCCTCTTTCCATCAACCACATAAAATCTTTGATAATCCCCGCTTGAAACGATGGATGTATCATTTGCATAGACTGTATCCACAGTTTCACTATTTGGTATTAAAGGATTTCCGTCGGGGTCCTGGATTCCGATTGCCCATTTGCTGCGGTTGCCTCCCAAAGGTTTGCCGACTATTTTTATGTTTCCGCCGCCGCTTATTATAAATGATGTATATCCCTGTTCTTCCAGCTCTTTTGCAACAATTTCCGTAGCAAAACCCTTTGCTACGGCTCCAACATCCAGTTTCATTCCCGCCTCTTCCAGAAATACGGTACTTTCTTCTTTATTAATCTTTACTTTTTCTATATCAGTTTTCAGATTTGCTTGTTTCAATAATTCAATATCCGGTATTCTCGCTTTTTCAGGATTAATTAACCCCTCTTCCCTGTATTCATGCCATATTGAAAGAACGGGTCCTAAAGCAATATTTACTACTCCGCCGGTTTTATAATACCATTCCTTACAAAATTCGATCAGGCTTATTATTTCAGGACTTACTTTTACCGGAGTTATACCTGCATTATCATTTATAGTCTTAATATTATTAATGCCTTCATAATCGTTATAAATATCGAACAACTTGTGTAATTCTTCAAATCTTTTCTGCCCTGCCTTGACCATTGTTTCAAATTCCTGTTCGCTTTTTGCATAACCGACAAATTGAATTACAGTATCAAAAGCACCTAGAAACTCGTAACTGTATTTACTATACTTTACATTTCCTGTGTTCTTTTCATCAGAACCCGGTACATGCAAATTGAAATCCTCATTGCCGAAGATGGCTTTGAAGCTTATCCCACCTATTATTAAGATAATCAATATAACAGTTGTTAATAAAAACACTGTTTTCTTATTTTTCAAAAAATCACCCCTATATTTTGCAGACAGCAATCTAAAATAAATAAATCTCTCGCTTCTAATAACGAGAGCAAAACTAGTATAATGATTATTCCAAATTGTTAACGCTTTTTATTCGAAATAATTGCCATTGAAATTTCAGTGGGGATTACAAGTTCCCCACTGAAACTTTAAGTATACCACTTTCACTTTAAATTTTAATAAATATAACCTACTTAAATTCTCAAATATTTAATTTTCTTAAATTTTTAAATATTATTTAGCATTTTTAACTGCCTCTTCTACTGCAGCGATGTAGTCTTGAACGGAAATTGTTACTTTGCTTACAAGATCAGGTTCGTCCGGAACACTTGGGTGAGCATCGTCTACCTTCTTTACTTTCATAGCTTTGACTTGGTCAATTGTTTTTCCTATCATCCATTTTTCTAACTCAGCTATTTGTTCATACCATTCTTTCCCTATGCTGGAAGCTCTGATCATACCATAATCTTTACCAAGCTCTACCTTTGTTTTTTGAGGTTCAGTAAGATCTGCTTTCAACTTGCCGCTTGCATCAAAAGGAACTCTTGTTTGGGCAGTGTCAATGGTTACACTTACTATTTTGCCGCTGGAATCGACACTAACAGCAGCCATGATAGTATCTACCTGTGCATAACCGTCAGCATCTGCAGATGCTTCTACTGACTTGTCAATTAATACTACATGACCAAGTCCGGTTTTTATACCTCCTGCTGATGCTCCTCCTGATGATGCTCCGCCCCCGCATGCAGTAAATAGCGTTAATATTAGGGTAACTGCAACAACAATTGCAAAAATTTTCTTCTTCATAATTAAACCTCCCTGTTTCTGTTTTCTAGTCTATAAGCTCTTTTTTTATATGAAACCCTTTTGGGTTTGCAACTAAATTAATGGTTACAACCAGTTTATAATATCTTCAAGTGCCTGCTTGGCTTCATTTGTTATTTGCGGTAAGGTCTCAAGCAGGTTTCTTGCCTTTTGTATGTACCTGTTCTTTAATGCTTTTGCATCACTGACCCCACCGCTTTCTATTACATCATTGATTATTTGCCTGATGTAGCTATTAATGTCTTTATTATTGTTTACATTTTTGTCAGTAAATACTTCTTCTCTTTGTTTAACATTACTTAAATCATCCGTAATTTGAAACAATTCCTCAATACTCCGCCTTACTGTTTCGGATCGTTTTGCTGAATATATGAAAGGTAATGTAATAATGCCGTTTTTAATATCATTTGTTATAGGTTTGCCTATTTTTTCAGCTCCTTTGCCGTAAATCTCGATATCCAGCAGGTCGTCGCGAATTTGAAAAGCTATACCTATGTTCATACCAATACGTGCCATTGTTCTCACCTGTTTATAATCACAATTTGATGCAAAAGATCCAATAGCGCATGAAGCTGAAAACAGTATGCCGGTTTTTTTCATTATTCTTTTCAGATAACCGCTTACGGATGTCAATTTATACCTATTTAAAAACTGGCTCACTTCCCCGGTGCAAATCATCTTTACAGCTTTGGCAAGTCTGTCCAATTCTTTTACAGCTAAACCCGACTCAGCCAGGAGCAAAATGGAATTTGCAAGCAAATAATCTCCCGTGTAAATTGCTATATTTATCCCGTGTTTTTCAGAAGTTGTAATCTGACCTCTCCTTGTTTTGGCATTATCAATAATATCATCATGAACAAGGGTTGCTGTATGGAGAGTTTCAATAGCTGCTGCCAACGGGAAAATTTTGTTTCTGTCATATTCTCCCATCATACCTGATATTATTACTAACGCCGGTCTTAAACGCTTTCCTCCCGAGAAAATAATCTTTTGGGAAACGTTATTCAAAAAACTGTTACCCGGTTTATATTTATCCCTAAGATATTCTTCGAAAGCGTTTAATTCTTTAACTACAAAGCTGTCCTTACTCCACATAAGGTTATCAACTCCAAATCTGTTTACTCCACTCTTATCCTGTTCAAATAATCTTAACTCCAATACTTAGCTTCTACAGATTCTAAAATTCCGCTAAACTCCTAAATCTCTTAAATCTAAGCTCTTAAAACTCCACTACCCGATATTCCACCTGCCATTTCCTATCTTTCAAACCTTTCAAGACTTCCGGAGAAAAATAAGCGTAGCTTTCTATTTTTCCAAAAATAGTCCCAGACATTTGCCAAATAAGGTATCAAATAATAATCAAGCCCGAATGCACGTCCTGCACCGCCCATGGTTGCAATGGAAGCAAAAATCATCCACCATGTGCTCTTATATAATCCTGTGGAGGTAATAAACATTGCTAACAAGCCAAGCGAAATCAATGAACCTAAGAACGTAAGCGCACCGCCGATTAACATTAAACCGACTAAAATTTCGAATACGACTACAAGAACTTGGAAAAACATTGCAATACCATCATTTGCAAGGACTATGTTTTTAAGCACCCAAGGCATCAGGTTAAAATCGCCGATATGCAACAGATCAAGTTTAGCAAACAGTTCACTTGAAATGGCATTTCCTTCAACCAGCCTGCTTTCCTTACCGATAATAAAATTAATAATCCCTATGTCGAATTTAAACAGCTCATCAATTCTTCTTACAAACAAGCTTGTAGGCGTAGCGCCGGTTGTAGCATCCGTGACTGCAGATGTGGCACTGCTTACGGCATCATTTGCCATTCCAAGGAAACTTGCCAGTTTAGGCGAATTGAGCCATCCTTCCTTTATCTTCTCTATACCTTCATACAGCCACATTCCACCCAGAAATACCCTGAGCAATGTTATCCACCAAGCTTGCATTCTTGTAGACCAGTGCTTTTCCAAAAAGATCTTTCTCTGTTTTCTTTCAAGAAGTTCATGATAAAAGTAACGTCCTACACCCCTAAATCCCGTAATCTCCCACAAATAATGGGCATTTACTAGGTATTTCATGATCATAGAAATCCACGCGGGAAGAATTTTACCCATGATTTCGGATACTGCGTAATAATTGCCTACGGAAACCATTGTGCCATGTAATTTTACTTTAACTTCCTTCAGCTCTTTCCCTTCAATATCACGAATTATATTCTTTGCTGCTCCCTCGGCGGTTTGCAACGCATTTTCCACCATTGCAGGATAAGGCCTGCCTTGGTCGTCAGAAAGCCCGGAAAGATCTCCCACTACATAAACATTATGATGATCCGTGCGGCAGAACCGGTCAACTTTTAACCTGTTGCTCCTTCCTACTTTCTCTATGTCGCAATCTCCGTTCATTTCACATGCTGTTATTCCTGCTGCCCATATAACAGTTCTTGTATCAATAGGACCTTTGTCAGTAATGATCTTTTCCGGAGTAACTTCTTTAACAGCGGTTTTGAGCATTATTTCAATTCCCAGTTTCTTCTCCATGTACTTGTGGGCTTTTTGAGCATTTTTCTCACTGAGTGAATTTAAAATCCTCGGGAGCATATCTATAATTACCAGGCGAACTTCCTCTTTTTTAACCCCGTATTCCCTGGCCAGATCTTTAGTCCAATGAGCCAGCTCACCAACCATTTCCACCCCGGTGAATCCTGCACCGCTCACAACGAAAGTCAGCAAAGCTCTTCTTTTTTCCTCGTTTTTCTCCTGGGATGCATGAATAAAACATGAACGTATATGTTCACGAATTTTTATGGCATCATTAAGAGACCAAAGAGTAAATCCGTGCTCTTTTAGACCAGGGATTCCAAAGAAGTTCGGCATGCTTCCCATAGCCATTATCAAATAATCATATTCATACTCGTGATTTTCCGAAGAAACTTTATTTTTTTCAAACTCAAAATTTGTTATTTCATCGTTTATAACTTTTACTTTGGTAAACTTAAATATCTCATTAAGAGGTATGCGGACGGCATCTTCAGAAACCCTGTTACCCGCTACTTCATGAATTTCAGTAAGTAGGGTGTGATAGTGATTTTTATCAATTATTACGACTTCAATATCTTCCTTTGTTTTGTGTTTGTTCAATGTTAAAGCAGCTTTAATACCGGCATAACCGGCTCCGACAATAACAACCCTTTTTGGCACTTTCATCTTTCCTCCTAAATTTTGAGTAAGCCTATATATAAATAACTAATTTAATTTATAAACGTTAGCCAACAATTTAACAAGGTTAATTAATGTTTTAACAAGATTGGCTAACATTTTAACAAAGCTAAACAAATCTTTAACAATAATAGCTAAAATTTTAACAAAATTAGCTAAATTTTTAACAACAAAAATCAAAATAAAATAACAACAATAAATTGCACTAACAATAAAATCACATAATACAAATACATCATAAATTTAAAACCTGCCGTAAATAATAGCGGCAATTCCTAATAACAGTCCATTTAGCATATATATCTGTATGGTGGCCTTATTAGACTCCAAAAGCTCAGGTATGTTGTTAAAATTCTGCATGCAGTTTTTTACAGCTTTTACTGCCAATGGTGCGCTCAAAAGTCCAATAAGCCAAATGGGATTATTAGCATATATAGCTATAATCCCAATAAAAACATATGTAAGAGCAAATATTATTCCATATACTATAGATGATTTTTGTTTCCCCAGCCTAACAACCCAGTTTCTCTTATTAGCCCGGGCATCTGCTTCATAATCAGGAAATTGATTAATCCACAGCACATTGGCTATTAACAATCCCACGGGAATAGACACGAGCACCGGCAACATTTCAAATTGCCCTGCCATCACTACATACATACCGTTTAAAACGAGAGGACCAAATACCAGTCCTACCGTAAACTCACCCAGTCCTCTGTAGCAGAGCTTAAAAGGCGGTAAACTGTATATGATAGCAAGGATAAAACCTGCTGCCCCTACAAATATAACCAAGGGCTCTTTAAAAAATACTACCATGAAACCTATACAGCCTGCCAAAAACATGGTGACAAACGCAATAACGGCAGCTTGTTTTACATCCAGCAAACCGTCAACTATTGTTTTCTTTCCTCCTGAAAAAGGATTTCGGTGCTCTTTGTCAACATACACATCTGCCCCTGACATATAGTCAACGATTTCATTTATGGCATTTTTGCCTATTTCAATTAAATATACGCCTATAAATGAAACAACCATCCAGAAGAGGTCAAATCCTCTCCCTAATGCCCAGGACAGAACTACCCCTAAAATCATCGGGACAGTTGAAGCTACCCATATTTTAGGATCGGCAAGCTGCCAGAATCCTTTTTGAATGGTAGATATTTTTGTACTCAATATAAAATCAATCCCCTTACTTTTTTGTGAAATTATAATTTTTATTTTACCATTATATTATACACATCCTCAGATGCTATATTTTAGCGTCTAAGGTTATATCACTTTTATATTGAGTTTACAATAGCTTTTTCAACCTTGCTATCCATATTTTTAGCAATTTTTTCGTTATTATTTACCGCTAGTTTATAAATTCGCATATTTATAAATCTGCTTCATTAACAATCTTAATTTCATTGAACACAAAATATATACCACGAAATGATCGGTATAAACCAAAAATGATCAGTACAAACCAAATATAAACTATTCTAAAATAAAATTATACTTATATATAACTTTTTTAATATCAATTATTTATGGTTTTTTGTAATTTTAATTTATTTTTGATACTCCTATTTTGTCAAAATGATTTATCAACAATGCTGAAGTAAAACCCGTAAGGCTGCCGGTGATTAGCGACGAGAGCAAGAGTAATGACAGATAAGGCAACACCGCTGTGCTCTGCAGCACCAAAGATGCGATGATTACTTGTCCTATATTATGGGCTGCAGCCCCTCCTATACTGATGCCGAATATTGAAAAATACCTGCTATAGCCTCCCATAAGAATGGACATCACTAACAATGACAGAAGTGCTCCGGATAATGAAAACAAAAAAGAATAAATACCCCCAAAAAGCATGGCTGCAATAATACATCTTAAAAGGCTAATTAATAATGCGGATTTTATTCCAAGGTAAAACAAAGCAAATAATGTGACGATATTCGCCAATCCCAATTTTATCCCAGGAATCGGTATTATAAGTCCGATTGGAATCATTCTTTCAACATAAGAAAGTATCAACGCCATTGTGACTAATATGCCTTCTACAATGGTACTTTTAATGGTTCTTTTGTAAACAATATTTTTCAAATCATCTTCACCTTAATATATCCGACTTATCCTTCTCATCTTAATATAATATCTATCTCATCGTTATCTTTTATTTCACCGACGATTTTGACTATTATTCCTGCCGGCAAACACACCGCTGCTTGTCCCGGTTTTGATATCCATCCTGTCCTTACACATACCTGATCCGGACAATTTGATCTTTCAAAACGCACTTTACCGTCTTCTATTACAATCAACTCGTTGTATTCACTTAAATTCTTTATTTCAAGCCTTTCTTTTACTTCTTCCAGGTTTACGTCATACAATACTTCCCCGTCTTTACTGATTACCACCCTGGTAGCCTCAGCTTCTCCTTGGACGAATAAAGCTGTAGAAATTACCGCCAATGAAATTATTAATGCTACTACAAGGAAATCCCCCGGCTTCAACTTGTTTTTCACGACTATCACCGCATATCAAGCATCATTTTACATTTCAGCTGCATTGGAATGATACTGTATGAAACAATGATTTCTGCATTTTTATCAATCATCCGATTCACTTCCGGTATCGCTTACATATTCAAAGAAATTATGCATTTGATACCTGGCTTCCTCTAAGTTTAACAATCGATCGACCTTCTCCAAGGTAATACCCAATTGCTTACAATAACTATATAACAGGTAATACGTTTCATCCCTCTGAACCATTATCTTAAACGGGAATCTTTTGTACTTTTCGATTATTTCATTAATCATTTCAAGAAATTTAATACCCTCGGTCTCTATGTTTTTAATAATATTAAATCCAAGTATTCTGCCTCTTCCCTGTTCAAAAACCAGACATACTTTCGGGTAATAAGGACGTAAACCTGGTCTTTCCTGGACCGGTCCGGGGCTGTAAAAAGTATCAATTTCCCACGCCGCTCCTTTTTGTTTGCCTAATTTCTTTAAGCGCCTTACTTTTAGCTCGTCTTTTATCTCAAAGGTACTATAGCTGGGTGTGTATTCAGGAGGCGTTACATAATCATCATTCCATTTGATACCGCCGTTCTTCCTTTCGGGAATACGGGTATAAAAAGCTATTCTTTCGGGCTCATTAACCGCCTTTGAATATCTTAGAAAGTCTGACCCTTCTTCCTTGCATTTCAATGCAACATAAATACACTGGTTTATTATAACCGTAAGGAAACGGCATTCATCTGATGAAATATACCACGGAAAATACCCGGGTTTGTGACTTCTGAAAAGCGGCCATTCGTTTTTACCTCTAAACCTCAACCCTAATTGCTTGATAACTTTTCTGTCCTCTTCAGTTAAGAATTGCCTGTCTTCCAACGATAACATGAGGCAATTTAACATAAACATGGAATCAGGGTCCTCAGGACTTATCTCGTCATTAATTAATTTGAACGCGCCATTCAAGCCTTCCGCACCAAGATAAGCAGTAATGCCATAGTACCCATCCATACTGCCCATTATGCTGCAATATGCATATTCGTCTGTTTCCGGATTCTTAACTGCGAACAAGTCATTATCGTGCATCCATTTCCAGGGTTTAAGTTTTTTAAATTCAATTGTAGCTTCGTAAAGCCTTCTCCATTCATCCAAAGTAGGTTCAGGTCTATATAAATTATTGAAACTTTGTTCCATAATTAAAACCTCTCATTCTTTATTTTTAAATACCCTAATTTGCTTAGTTATAATATATTATTTTTACTTATGTAAAAATGTTTATGTAAAACCGTATTATTTATTATATATTAACATAAAATTACAATGACAATACGTTATTTTCAATAATATTTCCATTAATTTATATTGAATTTATTTGATACTTTTGTAAAATAGGAAAACTCACTAAAAAAGTTGCTTTTTGCATAAAATTTAGATTTCATAAATTTCATAATACTAAAATTGAGATTTCATAAACCCCACAAAACTAAATATACTAAAAGTATATTTAAACACAGGTACATTTTTTTATAAAGAATGCATCCCTCAAATACTATTGTATTTAACAAAACTAAAAGCGTTAAAGATTATTTTCTAATCTTTAACGCTTTTTTTGGATTTTGGAGCGGGTTACGAGATTCGAACTCGCGACTTTCACCTTGGCAAGGTGACACTCTACCGCTGAGTTAAACCCGCATTATTAGATTTTTAAATCAAATATTTATTAACCAAAATTGGTGCCCAGAGCCGGAATCGAACCAGCGACACGAGGATTTTCAGTCCACTGCTCTACCAACTGAGCTATCTGGGCATGTTCTTCTAATTTTACACTTTGTACATTTGCATCTAATTTATAATTGCTATCTCTAATTTAGCTACTACATATTAAACCATGTTTCTTTCTCTTTGTCAAGAGCTATTGTGGCGACCCGGAAGGGGCTCGAACCCTCGACCTCCAGCGTGACAGGCTGGCGTTCTAACCAACTGAACTACCGGGCCTCCTGTCCATTAAATATAACTTATAAATATAAACCCTACAAGTACAAGCTTCTAAATGCTTCAACGATTAACAACTGCAAGTAATATGTTACAACAATAACACATGCGTTGTCAAGTGTTTTTTTTAATTTTTGTTGTATTACTATCAGGAGAATAATGCTATATTAGTAAATAATTTTCGCTAATAAAAAATGCTACGCTAATAAAAAATGCTATTTTAAGCAATAAAAATATTCATTTACCCTATTGACTTTTTTAGCAACTATCTGCTACAATATAAAAGCACGTTGAATGATTTATGTAATTAATCAAGATGGTGATTAATGAATAATTCTTGTTCATTAAACATGGCGGCGTAGCTCAGATGGCTAGAGCATGCGGTTCATACCCGCAGTGTCGTTGGTTCGAATCCGACCGCCGCTACCATGTTTTATTTTTTTGCTCACGGCCCATTGGTCAAGTGGTTAAGACATCGCCCTTTCACGGCGGTAACAGGGGTTCGAATCCCCTATGGGTCACCAGAAAAACCTGTCTTAAGATTCTCTTAAGACAGGTTTTATTTTTTAATTTTTTAGATAATATATGCTTTAAGTGCCTTTAAGTTGCCCTTTATAGTGTACTCGCCCATCGCAGCAGGTATAAATACGGTTTCTCCCATCTTTATTTCTATCTCATTATTTGTTTTCATATCGTTATTTGAGGCAGAACCTGCTTGTATTACGCTGTGGGATTGCGTTATACTGCCTTCTCCTTCTATTACGACATATGAGTAGAATCTGCTGCCATCGGCAATTTCCTTCATTTCACCCTGCAAGTTGACGAGATCCACAGTAAAATATTGATTGCTAATTAATGAAGAAATCTTATAATCGTCCGAATTGTTATTAATCTCGCTCCCGTCATCCTTATGATATATCCTTCCTGTTGCATCAAAATTGATTACATCCAGGGCTTTATTTATATGCAAAGGTCTTTTTTTACCCGTGCTGTCAACACGGTTATAATCATATACTCTATAAGTATTGTTAGAATTCTGTTGAATTTCCGCAAGTAATATTCCTTCCCCGATAGCATGCACCAGACCTGCAGGTATATATATTACATCCCCCGCAGAAACTTCAACGTAATTCAAAAGATTTTCTATATTTTCATTTTGAATTGCATCTTCAAACATCTTTTTAGTAGTGCCCGGTTTTAATCCGTATACGAGTTTTGCCCCAGGCTTTGCCCATATTATATACCACATTTCATTTTTCCCGCTCTTATCATCTTCATGCATAGAAGCATATGTGTCATCAGGGTGTACTTGTACAGATAATTTATCATTAGCATCAATGAATTTTATAAGTAACGGGAATCTATCCCCCGGTTTCCAGGAAAAAGGTTTGCCTACTGAAGTTCCTACAGCTTCATAACCATGCTCTTCAATAAACCAAGAAAGGCTTTTACCCTTATATATCCCGTTTGCAATTATGCTTTCACCATCAGGGTGGCAAGATAACTCCCAACTTTCTGCAACAATACCGTCAGGAAGAGACTTACCCAATTTTTCCAAATTTCTGCCTCCCCATATATAATTTTTATATACCGGAAAAAATTTTAAAGGATATAGCAAAATCAATCCCTCCATATCTTAATGTTACGTATCTTAATACTAAACGGATTATATATTGCATCCTATAATTCAGCGATGAATTCAGCTACGAATTCTGCTGTGAACCCAAATATAATAAATACAGCTACAAATACTGCTGTGAATTCAATACTTATAAGATATTATACCATTCATTAATAATTCCAAAAGATATTTTCATAGAAGATATAAATAAAGAAATATATAAATAATTATAAAAAAAGCAAAGGAGGGGGGAAGTATGGTTAGTTGAGTGTTATTGTCTTATGTAAACAAAAAAATAAAGCACATGAATACTTCACATGCTTTATTATTGGTGGGCGCTACAGGGATCGAACCTATGACCCCCTGCTTGTAAGGCAGGTGCTCTCCCAGCTGAGCTAAGCGCCCGCTTGTTGTCGCGAACATCATTTAGTATATATAAATTCGTTAACAATGTCAATACTGTTTTCCACGGTTTTTTTAATATTTTCCCCTCTATCTTCATATTAATTGTTCAAACTGCTCCAAGCTAACTTTTTCACGTATTTAAAATCAATATTTTGATAGCAAATATTATGCTTCACAGAACCATATATAAATATTGTACTTGTAAAGCTAGCCTCCATAAATACTTAACGAACCTAAACTTCATGAACTTAAATATATTATAAACTCAAACTTAAAAGAAGGCATAGATTATCTTTATTGATAACCTTTATTCTTATATCCTCTTGAACCACTCAACAACCTTCTTATAAGGCAAATTCCCTCCAAATATATCAAGGGCACTTCCTATAGTCAAATCAATCTTTCCTTCGCCTAGCTCATATACAAGCCTTATATCATCAAAAGTTCTCGCTCCTCCTGCATATGTTGTAGGAATAGTGGTCCATTGCCCCAATTTTTTAACAAGGTCTTTTTGAATACCTCTGCACTGCCCTTCAACATCAACTGCATGTATTAAAAACTCAGCACAATACTTTGAAAGTTCTTGCAAGTTTTCCTCATTGATTTCAAAATTGGTGAATTTCTGCCACCTATCCGTAACTACAAAATAAGTATCTCCTCTTTTCCGGCAACTTAAATCCAATACCAGCTTGTCCCTACCGACTGTTGCAACAATTTTTTGCAACCTCTCCATATTTATTTCCCCGTTTGTAAATACGTAAGATGTTACTATCACGTGGCTTGCTCCGTTTTCAATATAATGCACCGCATTCTCAGGTGTAATTCCACCGCCTACCTGTAATCCCCCAGGATAAGCCTTCAATGCTTTTAATGCCTGTTCTTCATTTCCGGGACCTAACATAATAACATGACCGCCCGTAAGATTATCTTTCTTAAACATCTCGGCATAATAATCGGCATCCTTTTCAGAAACAAAATTTTCCACAACAGTATTACCGGCCCCGTCTTTTAGAGTGCTCCCAACTATCTGCTTCACTTTTCCGTTATGTATATCAATGCATGGCCTGAATTTCATTCAAATTTCTCCTTATTATCCATTATGATTTAACAGTAGTTGTTTTCTTATTCAGTCTCGTACGTTTTCTCAATACCCTGATAGACTGGGTTTATGATTTATTAATATTTGTTCTCATAACCATTATTAACTCCATTTAATAGTTATTATTTACTCTCCGTTCTTAACTATCATTCACCCTTATATCCGTCCCAGCTCACGATCTCCTCCAAAGCCTTTCTCCTTTTTTCTTTCTGTTCTGCTTCCGCAGGATATCCTAAGGGTATAAGAACAATTGGTTCCAGGTGTTTTGGTAAGTTTAACACTTTACTGCATTTTTCAGAATCAAAAGCACATACCCAACAAGTACCAAGTCCCAGTTCAGTTGCAGCAAGTGTCAGATGGTCAACTGCAATAGCTATATCAACATCACAGTGGTCTTTTCCGTCCCTTCTCTTCCATGACTTGGAATGATCTCCGCAGGCAACTATGACAACAGGGGCTTTTTTAAACCATTCTCTCGGGTACGCTTCAGCAATCTCATCTTTTAATTTTTCATCCGTAACCACAATGAAATGCCATGGTTGTGCGTTTGTAGCAGAAGGTGCAAACCTGACTGTTTCCAGTATTTGAAGAATTTTCTCCTTTTCTACAGGAGTATCTTTATAATTTCTGACCGAATATCTTTTCTTTACGAGATCCATAAATGACATTTTCCATTCAACCCCTTTCAGAATTTAAAATTCCAGAAGTTGTAATAATTTATTTTTATCCTTTCATTTATTTATATTATATCTCATTTTTTTATAATGTATATATTGATTTATGTCGTCTTTTTTACTCCGCCGGTATTTGTTGTGCTTATATTGTATTTTTACTTTGACAACACTTATTGCACCGACATTTACTATATTTATACTGTATTTTTTACTTCACTTATATATTATATGAAGTTGAGAAAATAAAGTAAATAATTAAGTTCTGACACCATTGACTTGATGCATTGATGCAATTGTATTGATGCAGATGCATTGATCATTGCATTAACGTTCGGAAATCATGTGGAGAAATCCCTTTGTATCTTAAAAACGCACGTTTAAAACTGATATAATTCTCATATCCTACTGCTTCGCCCACTTCATAAATATTCATTTTAGTATTTTTAAGAAGCTCCATGGACTTTTTCATCCTTAATTCGAGCAGGTATTCTGAAAAAGTCATTCCAAGGTGTTCTTTGAGAATTTTTGAAATCAATGTGCGATGCATGGAAAAACGTTCTGCAAGCTGTTTCATACATAAGTTCGGATCCCAGAAGTGCTCATCGATATACTTACGGATTATTTCAGCAGTTTCATCTTTGCTTACGCTTTTAACGTCATTTATTGCTTTGCATAAATCACCGACAAAATTAATCAAGACATTCCATTGTTCGTTTTCATCTCTTGCTTTTTTCCTCTTATGATATCTGCTGATAGCCTCTTCTGAGTTTATATTATATTTTGATGCGATACGTACCAGCAATTGCATTATTGCGCTAGGATTATATATAGTTTTGACCTTGTTTAGAAGTTCTTTACACTCTTCATATTTATTCTTTCGTAATTTACTTATAAGCTCTATTTGGAATGATATAGGCAGATCAAGCTGGGTATGTCTTTTTTCTGCAATCTCGGCTTTTTGCGCAAGGTAGCTTTCTCCCATGCTTTTAATATCCTGAAGAATAGTTGAAAATGATAAGAAGAACTTATCTCCTGATATTTCAGTTATCCGGTCTATTATTTCATCAAATTTTTTACTAGCATCTTCTTTATCTTTGAACCACAGCAATATACACATATCATTATACAGAATAGAAAAAGTACAAAAATGAAGTGCTATTTCAGCTAATTCCTCAAATACTGAAGGAGAAGGAAGTTCATTTT
>DUMC01000054.1 GCA_012840075.1 Clostridiaceae bacterium | reverse complement strand
TATGTTTATAATGGATTTGACTATGACGAACTATATAATCTTAGGGAAGATCCCTATGAACTTGTAAATGTGATAAACAAACCAGAGAATCGTCAAATAGTCCGACAGCTTTCCGAAAAGCTATGGAAATTTGCATATGAAAGGAAGGACACATGTATTAATTCTTACATCATGGTGTCTCTTGCCGAGTTTGGACCAGGTATAATTTTTTAGAAAAGGATTCTTTAAGGATTCTTTCAGGCGGATTTAAGTAGGAGATACTCCTCAATCCGAAGAAGTATCTCCTTAACTATCCAGATGTTTATGTAGAAACTTTAGTACCAAAGGCCAATGTTGTTTGAAAAACGTAGATTCGGAATTACACATGAATCCATGTGGGGCTCCTTCAATAACAACAAGCTCAACATCACCACCCATTGCTTTTAGATTCTCCGCGAACTTTAAGGAAATGCCGATGGGAACATCTCCCATTTTTTCTCCGGTGTCAAGTGTTCCATGTAATATGAGGAATGGTGGTGGATTTTGCCTTATCATTGCAGTAGGTGAAGCGCTCAGGTAGTCCGTTACTGTGTCAGCTCGCAATGGCTTTCCCATAAATCCTCCAACAAGTTCGGCTGAAGCGGTTTGCATCATCCATATAAAGTCCACCGGTCCATAGCAGTCAACAACACATCGAGCATTAATCGGCTGAATGCACGGCTCGTTTTGTTTACATGAATGATTAGTATTCAATGCAAGGAAGGAAGATATATGTGCTCCGGCTGAGGTTCCAAAAAAGCCGATCCTTTCAGGGTCGATTCCAAAGCGGGCGGCATTGTTTTGCAGCCAATATACGGCCTGATATGCATCATCAACTGCTGCCGGAAAGACCCATTCCGGCCAGAACCTGTACTGAATAGAGGCTGACGCAAAGCCCTCTTTAGCAAGTGACCTGGCTGACCATTCATGGGCAGACTTGCTTCCGCTGCGCCATCCGCCCCCATGAATCAGTACAACAAGCGGTGCCGGAAAATTAGATTGATCCGGAAGGTATAGATCGAGAAGGTTTCGCTCACCATAAGGGCCATATGAAAGATCTTTAAATTCTTTCATAAACATTCTCCTTTTCTTCTCTCTATAGCAGTTACTTATGGTAATAGTTTACACTTATAGTATTTATTTGTCAATTACGCAATTACAATGCAATTGCATGGACACCTCTAAGAAGTAAAAGTCAATTAAGAGTAAATGGTAAAAGTCATTATGACATTTTAGCTTTTCAGAGCTGATAATATGTCAATTACCGATTAGCTTGCTTGAATGCAAATACCCAAAATGGTAAAATAGCACTATAATATTATTTCAAATAACTAAATTATTATTATTTCAAACTAATAAATCATGGGGGTGATAGAAGCAATGGCAATAAAATTGGATGCAAAAGAAATGGGCGTTGAAGCATATCAGGTAACAGAGGGAAATGAATCGGTTACTAATATATACCCTGAATTTATATTCTGCTCAAATGACGGACGTTTTTTTGTATTTCTCCGGTTTAGCCATGTAAATGAATTAAATCCCGCTGAATGCGTCATATGTGAATTTGGCACCTGGAAGATGCGTGTGGCTGCCAGAACCAGCGGTAGTGTAGCTGTAACCCGTGACGGCATTTTTTACTTGCTGAGAGACTGTGAAGATGGAGGCGCAGAAGTAGTTTCATTTGATATTGGCACCGGCGATATTACTATGGTTAAGCGTCTTGACAAAGGATTTATAAGGGCCAGAAGCTATGGAACTGTTTCTCCTGATCACAAATATTACGTCTGTGGCGTTGTGCTTGACCCCAAATATAAGGAATTCGGCATTGAACTTATAGACTTAGAGACAGGAGCTTGCAGTATCATTGATAGGGGTCCTGATATTTGCAACACTCACGTGCAGTTCGAACCTTCGGAAGGCAAGCAGATATTGGTTCAGCATAACCGTGGAGCCCAAATAGATGAGAATGGAAGAACTATTCGACTTACAGGCGATGAAGGCGGAACTCTGTATTTGTTAGATGTGTCTAGTGGTAAACGAATTCCCTTAATGGTAGGTCACCCACATACCTCGCATATTACGGGACATGAAACGTGGATAGGGAATACAAAGCAAATTTTACTAACTGTAAGTGCATATGGTGATTATACTCCCGAAAAAGGCAATCTTCTAGGAGTTGCAGAGGGGAAACCGGCTTGGGTTATAGCTAAAGGCCATTCATATATACACGTAAGCGCTTCAAAGTGTGGGAATTATTTCTGCTGTGATGAACCTAGAACAGGTAATATTATTCTCGGGAATATAAAAACCGGCAAAAATGTAGTATTTTGTAATTCAAAAACATCATTTAGTAGACCGCAGAACACTCATGCACATCCTTATCTTAGTCCTGATCTTAAATGGGTTGTCTTTAATTCGGACAGAAGCGGAATTCCTCAGATTCATGTAGCAAAGGTTCCTGAAGAAATTATCAAGGAGCTTAACAGCTAAATACATGGGTAATTCTAAATACATAGATAATTGCAATTTAAAATTTAGGGAATACTCATTACATGCTATTAGGAAATACTCGCTACATACTACATATTACGTACGGAAAAACATACAAAAAAGAATGAAAGGTGAGAAGCCGCCATATTTATGGTGGTTTGACAAGCATTTTTAAAATGAAACTTGAAAATCCCAACAATGCAAAAACAAAAAGACATGGAGGGAATTTTATCATGAGCAAGATGACAACACACGAAAGATTTAAGAGGATGTTTGAACATAAGGAAGCAGACAGGGTGCCAATATATGATTCACCTTGGGCGGGAACCATAAGGCGATGGCATCAGGAAGGTATGCCTGAAGGTATAAGCTATGTAGATTATTTTGACTTGGACAAAATAGCACACATCAGTGTGGATAACTCACCTAGGTATGAAGAAAAAATTATTGATGAAACGGACAGATATAAAATATATACAACAAAGTGGGGGGCCACCTTAAAAAGCTGGAAGTTGGAAGATTCCACACCTGAGTTTATAAATTTTACCATTACTGATCCGGATAAATGGGCAAAAGCAAAGGAGCGCATGGTTCCGTCAAGGGACAGAATCAATTGGGATTACCTGAAGAGGAATTATAAAAGGTGGCGAGAAGAAGGATATTGGATAGAAGCCGGGCTTTGGTTCGGGTTTGATGTTACACATTCATGGACTGTAGGCACCGAGCGCTTACTAATAGCACTTGTGGAAGAACCTGAGTGGTGTGTTGATATGTTCAATCATTTTCTCGATATTAATTTGGCTCTCTTGGATATGGTATGGAATGAAGGATATACGTTTGATTCCGTAAGATGGCCTGATGATATGGGGTATAAACATAATCAGTTTTTCTCGGTGAACATGTATAGAGAACTTTTAAAACCGGTACATAAGAGAGCAGTGGACTGGGCCCATGCAAAGGGTATAAAAGCCCATCTTCACTCCTGTGGAGATATAAATCCGTTTATACCCGACCTTATCGAGATAGGCGTAGATTGCCTCAATCCATTGGAAGTAAAAGCCGGAATGGACCCTGTAGAATTAAAGAAGAAATATGGCAAAGACCTGGTACTTCATGGGGGAATCAATGCTGTTCTATGGGATGATATTGAAGCAATAGAAGCTGAAATTAAAAGGGTGCTTCCCATATTGAAAGAGTCAGGCGGATATATTTTCTCTTCTGACCATTCAATTCCAAATACGGTGAGCCTTGAGAATTTCAGAAGGATAGTGCAATTGGTGAAAGAACTAGGTAGTTATTAAAAGATAAAAAGATGTTTTTTTATAAATTCAGGAAGGCAGATTAATAAAAGAGAGGGGACGACAGTGCTTTTAGACTCTAAGGATTACAATATAAAAAAGTATTTTAAGAATGTGTATGATGTAAAAACATGTGATGATGGAAGCCTGTGGCCTGTGAGATTCACTGATAAACTTTTTGCAGTGTATAGCGTAGATGAAGGTAAAAGGATCAGGAGCTTTTGTCCATCCGGGGTGTGCATAGAGTTAGTTACAGACTCTTCTTTTCTGAATTTAAATGTAAAAACTTTAGATTTTGCTCGTAATTTTGCATATTTTGACTTGTATATAGATGATATCTTCGTAAAAACCATTGGAGCAGAGCCTGTAAGAAATCTTCCAGAAACAGTATCTTTTAATTTATGCTACAAGCATATTAACGGAAAAGTTAAAAGCGATAAGAAAAAACAAAAAATTACGGTTTTTTTACCTCATCTGGTAGATATACAACATAAAAGCGATAGAAATCGAGGACGGTAGTGTGATAGAGGAATACCACTGTGAAAACGAACAAAGTGAACCAAAACAAGATGAAGTAGGAAATAATGAAATCAGAAATAATGAAGACAGAAAAAACGAGGATAAACATAATGAAGACAGACATAATAAAGGCAGACATAATGAAGCCGGGAAAAATGGACAAAAGAGAACTTTGCTGTGCCTCGGAGATTCGATAACCCAAGGCATGACTGCCAAGAGCCCTTCTTCAACTTACCCTGTGCAATTGGCAAGAATGATGGGAATGAATATGATTAATCAAGGAGTCGGCGGTCATGTTTTTGATGAAAAATCCATAGATGAAGAAATGGACATAAACCCTGACGTTATAACAGTTGCATATGGAATAAATGACTGGTTTCAGTATGATTCTGTTGATTATTTCAAAGAAATGTGCCATAACTTTTTTAATAAACTAACGATAGTTTATCCTAAAGCTAAAATTTTCGTAATAACTCCTGTATGGTGCAGCAGTGAGGAAGAAATTAAGGCTATGGGGTATCTTTTTGAAATAAGAAAACAGATTGAGCAAATAGCTTGCAATTTTAAAACAGTGTATGTTATCGACGGCTTGAAGATGGTGCCAAATATGCCTGAATATTTCGTGGACGGTGTACATCCCAATGAATTAGGTTTTATGCACTATAGCATGAATCTGTTAAGAGAAATAGTTAAATACATCTAATAGCAGAAGCAAAATCCTTAAGCATCTGAATTAAGAGTTTATTAAAATTAAGAGCTTATTAAAAAGATCAAATCTATAGAAAAGGGATGATTAAAAGTAAATAAAATTTAATATAACAAAAGGAAGGATGGCGGATAATGAATCAACTAGAAATATTTAGAGCTACAATAGCTCATGAACCACACGAGCAATTCCTATTTTATGCAAATTTTACTCCGAATTTGGACAGAAGAATAAGAGAAAAATTTGGGATTGATAAAAACGTTAGCTTACAAGAGTTTTTTGGTATGTACACTCCGGTTGAGATAAATTTAAAACCGCCTGCAAACTTGAAATCCAAAGATTTCAGCAAATATTACTCCGATATTGAAATACCTCCCAAAGCTTTTATTAATGGGCTTGGTGTTTTGGAAGTCCCCGGAAGCAGCTATCATTTTACCCGCTACATAAGTCCTTTGCGAAATGCAACTACTCTTAAAGAGATAGAAGATTTCCCTTATCCGAATGTGGACGGATATACCGATGATCACATGAAGGAAGCTGTTGAGAAAGCCCATGAAAATAACCGTGTAACTATTTGTTCTTTGGTTCACATGTATGAGGATGCTTGGCAGATAAGAGGATATGAAGCCTTTCTCATGGATATGATTGAAAATCCTGAAATTTGTGAATTTATACTGGATAAGATTGCTGAACGTAACTTAAAAAGGGCAGTGGCTGCAGCAAAGGCGGGTGTAGATATGATAAAAAGCGGTGATGATGTAGCAAACCAAAGGGATTTAATGTTCTCTCCCGAACTGTGGCGCAAGTTTATGAAACCCAGGTGGGCTAAAGTTTATGAAGCTGCTAAAAAGATTAAACCCGATATTCAGATATGGTATCATAGCGACGGTAACATAGAAAGTATTATTCCGGAGTTAATAGAGATTGGTGTAACTATATTAAATCCTGTGCAGCCTGAGTGCATGGATCCTGTTAAAATAAAGAAGCAATACGGTGAAAAAATAGTCATTGACGGAACAATAGGCACTCAAACTACAATGCCTTTCGGAACAGTGGAGGAAGTAAGACGGGTAATTAAGGACAGAAAAGAAAAGTTGGGATATGACGGAGCTTTAATATTATCACCCACCCATGTGCTCGAACCTG
>DUMC01000053.1 GCA_012840075.1 Clostridiaceae bacterium | reverse complement strand
TCTTATCTGAGTTGATAACTTTAAAAGAACCGATTCCCAAAATAATATTCATGATTGCACGACAATTCAGGCAACTGCTTCATGTGAAAATTCTCATGAAAAACGGTGCAACCGTAAAGGAAATAGCATCAAAAATGAACTTACATCCATATATTGCAAATAAGTTGAGGACAGCATCTCAAAATTTTACATTAGAGCAGCTTAAAGATGGTATGCAAGCATTATATGAATGCGATAAAGCGATTAAAACAGGACAGATGAAAGATAGAGTGGCAGTAGAGTTGCTTATTGAAAAACTAATCAGGTAGATGTGATAAGCCAAAGGGACGTTTTATCTATAACACATTCGGTTTGCTTTATTTAGCTACCGAATATGTTATAAATAAAACGTCCCTAAAATCTTTGTGTTATAATATTAACGTTATAAATCATATTTAGGACAAAACATCCCTCTGGCTACATCCACCGCTTATATTCCTATTTAGCCGCAGCGGCCATAGTGGCATTGTAAGCTTTTGTCAGCTGAGATTTCTGTCTTGAAGCTTTATTTTTATGAATTACGTTCTTAGCTGCAGCTTTATCAAGAGCCTTGATTGCCTCCTGAAGTAATGCTGAAGCATTAGGATCTTTATTTTCAATAGCAAGTTTACACTTCTTCAAAGTTGTTCTCAAAGCAGATTTTCTCATTTTATTTATCAAAGTCTTTTTCTTTGCTACTATTATACGCTTTCTTGCCTGTTTGTTATTTGCCAACTATCAGCACCTCCTGTTGCATATTTAGTCTCGTAAATTTTATCACGAAAAAAATTAAAATGCAAGAGGAGGAGAAAGAAAAAATTTCTGATGAAAACCTGATTTTTTGAATGTTAGATAAAAAAATCAGACACAATAATATTTGGATTTAAAATATGTACTGAAAGGATTGAAAGTATGTTTGAAAATAAAAGCATTATTACCGATTTGGTGCTTGAAGCTCATGAGATAATAAAGGAACAGAATGTTAGAACCGCACAGAAAAAGGAAGATGATATTCCCGGAGTGGAAGTAACTAACGCAGGTGACGAAGATATAAAGATATCAAGAATTAAAATCAGTTCTATAGCAGGGCAAAATGCTCTTGGTAAGCCAATGGGCAACTATATTACTATTGAAGTTCAAGATATAAAGTATAATGATACAGAATTGTATGAAAGAACTTGTAAGGCACTTGCAACAGAGCTAGGACAATTGCTCAATTTAAAGGAAAAATCAACTGTTCTTGTTGTAGGTCTTGGAAACTGGAATGTAACTCCTGATGCCCTGGGACCGAAAGTAGTTTCAAAATTAATGGTAACAAGGCATTTACTTCAGTATGTTCCTGAAGAGGTAGATCAGGGAGTAAGGCCGGTATGTGCAATATCACCGGGAGTTTTAGGCATTACTGGTATAGAGACTTTTGAAATTGTAAGAGGCATTGTTGACAGGATAAGGCCGGATTACATTATAGCAATAGATTCCCTTGCTTCACGAAGGCTTGACAGGGTAAATACAACAATCCAGATTTCAGATACAGGGATATCACCAGGTTCCGGCGTAGGAAATAAAAGGATGGATATTTCAAGAGAAACTCTTGGTGTACCCGTAATAGCCATCGGAGTTCCAACAGTGGTGGATGCTGCAACTATAGCCAATGACACTATTGATAAAGTAATAGATGCTCTAATGGAAAAATCACCTGAAAACAGCCAATTTTATTCAGTTCTCAAAAACATGGACAGGGAAGAGAAGTATGCCATGATACAGCAGGTGTTGGAACCTTATACCGGCAATTTAATTGTTACTCCTAAAGAAACTGATGAAGTAGTGGACAGAATAGCCAAAGTTATAGCCAATGGAT
>DUMC01000052.1 GCA_012840075.1 Clostridiaceae bacterium | reverse complement strand
TGAACACCTCACGTAGATTCTAATTTTGTGGTTTTTTTCTCAAATATTTTCCAACCACATTTATATTCTACTGTGAGGTTATTCTTTTTTCAAAGATCGCTATTTTTTATAATAGGAATGCTCCTTTTTACTACTATATTTTGCTGTCAATATTTAAAATTCGCACTTCCTTATATATTTTTTGCTTCTTTTTGATGTTTTCTTTATTTTTATTTTTTTATAAAACTTTTAATATTACCATATCTAAAGCCAGAACATACCAATAGTCTGAGAAATTACGATAAATTTTGATAAATCTAGTTAATTCCCATTAAATAAATTCTTAGAATTCTCGAAAAGCCTGATTTAAAATCTGGAGATAAAGATTAAAATTTGAAACATTTTAAATTTAATAATATTCTGTTATTTAAAAAAATCAAATACCACAGATAAATCAATCCTCACTCTTTAGCAAATTGTATTCTTTTATAATACTTTGTAAAATATCTTCCTGCTTAAAATCACTATGATATAAAATATTAATTTCACGAATCATGCTGAGATTTTCAATTGGTAAGACAGTAATCCTTCCTTTTTTAACTTCATCAAGGCATGCACTTCGGGCAAGAACGGACACCCCTATATCCCGCTTTATAAGTTCTTTAATTGTGGCAATATTATCAACTTCTAAAATAACATTAAAATCATCAAGTAACATGTTCTTGCTTTCCAGATGTGCAACAAACAAGTTTCTTGTACTTGATGACGGTCTGCGTAGAATTAAAGGCTGCTTTTTTAATTCATTAATAGTCACCATACTTTTCTTAGCCAAAGGATTATTGTTGGATACAACTAACATTAAAGCATCCGTATCTAATAATAGTGAATTAATACTTGGATCTTGAACTTTTCCCTCAACCACGGCCAAATCTATCTCATAATTTTTAAGCATATTATAAAGATTATTTATAGAATCAGAAATTATTGTTATAGTTGTACCTGGATTTTTAGCACAGTACCTTCCCAACACTTCCGCTACAGCATTACTTTCGGCAGTGTGGGTAATCCCAACAGTAAGCCGCCTTATATGGCGCCGTTCATCCAAAATACTTTGTTTCATTCGCTCGTATAGGGCTATGTTTCTACGAGCGTACTGAATAACGATATTCCCTTCATTTGTAGGCTTAATCTCTTTTCCGACACGGTTGAAAATTTTGATATTAAGTTCTTTTTCCAATTGCTTTATATGTTGAGTTACAGCCGGTTGGGTCAATGAAAGGTGTTCTGCTGCACGTGTGTAACTTTTAAATTCAACTACCGCTAATAAGGTATAAAGTCTAATATCGATCATCTTATTCATCCCCAATTATAACGTTTTATTATCACATGCTAAAATATTATAAATTTACTTTATAAAATTTTTGAGTATAATGATAGCATAAGTTAATTAAAGAATCAAGAATGCAGTGCATTTTCATATTTATTTTGGATTTTTATACATATTGGTTTTAACACGCGTGTTTTTTAATCACATTTGTTAGTCACATTTGTAAATACAAAAATACACGTAAATACAATATGTAAATACAAATTATAAAAAATAATATAAATATCATCGTAGAGGAGTGTTATTAAATGTTTCACTTTTTAAATATTTTAGCTAACTTAAATGACACGACTATCGTTCTTTTATCTTTATCAGCAATTTTGCTCGTTGGATTTTTACTTACCCGCATTACAAAGCTGGCAAAACTGCCCAATGTAACCGGTTATATTATTGCCGGCATTTTGATAGGACCGAAAGTTTTGAATTTAATACCGCAAGAACTAGTAAAAAATATGGGATTTATCAGCGACATCGCTTTAGCATTTATTGCTTTCGGCGTTGGGCAATTTTTTAAGAAAGAAACTTTTAAAGAAACCGGATTAGGTGTTATTGTAATTACTTTATTTGAATCTTTATTAGCCGGAATATTTGTAACTTTTTCCATACGATACATTTTTTATTTGGATTGGAGCTTTTGTCTGCTTTTGGGAGCAATTGCAACTGCTACGGCACCGGCAAGCACCATGGTTACAATTAGACAATATCATGCACGTGGCAATTTTGTGAATACTTTATTGCAGGTAGTGGCATTTGATGATGCTATTTGTCTCCTTGCTTATAGCATAGCATCAGCTATTGTTAATGCCAATGCCGAAGTAAACATTTCTACTTCCGAAATAATTTTACCTTTGGTTTATAATATCGGTGCCTTGGCAATTGGATTTATAAGCGGAGTAATATTAAGCAAGCTAATGACCCCAAAACGAAGCGAGGATAATCGTCTTATATTAACAATTTCACTTCTTCTCGGGATTGCAGGTCTATGTGCAGCAGTAGATATTTCTCCTTTACTTTCTTGTATGGTATTTGGCTCCACATATATTAACATAACTAATGACAATGAATTATACAAGCAAGTTGAAAGGTTCACTCCTCCTATTTTTTCAATATTCTTCGTAGTATCCGGAATGAATTTGGATATAAGCTCCTTCAGAACTATAGGAATAGTAGGTGTATTCTATTTTATAATACGTATTGCCGGAAAATATTTTGGTTCTTATCTTGGATGCATCATAGCAAAAACCACAAAAGAGGTAAAGAATTATTTAGGACTTGCTTTAATTCCTCAAGCAGGAGTAGCAATTGGGCTTGCTTTTTTGGGTAAAAGGATTTTACCCGAAGATATGGGAAATATGCTATTAACAATAATATTATCATCTTCTGTATTATATGAACTAATTGGACCCGCCTGTGCAAAAATAGCCTTGATTCTTTCCGGCTCAATTAAAAAAGATCAACTGCCAACTCATACCAACAAGTTTGAGCCGGCAGCTAATAAAAAAACTGAATTGACAACTAATAAAGAGATTGATAAAGAAATTGAGCCGGTGGTTAATAAAGAAACTAAGTCGTCAACTAATTCAAAATCATTTTCTTCAACACCATGTCAAGAACTTTAAGAATTCTATAAATGCTTTCTCCCTTGTTCTTCCAAAAGTTAAATATGACTCTTTTCACTATCTGGTTCATTTCCGGTTCAGGAATTCTTATATTATCACAGCCGTTTTCAGGGTTTTTTCCATATTCCCGATAGCTTTTACACTCCCACATTGAATACTTTATTGTATTATACTTCAAATAACAAAAAGTCCTCACGCACTTACCGGTGATGCGGAAGCGCTGTATGATGCATTCGTGAAGATGTGGGATGATCCCGAGGAATTTGATTTAGAAACCTTTAAGAAAAAGCACAAATTTGGGACTTGGCAGACAATTGGAAAAACTACTTACATGTTTGACATAACCATAGGAGGCGTCTGTAAATTAAAGATTAAATACGATTGATATTGATTTAAATTGATACAGGTTTCGGAAGTTATCCCGCTTTATTATTTCCCGTACCAATTCTGTTGGTGATGCCATTAAAAAACTCCCTTCTGGTGGTTTATTATTACCAATTTCTATCAGAAAGGAGTTTTTTGCTTTTTTCATATCAGAAAGGAGTTTTTATTTGTTTTCACAAAGTTCCTTACATTTTAAACTGCTACTGTCCTATTGATATCTTTCCGGCGTCTTATGTATAACTTATCGATGCCTTATATATTTCTTATTAATTGTTATTTTTATTTTAGTTTTTTATTTTTTATTGCTTTGTTAAATTCATTCCTAATTCATAAATCTTATTATTTCTATATACAGATAAAAATTTATATGTTTTACCGTCTTCGGCTCTTTGTTTTATAGGAGTTGCGATATAATCAGCACCATTCAACAATTGTTTTATACTTATATCAAATTCAAATAAATTAACTCCTCTGCCTATTTCTTCATTACAATAATGCACATATCCCGTTTCATCGGCAACATATGCGGTTGTTATATTTAAGTTACGACATGCATTTATTAAATTATCATTGCTATAACCTTCTGTTTCAAGGTAATCTATCAGTAATCCTATATCAATTAACATTTTGATTTCCATTGATTTGTCCCTTAAGTTATAAGCCATTTCATACAAATTATTAATATGTTTAATTATAGAATCTACATAAGGATTTTGGCTTTGTAAACTGTTGGATGATTGCTGGGTATTTGCGGAACACTCTTGATTAATAGCATATAAATTTGATATTAAACCTTTAATTTCGGTGGTCTGTTTCAAAATTGTTTGAGCAGATTCATTTAGCTTGACTATATACTCTTGTGTCGATGTAGTTGATTCGTGTATTTTATCCAGCAAATCATCCATATCTTGCACACCTTTTACTTCATTCTCTATTGCTAAATTTACTTTATCCAGTGCATAAACGGCATTAGCAACACTGTCGGTCAACGCTTTTGTATAATTTTGTATTTCCATAACATATTTATTAGTTTCATCAGCAAGACTTCTTACTTCTTCCGCTATTACAGCAAATCCTTTACTTGATTGTCCTGCAGCAGATGCCTCTATAGCTGCATTTAAAGCCAGTAGATTGGTCTGCTCTGCTATTTGTTTTATACTTTCACCTGTTGAAACTATTTTATTTGTATTAATACTGGTTTCTTTAACCATTTTATTTATATCTGCAATTGCATCCGTCGTCGTCTTTGTTAAATCTCTTAGCTCACTCATTAACTTTAATCCTTGGTTTTTATTGTCGATTATTCTATACATATTTTCAGTAACATATTTTATGTGTTCTTGATTGTGTGAAAGAGTTTCTTCTAAATTGTCTATATGTAATGCTATTTTTTCAGTATCGGATACCGCTTTTAAAGAACCCTCAGCTATATCTTCAATAGCTTTAGTGACTTTATTTAACGATGCACGGAACTCATTGCTGCCTTTTTTAAGTATTTCGGTCTCAGCTTCCAATTGTGTTACTTTTTCATATATGTAATTAGCAGTATTACCGACACTTTTAATGCCGGCTGTTGTTTTTCCCTTATTGATTAGCATAATTACTTCTTCATATATTTTTAACGAATTATATGTCATCCAAATGAAACCAACAAATACCAATAAATTTAATAGCATATCCCAAATGGTAACATTACCTGACTTACTAGCGTAAGTAAGAGCTACATGGGTTAATGTGGTGATAATTAATGCCGCTTTTGTCAAATTTTTGTCAAAAAACATTAAAGCCATTGTTATCAATATGACAAATACAATGAAATTACTTAGTGAAATTTCTGTTGCAATCGTTAGAAATACATGGTTTATGTACAATCCTGAAAAAGTTATGTATTTTATTAACTTTGAAGTTTTATTTGTTTTGTAAATGCAAAGTAAAGTTATACAACTTAATAATCCCAATATAACAGAAACAAACAAAGGTGTCAGTGTAGTTTTACCGGCTATATATCCTACAATACAACCGAATATAAATATTTTGTGCATTATTATCGATAATATAACCGATTGCTTATTTGCCCTTTTTTCTAATTCCATTCAAACACCCCCAAATTAATAGGGGTCAGGTTTGAAACCTGATCCCTTAACGTTTCTAGTGATTTTTATAATAATTTTTAAAATAATAATCGGTTAATTTCTAATATAAATAAATTTCTGATGTAAATAAATTTCTAATATAAATTAAATCTCTATTTATAATAATCGGCTGATTTATGAAATGCATAATTAAATAAAAACAATAATGTGGAAAAAATGGGAAGAAGTGCAGTAATTTCATTACCTTCATAGGATTTTGTAATATTAATGGTGGCAGAATAAATGCTTATGGAGCCGGCATAAATATGCTTACTTGACAAATACAAACTTTCTTTGAGCCCAATAACTAAAAAAGAAAATTGTTATTTCGGTAAGTATCTTGGCAAAAAACACTGATATTCCAATAATACTGTAAAACAAATTAATCACACTGTAATTTGCACACATTACTATGGTTGCTAAGATAAAATATTTAAGCAATGAACTTTTAATTGAGGCTTTTTTATTCCTGGAAAATACATAATATCTATTAATGGTGTAATTGAGTATCGCGCTGCAAATTCTTGCACCAATTACAGCTAGAAGTAAATTTCTTGTGCTAAGCTGTATGATAACGAAAAGTACAAAATCTACTAATGAGGATATCAAAGAAGACATAACAAATTTGATAATAGGCAAGCATACACGCAGAGAATCTCTTAAGGGATGAAAATGGGACGATTTGTTTTGATCCAAATAAACTGTTTCTATATCAATCTCTTTAAATCTGTAACCTACTAAAGCAGCTTCTATTAGCACGTTCATCTCATATTCATACCTGTCTCCCGGAATCCTACATAGCCAAGGAAGCATTTCCGCCAAGAATCCTCGCAGCCCGGTTTGTGTGTCATAGACTTTAACACCACTGACAAAAGAAAATACAATCCTTGTTATACTGTTTCCTAAACAACTCCATATCGGAACGTTTCCTACAAACTGCCTGGTGCCGAGTACAATTGTTTCCTTTTCATTTTTTAAGGCTTCAGCAACCTTGATAATATCTTTTGCTAAGTTCTGCCCATCGCAATCTGCAGTAACAACACCGGTATTTTCTCCTGTTTTCTGGATGAACTTAAAACCTGTTTTTAATGCTGCTCCTTTGCCCCTATTTTTCTCGTGTGTTAATACAATACAATCAAGTTCTAAAATCGCTTTAAAAATATGTTTATAATCGGGACCGCTTCCATCATCGACTACAACAATATCATATTCACATTGTTTCATCAAATCATGTATTAACCGGATCAATCGTTGATCAGGTTTATAAGCAGGTATTAAGATAGTCATAAAATGTTACTCTCCTTACAAATAAAGTTTTTTCATGTGTAAAAATTTTTCAGGATTAATATTTGTTTTATTTTATTCCTATTAAAATTATTAAACCTGCTACTATAAAGGATATCCTCACTACATAGTAATATTTCAAATGAGATGAGCTTGTTCCGGCTACTTCAAGTACACCTTTTAGAAAACTAGCAATAGTGAGTGTCCAGGATCTCCATAAACTACTCTATTGCATAGCACATAACCACTGTCTCTGAATCCGTAAAATCCCCATTTATAGCAAAGATATCGTTCTTCTCCTTCGCTATCTCGGAAGTTATCGCTGTAATATTTCGGCCGTAAATATTCTTGGCAAATACTGTTTTGAGATATGAAGGATCAGAAATTTGAATATCCGCTATATATATAGTAGAATTATATTTGCGCACTGTTTCAATAGTTATTTTGATATTTTCATCCTCATATGAACTGTCAGTAATAACAAGTTAGGGTCAATCTTGAATAATTTACTTGCATACAAATCTCTTTCAAGTAGATTATTCAAGCCTGACCCCAGCAATCCAACAACTAGCTTCCAATAAAATTTCATTCAGCGAAAACTTCCTTCAACAAATTTCTTAGCTAACTTATTTAAAGCTTCGCCATGCACCCTATATACTGTCCATTCATCCATTGGAAGTGCACCTAAATTTTTATAAAATTGAATAGCCGGCTCGTTCCAATCCAGACATGACCATTCAAATCTCCCACAGTTTCTTTCTAATGCCAGTTTGGCAATATAAGCCAACATAGCTGTCCCAAACCCTTTTCCTCTCATTTCGGGTTTTACGTATAAATCTTCCAAATAAATACCCGGTCTACCAAGGAAGGTTGAAAAGTTATGAAAAAATAAAGCAAAAGCCACAGGTTTATTCTGATACTCTCCTATTATAACTTCAGCTATCCTTCGCTCAAATAGCGATTCTTCTAAAAGTTCTTCTGTAGCTACAACCTCATCCAGCATTTTTTCGTATTCGGCTAACTCCTTTATAAATTTTAAAATCAGCGGTACATCTTTTCTTTCTGCAAATCTAATCCGAAAATTTTCTAATTTTGTCTCAATTGCCGGTTCCAATTCAGTTCCTCCATTCTTATATTTTTAATTCTGCCATTTTATTAAATTTCATAAAATTTTATAAATTTCTAAATATAAACAATGGCCAAAACGGTTAGGCTGATTTTTTATAGTTCATGCAAATTATCTAGTTCATGCAAATTACCCTTTGTCACCGTTGCCTACACTGTTGTCTACACTGTTACCTGCATCGTTGCCTGCCATTGCTGAATTCATCTGTTTTTCATTTTAGTGAGCTTTTGGCATGCAATAATAAAAGCAACTGTGTTTTATGTATAAATTTTGTATTTCATGTATAATTTTCATTTATTCTTTCAAACAAAAAACTGTGATAAAACTTATATAAAAGTTTTATCACAGTTTTTTATCCTTGTCATTATTTTTTTGTTTATTATTTAAATAATCCCGATTGTTTACCGTATTGTCTGAAAGTTATATAAATTTGAAATTATTCGGAACTTGAATTTTAGGTATAATGTTATTTCACAACTGTCCTACATAAATTTGAAATAATTTAGTATTATTTTGCAACCGCTATATATTTGTGTATTAATTTAGTAACTGTTTATATTAATTTAGTAACTGTTCTAGAATTTAATAAATTTGGATCCTGGTGCACCGCAAATCTTACATTTTTCAGGAACGCTTTTTTCAATATTGCCACAAACAGGGCATAAGTAATAGAATACTTCTTCTTTTTCATCAATATTTTCTAATGCTTCCTTGTAAAGTTTTGCGTGTACTTTCTCAGCTTCCATTGCAAATGTAAATGTTCTAATTGCGTCTTGATTACCTTCTTCTTCAGCAGCTTTCAAGAATTCAGGATACATGCTTTCAAATTCATATGTTTCACCATTTGCTGCATCTTGAAGATTTTCAGCAGTGGATAATATTTTACCGGCTACTTCTAAATGTCTTTGAGCATGAATTGCTTCTGCTTCAGCAGCAGCTCTAAATAGCTTGGCTGCATTCTTTTTACCTTCTGCCTCTGCTTTTTTTGCAAAAGCTGTATACTTCCTGTTTGCTTGGGACTCACCTGCAAAAGCTTCCATTAAATGTTTCAACACTTTATTTTCTGACATTATAAATACCCCCTTTGTATTTTTATCTTACATATTTATGTCCTAAATATTTCATCCTTTAAATAATAATTGCAGTCTCATGTAATCTTATGCAATCTTAATAGCCTTAATAACAACCTGAAATGTTTCATCTGCGGCAAGTATTTTCTACACAGACGTAATAATCTCATTCCGTCATACTATCCGTCATTCTACGCATTTCGCACAAATACCGCTAAAATACATATCCTTGGTTAATATCTTAAAACCATCCAACCCTTTTATTTCCAAAGAATCCATATTAACTTTAAAATCGTATATGTTCCCACAAACTTTACATTTAAAATGCCCGTGTTCATCAGTTTCTATATCATAGCGTGCTTCGTTTTCTTCAATGTTTAATATTTTAACTAAACCGGCTTCTGTTAATGCATTTAATGTATTGTAAATTGTTGTTTTAGACAAAGTAGGAATCTCATCAATAAGGCCATGATAAATCTGCTCCACCGTCGGATGAATTCTGTTACGGTGCAAAAATTCAAGTACTTTAAGCCTTTGATGTGAAAGACGGATATTGTTGTTTTTTAGTCTACTTGTTATGTCTTCAAAATTTGTTTTGATTTCCTCCATATTACCCCTATTCCTTTTTAATAAAATTATTATTAATATGTAATCATTTATAACTTGTAATCATTACAACTTTATTATAATTATAAAGAAAAAATTTGTCAAGAAAAATTTAAAATTTTTAACCGAAAACAAAAAATCTAAAATATTCTATTACTCATGATATACCTTTAACCATTTGGGTATAGGATTAAAATTTTCTTATCTTACACCGTTAAATACATTCTCAATAATTGTGATTGCTTCTTTAGTCTCTTCATCTTCGTACTGGTGAAGTTTAAGTATATTCACAAATATATGCAGCAAAATTTAATTATTGTATATTCCCTTGATCTTTATTATTCTTGAATTATTCTTGAAGATTTTGCAGAGTACCCAATGAGATTTTTCCAAGCTCCTGGCAAAAAACATGAATTCACTAATTCATTTGCCAAAGCATTTTTTTACAACATTAGGCTTATAAATTGATTTTTCATAGTTTGAAAGGTTACATTTGCATCAAGCATGTAAGAGTTATAATTTGTTTGTTTCATTATTGCATATCCTTCTTTTTATTACAATTGCATCGTATAGGAGCTATAATTGCATCATGTAAAACTTAGATTCTCCGCACTAATTGATGATAAGTTTTTTTACTTTCCACTTACCTGAAATAAAGAAAACTCCACCAATTAAAAATGGCACAAATCCTGCAATTGCGTTTCCATACCAGAAACCCTTAATTCCCCAGTTAAACGTAATTCCCAACAATAAAGCTAAACCAATACGACTAATTACACCATCAAGGATTCCGATAGCAAGGTTAAGCCTTGACTGACCACTGCCGTTTATAAAACCTATAAATGGTGAACGCAGGGCACTTCCAAAATATAACATAACAGCACAAGGAATATAGGTCACAGCCATTTCAAGAACCTCTTTCTCACTGTTAAATAAACCAAAGAGAGCATTTGGGAAAAATACTGTAACAAAAGTCAGAACAGATGCAAAAATCAAATTTATAAATAAAGAAGTCCCTATAATTCTGGGTATTCTTTCATAATTAGCAGTACAGGAAATGTTTTTGTGTTATACATAGTGTATACTAAAACCAGCATATCAATACTACCGTACAAGAAAAGCACAGGAGGAATACAGAAAGAGTGCAGGAGAAGTGCAGGAGAAGTACAGGAGGAACACAAGAAGTGTAAGTAGGGAGGAACACCATGCAATACCCTGAAGTAATCAAATCAGCACTGGATTATATAGAACAAAATCTAAAAACTAATATTACTGCTGAAGAATTGGCCCGAATGGCAAATTATTCAACCTACCACTTTTACCGTTTATTTTCATCCGTTATGGGCTCTTCGATTGCAAGTTACATTTTGAAGCGGCGTCTTGATCATGCACTTGCGGAAATCACCGCCGGCCGTAAAGCAATTGATGTGGTGCTTGAATATGGTTTTGACACATATGCAGGGTTTTATAAAGCATTTATAAAAATGTATGGCTGTTCCCCGAGAAAGTATCTTAGCATTTATAAAGAACATAAACCTGCAAAACCGGAGGTGGTAAATTTGTATACCGAAAAAGAATTACGAAAAGTTTTGGAAAATTGGGATATTGAGGAAAACCTTCCCATAAGTGATATCTATCTTATGGACGGTTCAAAGATTTCCGGAAAGGTTTGGAAAGTTGGTGCTGATTATATTCTGAAATCCGGAAGCCGAGAAAAACTGATGAAAAACCTCAAGATATCCAAAGCTCTTCACGATCAAGGCTTTACTTCTTCCCTACCAATTCTGACAAAAACGGGACAGGAGTATTTTGAAGGTGCAGATGTTTTTATTCTCACACGCGGTTTAAAAGGAAAGCCGCTACCAAATGCCGATAGATTTGGTTGCAATCGTGTCAAGTTTGCTGAACAGTATGGCATAAGTATAGCAAGATTGCATAAGGCACTTAAAGCCATACAGAATGATATATTAGCCGATGAGGTAAATTTATACAGAAATATTATGGATTGGGCGTTGCCGAATGTAAAGCGACAAAACATCCAATGGAATATGGGACTTGATGAAGGTTTCTTTAATGATTATATCGAAAGCTTTGGGATGCTTTATGATAAATTACCAAAACAGCTTATTCACAGGGATCCAAATCCCAGCAATATATTATTTGACGGTGATGAGGTGAGTGGATTTATTGACTTTGATCTCAGTGAAATTAATATACGTTTGTGGGACGTTTGCTACTGTGCAACAGGAATTTTATCTGAAGGCAGTGACGAAGCATATGATAAATGGTTAGAAATACTAGGTGGAATTCTCAATGGTTATGATTCTGAAGGAAAGTTGACTTTTGAAGAAAAACAGGCTGTATTTTATGTAATTTGCTCCATTCAAATGATTTGCATCGCTTTTTTTGGATGCCATGACACTTACAAGGAACTCGCTAAAACAAACCGCCAAATGCTGCAGTTTATAATTCGAAATAAGGAAAAAATTGAAAATATATTTAGGTCCTAATATGCAAATATGATATTGATTTAGAAATATGATATTGATTTAGCCTACCCTTTACCCACTCAATACGGTAACATTCCCCTATCAAAATGGGACATTCCTCTCCATGAAAAGAATTCAAGACTTGGAGAGGCATGTCCCATAACCATAGCATAACCATAGGTAGAATACTTCATTAGAATTTGATTACTTATATTACTAAAACTTGATCACTCTCGGTGCCTCAGTAAATGAATAGAAAGTAGCTGTCGCATCCTCAAAGTAGAGAACCTCGGTATTGTCGTCTTCCGGCGAATACATTCCTTGAAGTTCTGGATAATTATCAAGCAAATGCTTTTTAGCCTCTACTCTATCGTCTCGGATAAGCTTACCTTCTACTCTAAGCCATGTTCTGCCATTACACGCACAAATCTCTACTTTCGGATTTACTTGGATTTGCTTAGATACGGCTTTCACCTTCCCCGTCTGTATATATAGTTTTCCTTCAAAAATATCCACTGTACCAAAAGGTCTAACTCTTGGCTGATCCCCTTCTACAGTTGCCAAATAATATGTTCCGCATTTTTTTAAAAACTCATAAACTTCTTGTATGCCTTCTATTTTATTTTTTTCCGTTTCATTTTTTCTCATTTCATTTTTCTCCGTTTTGTTTTTCTCCATTTTAATCTTCCTCCGTTTTGTTTTTTCTTGATTATTACCTTTAGTGCTTGTTTTTAGTTTTTATTCTAAGGATCAGGCTTTCCAACTAGGATCAAGCTTTTTAATTAGGATCAAGCTTTCTAATTAGGATTAAGCTTTCTAACTGGGATTAAGCTTTCTAACTGGGATTAAGCTCTTAATTAGGATTAAGCATGCTAAATAGGTCAGCCTTACCCACTACCTAATCCAATTCTATCGCTCCGGTATGGAGCTGATAGTATCTTCCTTTCATCGCAAGGAGTTCTTCATGAGTACCTTGCTCTATAATTTCTCCATGTTCCAGCACGATGATTAGATCAGCATTTCGAACGGTGGACAGTCTATGAGCAATCACAAAGGTTGTTCTGTTTTTCATTAGTTGGTCCATTCCACGCTCGATGTACTTTTCAGTTCTCGTATCAACAGAGCTGGTGGCTTCATCCAATATCAGAATAGGGGCTTTTGAGATAGCTGCTCTTGCAATATTTAGTAACTGACGTTCTCCCTGGCTCAAATTAGCACCGTCACCTTCCAGCACCGTGTCATATCCATTTGGCAGCCTTTCAATGAAGGAATGAGCGCATGCAATTTTTGCAGCTGTTATAACTTCTTCGTCTGTTGCATCAAGACGTCCATATCGAATATTCTCCCTGACCGTACCTGTGAATAAATGAGTGTCTTGAAGTACCATTGCTATATTACTTCTCAATGAATCTTTCTTAATATTCTTAATATTGATACCGTCTATTAAAATTTCTCCTTCTTCTATTTCATAGAACCTGTTAATCAAGTTAGTGACGGTTGTCTTACCTGCACCTGTTGAGCCAACAAAGGCGATTTTTTTCCCGGGTTCCGCTTTTACATTAATATTTTTTAACACGACTTTATCGGGTGTATAGCCAAATGTTACATTTTTTAATTCCACTTCACCTCTTATCAATCGCGCTCCTTCAACTTTATTTGATTCTGCACAGATTTCAATTGCATTTTCTGCATCCAGTGTTTCAGGTGATTCGTCCATTACTTCAAATACTCTTTCTGCGCCTGCTAATGCCGCAAATATCACATTCATCTGCATTGACAACTCACTGACAGGTCTTGAAAACTGCCTTGCATAATTTGTGAATATGGTAATACCTCCGATATCAAAATTGGAAGTCAGATACAAAATGCCGCCAACTGTTGCAGCTAATGCATAGCTTATCTGACTTAAATTTCCCATTACCGGTCCCATTATACCGCCAAAGAATTGTGCTTTAATTTGCTTACTACGCAAATCATCGCTTAAAATTTCAAACTCTTCCATCGCTACTTCTTCGTGGCAGAATACCTTTATCACTTTCTGACCGGTAATGGCTTCTTCGATATATCCATTGACCGCCCCGAGAGCTTGCTGTTGTTCTTTATAATATTTTCTGCTCAGTTTTCCAATTGTTCCTGCAGCAAAGACCAGCAACGGAACTGTTAAAATAATAACTATTGCTAAAATCCAGTTTGTTACAAACATCAGTATTACTGTACCAATTAAAGTAATAATACCTGAAAAAATGTGGGGCAAGGTATTATTAAGCATCTCACCAACAGAATCAAGGTCATTCGTAAAACGGCTCATGATGTCGCCATGGGTGTGTGTATCATGATATCTCAAAGGAAGTTTTTGAATCTTGCTAAATAATTCTTCCCTGATTTTTACCAGCGCTTTCTGAGACACTCCTATCATGATTCTCTGCTGCAAATAGCTACATAATATACCCACTAAGTAAATTCCTGCCATAATAAGTATGCCAATAGCCAAGTTACTAAGTTTCTCTTCAGCAGATCGATCTGCCGATACCAAGTTATTAATAACAGGTCTTAAAATATAGCTACCGGTAAGGTTAGCCAAAGTGCCTCCTATTACGCATGCAAAAACAAACAGGATTTTAATCTTATCCCCACCGATATATGCAAGTAATCTGTTTATTGTAGCTGCTGTGTTCTTCGGTTTACCACCCAGCATGCTCACACGTGGACCTCTAGGTCCTCCCGGACCACCAGGTCTTCTCCCTCCGGGTCCGGCCAATCCAATACCTCCCAAACCTGCAGCACTCATCTTATTTCCATATCTTCGCAATAATTCTTCTTTTCTTTTTTCACTAATAGGACTTACCATTTTATCTCCTTTATTATTAGAACTCATTATGCCGTCACCTTCTCATCCATCTTCTTATCTACCTGAGAGTAATAAATCTCCGCATATGTCTTACAACTTAGTAACAACCCTTCGTGTGAACCTATACCGACAATCTTTCCGTCATCAAGAACGATAATCTTGTCAGCATCAATAACGGAAGAAATTCTTTGAGCAATTATTATCTTAGTTATGTCTTTTAATTCACTTTTGAGTGTTTCCCTGATTCTTGCTTCAGTTGCCGTATCAACTGCACTTGTACTATCATCGAAAATCAGGATTTTTGGTTTTTTCAACAAAGTTCTTGCAATGCAAAGTCTCTGCTTTTGTCCACCTGAGACATTGACTCCGCCTTGTCCAAGTTCAGTTTCATATCCATCCTTAAATGATGTAATAAAACTATGAGCTTGCGCAATTTCTGCATAATGATATATCGTTTCATCATCTACATTTTCGTCACCCCATTTGAGGTTTTCTTTGATCGTACCGGAAAACAAAACATTTTTCTGAAGTACGATTCCAACTCCGTTACGTAAGTTCTTAAGGGAATAATCTTTCACATTCACATCATCAACCAGTACTTCTCCAAGATCTGCATCATATAATCTGGGTATTAACTGCACAAGGCTTGATTTGCCCGAACCTGTCGAACCGATGATACCAACAGTCTCACCAGGATTTATAACAAAGTTGATATCCTCAAGAACCCATTTCTCACTGTTCTTGTAATATTTAAAGTAAACACCCTTGAATTCGATTTTGCCGCGTTGAACAGTGACATCCTTTTTCGAAGCGCTTTCGTCCGTTAAATCAATATTTGTACAAAGGACCTCATTAATACGTTTTGCAGATGCAAGAGCTCTGGAACCGTTCAGTATAATAAATGAAACCATCATTAAGGACATGAGAATCTGAACAACATAATTTACAAAAGCAGTAAGCACACCGGGAGTCATGCTGCCTCTAATAATTTGATTGCCGCCAAACCAAACCACGGAGAGTGTTGTGACGTTCATCGCCAGCATCATAACCGGCATTGTAAAAATAACAACTTTCATAGCGCTTAATGTGCTGTCTTTCAGCTCTATATTGGCTTTCTTAAACTTTTCTTCCTCATGGCGCTCTCTTACAAAAGATTTTACAACTCTGATATTCGTTAAATTTTCCTGGGTTACAGTATTAAGAGCGTCCAGTTTCTTCTGCATATTTGTAAATCTTTGAAAAGCAACTTTTAAGATGAGGTAAATTGCACCTGCCAATAAAGGTATTACACATAAGATTACCATTGCTAATTTACGATTTAATGCAAAAGCCATAATAAGCGCACCGATAAGCATGCCCGGCGCTCTTAAAGCCATTCTCATCATCATTTGAATCATGTTTTGAACTTGAGTAATATCATTTGTTAACCTCGTAATCAAAGAACCTGGGCTATACTGATCAATGTTATTAAAAGAGAATTTCTGTATTTGATTGAACAAATCTTTCCTCAAATCATTGGCAAATCCGGAGGATGCTTTAATCGCAAAATATGCCCCTCCCACACCTCCTGCCATCATGCATAGTGCTGTAATTACCATCGTTATACCCATTACTACTATATAAGAAATACCTCTACCGCCGCTTACACTGTAATCAATGATTTTGCTTAATAATAGCGGCATTATTACTTCCCCTATAACTTCTACAATCATAAGTATTGGTCCTATGATGAATGCAGGCAAATACGGTTTTATATATTTCCAGTATCGTTTCATACATTATGTCCTTTCCTTTTTTATTTTTATTTCATCTTCCATTTTAATTAAGTTAGAATTCAGTTTTTGCAATAATGCCAGCAAGCTAATTTTTTCTGCTTCGGTAAACCCTTCAAAAACCTTCCGGTCTATAGAATCAAAAATTTGTTTGCTCTGTTCTACAACCTTGTTTCCTTTATCAGTAATAGTAATTTGATTGAGCCGGTTATCCCCTTCATCCATTTCTTTCTTGATATATCCTCCCTTTTCAAGCTTTTTTAAGGATACAGCAATGGTTGCTGTAGATACATCCATTGATCTGGCAATATCCGTTTGGGAAGCATTGGGATTGCGGGATATTTCCATCAGCAATCGATGCTGAGCATGATACACTCCTGTTTCATCTAAATAAAACTGCATGATTTTTCTGTGCTTCATAGCAAAAGTAATAAACTGGCGAATTATCTCCTTATCTCGGATTTTCGTTGCATCACTGAGTTCACCTTTATCGCTGAGTTTATTTGAAGCATTGAATTTACACGTATATTTGAGTTTATCCATATCATTGAGTTTATCTTCTTCCTTAAGTTCAACGGCATCATTTGGTTTACTTGCATTATCGATTTTACCTGTATCACTGACTTTTTCTACATATTCAAAACTCATTTCTTAGCTTCTCACCTCCTCATAACGCGGCTACTTCTAACTTGTTAATCATTAATATGCTAATTATTAGCTAGTTAACTTTTTTATTATAGCACCCTGTTTTTTTATATGTCAATTAGTAGTTCATACTAAAATATAAATAAATAAAATACGTCTTTATTAAGTTTGTTTTATTATTAAATTGTTTTATTTATTAAATTAATAAAATGGAGGACTCACTGGTGGGGGATTTATTGTTAAATATTAGTATGGTTACAAAAAAGAAGCTTGTTAAATGACAAAAGTATTTCCAGGTCCCTTAGACATTACGCTAAAGGAACCGGCAAATTTACAAAATTAAAGGATATCCATCATATTGACCCTCTGTTTCTCTTGATGTTAGGAAATTTTAAATTCTATATTGCATGCAAAAGATTTAGCTTTCAATAAATTTTACTAATATATCGTTAAACTCATCTTTCTGGTCATAAAACGAACCATGCCCTGAAAAATGAAAAGGTACCAGTATTGAATTGCGAATCATCCTGTGTTGTATCTCTCCTAGCTGAAAAGGAACCACCTTATCATGGATGCCGTGAATAATCAATGTTGGCACAGTAATGGTTTTCATATCATCAAACAATACTTCGTTAATCCAAGTTTGCGCAACGGCTGCAGTTGCCCATCCTGCTGCCTGTAAACCTAACTGGAAAAACCAATTTGAAAATGCTTGTGATGTACGTTTAAAGAAAAACTTATCTCCAAAATCCCGAAGCATTTGAGGACGGTCATTATAGGTATCTTCAATTATTTGCAATACTGTTTGTATATCAAGACCATATGGGAAATTGGGACGTTTAATTAAACTTGGAGCAGCAGCTGCAATAAGAACCAACTTTCTTACTCCGTATTCCTTATGGCGTCCCATATATCTTACTGCCATTGCGCCTCCGGTAGAATGTCCGACTAAAGTTAAATCACACAAGCCCAAGGATTCAACTACTCCTCTTACATCGTCTGATAACGTATCGTAATCATACCCATAAAAAGGTTTATCCGAGTTGCCGAAACCTCTGGTATCCATTCCTACACATCGATAACCCAGCGCAGGCAACTTATTAAATTGATATTCAAACAATTTATGATTTCCCGGCCAACCGTGCAAAAAAAGAATAACTTTTTTGCTTTCTGGATTTAAATCTTCAACATATATCTTCACATTATTTTTCACATTAACATAATAGCCCATGTAATCTCTCCTTACGGAAATAAATATTACATAGGCTATTTTATTCAATAAAATGATACAACGTGATGCACATACTATCAATGAAATTAATTTTGGCCGGAGCTGAATTAAAGGTTCTAAGCACCGTAATGACAGCTTCTTGTCTATACTTTCTTCATTTTTTATTTTAGGGTTAGCAATTTTCATCGGATTTTCATGGCCGAAATAGAAATTAGGTTTATATTCATCATATACATGCTGAAACGGTGCAATATTAGTTATCCTTCAAGCATTACGATTTAAGTACCTTCATCTGGGTAATATATCTGAGTAATATACCTGAGTAATATACTTAATATTTGTTTTATTTAACTTACTTATCGAAAATGATTTACATTATCAATAATTATATTGGCTAATATCTCTCAAATTCTTCAAATATATTTTTATTTTTTTAAATTTATTTAGTTTTGCTTTTCTGAACAAATATGATATTATATTAGTAATTGATAATGATTATCATTATTACTAACTAAATAATGTAACTTATTACTAAGGGGTGTAATTTTTATAGATTAAGGAGTGTATTTCTTAGGATATGATTAATAATCTATGTTATCCCAAACCCAATTTAGACGATATTTACAGGGTTTACGAGTTTGAACTTGCATTAATAGAAAAAGTATTAGACGGTAAAACAAACGAAGCGTTAGAGTTGTATGAGGATTTTTTCCATAAACACTCTGCCTATAACATTATAGATATTAATAACCTTAATTGTCTAAAAAGCTATATAATATCTATCACTCTTTTAATTTGCCATAATGTTATAAAACAAGGAGTTTCACCTTACAATGCAAAAGCTAAATATCATGCCTTTGCCAAATTAATCGAAAAAAGTTTGTCTTCAGTGGAAGTATTTGAGGCAGGTAAGGTTATGATTCAAGGGTATATAAAGCAGGTGATGCTTAATGCTGTTTCCATTAGCAATACTTATATAAGAAAAGCCATTGACTACATTCACGATCACTTAGGAGAAGATTTAACTTTAGATGATGTTGCAAACCATGTAGGATTAAGCAAATGCTACTTTTGCACCCAATTTAAAAAGGACATGAAGATGAGCTTTACGGATTATTTAAATTATGTACGTATTCAAAAAAGCAAATACCTGTTATGTAACACTGATAAATCCGTCCTGGATATAGCTATAACGGTGGGTTTTAACAGCCAAAGTTATTTTACAACACTGTTTAAAAAGCATACAGGACTTTCACCTATGGAATTCAGAAATTTAAAGGCAGGTAGAAGTTTAAAAGCCGGTAGTGAAGGTTAGTATTTCAATTATAGTATTCTAATTATAGTACTTCAATTATGGTAGTTCAATTATGGTACTTCAATTAAGAATAATATTTCATATCATAAGAAAGAAAAGTGTTTCACAAGTAAAGGGATATTCTATTTTATAAATAAGGAGATATTCTTTCATAAGTAAGGAAATATACGCAAGAAAGGGAACCAAATAAAGGGACAGCTCCTGCAACTGTCCCCGCTTCATTTACTTTTTCCTACTTACTTTCTCCTACTCCATTTGTATTTTATATCCCTTGTTTTATTTACTTTTTTAGTTGAAATACTTCTTTATACAAAAATATAAGAGTTTTTACTATTCTAATTTGGGAAAGCCATTTTTTCGTAGTGCTTGTACAGGGAATGAAATTTTCCGCTATAGTTCTTATTCCATGGCTTTTTCTTCCCGCAAAAATGCAGGATGATTGTATTTCTAAGTACATGATCCATATCCCACACATTATTGCTTAATATTTTATAATAATTGAAATACCTCACGTCATAGTTATATAATTTTTCATCTATACTTTTTATTTTCTTTGAATATAAAGCATTTAGTATGTCCTGATCCGGCATTATCAACTTTGAACGATTTTTTTCCACAAAATCATAAATAACCTTCTCGTCAATATACTGCCGTTGAAGATTCAAATTCATCAAAAGTACTCCTGAATTATAATACGCATCAATATCGTAAGGAGTCAGCCTGATCCTGTTTATTCCCTTAATAGACGGCTTATCATGATATGCGGCTGCATATAAATAACCTTCTATATCCATGTAATATAGACTTTTTATTGGATTAATTATTAATATATCGGGATCAAGATATAAAATACGTTCAAGGTCCTGCGGTAAAAATTTAAATGCCAGTAAACGATAATACATTTCTTTTGTATAATGAAGAAGAACCGGAGCATCCGCAAAATAGCTGTCATCAACATTTATTATTTCCAATCTACTTCCGTGAGCGTCTATGTAATTTTCCAAATCTTTTAGTTCTTCATTAGAAATGGTTGAATGCATCAAAAAAATCGTAAACTTTTCATCCTCGTTATTATAAAAAAGTGACTTAAGCATAACTTTTAAGGGTCTTATATAGTTAGAATTCAAAGCAACGAGTATATTCATAAAGTTGTAACCACCTGCCAACTCAACTGTGTCAATATCCCTTTTTTCATGAGTTTTTTCCGATTTTTGTAGGTTTGTAATATTATATACTTCACTTCTCATGTAAACTTCAATAAACATTTAATCTCACTGCCAGTATTCATATATTTTCATCTCCGTCCGGTTTTATTCGAAAATCATAGCGAATGTGTACGCAAACGGATTTTTAGTTATTTGTTTGCACTCCTTTATTATATCAAATTAGAGAGTATGTTTCTATATCTATATAGAGTGTATTTTGGATGTATTTATTATAATTATTATATATGAAGAAATATTTGCCAAAAGACATAAGCGGAGTCCTGTGATAAAAAGTCAAGAGGCACTATAGAGTCTCTTGGTTGTCCATGCTGGACACATATAAAAAGTTTTCATACAACAAAAAAGTGCTCACAATACAGCGAGCACTTTTTATTACACTACAATGAGTACCTTTTATTACCGCAAAGAAAAGCTTAAAAGTTATGGCAAGATGGCCTTTAAGTTCTTTAGGTTATGGCAAATAGCTTTCCAAACTTTTTAACCTCATTTAAACTCAATCTTCCGAAGGAGTACAAAGGCACTTGCGCCTCTTTATAAAATCTAAAAAAGCATTTGCCTGCTCTTTCAAGTATGAGTAACTCTCTTCCTTAAGTGTTAACTTCCCATTGCTGTCGAGTTGTTCCGTGGCATGCGGTATTGTAACCTTCGGATGATTCATAATATCCATGTTTAAAAAACTAAGGAGAGTAACCAAATGATCTTGAGCTATACAAGTTCCGGACATGCCGAGTGATATACCGCTTATTGCTGCCGGTTTTCCGTCAATAACAGGCGGTTCCTCATCATTAACCGGGCGCGATAACCAGTCGATAAGATTCTTCAACACACCCGGGAAAAAGTGATTGTATTCGGGCGTAAAGAACCATATGACATCTGAAGATTTTACCTCTTCCCGAACCCGTTTTACAGGTTCAGGAGCTGGAAATTCGATATCTTCGTTCATCAGCGGCACATCATAATATTCAAGCAATTTAAAGTCTACCCTATCTCCAAGTATATCCTTAGCTATCAGAGCAAGTTGACGGTTATAGGAGCCTTTTCGCAAAGAACCGACTATGGCTAATATCTTTATTTTTTCCATTAATAGATGCGCCTCCGTTTCTTTAGGCATTATCAATTACATTCCTGTTTCATTCACTTTTTCATTCCTTCATGTATTACCTTTTGTATTACCGTTTTCACATTATATTATTAAATTAAGAATCATTTAAGTAATACTATTAAAGATTTTAATGCAAAGTTTATAATTCGTTAAAAGCATAATAAAATATAAATTTAAGTCAGCCGATTCTGCCATAAAGATATAAAATAATTAAACAATTATCTCGGCAACTCCTTACGAGATTTACCCGGCCATCTCTCAAGTCCGCCAAAAGCATACGGAATCCTATCTTCAAATGTTCCTAATTCAGGCAACGGTTTTGTCCTTCCAATCTGGTACCAATATGCAGTACTACTCCAATCTCCCTGGCGGTCATTGGCATGTCCGTGTTCAATAGAGACTTTTATTGATTTTTCAAAATATATCGGATCTTCTATATGGAATCGATATTGAGAGTGTTTGCCCGTATAGTCACTGTTGCCTTTGAAGTGATAACCAAAATACGGTGTGCAATAAGTCTGGTGAAGTCCGTTGTAATTCCATGCACCGCAGAAATAATCCTCCGTACCCGTACCGTGAAGGGTTGGCGGCCATTTTTCTCCATCTATGAATATCATGTCATCTCCTTCGCCCCACCAGCCCGGTTCATCCGTATCAATGTGCAGCACACAGCCTACATAATGTCCTTTTCCTTCTGCCTCAAGTATTATGTAATTGTCATCACCTGTGGTATTTATGAGTTTTTTCTGATTTTCGGAAGATACATCTTCCTTCGGGTTGTTATTGATTACCAATTGCCTTCTCCAGCATGCATGGAAACGTCCTAAGTCTTCAGGGCAGTAATCCCACTCTTGATAGTCTATATAGAAATAAAGAAAAGAATCTCTATCCATTTCATTTGTTACGGTAATGCGTGCGCCTTTTGCATAAGGCATCGGAAACCAGCAATTCAATCCAAGATAAAATGCTTGTAGTGGCATGGAAGTAAAATAAGTAGCCTTTCCATGACCTAATCCGAAGAAATCACCCAGCGGACATTGTACGGATGGTGTTTCCTCTCCGTCCCAGTACATTCTGAGCACTAATCCCCTAAGATTATTGTTACTTTCAGTTGTCGTCATCCAAATATGCTTGATACATCCTGCGCCTTCCATTTCTGCTAATACAATCGTTTCACCGGCTTTTATTCTCCAAAAATCTTCATTCCCACCGGTTTTATCATATGAAGAAAACCGCTTGCTTTTAATATTTTTCCCTAATTTCGCCAAGTTTAGGAGAGAAGCCATTCCCATATCCATTAATATTACCTCCTTAGTTTTTCATTTTAATGTAGGCAAGCTTGAATTATTTACTTATTATTAGGCTTGAATTAATTACTTATTATTTGAATTAATTACTTATTATATTATATACTTGTTCCATTTAAAATAGTTTATTTTGCATTTTTAATGTTTTTTTCAATATTACTATTGTCGTCGGAGTCAGGCTTAAATTACTTTTCATCCGCTAGCTTGCCTTTTTAAAGCCGTATAAAAGGCTTTTCATCAATAATCACTCCACGGGTGATATTAGCGAGAAAAGTACCAGCTTTCGACTTATCAGGCTCTTTCTGACCTAAATATAATGTGATAGGTTTCTTTTGTGCTTGTAAGACTAATTAATTATATCACAATTTTCTATTATTCACTCATCACAAAAACTCCCTTAATCATTAATTACTTCTATCTGGCATGATTTCATGGTAGCCAGTGCAGCTTTATGAGTCTCAGGAGTAACTCCGGCACAGCAAGCAGCATCCACACGTATTGGAACCTCCGGTAACATTGCTTTTACTATTAGAGCATTAGATATTACGCATATATCAGTACATATACCAACAAATTCTATCTGTTCAATCTTCTCAGTATCGTGTAACTTTGCAATATGTTCACCGAGTTGTAAAGATCCAAAAGTACCTTTTTCAATTATCTTGTAATCAAGCCCTTTTTCCTTTATTGCCTCCATGACTCTTGATTCAACTTCCCATCCCGGAGTACCTCTGATGCAATGTTCTACCGGTAGTTTCTTTCCTTCTTGGGTAGATAGGTAATTCTTCTCATGAGTATCTTTTGTCAAAAACACAATTCCATCAAAGGATTTAATTTTATTTACAAGTTGTTCTATAATTGCTTCAGCTTCTTTGGTCCCCAATGTTCCATTAACAAAATCATTTTGAACATCCACAATTACTAATACTTTCATGTTATTTCCTCCTTCTTTTGTTAGTTTGTTGGAGTCATGGTTTATTGGAGTTAGGTTTGAATTCTTTGCTTCATCATATCTTAGTCGTACTTTAACTATCTGTCGTAATTATTTATTTTTATTGTTATTATTTATTTCTGAAGTCAGCGTTTAATCATTTACTATTGAAGTCAGTCTCGTATTTATAGTTGAAATCAGCCTTAGATTTATTTTTAAATCAGTCATGGAATATCTACCTTAGTATAAATTATACTTAAACTGTAGAAATTCTTCCATAGTTACAACAAACAAAATATTAAGAATAAAATCATCAGCCTTTAGGCAACAGTTCTTAATAATATCTAGATGTACTAATTTTTAAATGTACTCATTAAATACTCCTATTTATCGACACGTATTAATTAAATATACCTTGCATGCATAAAATAACTTCAACAGGAAACCATACAATAATGGGTGAAATATACACTGATGATATTTGATATACTAAGAAACAGGAAAAGACATGAAGAAAATAATAGGAAAAAAGAAAATATTGAGAATAAAAGAAACAATGAGCTAAACGGGCTTACTGATATCGACGAGCTTAATAATAAGGAAATAACAACCGAGAATATTAAGAGTGTTTTATCGGATAGCAATGATATAGTTTACCAGGTGCATTATATAAACGGTCGCCGTGATTTGCCTGTTACAGTTATCTATGTTGACGGTTTAGTGGATATTAAGATTGTCAATGATGATATTCTAAAACCGTTATCACAGGAAAAAATTTTAGAAGAGGTTAAAAATTTTAACAGCATTATTGATCTAATCGAGCATGGTACAATATATCATGCTTCCCGAAAGCTACGAACTAACCTCGAGGATACGCTTTCTGATATTTTAAACGGTGCAGTTGCCCTTGTATTTGATAAAGTTAAAAAAGCCATCACGTTCGATATTAGGGGTTTTGAAAAAAGAAGCATCACTGAGCCCGCAAATGAAAGCGCTCTCAAAGGTTCAAAGGATTCTTTCATTGAAGATCTACGGGTAAATACTTCATTAGTACGTCGCAAAATTCGCACCCCCTATTTGCGTATAAAGGAAACCACAGTTGGCTTTCAAACGAGAACAAATATTGCTGTCATTTATATAGAAAATCTTACTAATAAAAATCTAATTGAAGAAGTCTTCAAACGAATAAATAAGATTAATGTAGACGGTGCTACTACTGCAGGTAGTATAGAAGAATATATAATAGACAATAAACGTACTATTTTCCCTTTAGTTTTAAACACCGAAAGAACCGACAAATTTTGCCATAACATTTTGGAAGGAAGAGTAGGATTACTTATTGATGGCTTGCCTACGGCCTATGTAATTCCTGCAACCATAACCATGTTTTTCCAAACACCCGAAGATTATGCGCAAAACTATGTAATAAGCTCTTTTTTAAGAAGCATAAGGTTTATAAATTCACTGATAGCACTACTTGCACCTGCATTCTATATATCCATAACAACATTCCATCAAGAAATGATACCAACAGTACTTGCTATATCTATAATAAGAAACAAGACCGAAGTACCTTTTCCAACTTCTACTTCAATATTCTTCATGTTATTAGCATTGGAAGTATTGATTGAAGCAGGATTTCGTTTGCCGAAAACAATAGGACAAACCATTTCAATCATAGGAGCATTAGTAGTAGGTCAAGCTGCCGTTCAGGCAAAAATCATATCACCGGTAGTTGTAATAATTATTGCTATTTCAGGTATGGCCGGTTTTACTATGCCCAACCAAGATTTTTCAAACGCAATTCGATTTTTCAGACTTGTTTTTGTAATATGTGCAACCATAGCCGGACTCTACGGGCTTTCTTTAGTTTTTCTGCTTCTTATATATCATTTGAATACACTTGAAACTTACGGTATTCCCTACTTTTCTCCTTTTGTGGCAAATGAAGGAAGGGATATTATAAATGATACCATTATTCGTTTACCTTTGCAATATATGAAAAAACGACCTACAAACCTTAAGACAGTAAATAAGAAAAGGCAGGGCAGTACAAAATAATTATATGTGCAGGTTATAGTATCAAATTATATTGTATATGTTATGGCATCTATTATCGAATTACATTGTATACGTTATGGCATCTTATGTTAATTATATTGTTCCCGGCACCAAATTACATTAGCTTAGGTTAAATGAGTAATGAATGAATTACGACAGCTTAACATATTAACATATTCAATAAGGATAGGTGCACATTATGAAAAAAAACGTTATTAAATTTTTTACCACCACAGCACTTGTGCTTTTACTCATAAATCTTACAGGATGTAAAAAAAGCATTTTGCCTCAGGGAAAGGAAATAAACGATTTACAACTTGTCCAAGTTATTGGAATTGATAAGTTGCCAGGTGGTTCCAATGACTGTTTGTTAACTATAGCCAGTAAAAACCTTGAAATAGGTGGCGAGCAGGTAAGTACAGTAAGTACGGGAGAAAACATCAGTGCTGGGAAGAGAAAAGCTTTGATTTTAACATCCACAGGAAAAACTATATTTGAAGCAGTTCGTAAAATACAAACCCACAGCAACAAAACGCTTTTTTGGGGTCATTCCGGTTATTACCTAATAGGAGAAGAGGCTGCAAGAGAAAACATTGCTAAGTATATTGACTTCTTTACACGGGACCATGAGCTTAGGATAGAGTCAAAAATATATATAGTAAAAGGTAGTGCCAGAGACTTAATTGAGCAGTTTAATCAATCCGACTTTTATATTTATGACAAATTAGAAAGTTTAGGAAGAAACTTCAAATTGGTAAGCATTTCGGAAGAAATGAAAATTCATGAATTGATGCGTTTTATTGACATACATCATGCATCTGCCCGTGTTCCCTGCATATACCTGGTAAATCGTGAGGGTGAAGCAGGAAAGGAAATAAAGGATATAGAAAGCTATGGGTATGCAATATTTAAAGACCTTAAACTGGTAGGATTTATCCCCCCGGACATATCACGAGGTATAAATCTTATTACAAATAACGTTAATACATCTATTGTTGTAGTAAAAGATATAGAAGGTCAGGATGTATCTCTTGAAATCATTGACAGTAACACGGAAGTTATTCCTCGCTTCAATGGTGATAACCTGGAAAGTATTCTTATAAAAGCAAAGGTTTTTAGCAATTTAGGAGAAATACAATCTCAAATAGACTTTACAAAGGAAGATTCTATTTCATACATGGAATCTCAACAATCGGAGATACTAGAAACTGAAATGAAGAGTGTCCTTGAAAAAGTATTGGAGTTTGAATCCGATTGTCTTGAAATATGTGACAGAATACGGCTAAAGAAACCTCTAAAATGGCATAAAATAGAAGATAAGTGGATGGAAATTTTTCTTAATACAAAATTTGACATACAAGTTGAATCGATAATCCGCAGAACTTATGAACTGAGAGAACCAAGCGGGTACAAGAAGCAGGAAAATAAAAATCAAAGATACAAAGATAATTAAGGAAAGGAATAAATATGATTTATTTAATATTAGTAATAGCTATATTAGGCATAAAAGATATCAAGTATTTATTGTCAAAAAATATTAAAAGGGATTTATATGTATATATAGCTTTGATGTTGCTGGACATTGCTTTAGGCATATTTTATTATTCAAACCCTGAACGTGACAGTTTTTCAAAAATAGTGCTTTCCCTAATAGGAAAGGAAGGCTGATTGTAATTGTTAGCATCAAAGGAAAAAATATCAATACGCCAAGCAACCATGTATTACCTTATGATTATGCATACTACGACAATCCGATTATTACCTTCAGTCGTAGCAAAAGTCGGAGAGCGCGCCGGATGGCTGGCACCGGTATTCACCATAGTGCCTTTCACCGCTCTTGTGTTCATAATTCAAGCGCTCTTTAAGAATGATAAAGAAGCAAACCTTTCACTTTCTGAGATAATTTTTAAATCTTTAGGTAGAATTTTGGGAACGGTATTATTAATTATTTACCTTGCGTGGATGTTAATCTCTTTAGGTTTATTTGTTAGATTTTTTGCTGAAAAATTCTTAGCATCAATGCTACCTAATACCCCGCAAAACTTTTTTACTGTAACTATTCTGGCAGTTATTTTTTATGCTCTACAAGGTGGGATTATATATGTTGCCAGAACTATTGAATTCCTCTTTTTGGCATTTTCAATTGTAATTGTTATTATGTTTTTACTCACTGTACCAAACATTGATATTATAAATCTACTTCCCGTAACATACTACGACATTTGGCCGATAATAAAAGCCTCCTATTTTAATCTCGGCATGTGGAGCGCATTTACATTTACTTTCTTTTTTGGTGACAGAATAAACAACAAAGAACATATCAAAAGATTCGGTTTACAAGCTACATTATATCTGACAGTCATAACACTGTTGATATTGATACAAACAATAGGAGTATACGGCCATTCAGTAATTGAGCGTATATCTTTATCTTATATCTTCGTTATAAAGGGTATATCCGTATTGGAAACTATTGAACGAATAGAGTCAATTGCCATAGCATCGTGGGTGATTATATACTTTGCAGCTATATCTTTTTATGCATTTGCTGCAATGAGCATAATGAAATCTCTCTTTTCCCTTTCCCAGGAAAAATCACTTATAAGCCCTGTTATAATATTCGCTTTCATCTTTTCAAATTACATAGCCGGCAATAGATTCGAACTCGAGAGATTTATTACTTATATCAATACTCCGTTAAATATAATCTTTGGATTTGTCTTCCCACTTATTATCCTAGTTATAGGCAAAGCAAGGAAGAAAATATAAGAATGAGACAGGGGTGAGACATGGGGACGGTTCTTGGGTGAGACATGGGGACGGTTCTTTGAGACATGGGGACGGTTCTTTTGTCTAAACAATTGAACACTTAAACCACACAAACAACCAATGTTTTTACTCATCATCCTTTCCAAGTCCGAAACTTGAACCTGCATCGTCGGCAGGATTTTTTTCCGTCCCGTAATTAGAAGTTTTATTATAAGTTATATATTCATTATAATCTTCAACTTTGCCCTTCTTAATGTATTCTTCCTCTACTGAATGTGCAATAACGTCTTCATTTTTATGATCCACAGTCCACACCTTGCCGGTACGAAACAGCTCGTTAAATTTATTCTTCAATTTACCTTTCTCTTCAAGATGAATCATACAAGCACGTATACATCCAGCAGCCCCTTCAACAGCTCGACTATATCCATATTGTCGCGGGTACTCTCCAATAAAAGGATTTCTCTCTTTGTTATATCCACCCTTAATACCGGCTTCACAGGCATATGGATCAAGCTTTGCAAATTCAAGAACATGCCCTGCCACACACACCTTTTCAGTTTCTGTTTTTGACAATGCTCCGGTAGTACAATATTTCACACATTACATGCACCGGTCACAAAGTTTTGGACCATTATATATCGGATCCGGTTCAAAAGGAGCTGATGTAAGTAACATATTGAAACGAACTCTGGGACCAAATTCCGGCGTAAGGAATATTCTTGAATATCCTATTTCTCCAAGGCCTGCGCAAAAAGCTGCAATTCTGTAATTTATAAGAATATCAGGATGTGGCTTTTCACCATAAACCGACATAGACCATCCTTTTCGGAAATTGCCTGTAACGGGGCTAACTGCTTCTCCTCCATTCATGTTCGGGATAGGTACCGTTTCATAGCCATGGTCTTCAAGCAACCTGGTCAGGTTCCAGAGTACCATCGGTCCATATATGAGATTTATTCCTGCATATCCCATAGATGGATAAGTAATGAAAAAAGTACCTTCTTCTATCCCCCTGAAAGCACCTCTTGGTATGCGATATTCCAATACAATCAAGGATTTTGCTCCAGGGAATATGTATCTGGGATCCATTTGTTTAGGGGCACCTTCAAAACGATCCATTGATGTTATACCTACAAGATCCGCACCAAACTTTTTAGCTTGTTCTTTTATGTATGCTGATGTAATCATATTTTCTCTCCTTTATCTCCTTTACTGTAAGTCCTTAATAATCAAATATTAGTTTTAAATAATAGTAACTCTGACTCATAAGCCTTTCTTGAGACATTGGAACCGTCCCCCTGTCTCATAC
>DUMC01000051.1 GCA_012840075.1 Clostridiaceae bacterium | reverse complement strand
TTTATTTGGCTCTTCTAATTTAATGGTGGAGGGTATAATTCCCAATACACAAAAATGAAGGGTATTTTATAATAACCCTTCATTTATGGCTTTTATGATATTTTCAAATGGTACTCCATAATCTTTAGTTTCATTGATTAAATTAAATCCACTCATCAGTATATTACTAAATGTACCAGAACCATAAGAAGGCTTGTCAACCTTATGATTAATAAAGAACATAACTTTTGCTCTTAAAACCTCAAAGGTATACCCTCTGCCTTGGCTTTCAATTGCTCTTATAGTGCTGTTAATTCCTTCTACAAAGGCATTAGTCACTTTGTAATCAAAGTAATTAAATATCTCCGTATACCAATTATCAATAGTTTTAGCAACTTCTCTAAACTCCGACATATCATCAGGAATAGAGGCTTTCCATTTGTTATATAGCATTTTTGCTTCACTTTTTGTTGAAGCATCGTAAATCTTAAATAGGCTTTCTTTGAGGTCATAAGCAACTTTTAATTCAGGAATTTCATTAAACCATGCATCACGAAATGCTATATCTGGTAATGGTTTTAAATCATGCTCCCGTTTTAACAGCAAATAACGCTCCTGTTTTAATGATTTATTCTTCTTTTTCCCTAATCTGTTTTTAAAGGATTTTCGCAAGGTATTTAAAGCATCATTAGCCATTTTCACTACATGAAATTTATCAATCACTATTTTAGCATTAGGTAGTGTTTGATAAACTGCATCTCTATAAGGTTCCCACATATCCATAGTAACTACTTGAACAGAGTAAGGGTTTTTAAGATTGTTGAAATACTCAATTATTGTTGATTTATTACGGTCAGGTAATAAATCCATAACAGTATGGTCATCGCCATTACATATTAAAGCCCAAGCCTGTTTCCTGTGTTTACCTTCTCTTTGAATATGAATTTCATCTATACCAATTATAGAAGGAGTTTCAATATCAAGACCACATTCAAGTTTTTTGACTTCCTCAAGAAATATCTCCCTAATAGTAACATTTGAGATATCCAATTCTCGCTCTAAATCGATGAAAGAACGCCTTTTAGATTCCTCGGCAATATAATCCCTTAAGCGATTAGTTAAACGGCTTTTAGGGGCAATAGAATCGCTTAATTCATAGAATGTTGCACCGCATTCCATGCATTTATATCTAATACGCTTAAATATGAGTCCAACCCTTTTACCTTGTATATTTTTGTCTCTTACTTCCTGCTCTCGCTTACTATGTACCCTTAATTTAGGCTTCATGATTCCACAGGAAGGGCATACAGAGGGTTTTTCTTTCTTCTCAATATAAATCCTTATGTCATGTTCATTATGCTTTAAATCGGTTATTTTGAACTCTGGGAGGTCTAACATCTTCTCCAGTAGTTTATGGTCTGTCACTATATTTTCTCCTTTCAAAAGGGCTCCTGGAAGCCCAGAAGCCCTTACAAAATTAATCTTTAATGCTCATTATGAGGTTGGCACCATGCTTAAAACCATGAACATAACATCTCTGTGGGGTGTTAAAATAAAATTGTGTCTGGTGTATAATAAAATCACAAAGGAGGCTGGTAATTATGGATAAAAATACCTATTATGAAACAGTCAAAAATATGGCGGTTGAAAAAGTATTAAACCAGTATTG
>DUMC01000050.1 GCA_012840075.1 Clostridiaceae bacterium | reverse complement strand
TTATAAAAGAAGCTATTGAAAGTCATAAAAAAATTGTAATATATGGAGATTATGATGCAGACGGAGTTATCAGCACATATATATTATTTACCGCTTTAAGAAAATGTGGAGCTAATGTCACTTATTATATACCTGACAGGGAATGGGAAGGTTACGGTATTAACATTGACAGGCTGAAAACACTCCATAGTGAAGGCTGTCAGGTACTGATAACTTGTGATAACGGTATAGCTGCTATTAATGAAATCAAGTGTGCAAGAGAGTTAGGTATGAGTGTAGTTATAACAGACCACCATGAGGTTCCTTTTATAGAAGACGAGGACGGAAATCGTACAATTGTATTGCCCGAAGCTAATGCTATAATAGATCCTAAGCAACCTGATTGCCATTATCCTTTTAAGCAGTTATGCGGAGCATCTGTTGCATACAAAGTTTCTGAGGTATTATATGAAAAAATGGGTATACGGAGAGAGGAAGCAAATCAATTTATTGAATATGCAGCTATTGCTACCATATGCGATGTTGTAGATGTATTATATGAAAACAGGATTATTGCAAAGATTGGTCTTGATATGTTGAATAATACCAAGAACATAGGACTTAAGGCTCTTATTAAAACGGTAGGCATGGAAGGTAAGAAGATAAAATCCTATCATGTGGGTTTTATTATAGGGCCGTGCATAAATGCTACAGGGAGACTGGAGAAGGCTGATTTGTCATTAAAATTGCTGTTGTGCCAGGATCCTGCGGAAGCTGATGAAATAGCCATGCAATTGAGAGAATTAAATGAAAAGAGACAGAGCTTAACCGAAAAAGGTTTTGAAAATGTTTGCAGGATAATTAATAATTATAACTACCTTCAGGATAAAGTTCTCATAGTATATGAACCGTCCGTTCATGAAAGCGTTGCAGGTATTATAGCAGGAAGAGTAAAGGAAAAGTACAATAGACCTACAATTATACTCACTGACAGCAAAGATGAGCTATTTGCGAAAGGTTCAGGACGATCCATTGAAAAGTACAATATGTTTGAAGAGCTTTCCAAGCTTAAATATCTAATGGAGAAATTTGGTGGGCATCAGATGGCTGCAGGATTAACAATAAAAAAAGAAAATATAAACGAGCTTAGGAAAAAGCTAAATGAAAACAGCCCCCTTACTGAAAGCGATCTTATACCGAAATTAACAATTGACAGCCATGTTCCTATTTCTGACGTTTCAATAGACTTAATTAATGATATAGAAGCTCTGGAGCCTTTTGGTAAGGGAAATCCCAGCCCCATCTTCGGCGACAAAAAAATTAATGTAGATAGATTTTACATTGTCGGATCAAATAAAAACACCCTCAAATTGATTTTAAATACGGAGAATAACCATCGGATAGATGCCGTAGGATTTAACCAGGTAGAAAAATTTATAAATATGTTGGAAAATAAATTTGGAATAGAGAAAGCTGAGGAAATGATTAGAAATCAAAAATGTGATACCCGGTTGGACATAGCTTTTGTACCTGCTTTGAACACTTATAACGGGATTACTTCCGTGCAATTGAGGTTATATGATTTTAGAATTTCAAATGCTTGAGGTATATTGAAAAACACAAAAACACTTGCTAAGAGCAAAAGATAATATATAATATAATAATGTATACAAGTATATTTTTTCACTAATTTTGAAGCAAAAGGCTAAATAACTTAAAAAATTTATGTGAAAGGAAAAATTAAGGCGAAAAATATAAAAAAGAAATGAAAAGAGGATATGGTATATGAACTTGGAAGCTAAGTTAAGACATGTAATGGATTTCCCAAAACCAGGAATTGATTTTATCGATATTACACCTGTGCTGCAAGATCCTGTTGCTCTTAAAATGTGCCTTGAAGGAATGAGAGATAAGCTTCTTGAGTTAGGTCCTATTGACTTAATAGTCGGGGCTGAATCAAGGGGTTTTATATTTGGAGCACCTTTGGCTTATATGTTAGGTATAGGATTTGTGCCTGTAAGAAAAAAAGGAAAATTGCCATATAAAACAATAAGTGTGGAATATGAACTTGAATATGGAACGGATATTCTCGAAATACATGAAGATGCCGTAAAGCCGGGAGATAGGATTGCAATAGTTGATGATTTGCTTGCAACAGGAGGCACAGCATGGTCGAATATTCAATTAGTTGAAAAACTTGGAGGAGAAGTTAAGGGGCTTGTTTATTTTGTAGAATTAGCTTATCTAAATGGCAGGGAAAGATTAAAAAATTACAAAGTTGAGTCACTGGTAAAAATCACTTAAAATATAATGAATATTGTAAATATTTTTATTGTGATAAAACCGGTTTATTAGGGTAAAAGTTTATAAATAAATACTGTGCTATAGTATACGTTCGTTGCAATTGCAGTTATAATTACGAAAGCAATATATGGTTGACGTGTACTTTTTTCCGATGAAAGCTTATTATGGAGGAAGTAAGATGTCGGTTAGCTTTGACCGGTTAATTGAAAGAGTAAAACAATATAATCCAAATTGTGATATAAAGATGTTGCGGAAGGCGTACGACCTCTCCAGGAATGCTCATGACGGACAGCAAAGAGTTTCGGGGGAGCCATACATTGTTCATCCTGTTGAGGTTGCTTATATATTGGCTGAACTCGAACTGGATTGTACTTCAATAATAGCGGCGCTTTTACATGATACTGTTGAAGATACTGATTATACTTTAAATCAGATGGAAGCAGATTTCGGAAAAGAAGTTGCCAATCTTGTAGACGGAGTTACAAAGCTGAGCAAGATTCCTTACCAGACAAAAGAAGAACAGCAGGTTGAAAATCTAAGAAAGATGTTTCTGGCAATGGCTAATGATATAAGAGTTATTATGATAAAGCTGGCTGACCGACTTCACAATATGCGCACGTTGAAGTATCTCCCACATGAAAAGCAGTTGTCAATATCTAAGGAAACATTGGATGTATATGCGCCTATTGCACATAGGCTGGGTATGTCCAGAATCAAATGGGAGTTAGAAGATATCAGCCTCAGATACATTGACCCGGAAGGATATTATGATCTCGTAGAAAAAATAGCTCAAAAAAGAAGAGAAAGAGAGGCATTCATAAATCAAATAGTTGAGACGCTAAAAAGTAAAACTCAAGAAATAGGTATTAATGCCCATGTAGAAGGCAGACCGAAGCACTTTTACAGCATCTACAGGAAGATGAGGGAAAATAACAGCACAATAGATCAAATCTATGACTTATTTGCTGTACGTTTAATAGTAGATACAGTAAAAGACTGTTATGCAGTTCTTGGTATGGTGCACGAATTGTACAAGCCTATACCGGGCAGGTTTAAGGATTACATTGCTATGCCCAAACCCAACATGTATCAATCTCTCCACACAACTGTGATTGGAAATGAAGGTCATCCTTTTGAAGTCCAAATACGAACCTGGGAAATGCATAAGGTGGCAGAAGTAGGAATAGCTGCTCACTGGAAGTATAAAGAGGGGAACAAGAGCAAGGGAAGTGCTGATGACAAATTTAACGAGAAACTTGCCTGGGTAAGACAGTTGCTGGAATGGCAGAAGGAAATGCCTGATGCGACGGAATTTATGGAAAACCTTAAAATAGAAATGTTTAACGATGAAGTGTTTGTATTCACACCAAAAGGTGATGTTATTAATCTGCCGAAAGACTCAACGCCTATCGACTTTGCATACACCATCCACAGCGCTATAGGAAATAAAATGATTGGGGCTAAAGTAAATGGAAGGCTCATGCCTCTGGATTATAAACTAAAAAACGGTGATATAGTAGAAATTATTACTTCACCTAATGCAGCGGGTCCCAGTCGGGATTGGTTAAAGATTGTAAAAAGCTCACAAGCAAAAAGCAAAATAAAACAGTGGTTTAAGAAGGAAAAAAGAGAAGAAAATATAGTACGAGGTAAAGAACTTATTGAAAAAGAACTTAAGAAGCATGGATTAACACAAAGTCAACTGTTCAAACCCGAATGGGTGGATCCTATTCTCAAAAAATATACATTTAGTACCATAGATGATTTATATGCTGCAATCGGATACGGCGCAATTACTGCTCACAAAATAGTATCTAGGTTGAAGGAAGAATACAGGAAAACTGTCAAAGCTGAAGAACTTGAACAAAATACGAAAGACGGAGCTCAGCAGAAATCAAGTAAAAAAGAAAAAACAGGTCCGGTAAACGGAATTATTGTCAAAGGAATAGACAACTGTCTTGTAAGACTTTCCAGGTGTTGCAATCCGGTTCCGGGTGACAGCATAATAGGATATATTACAAGAGGCAGAGGCGTTTCAATACACACCAGTGATTGTATAAATGTAAAAAATCACAGTGAAGTGGAAAGGTTAATAGAAGTAAGCTGGGATAATGGTGCAAAGGTATCTTACAAGGTTGATATAAGCATACTGGCAAATGACAGGGATGCTCTGCTTCTGGATATAACAAATGCCATAAGTGAAGCAAAAATACCTTTAAAGGCAATCAATGCCAGAACAACAAAGGATAACAAAGCAATAATGACTATGACATTGGAAATTACCGATACGGACCAATTAAATAAGATTTTAAAAAGATTGAAAAAAATAGACGGTGTAGTTGAAACCACGAGAAATAAGCATTAAGTAGGTAAAAGTAAATCATAGGATTTTTTTATTTTATGCTGCAATCCGGATTTGGGTTTATTAATTCAATCTCTAAATTAATGATCCAAATTTTATTTTTATTTTATCTTAACTTTTAACCATGATATATATCTAAACCGGCTTAGTACTTAGATCAAGTTAAATGCACTGTATATGTTCAAATATACAAATAATCAAATAAACAAATAACATATAATTATATATTTTTTATATAAAATTTTGCATAAACTCAAGATAAAATAAAAGTAAAATAAAAGTATGATAAAAAGCTTCGAGGAGGATTGAGTTTACAAGTGAGAGCAGTTGTACAAAGGGTAAAGTCAGCAAGTGTAAGTGTAGATGATCAAGTAGTGGGGAAAATAGGAAAAGGATTGCTTGTTTTCCTTGGAGTAGGTCAAGAAGATGACAGGAAAGACGTAGAGTATCTTGCTGAAAAAATAGTCAATCTAAGGGTATTCGAGGACGCACAAGGAAAAATGAATCTGTCATTAATCGAAACAGGTGGACAATTGATGGTAATTTCACAATTTACATTGTACGGTGATTGTAGAAAAGGAAGAAGACCGAGCTATGATAAAGCTGCAAAACCTGAAACAGCTAAAGCTCTTTATGAAGAGTTTATAAAATATTGTAATGATAAATATAACTTAAAAGTCGAAACAGGGGTCTTTCAAGCGGAAATGATGGTGGAGCTGGTGAATGACGGACCGGTTACGTTGTTACTTGATAGCAAAAAGAATTTTTAAGTTTAAACTTTTTAACTTTTGCTTAAATGTATTTCTTTAAAAGTTATTTATTTTTGCTAAATCTTTATTTTTATTAAATGCTAATAATTATTTTTATTAAATGCCAATAATATTGAATCTTTAATAAATCTTAATTTTTATTAAAAGCTAATAATATTGATTATTAGAAAACTTTTAATAGGCATAGATATCAAAGATATAAGGAGTAGTTGAAATGATTTTAAAAAGGTTACCCACAGGATTATTGGCATCCAATTGTTATTTAATCGGAAACGACGGAGAAGGAGCATTAATAGATCCGGGAGCCAAGGCGCAGGATATATTAGAATTGGTCAAACAAAGTGGTTTAAAAATTAAATATATAATACTAACCCATACTCATGTCGATCATGTTTTTTCAGTGGATGATATCCGCGAAAGTCTTGATGCCAAAGTGTTGATACATGAAAAAGATGCACCGTTTCTTATGGATGCTTGGCACAACGGTTCTAAATTATTTGGACTTGATAAAACTTTTAAACCTGCCGATATTGAATTAAAAGACGGTGACATAGTAAAGGTAGGAGATTTGAAATTAGAAATTATGCATACACCCGGCCATACTCCGGGAGGAATTTGTATAAAAGTGAATGATAAAATTTTTACAGGTGATACTTTATTTAGGATGTCAGTTGGTAGAACTGACCTTGGAGCCGGAGACCAGGAAGATTTGATGAAATCGCTTCACAAGTTGATGGAGCTTGATGACAAAATAATCGTTTATCCCGGCCACGGAACGGCAACAACTATAGGATATGAAAGAAGAAACAATCCGTTTATTTAAGTATTTAAGAAGTTTGTTTAGGATGAATAGGAGCAGCAAAGAGCATACAAACAGGTGATAAAGTGATAAGAGTAAAACTAAATGAAGAAAAATTTTGGTATGACATATATAATATCATAAAGATGTTTTTTAAAAACGATAAAATAGTTTTAATAAAGGAAGATTTTGATAACTATATTGGGAACATTGGCCATGTTAATAATACTCATATTGATTGTACTAATAATATTAACATTGCCGATAATACTGATGCCCTTGTCAAATTTAGTACAGGCGGGAAAGTCGCTAACTATTATATACAAATAGAAAAGGATGGCAATAGGATAGTTGATTTATCAATCCCCCGGGATAATTTACTTTCAATCGAAGATTTAACTGTTGTAAAAAAAGAATTGGCACGTCAGATATATAGCATCTTAAGTAAAAACACAGGAAAAAAGATGCCATGGGGTATGTTGACAGGAGTTAGACCTGCCAAAATTCCGTATGAGATGATGGAAAAAGGCATGACTGAAGTAGAAATCATAAGCGAGCTTCAAAATTACTACTTTGTGTCGCCGAAAAAAGCATCCCTTGCATATACGATTGCGAAAACAGAGAAAAGTATACTCGAACGTAATACAAGGGATATGGTGAGCCTATATATAGGCATTCCATTTTGTAAGAGCAGGTGCCATTATTGTTCCTTCACGTCAAACTGCATCGATAAAAATGCGTATTTAGTAAGAAAATACACGGATGCTTTGAAAAGAGAAATACAAATGATTAATGAAGATATACTGAAAAGAGAAAAATTAAAGATACAAACCATATATATAGGCGGAGGCACCCCTACTTCGGTTAGTAACGAAGAACTGGCGGATTTGCTGCAATTTATTGAAAATACCTTGGATTTAAGTAACCTTGAAGAATATACCCTTGAAGCCGGAAGACCTGACACAATTGACCGAGAGAAGCTTATTACAATAAAAAACAGTAAGGTCAGCCGGATAAGTATTAATCCTCAGACTATGAATCTTGAAACATTGAAAGCTATTGGCAGGAGCCATACACCTGAGGAAGTAAAAGAAGCTTTTTATCTTGCAAGAGATATAGGCATTAATAATATAAACATGGATATTATAGTTGGACTTCCCGGCGAAACCCTTTCAATGTTTGAGCATACTTTAAAAGAAATACGCCAAATGAATCCTGAAAACTTAACAGTACATGCATTATCAATCAAAAGGGCATCAAAGCTAAGGGAAGAACTTGATACTCTTGATAAGCATGATAAGCATAAGAATAATTCACATCTTAAAGATGTCCGACTAAATAAGAATGAAACAGACAATGAGAATTATGCTTATGACAAAGGCAATAGTGAATGTGCAAATATTTGGGAAAGCAGATTGTTTGTAGCTGATGAAACAGCTAACGCTATGGTAGATATGGCTTACAATTATGCTTTATCGATGGGAATGAATCCCTACTATATGTACCGGCAGAAAAATATAGCCGGAAACCTTGAAAATGTGGGTTATTCCAAACCAGGTTTTGAATGCATTTACAATATTCAAATAATGGAAGAAAAGCAAACGATAATAGCTTTTGGAGCGGGAGCTGTAACTAAAGTGGTTTACCCTGAGGAGAACAGGATTGAAAGAGCATTTAATGTAAAAAATCTCGAAAATTATATTACCAGGATAGATGAAATGATTGAAAGAAAGAAAAATATTTGGACCCAATCAGGCAGAATGTAATGTTAAGAGGGCAGATTTAAATAATTCACTTATTAGATTAAACAGAGTCAATCTTGATTTATTAAGCGGAGTCAGGCTCGGTTTATAACAATTCAGACCTGACTCCGTACATATGCTCATAGATTATGACACCATTCATGCATTCATTCATAAATCATTAATGAATTATTTATATTTAACAACCATTCATAAATTATTTATATTCAACGGAATTCTCCAGGTCAACCGTGAAATATTCGTCAGGTTTAAGGAGAAAATGCCCGGATTCATATAAATTCCCTTCCAATGTGATTTGGACTTGTGCTGTCTGATAATATCTGCAAAAAGTATTTGTTATACTTTGTAATATCATGCCTTCCAAAGATGAACCTGCATTCATTTCAGTTACCAATTCTTTTGAAAAATCTACTACCAGATGGTCGATGATATCGCTCATGGGATCTTCGATAATAATATATAATAATCTTGTGTTCTCTGAAAGAGGCTTTGTTAATTGACTATTTTCAGGTACATTTTTTAATTTCTCTTCGATGACACTTTTAATATCTTGATTGGTATATAATTCTACTTCTTTATTTATGTATACCAATCTGTCATTCAAGAAATCAGGATAGAAAAATTTTATAGTTTCTTTCAAAGGCACACCTTTTTCAATTTTTTCAAGCTCGCTTGTTACAGTGTAATCACCGTCTTTTAATGTAAAAATTCTTTTTACATGACCTATGTCTTTAACATAATAGTCTTTTATAATAGAACGTTCATTTTCGCTGGTAATTTCTAAAGCTAAAAAGTTACCTAAAGGTGTTGAAATCTCCTTATTTACTTCGGTAATGCTTCTTTTTGTGCCGTCTTTTAGTGTCCAGGCAGTACCTTTTTTAATTGGTTCTTTAATTAAAATTTCAAGCCTGTCATCATCTTTAACATTTGTAAAATCATGTCTGTAATAAACTTCTCCTTTTATGAAGTTCAAGCGAAGCTCGCCGTCTTTTATTTCATATACCATGACTGCATTAGTTCCTGGATTAAGATTTCTTATTTGCATAAGATCACCGTTAATGAATTCGACATAAGTTTCATATTCCGCATATTCATTGCCTATTCCTTTATATTTCATATAAACATCCTTTTGAAAAGGGAAAAAATCTTCTACTTTTAATTCTTTTTCAGCATCCTTTATTTCATTGTCTTCATTTTCACTGTTTTTATTATTTTGATTAATTGCGCCGTTTTCTTTATTTTGATTAGTTATGTCGTTTTCTTTACTTTGCTCATTATATACGCTGTTTTCTTTATTTTGTTCGTTATAAGCATTATTATCTGAATTGCATGCGGTAAATGCAAGGGTAAAGATTAATGTCAGTGATAAAATTGCTCTTTTTGTAAACAGAATTTTGTTTTTCATCTTGTAAACCTCCAAAAATCTAATATTAATCATAACTCAATATATTAGACGAAAATAATATGGAAAAGTTTCACTTTAACATTAACTTTAATCCAAATATTGGGTACATTTATTTTATTAAAAATTTTCAGTAAATTATTAAAATAATTCTTGACATCGCTGAATAGATATATTAATATACTATATAATTCATGCTTGAATACTAGGATTTAGATCCAGTTAAAAATTAAAATCAAAGATAAAAGATTAAATAAGGTACAGGGGATTTGTTTAAAATGAGAATATCAACAAAAGGAAGATATGGTTTAAGGGCCATATTGGATTTAGCCTATTATTCTAAAGATGAATATGTACCATTAAATGTCATAGCTAAGAGACAGCAGGTTTCTGAAAAGTACATGGAGCAGTTGTTTTCTGCCCTGAAAAAAAGCGGATTAGTAATAAGTTCCATAGGGGTCCAGGGTGGGTATATGCTTTCACGCAGTCCGAAGGAAATTACCGTAGGGGATGTTTTACTTGCGCTGGAAGGCGATTTATCCATTATTGATGAAGTGCATACCCCTACCGGTGATAAAGGGGATGCAAATTTAACAGATGAGTATTTACATAATGCGCTATGGAAAAAAATCAACAAAGAGGTTTACAGTTTATTAATTAATACAACATTACAAGATTTATTAGACAAATATGCGGCAAAAGTATGGGGAAATAAAAATGCAGATCAATTAAATCTAATTAAAAATCTAGAATAAAAATCAAAAGTTGAAATCTAAATTTGATATCAAAAGTTGAAATCAAAAAACGGGGGTTTTAAAATGAACGAGAAAAAACTGAGGTTTGATACTTTACAAGTCCATGCCGGTCAGATACCGGATCCTACAACCGGTGCAAGAGCTGTACCTATTTACCAGACAACTTCTTATGTTTTTAAGGACAGTGATCATGGTGCACGTTTATTCGCTTTACAAGAAGAAGGTAATATTTATACCAGAATTATGAATCCTACAACTGATGTGTTTGAAAAAAGAATGGCGGCATTGGAAGGCGGAGTAGGAGCATTGGCAGTTGCCTCCGGTTCGGCTGCTATAACATATGCAATAATGAATATAGCCGGAGCCGGTGATGAAATTGTTTCAGCAAGTACCTTGTATGGGGGAACATATAACTTATTTTCTGTAACTTTGCCCAAATATGGTATCAAAACGGTTTTCGTAGATCCCGATGATCCTGAGAATTTCAGAAAAGCCATAAATGGCAAGACAAAGGCATTATTCATAGAAACAATAGGAAATCCCGGAATTAATCTCATAGATATTGAGGCTGTTGCTAAAATAGCGCATGAAAATGGTATCCCTCTAATTGTTGATAATACTTTTGGCACTCCTTATCTTATCAGACCTATAGAACATGGTGCGGATATTGTGGTGCATTCAGCTACCAAGTATATAGGAGGCCATGGAACAAGTATAGGTGGTGTAATTGTAGATTCCGGAAATTTCGATTGGGCTGCCAGTGGAAAGTTTCCGGGACTTACCGAACCGGATCCCAGCTATCATGGAATAAGCTATACTGATACCTTTAAATCCGCTGCATATATAGTAAAAGTAAGAGTTCAGTTATTAAGGGATACGGGTGCATGTATTAGCCCCTTCAATTCATTCTTATTGCTGCTTGGGCTTGAAACGCTTTCCCTGAGGGTACAAAAGCATGTATCAAATACTATAAAAATAGTGGAATATTTGAGCAAGCATCCTAAGGTTTCATGGGTGAATTATCCGGGATTAAAAGACAACAAATATTATCCTTTGGCTTTAAAATATTTTCCAAAGGGAGTTGGCTCCATATTTACTTTTGGTCTTAAAGGAGATACCTCGGTTTGCAAGAAATTTATAGACAGCTTGGAAATATTTTCACACCTTGCTAATGTAGCCGACGCTAAATCTCTTGTTATTCATCCTGCAAGTACGACACATTCACAGCTTTCAGAGGAAGAACAAAGAGCTGCAGGAGTTACACCTGACATGATAAGGGTTTCAGTAGGTATAGAAGATCCGGATGATTTGATAGAAGATTTAGAACAAGCAATAACCAAAGCTTTTAGTTCTTAAAAGCTTTTGGCTCTTAAGATAAATTTCCGGGTTTGAAGAAAATTTTAGCTTTAATTTAACTTTTAGTTTTTAATTCTTGAAAAAACTGTAAGATTTATGAAGTTTTATGATTAATGAAATTTTTAGAAGGGGTTAAAATGTTGAAAATATCAACAAAAGCCATGTATGGAATAAAAGCCATACTGGATATGGCCATAAATTATCCTAAGGATTTAACTACAGTAAAAAGCTTAGCTGAAAGGCAAAACATTCCGGAAAAATATCTGGAACAGATTTTTTCAGTGCTAAGGAAGGCCGGCTATTTAATAAGTACAAGAGGATCTATGGGAGGATACTCCCTGGCCTTCCCCCCTCAGGAAATAACAGTCGGCGACATATTAAGGGTATTGGAGGGGGAACTGGTACCGGTAAATTGCGTGACGGAGCATAGTTACAGGGCAAAATGCAAAAGAGAAGATAAATGTATTACCAGGTACTTATGGGCCGAAATAAGGGACAAGATAAACAACATAGTGGATAATGTAACATTCGGTGAGTTGGCCGAAGGATATAAGCAAATTATGAATTAATACAAAAGAATAGTTTTAAGAAATCTGTGTTTTATATAGCTATAAGTATTAACTTAATTGATATGTATAAATATAATTTTAATTAATTTCGTATTTACATCCCATAATACTAAAACAATACAGAAAGGAATTTATAGCATATGCCGATAAAAATACCTAATGATCTTCCAGCAGCAGAAGTTTTAAGCAATGAGAATATATTTGTTATGCATGAAGACAGGGCTTTGCATCAGGACATAAGGCCATTGAATATTGCGATACTGAATTTAATGCCTACAAAAATCGTTACTGAAACGCAAATACTGAGGCTATTAAGTAATTCACCGCTACAGGTGGATATAACCCTTCTTCATCCAAAATCTCATGTTTCGAAGAATACGCCTCAAGAGCATTTAATAAAATTTTATAATACTTTTGATGAAATAAAAGATAATAAATATGACGGGCTGATTATTACGGGAGCACCTGTTGAACACCTTGAATTCGAAGAAGTTGACTACTGGAAAGAGCTTGCGGATATAATGGAATGGTCCTTAACAAATGTATTTTCTACTTTTTATATATGTTGGGGTGCCCAAGCCGGATTATATTATCATTATGGTATTCCTAAGTATCCCCTACCTGCGAAAATGTTTGGAGTTTTTCCCCATAGGGTTTGTGTTAAGAATCATAAACTAATGAGAGGTTTTGATGATGAATTTTATGCTCCTCATTCCAGGCATACGGAAGTGAGAAAAGAAGATATTGAAAAGGTAGAGGAACTGGAAATCCTGGCAGAATCAGACAAAGCAGGAGTTTATATAATTGCTGCAAAGGACGGAAGACAAGTTTTTGTTACAGGACATCCGGAATATGATCCACTTACGCTAAAATACGAATATGACAGGGATATAAAAAAAGGTTTGAAAATAGCTATACCTGAAAATTATTTTCCCGACGATGACATTAACAAAATGCCTGTATCGAAATGGAGAGGTCATGCGAATCTTTTATATTCAAATTGGCTTAATTATCATGTTTACCAGGAAACACCATATGATTTAAATGAGCTGGAAAAAATGAGTAAAGTAAAAAGGATGAAGAAAATTACTGCATAGGTTTTTGTCTGATAATTTCTTTTCTTAAAGATAATCTTCTAAAAGAAAATATTAGATATATGCCTTATTGATTGGTATACAAACTTTATTTACGTATCAAATTAATTGGCATACACGTGTCAAAAATGTGTCAAATAATGATCATACACTTACAACATTAATCGATAAAATACAACATTAACCTGCAAAATATCTCTGGCAGCTAGCAAATGCTGCCAAGAGATATTAATTTATGTTGCTCTTCTTTTCCGTTTCATTTTTCAATGGATGTATTTTTTGATTGTTCCAAAATTCTTTCGTATATGATATAATAAAAATTTACAGTATATTCTATTTTACACCCAAAGAATGAAAAACATAAATAAGTAAAAAACATAAAATTTGTAATATTCTTTTTTATATGAATTATGTTAAGGGAAAATAAAGAAGTGTAATAAATGATAAGATTACATTTGTTAGTAATCGATGCTGTGTAGAAATGCCAGGAATTCACATTGGATAAAGTATAAAAATATTAAAAAATGCTGCTTGGTAAAAATTAGAAACTGTTGTTATAAAAGATTAAGGATTGATGTAGTATGAATACAGAAGAAAATATAGGCTACGGAGATTTTGACTTAACTTCAAACGACGACTGGGAAAAATTGATTGATGCAAACTTGAAAAATATGATATTTGAAAAATTAGGGCTTTCTGCTATAAACAAGGAAGAAATTAATGACGGCAGCAGTACTGACAATAAATTAACAATATGCTTTGTTGATTTTAATATCAGAAGCGGAGATTTAATGGAAAGCAGAGATTTGAGCAATAAAAATATCAGCCAGATTCAAGTCGCCAGAGGCAGAAGGTTTTCTCTTAAAGTACTCAACAGCCGGGATATAAAGCAGTTAAAAGGTATACGCGTGGATAAGAATACGATTAATTCTGTTGGGGGAGCATATTCTCTTTTTCTGGAATATGTTGTAAGCAACGGTGTTTTCATTGACGGGCTATATTATTTGGGTCAGATGAATATAGATGTTATATTTTCTCTTGCCATGAACCTGGATGAAGTTTTTTATGGCTATCCTCCCGAGAAAATTGAAATTACCGCAAATATATATAAACCTGAAATCAGGATAATTTTGAAGACTGACGGGAATTATGTTTTATCTCTTGAAGAAGATATTAGCATTATACCCGGTAAATATTCCAACTATGTTTTAAAGGATAACAGGATAATGAAATTGCCTGATATGGTACCATGGTCATTAATCAGCAAGCTGGAAACAAAGCCTGTCATTGGACCGGAATATCACAGACAATTGATAGATGATGTCATCCCGGTGCTAAAAAACGCTTTCAGGATAAAGAAATTAAAAGAACTTCAGCAAGAAAATATAGATGGTACAGATATTCGGCAAAGAGAAATAAGGTTAGTTAAAGAGAATATAAAGCCGGAAGTTAACATTTATATTAAGAAAGATGATGAGAATAATATTTATATACTGCCTCTAATTAAATACGGGGAATATATGAGCATTAATCCCTTTGATGAGAAGGAGATTCAAAGATTTGCAACTTTTTTACAGACCTCCTCAAAAATCAATATAACTCAAAATATTAGAAATGATAACGTGATAGTACAGTTTAACAGAGATATTTATTTGGAATATGATGTTTATTCCGTTTTTGACAGTGAAAAATATTTTGCCCCGAGTGATGGCGGGGAATTATATATTACCGGTGATGAAGCATTATATTTTTTGTTTGGTAATGTTATTCCCAGTTTTCCCGAAGACTGGAAAGTTTTTTATGACAAAAATATAGAAAAGCCGATTTATAAAAAGGAAAACGTGTATTGCAATTTTGATTTTTTAGTAGATACAGACAATGGTTTATTTGAATTTGACTTGGAGTTTCATTGCGGGAATCTGAAAATTAGTTTAGATCAGTTACATGACTTTATAGACCAAAATATCAGATATCTTAGAATTGATGATAAATATGTGGAGATTACAAATATAGAAGAGATAGAAAAAGTTTTTACTATCCTTAACAATTTTAATGCAGGTAAAAGAAAAGCATACGCAGGCAAGCTATGTAATGCATTTGAATTAAATGAATACATAGAGAATACCAATTATTTTTCATATGATAATACGGATTACAGAAAATTAATTGAAGAAGCCAAGAATGGCAAGTTGCAAGAAGAAATAAAAATACCTCAAAAGTTTAAACATGTATTGAGAAATTATCAGGTGGATGGAATTAATTGGATGTATTTTCTGCGTAAATATGGATTTGGAGGGATATTGGCAGATGACATGGGTTTGGGTAAAACCCTTCAAGTCCTTGTTTTTCTTGCTACTATACCGGATAAAGGCCCTTCTCTGATCGTATGCCCCAAAACTTTAATTCATAACTGGTATAATGAAATAGAAAAATTTGTACCCGAATTAAAGGTGCTTATTGCATGCGGAGGCTCTGGGGAGAGAATTGAGAAAATAAAACAGGCGGAAAATTATGATGTCGTAATAACCTCATATCCTCTAATTCAAAAAGATATTGATGATTATAAGAAGATAAGGTTCGAGTATTGTATCATTGATGAAGCGCAATATATTAAAAATCCAGCTACGAGGACAGCAAGATGTGTAAAGGCAATAAAATCAAAGTACAGATTGGCATTAACCGGTACGCCTATAGAAAATTCAATATTTGATCTTTGGTCAGTATTTGACTTTGTAATGCCGGGATTTCTTGGTAACGAGCACTATTTTAGAGCAACATACGGTAATACAAACCAGGGTTTGAATTCAAAAGAAAATAAAGCATTGCTGGAAAACCTAAGCAAAAAAATCAAGCCTTTTATCCTTAGAAGGACAAAAGAAGAAATACTAAAAGATTTGCCGCCTAAAATTGAGCAAATAAGATGGTCGGAATTAAAAACCATGCAATTGGCATTATATACTAAAATGCTTGAAAAAATCCGTGGGCAGATATATGATGCCGTTGCAATAAAAGGGTTTGGCAACTCTCAAATTGAAATTTTAGCAGGATTAACCAGGTTAAGGCAAATATGTAATCATCCCGGACTTATAAATGACAAGTTTTTAGAGATGAAAAATGTATCGGGAAAACTTGAATTGTTTGAGGAGCTTTTGGATGAATGTATAGATGGCGGGCACAAGATCCTTGTGTTTAGTCAATTCGTGAAAATGCTGGATATATTGGGCAACCTTCTTAAAAACAAAAACATACGCTATTGCCGTCTTGATGGGCAAAGTAATAGTAGGGAAAAGATAATAAATAACTTTAATAACGACAGCAAGATAAAAGTTTTTTTAATCAGCCTTAAAGCCGGCGGATTCGGGCTTAACCTTACTTCAGCCGATACCGTTATCCTATATGATCCATGGTGGAATCCAATGGTGGAGGATCAGGCTTCCGACCGTGCCCACCGTATAGGTCAAAATAAAGTAGTAAATGTATATAGATTGATTACAAAAGGAACAGTGGAAGAAAAAATACAAAAGCTCCAGGAAAGAAAAAGAATGCTTTTTGATAATGTAATAGGAGAATCCGGAGATTTTTTCAAGAAACTTACATGGGAGGATTTAAAAGATATATTAAGATAGTTGGTTACGGTAATGGACTTTAATAATTAAACTATTAAACTATTAAACTTTAATCATGGGTTTCATTATGATAAAATTGTGATGGTTTTTTGTTTATTCGTATATCTTTATATAAAAATTGAAAAAGAAAATTGAAAAGGAAAATATTCAATAGTAAATTTTTAATTATAAAACAGCAGTTTAATAATAAGTATAGAACTATAAATAAAGCATATAAATACAAAATTAAATATAGTATGTCTAAAAAATGCGTCGCAGCATTTACATAAATAAACATTAAAATCTAATAGTATTGGAGGACATCGTTGCATGAATTATAAGAGCGATATTGAAATTGCACAAAGCAAGGAGCTAAAGCATATTTACGAAATTGCGGGAAAAGCAGGGATAGATAAAGAATATTTGGAACTGTATGGAAATTACAAAGCCAAGGTTAATTACAGTCTTTTTGAAAATTTGAAAGACAGGAAAAATGGCAAACTAATACTTGTAACAGCAATAAACCCTACTCCTGCAGGCGAAGGTAAAACTACTACAACGATTGGGCTGGGGGATGCATTAAGCAAGCTGGGGAAAAAAACTATAATTGCTCTCAGAGAACCTTCATTAGGTCCTGTGTTCGGTATAAAAGGCGGTGCAACCGGCGGAGGATGTGCTCAGGTTGTACCTATGGAAGATATTAATTTACATTTTACAGGTGATATTCATGCTATTGGTGCTGCAAACAATTTACTTGCGGCTATGATAGATAATCATATTTATCATGGGAATGAGCTTGGATTTGATACAAGGAAGATCACCTGGAGAAGATGTATTGATATGAACGACAGGCAGTTGAGATTTATTGTTGGCGGTTTAAACGGAAGAACAAATGGTGTACCCAGGGAAGATGGATTTGATATTACTGTAGCATCAGAGGTTATGGCAGTCTTATGTCTTTCACGAAATATCGAAGAACTCAAAGAGAAACTGCGCAAAATTGTAGTGGGATATACAAAGGATGATGCTCCTATAACTGCAGGTCAACTAAAAGCTGAGGGAGCAATGGCAGCATTATTAAAAGATGCATTAAAACCTAATCTGGTTCAAACTCTGGAGGAGACACCTGCATTTATCCATGGAGGTCCCTTTGCAAATATAGCCCATGGATGCAATAGTATTATGGCGACACAAATGGCTTTAAAGCTTGCAGATTATGTCGTTACCGAAGCAGGATTTGGGGCTGACCTTGGAGCTGAAAAGTTTTTTGATATAAAATGCCGTGCAGCAGGTTTAAAGCCTTCAGTAGCAGTAATAGTTGCAACTGTAAGGGCGCTAAAACACCATGGTGGAGCTCCGAAAAATGAACTGGGAATTGAAAATCTTGATTATCTTGAAAAAGGCATACCTAACTTGCTGAAACATATAGAAAATGTTACTGTTAACTTTGGATTGCCGGCAGTAGTTGCAATAAACAGATTCCCTACTGATACGGATACAGAGTTGGACTTTATTAGGCAAAAATGCAATGAACTGGGTGTTAAAGTAGTTCTATCCGAAGTATGGGCAAAAGGTGGAGAAGGTGGAATAGAGCTGGCTGAAGAAGTTATAAAACTGGCAAATCAAGACAATGAGTTTAAATATTTGTATGACCTTGATGAACCCATCATATCAAAAATTGAGACAATAATAAAGAAAATTTACGGCGGAGATGGGGCAGATTTTACGCCTTCAGCTATCAAGGATATTCAGCGACTTGAGGCAAACGGTTACAGCAATTTACCCATATGCATGGCTAAGACTCAATATTCATTGTCAGATGACCAAAAAAAGCTTGGCAGGCCGACAGGTTTCAAGGTAACCATACGAAACGTGAAGGTGTCTGCTGGTGCCGGATTTATAGTGGTACTAACAGGTGATATAATGACAATGCCCGGCTTACCGAAAACGCCTTCAGCAGAGAAAATTGACATAGATTCATCAGGCAGGATTTCAGGATTATTTTAATCAAAGTACCTAACCTTTAAACCGAAAGGAGCTAATCATATGTTCACAGAAAAAACTTGCAAAGAATTCATCAGCGTACTTTCATCAAAAGACCCGGTGCCCGGCGGAGGCGGAGCTTCCGCTTTAGTCGGCGCTGTTGGAATGGCGTTGGGAAGTATGGTTGGAAATCTTACATTGGGTAAAAAGAAATATGAAAGTTACCAGGAAGATATAAAAGCAATTCTGCAAAAAGCTGCAAAGATACAGGAAGAGTTGATTTTACTGGTAGAAAAGGATGCTGAGGTCTTTGAACCATTATCAAAAGCATACGGGCTTCCGAAAAATACGGAGGAAGAAAAGGCAAAACGGGAAGAGATAATGGAAAAAACTTTGAAAGATGCTTCCCAAGTTCCTCTTGAAATAATGAAAAAATCTTTGGAGGCAATTGAACTTCACGAAGAACTATCAGTAAAAGGAACGAAGATTGCAATAAGCGATGTGGGAGTAGGAGTAGCATTTTGCAAAGCGGCTTTACTAGGTGCAAGCTTAAATGTATTTATTAATACGAAATTTATGAAAGACAGGGAATATGCCAAGAAACTGAATAGAGAGGCTGAAGATATGATAATAAAAGGAACTGAAAAAGCTGATAGGATATATTATGCGATTGAGGTTCAGTTAAAGAATAAGGAGTGATTTATGATGGCTGAATTACTTAAAGGTTTAGAAGTTACAAAAGCGATGAGAGAAAAAATGATTTTTGAAGTGGAAGAATTAAATTCCATGGGTATTACACCAACTTTAGGAATAATCAGGGTGGGAGCAAGACCGGATGATTTATCCTATGAAAAAGGAGCTGTAAAAAGGTGTGAGAGTGTCGGTGTTAAGGTAAAAGTTTTTGAGCTAGGAGAGAATATATCACAAGCTGAGCTGGAGGAGAAAATAAAAGAAGTGAATAATGACAGCTTAATACATGGTATACTGCTTTTTAGACCTTTACCGGCTCATCTGAACGAAGAAAACATAAAATTTTTGGTTTCTCCTCAGAAGGATATTGACTGCATGAATCCAATAAACATTGCGAAAGTTTTTGCAGGTGATGAAAGTGGCTTTGCACCGTGTACCCCTGAAGCCGTGGTAGAAATACTTGATTATTACAACATTCCTGTTGAAGGTAAAAATGTTGCTGTAATCGGAAGAAGCATGATTGTAGGGAAACCCCTTTCCATGCTGTTGTTAAAAAGAAACGCTACAATAACTATTTGCCACACAAGAACTAAAAATATCACAGATATAACTAAAAATGCGGAGATTCTTATTGTTGCCGCAGGGAAAGCAAAATTAGTGACAAGAGATTATATTTCACCGGGTGCAGTTGTAATTGACGTGGGTATAAATGTTGATGAAAAAGGTAATCTTTGCGGGGACGTTGATTTTAACAGTGTTGAGGAAGTAGCAGGCAAAATAACTCCTGTTCCCGGTGGGGTTGGTACCGTTACAACCTCAGTTCTGGTAAAGCATGTTATTAAAGCAGCAAAACTCAATAACTTAGCATAAATGTAACTTAAAAACACTACAATGCAAATGTTGCAGTAGATTACGTAATGAAGTTTTGCAGTAAACCACGTAATAAAGTTAATAAAGTTTATCCGTAAATTCTTGAAAGGGGGTTACTTTGTTGAAAAAAGCATCAAAATATCTGATTATTTTGATTGTTATTGTATTGTTTGCAATATGGATTTCTACAGGTTTTTATACCGTAAGATCCGGTGAAGAAGCTATTGTCTTAAGGTTTGGACGCCTAGCAAGGAAAGTGTCAAAAGCAGGCTTGAATTGGCATATTCCAACACCCATAGAAGAAGTGATTAAAGTAAATATGTTGGAAGTAAGGCGTATTGAATATGGATATAAAACCCTTGATACGAGTAAAGACAGCAGATATCTTGAATATGCGGATATACCGAGGCAAATGATGCTGACAGGAGATGAAAACCTTGTTAATGTAGAAGCTGCCATACAATATCAGGTAAGTAGAGCAGAAGATTATGTATTTAATGTGAGGGATCAGTCTATTACCCTTGAAGCTGCAGTAGAAGCATCAATTAGAAGAGTGATTGCTAATCATGTACTTGATGAAGTTCTTACGGAGAATAAATTTGAGATTCAACAGGAAATTAAGGAGGACCTGCAAAAAACCTGCGATATCTATAATATGGGCGTAACGATATTAGCAGTGCAATTACAGGATGTATATCCGCCTGAAGAAGTTGATGCTGCTTTCAAAGACGTGGCGAATGCCAGAGAAGACAGGAACAGTTACATAAACGAAGCCGAAAGTTACAGAAATGAAGTAATACCGAGAGCGAGAGGTAATGCGGCAAAGATAATAAATGATGCATTAGCGTATAAGGAAAAAAGAATCGCAGAAGCTCAAGGTGATGTAGCTAATTTCCTCCAGATTCTGGAGCAATATCAGCAAAATAAAGATGTAACAAGAATCCGTATGTATCTTGAAGCCATGGAAGAGATTTTGCCGGATGTAAAAAAATATATCGTAGATTCACAAGACGGACTGATCAAGTTTTTACCTCTTCAACCTGAGCAGGAAAATCAAAATTAAATAGATTGACGGGAAGGGGGCGTTCGTTAAATGGATAATAATACTGGAAATTTCGGTGGATATAATAATAACGACAATTATGGAAATCAAAATAATAACATTTTTAATAAAAAACAAGGATTTAGAGTTTTTAAGGGAGGTAATGATTTTAACTTTTCCAATTATAAAGGAAGTTTTAAGTTTGTGGTTATTTTTGTTGCTGTTATAATAATTATAACAATTGTGTCAAACTTGTTTTTCTTTACAGTAGATGAAAGAGAGCAAGCCGTGGTAAAACAGTTTAACGAAGTGGTCAAAATTATTGCGGATGGGGATATTGAAGAAATAAAAAACTCAATTGCCCATCATCCTCAATTAAGCGGTGTTAAAATTGACAACAGAAAAGGACTGCACTTTAAGATTCCTTTCCTGCAAAGTGTAGAATATTTTACAGGTATGTTGATGACATTTGATGGCACTGTAAGAGAAGTTATAACAAAAGATCAAAAAAAACTTGTTCTTGATAACTATGCAGTATGGAAGCTCAGCAATCCTGCGCTTTTTGCCATGTCAGTCGGTAATGAAACAGAAGCTAATAAAAGACTGGACGATATAATATATTCAAAAATTAATGAAGAAGTCGGAAAAGTTGAGGCACATGTGGTAATCTCCGATAAGAATTATGTGGCAAATATGTTGCAAGCAGTTGTAGAAGATGCAAATGAACATATTAAGAATTTCGGCATGGAAGTAGTGGATGTAAGAATAAAAAGAACCGATTTGCCGGAAGAAAACTATAATAACATATTCAACAGGATGAAAACTGAAAGAGAAAAAGCCGCTAAAACTTATAGGTCCGAAGGCCAGGAAGAAGCACAAAAAATCAGATCCGAAGCTGACAGAGAAGCAACAATTATAGAAGCAAATGCTTATAAAGAAGCAGAAAAGATAAAAGGTGAGGGAGATGCGGAAGCTGCAAGAATTTATGCAGAAGCCTACAGCAAAGACCCTGAATTCTATGCCTTTTGGAGAAGCCTTCAAGCTTATAAAAAGACTTTAAAAGAAAATACCACAATAATAATTGATAAAGAGTCGGATTTTGTTAAATATTTGTATGGAGAATAGGCGGGGACGGTTGTTAGTCCCCTTTCAGTTTTTTATCAATAATTTCAATATTGGCCAGGACTATTCTTCCTTTCAAATCCACCAAATCTTGATTTTTTTCATTTACGACTTTTTCAAATTCCTTAATGGAAAAATCAAGCGTACCGGATGGTTCTTTATATTCTTCGTTATTTTCGGTTAAATTATTCTTCAATAGATCCCATAATGTTTTTACATGTTCCATGTTTTCATCAGCCTGGGACCAATCGTTTTTCATGGACCCCAGTATTATATTTCTAGTATAATACTTTAATTTTTTTACCTCGCTGATATTCGGTTTTTTATAAATTGAGTATAATTCAGCAATATCGCCGTAACATTTATTTGCATTGACAAGTGTAGATAATTTATCTTTAGAATTAACGGAATTTGTAAGATTGTTTAAGGAGTCACTAAAAGTATTGAGCTTATCATGGCTGTCTTCAACCTTTGCAGCCTTTGGTTCGTAAGAATTCCATGTAAAATGTAGTTTATCTATAACAGGAGTAATATCTTGCCAAGGATCCTTTTTGTCAGGCTGTTGAGCTCTTGTGCCTTTTCCTTGTTCTTGCTGACTTTTGTCTTCTTGTTGGTCTTTTTGATTCTGTTGATTTTTTTCTTCTTTCTGTTCTTCTTTATCCTGTCCTTCTTTGCTATCTTGCTGTTTTTGATCGCCTTCTTGTTCACCACCGCTATTTTGATCGTTTTCCTCGCCGTTTTCCTTATTTTCTCCGTTTTTTTGTTCGCTCTCTTTATCTTGACTTTTCTTTTCTTCTTTACCGCTTTCATCCTGTTTGCTTCCTGTCTCGTCTGCATTTTGCTGCTCCGACTTTTTATCTTTTTCTTCCGTTTCTTCTTCTGAATCGGCAGAAGGGCCATTTAGAATTTTTATTATTTCTTCAATATCCTTTTCCAATTTTTCAAGCTCCATAGGTATTTCAGTTGAAGATTGGGAATCTTTGCCTTCATTTTGTTGTTGTTGTTGAGTTTCGGCGGATTGACGTTCAGCAGACGGATCTTGATTTTTACTTTTATTTCCATTGCATCCTGCAGAAAAGACTATAGCTGTAAGAATGAGAATAAATATTACACATATTCTAATACCGTGTGTTTGCATAAAGCTTTTAAAAAGACGAATTCCAATTATAGTTTTTTTAAAATATTTTTTTGCATAGTTAATGTATCTAAAGCAGTTGGTATACTTAAACATAAATATGCTTGTAGTAAAAACTACAATTACCTCCTTGTAAATAAATTAAATGCACTTATTATGGCAATATTATTATTAGGTAATTCTTTGGTTTAATATTCACAAAAATAAATGTAAATTTGGGGTGGATTTATTAAAAATGAAGAAATGTTTACCAGTGACTGACGTTACGGTACTTGAAGCTTCTAAATTCAGCTTAGAGAAAAATCAATTTCTATAATATACCTTGCTTTTAACACGTGTATCCCATAAAATAATAAGGGGATTAATTTATATTGATATATGTTAAAATAAAATCAAACAATAAGCAATAGTAGTAATATGAAGAAGGTTGGTGATTACTATTAATACGTATGAACTTATCTTGAAAAGAAGAACGATTAGAAAGTTCAAACAGATTAAAATTGAACCTTCAATTCTTACAAAATTAATAAATGCAGCACGTCATGCACCTTCTGCATCTAACCTGCAGCCTGTCAAATATATCATTGTAGATGATGATGAAAAAGTAAAGGAAATGTTCAAATATGTCAGGTGGGCCGGCTACATAGCACCTGAAGGAAATCCCAAAGAAGGGGAGGAACCGGTAGTATATATCATTGTTTTAGCTGATACAAGAATTAGAAAAAGCGGATATGAACTGGACATTGGTGCAGCTATACAAAATATCCTCCTTACTGCTGAGGAAGAAGGAATAGGAACATGCTGGATAGGTTCAGTTGACAGAGATGCGGTAAGGAAGCTCTTTAATATTGAAGATTATCTTGTAATAAACAGTGTAATAGCATTAGGGTATAAAGGAGAAGAACCTATTGTTGAAGAGATGGTGGATTCGATAAAGTACTACAAGGACGAAAAAGGTGTGCTACACGTTCCGAAAAGAAAACTGGAAGATATAATAGTAAAAAAATAATTAAAATGCGAGTTATATAATAATGAAAAGATGAATTGAAGAAACGGTCAAGAGGTGAATTTATGAATATAACTGAAAATACAATTGAGCTTCTAGCTGATCTATGCAAAATATACCTTTCTGATGAAGAAAAGAAAGACATGCTTACTTCCATACAATCAACAGTTGAATGTATGGACAAGCTTTCCAATGTCGATACATCTAATATTGAGCCTTTGGAACATATTGTTACTTTTGTAAATGTCTTCAGAGAAGACAAAGTCAAAGAATCTATGGAAAGAAATATTATACTTTCAAATGCTCCCCAACATGAGGACGGTTGTTATGTTGTTCCAAGAGTAGTTGATTGAATATTGCCTATATGAATGGAGGTAAATTTGTGGAACTTTATGAATTAACAATAAAACAGTTAAGCGATATGTTAAAAAAGAAGCAAATCAGTGCCGTTGAGGTTACCAGGAGCGTTTTGGATAGAATAGATAAACTTGAACCTGCTTTGGGGTGTTATATAACAATTGTCGCAGAAAAGGCATTGCAAGATGCGGAAAATGTCCAAAAGGATATTGATAACGGAACTTTGAGGTCTCCTTTGGCAGGGATACCCATGGCTGTTAAAGATAACATATGCACTGAAGGAATTCCTACAACTTGTGCATCAAAAATGTTGAGCAATTTTAAGCCACCTTATAATGCAACAGTTATTAGAAAGCTTTACGATAACGGAGCTATTTTACTAGGTAAACTTAATATGGATGAATTTGCCATGGGCAGCTCTACGGAAACTTCATATTTTAAGAAAACCAGAAATCCATGGAATGTAGAAAGGGTCCCAGGTGGGTCGAGCGGTGGTTCGGCTGCGGCCGTGGCATCCGGAGAGGCAATATATTCCCTTGCATCGGATACCGGAGGATCTTTAAGGCAGCCGGCTTCATTTTGTGGTGTGGTAGGTTTAAAACCAACATATGGATCAGTATCTAGGTATGGCCTTATAGCTTGTGCATCGTCGTTTGATCAGATTGGTCCTATTACCAAGGATGTAACGGATTGCGCATTGGTACTTAATGCAATTACCGGAAGAGACGAAAAGGATTCTACATCTGCAAATATTGAGCACCCGGATTATACGAAATTTTTGATAAATGACGTAAAAGGGCTTAAAATTGGAATTGCCTCGGAATTCATAGGAGATTTACTTGACAAAGAAGTTCAAAAGGCCTTTATTGATGCTGTTGATGTTTTAAAGAAACTTGGAGCGGAATGTGAAGAGATCAGCCTACCTTCATTAAAGAATGCTTTACCTGTTTACTGTATACTGGCTTTTGCAGAAGCAAGTTCAAATCTTGGCAGGTATGACGGAGTAAAATATGGATATCGGGCAAAGGAATATAAAGACTTGGAAGACATGTACAGACGCACGAGAAGTGAAGGATTTGGTCCTGAAGTGAAAAGAAGAATTCTTCTCGGCACATATGCATTAAGTGCCGAGCAGTATGATAAATACTATAAGAAGGCATTGCAGGTAAGAAGAATGATTTGTGATGAATTCAATGATGCCTTCAAGAAATATGATATAATTCTATACCCTACAACTCCTGATACTGCTTTTAAGTTTGGAACAATGACTAAAGAACCGATGCAAATGTATAAACATGATATTTTAACCATGCCTGCTAACATTGCAGGACTTCCGGCTATTACAGTGCCATGTGGTTTTGATAGTAATAATCTTCCAGTAGGACTTCAGATGTTGAGCAAGCCATTTGGAGAAGGGAAATTGTTGCAAGCTGCATATACTTTTGAACAAAATACAGAGTTTCGCAATAGCAGACCTTGTTTAAGTTAAAATATAATGGGTCAAGCTTGAATAATTGAAAAATTGAATTGTTTTCCACATAAGTGAATTTTTCAAGCCCGACCCCAGGTCCCTATTTATACACAACAACGAGAGGTGAAATTCTTATGGACTATGAAGTAGTAATAGGTTTGGAGGTACACGCAGAACTTTCTACTAATTCGAAAATTTTCTGTTCATGTATAAATGAATTTGGAGGAGATCCAAATACCCACTGTTGTCCTGGTTGCTCAGGCATGCCCGGAGTTTTGCCGGTAATGAATAAAAGTGTTATTGAATACGCCATTAAAGCCGGACTTGCTATGAATTGCACAATTTCAAAATTTACCAGAATGGATAGAAAAAACTATTTTTATCCTGATTTACCGGGTGCTTACCAGATTTCCCAGCACAAATACCCAATATGCCGAAACGGATATATAGAAATAGATGTAAATGGGAAGAAAAAGCCCATTAGAATACACCACATTCATATGGAGGAAGATGCGGGAAAGCTTATTCACAGCGATTATGGAACAGGGACGCTGGTAGATTACAACAGGGCAGGCACGCCTTTAATAGAGATAGTTACCGAACCTGATATGAGATCTGCAGAAGAAGCAAGGGCTTTTCTTGAGAAACTAAAAGCCATATTGCAGTTTATAGACGTATCTGATTGTAAGATGCAGGAAGGTTCTCTAAGAGCTGATGTTAATCTTTCAGTAAGACCAAAAGGTCAGGAAGAATTTGGAGTAAGAACCGAAATGAAAAATCTTAATTCTTTTAAAGCTATCGTAAGGGCAATAGAGTATGAGGCAAAGAGGCAAATAGAAGAGATTGAATCCGGAGGAGTCGTATACAGGGAAACAAGAAGATGGGATGATAATAAAGGTATAAGCTATGCTATGAGGGACAAGGAACAGGCTGAAGACTACAGATATTTCCCTGAACCTGACCTGCCTCCGATTATAATAGATAGTGAATGGATTGAAAGAATAAGATCTTCGCTCCCGGAGCTTCCTGATGCAAGAAAGGAAAGATATGTCAGGGAATTTTCATTACCTGAATATGACGCAAATATATTGACCTCATCGAAAGTTTTGTCAGACTTTTTTGAAAAAGCCGTACAGCATAGTAATAATGCCAAAGCAGTAAGCAATTGGATAATGGGAGATCTGCTGCGTATCCTTAAAGAAAGAGAAATGGAAGCAGAGGAGATACCTTTTCCTGCTGAACACTTGGCAAGCTTGATTTCATTAATTGATAAAGGAATTATCAGTGGAAGTATAGCCAAGAAAGTATTTGTAAAAATGTTTGATACAGGTAAAGATCCTGAAACCATAGTAAAGGAAGAAGGTTTACAGGTTGTAGCTGATGAGAATGCAATTAGAAAAATTGTTTTGGAAGTTATGGAAAACAATCCTGGTTCCGTTGCAGACTATAAGGGAGGAAAAACTAAAGCATTAGGTTTTCTTGTTGGTCAAGTCATGAAAGCAACTAAAGGTAAAGCGGATCCTAAACTTGTGAATAAGCTCCTGATTGAAGAGCTGTCGAAGTGAGTTGGATTGAAAGCTGTAGAAGTAAGTTAAAGTGTAGAGCCGGCGAAAAGAGTTAATATCCTGAGGGTACGTTGCAAAATCAACTTCACAAGGAAACATCGGAGGACATTTTTCTTCATCACAAAGAGATATCCCACAGCGTGTAATCAAAGTGTAATCATAAGTGGACATTCCTCAACCCATAAGAAATTCCCTCAACTCGAGCGAGGTGTGTCCCTTCACATGATCAAGAGGGGACATTCCTCTCCCCAGAGGAATACTGGTTATTCAGAGAGGTGTGTCCTTTTACATAATCAAAAGGGGACATTCCTCCCTCCAGAGGAATACTGGTTATTCAGAGAGGTGTGTCCCCTTACCTTAAGAGGTCGTGAGGTCTATGATGAAATTAAAAGTATCACTATTGGATTTAATACTTGCACTAGCCGATGTTATGGACATGATTAGTCCGGTTCTAAACGGACATCACAGAAGGGTTGCTCACATCAGCTATGTAATCGGTGAAAAAATGGGATTACCTTCCAAAAATCTTACTGACATGTTCATAGCATCATTATTACATGATTGTGGAGGTATAACGCTAAAAGAAAGACTCGATGCTTTGCAGTTCGACATTATCAACCCTTATATTCACTCCGAACTAGGATACAGATTATTGGCAAAGTATGAACCATTGGAAGCATCGGCTCAAATTGTTAGATACCATCATGCTAATTGGAACGAAACTCGAAGGATTTCAGAATATAATGAAGAAGATATTCCTCTTGAAAGCTATATTATACATTTATCAGACAGAGTAGATGTGCTGGCAGATAAAAAAAGCGAAATAATAGGACAGAGTACATACATAAAAAAACGAATAATAAGTGAATCCGGTAAGAAATTTATGCCGGATGTGGTGGAAGCATTTGTTGCAGTTTCTAAACCAATTTCTTTCTGGTTGGATATAATAAACGTGGAAAAAAGTTGTGAAATATATGAAAGTAAAGTAAATGATACTGTTTTGGATGAAGATAGTGTTTTTTCCGCCGGAGAATTAATCAGGAATATTATAGACTTCAGAAGCCGATTTACAGCTACTCATTCCAGCGGTGTTTCAGCGGTAGCAGCTCAACTCGGAAAATGTACAGGTTTGGAAGAAGAGGAGCAAAAAAAGCTGAGGATCGCAGGATTTTTACACGATTTAGGGAAACTTGCGGTACCGACGGAAATATTGGAAAAGTCCGGTAAATTAGCCCCTCAGGAATATAACATAATAAAATCCCATACTTATTATACATACAAAACCCTCCAAAAAATAAAAGGTTTTGAAGAAATAAATGAAATAGCTTCTTTTCATCATGAAAAGCTGGATGGTTCAGGATATCCATTCGGAATAGCCTCTGACAATCTATCGTACAATTCGAGAATTATGGCAGTTGCTGATGTATTTACGGCGCTTACTGAAGACAGACCTTATAGAAAAGGAATGGATCGTGATACATGTTTAAGCACTATGCAAAGAATGGCTAATGAAATGGCAATAGACGGAGATATTTTAGAAGTATTAACAAAAAATTATGACTCTATTAATAATTCCAGAATAGAAGCCCAGACAAAATCTCGCAGCCAATATTTTGAATACTCTAAACCTTCGACTTTAAATGATATAAAACTTCAATAGGAATTGCCGTAGAAAAACAAGGAAACTGCTATAAAAACTGTAGTATAAAATGACTTTAAAAAGGCTTGTAGAAAATGTCGTAGAAAGATAATATTAAGTCATTTAAAACATAAAATTTTGTTTTTTTTCATAACCTTGTATACAATAAACTTTTTGTATATAATATAAATGGCTCGAAAGGCTTGATAATACTTGATATTAGCACCTGGTAATAATTTTATAGGTAAAAATTTAATTTAGAAACATATAAACAAGAAACTATATTAATCAACAAAGATAGGCGTAAAAATGAAAGGAGAATGATCAATGACTTTTCTTGAAAGGACTATTGAAAGGGCGAAGGCAGACAAAAAGACAATAGTATTGCCAGAAAGTACTGATGAGCGTGTAATAGAAGCTGCTTCTATTGCGCTGGAAAAAGAAATAGCAAACATTGTTCTTGTTGGTAACAAGGAAGAGATTCTAAGCAAAGCAAACGAAAGCGGTTTTGATGTATCAAAAGCTGCTATAGTAGATCCTTTAAAATCTGAAAAATTTGATGATTATGCAAATACTTTTTATGAATTAAGAAAGAAAAAAGGTATGACAATAGATAAGGCCCAGGAAATAATGAAAGATCCTGTATATTGGGCTGTAATGATGGTTAAAAAAGGTGAAGCAGACGGTATGGTTTCAGGTGCGGTACATTCCACTGCTGATACATTAAGACCTGCATTACAGATAGTGAAAACGGCTCCTGATGCAAAACTGGTTTCTGCTTTCTTTGTAATTGTGGTACCAGATTGTGAGTATGGAAAGAACGGTACCTTTATTTATGCGGACAGTGGATTGGTTGAAAATCCAAATGAAGAAGAATTGTCAGAAATAGCAATTCAATCAGCTAAATCTTTTAAACTGTTAATTGAAGCTGAGCCTGTTGTTGCGATGCTTTCTTATTCAACATACGGAAGTGCGAAGAGCGAATTAACGGAAAAAGTAATAAAAGCAACTAAGATAGCTAAAGAAAAAGCTCCGGATATCCTTATTGACGGAGAATTACAAGCAGATGCGGCTTTAGTACCGGCTGTAGGAAAATCAAAAGCTCCGGGAAGTCCGGTAGCAGGAAAAGCAAATGTCTTGATATTCCCAGATTTAAATTGCGGTAATATTGCATATAAGTTAACTCAGCGCTTAGCAAAAGCTGAAGCATATGGCCCAATTACACAGGGGTTGGCAGCTCCTGTTAACGATCTGTCAAGAGGATGCAGTGCTGCTGACATCGTAGGTGTTATTGCCATAACAGCCGTACAAGCCCAAGCTATTAGGGATTAAAAATGAGAGCCAAGAATTAAGCGCGCTATATTAATTCCATGTAATATAGTAAACATGCACTGCGTAAGTTTATAAAAGGGGGAATTTGAAATGAAAAAAATCCTTGTAATAAATTCAGGAAGCTCCTCTTTAAAATTCCAGTTAATTGATATGACAAATGAAACTGTACTTGCAAAGGGGCTTTGCGATAGAATAGGGATAGATAACTCATTTTTGAAGTACACAAAACAAGGCCAAGATCCGATAATCATAAATAAAGAAATGGTTGATCATAAAGATGCAATACAAACTACAATCAGCGCTCTTACTGATGAAAAAATCGGTGTAATATCGGATATGTCCGAAATATCTGCAGTAGGCCATAGAGTGGTGCACGGCGGTGAGAAATTTCATGATTCTGTAGTTATTGATGAAGAAGTGATAAAAGCCATAGAGGAATGCATTGATTTAGCACCTCTTCACAATCCTCCGAACATCATCGGAATAAGAGCCTGCCAGCAAATAATGCCCGGTACGCCGATGGTAGCTGTTTTTGATACTGCATTTCATCAGACTCTTCCTGAATATGCTTACTTGTATCCTATTCCATATGACATATACAAAAAATATGGTGTGCGCAAATATGGTTTCCATGGTACGTCTCATAAATATGTATCTGAAAGGGCAGCAGTAATGCTTAAAAGACCTTTGGAAGAGCTTAGATTAATTTCCTGCCATTTAGGAAATGGTGCAAGTGTCTGTGCTATTAAATATGGTAAATCCGTTGATACAAGCATGGGCTTTACTCCATTGGCAGGTCTGGCTATGGGGACAAGAAGCGGTTCTATAGATCCGGCAGTTGTATCTTTCTTAATAGAAAAGGAAAAAATGACAGTGGAAGAAGTAAATGAATTGCTAAACAAAAAATCCGGCGTACTTGGGATATCAGGTGTAAGCAGTGATTTCAGGGATCTTGAAGCTGCAGCAGATAGCGGCAACAAGAGAGCAAAGCTTGCCATAGATATCTTTTGTTACAAGGTAAAGAAATATATTGCAGAATACTCGGCAGTAACGGAAGGAATAGATGCAGTAATATTTACAGCCGGTATAGGGGAAAATAATTCAAGAGTAAGAAGGCAGATTGTAGAAGGTTTGGAATATCTAGGTATTAAAATTGACTATGAAAAGAATAATGTAAGAGGAAAAGAGATTGATATTAGTACTGAGGATGCTAAAGTCAGGACCCTGGTAATTCCTACAAATGAAGAATTGGCAATAGCAAGAGAAACTATGAAGAAATTGAATGGAAAATAAATACACCTCCATGATTAAAAATCCTTGACAATGCTAATATTAGTTAGTATAATAACTTCTGTTAGTCTTTGCGAGGTGTAAAAAATGAATATTAATATTGAAGATCTATTAAAAAATGAAGGTTCGAGCCTCGAAATTGATTATAAGGGCAGCGTTGAAGGACTGGAGAGTACTGTAGATAGTTATACTTTTAAAGGACCGATTAGCTTTAAAGGAAGTTTGCAAAATAATAAAGGAAAGCTGCACTTAACTGGTTTGGTCAGTTTGGAATACAGCTCGCCTTGTTTCAGATGTCTTGAAGATGTCCATGGAAGCGCAGAGATACCGGTTAAGGAAGATATATTACATGTTGATAAAGTTACCGATAAAGATGATGTTTTTACTTATGAAGGAGACTATCTGAACCTGGATAAAATATTGCTGGATTATATAATTTTAAATTTGCCTATGAAGCAGCTTTGTAAAGAAGATTGCAAGGGACTTTGTCCTGTCTGTGGCACTAATTTAAATGAAGCTACATGTAATTGTGAAGAAGAAAAGGAGATTAATCCTAAGTTTGATATACTAAGAAAGTTTTTTGAATAGCAGATATAGAAGATGGAGGTGTTATAGGTGGCAAATCCAAAACGTAGATGGTCCAAAGCGAGAACAGGGAAAAGAAGATCTCAATGGAAGTTAACGGCGCCTACTCTGGTGAGTTGTCCACAATGTCATGCATTGACAACCCCCCACAGAGTTTGCAAAGAATGCGGTTATTATGATGGTAAGCTTGTAGTGAAGAAAGCTGAGGCCTAATATAATTCCGTTAGTGAAAGACGTTAGTGAAAGAAAATTATAATACAGTTTTTTAATTGCTAAAAAGCAGCAGTGTAACAAACTGCTGCTTTTTAGCAATTAGCCGTGAAAATATAAATAAAGACCTTGCAACCAAAATTTTATTTGTTGCTTAATTTTGAATCGGAGGAATAGTCAGCGGTGAATAAAGAAAAGAAAAGCAAAAAGAAAAAGGAAAAATTCGTAGAAATAAAAAAAGTGGAAAAAGGCAGCATTGCTGACGAAATTGGTCTAAAACCCGGAGATAAAATCGTATCGATTAACGAAGAAAATATTGAAGATATTTTCGATTATAAATTTTTAATAACCGATGAAGTAGTAAACTTAAGAGTTATTAAGTCTGATTCTGAGTTATGGGAATTTGAAATAGAAAAAGATTTATATGAAGATCTCGGTCTTGAGTTTGATTCTCCAATGATAGATTCTGCCAAAAGTTGCATGAACAAATGCATATTTTGTTTTATAGATCAGTTGCCGAAAGGCATGAGAAGTTCCCTTTACTTTAAAGACGATGATACCAGACTTTCTTTTCTTTCAGGAAATTATGTGACTTTGACAAATGTAAAGGAGAAAGATCTGAATAAAATTATTAAATACCATATGTCACCCATTAACATTTCAGTTCATACAACAAATCCTAATTTAAGGGTAAAAATGCTTAAAAACAAAAATGCAGGGGACATTATGGAGAAAATCAACAAGCTTACTGAAGCCGGAATAACTGTTAATTGTCAAATTGTACTCTGCAGAAATATAAATGACGGGACTGAATTAGATAGAACCATCAAGGACTTATCAGATTTATATCCTAAAGTTAACAGTATTTCGGTAGTACCAGTGGGATTGACAAAATATAGGGAAGGTTTACCTGAATTAATTCCTTACAATAGAATTTCAGCTTCTGAAACTATTGAGCAGATGTCGAAATGGCAGGAACAGCTTTTTAAGGAAAAAGGATCAAGAGTAGTTTATCTTGCAGATGAATTTTATTTAATGGCCGGTTATGAAATACCAAGCTATGAAGAATATGAAGATTTCCCTCAATTAGAAAACGGGGTAGGTCTTATTGCTTTGTTTAAGTATGAGTTTTATGAATATCTTAATTATCTAAAAAGGCGAAATATTGATAATCAGCAAATAGTAAGCAGCAATGACAATAATGGTAATGTTAACAAGGTGAGAAAGGTTAGTGTAGCTACGGGTGTTCTGGCTTATGAATTTATAAACGATCTTTCAAGAGAGTTAGAGAAGACTTTTAAAAATATTAAGATAAATGTTTATCCGATTAAAAATAACTTTTTTGGTGAGCATGTTACTGTAACAGGTCTGCTTACAGGGCAGGATATTGTTCAGCAATTGAGTTATAAGGATTTGGGTGAAGAATTGCTCATCCCGGAAACCATGCTTAAAGCAGATGAAGATATATTCTTGGATGATTACACGGTAAAAATGGTAGAGGAGCAGTTGAATATAAAACTAACTGTTGTTAAAAATAATGCTAAAGACTTCATTTTGAAAGTGAAGGGTTTAGATTTTGATTAGCTTACAACATTTTCGTCATATAGATTTAGTGCACATAAAATAACTTTGTTGATGTCCATGGATTTTTTGTATATAATGCATTTAGGTTGATGAGTAATAGATTTAGGTTGATAAGTAATGGCTATGGATATGATATAGAGTATTGGTGTGTAGTGTTTGAGGAGGTGGTACTTTGCGCAAGCCCATAGTTGCTATTGTTGGAAGACCCAATGTAGGCAAATCTACATTGTTTAATTTTATAACGGGAAAAAGGATTTCCATAGTAGAAAATACTCCGGGAGTAACCAGGGATAGGATTTATGCCGAAGGAGAATGGCGTAACAGGAAATTTATAATTATAGATACAGGTGGATTTGAACCTTATGCTAAGGATGAGATTACACAGCAAGTAAGAAGACAGGCGGAAATTGCTATAGAAACTGCCGATGTTATTGTATTTATGGTAGATGCGAAAGAAGGATTGACTGCTTCCGACCATGAAGTTGCCAATATACTTCGTAAAACCAAAAAACCCGTGATTATCGCAATAAATAAAGTGGATAACTTAGGGGATCCTCCGCCGGAAGTCTATGAATTTTATAGTTTGGCAATGGGAGATTTTATAACGATATCGTCTATCCATGGACTTGGAATAGGTGATTTGTTGGACAAAATATACGAATATTTCCCTGAGGAAGAGACAGAGGATATAGATGAGGATGTTATTAGAGTCAGTGTAATCGGAAAACCGAATGTGGGTAAATCATCTCTTATTAACAGAATCTTAGGGGAAGAAAGATTAATTGTTTCCAATATACCCGGAACTACGAGGGATGCAATCGATACTTATGTCGAGAAAGGTGGACACAAATTCATATTTATTGATACGGCAGGGATTAGAAGAAAAAGCAAAATACAAGAAAATATTGAAAGATATAGCATGTTAAGAGCATGGACAGCTATTGAAAGATCTGATGTATGTTTAATTGTCATTGACGCTCTTGAAGGTGTTACGGAGCAAGATACTAAAATAGCAGGTTATGCTCATGAGCAAGGAAAAGGATCAATAATAGTTGTAAATAAATGGGATGCAGTTAATAAGAAAACAGGAACTTATGAAGAATACGAAAAACAGGTATATGAAAAATTGAGCTTCATGACCTATGCACCGGTTATGTTCATATCAGCATTAACAGGACAACGGGTTGATAAGCTGTATGATAAGATAAAGTATGTTGCAGATCAGGCTTCTTTGAGGATATCCACAGGGGTGTTGAATGATGTACTAAATGAGGCTATTGCCATGGTTCAACCACCTTCTGATAAAGGAAAAAGGCTTAAGGTATACTACATAACCCAAGTAGGCATTAAGCCTCCGACTTTCATTTTATTTGTTAATGATGAAGAGCTTTTGCATTATTCTTACACCCGGTATATAGAAAATCAACTTAGAAGAACATTTGGTTTTGAAGGAACCCCGATAGTGATCATACCTAGGGAGAGGAAAAAAGGGGAGGCTGTAGTTTAATGGGGAGAATGTTTCTTTTAATCTTGTGTGGGGTTATAGGATACCTGCTAGGTAGTATAAATACTTCCGTTGTTACGGGCAAATTTTACGGTGTGGATGTCAGGCAACACGGAAGTGGCAACGCAGGAGCTACCAACACTCTAAGGGTTCTTGGGAAAAAAGCGGCAATAATGGTTTTAATTGGAGATATATTAAAAGGACTTGTAACTTGTGTTATTACCAACAGCATTGCCGGGCAGACAGGTGCTATTGTGGGAGGAGCTGCAGCGATTGTCGGCCATAATTGGCCTTTATATTTCGGATTTAAAGGTGGAAAGGGAGTACTGACTTCAATTACTGTTATGTTTTACTTGGATTGGCAAATCTCGCTTATTCTAGTAGCTATATTTGCAATTGTAGTATTAATAAGCAGGTATGTGTCCCTAGGCTCAATCCTAGGTGCAATAGCACTTCCCGTATTAATGATTCTATTCGGGCGGGAAATCAAGCTCATTATATTTTCAGCAGCCTTAGCTGTACTTGTAGTTGCTAAACATCATTCCAATATTAAAAGGTTGGTAAATGGAACGGAATCGAAAATAAAGTTATAAGAGACCTCCGGAAGTTATAAGGAAATCAATCTTGATCTATTCACTTGGCATTAATGGGGTGAGGTTTAAATTTTACTTGATGATGGGGTAAGTTTTGGATTATTTGCTTACTTGCTTGTTTAGTTTCCTTTATGGCACCTTGAATTTTGGAATTCTTGAATTTTGCAATTGTGTAATGGCATTATGTTATGAAGCAAGACCTAAATTATATGCTTAACGGAAATTAAGTACTTAACGGATGGTGACTGAATAACATGAAAAGCGTTGCAATAATAGGAGCTGGAAGTATGGGTACAGCTCTTTCAATTTTATTGTCGGGGAACGGACACAAAGTAAAAATGTGGTCCCCATTTGAGGATGAAATTATGATGCTTAATGAAACCAGGGAGCACAAGGATAAACTTTCCGGTGTAAAAATTGATAAGAACGTATTATGTACAAATGATCTGGAGGAAGCTCTTTTTGAAACTGATTTAGTGACGCTGGTCGTACCGTCTCAGACGGTGAGAGAAAATATTAAAAAAATGAAAATGTATTTGAAGAAAGGACAAGTTGTCTCCTGCTTTTCAAAAGGACTTGAAGAAACTACAGGGTTAAGAATGTCGCAGGTTGTTATGCAGGAAGCACCGGATGTAACCTTTGTAGCAATGTCAGGACCATGTCATGCAGAGGAACTCGCTAAGTTGATACCTACCGCATATGTTGCAGCGTCCCAATTTTCGGAGGCAGCATCATATGTGCAGGATATATTCATGTCTCCTAAATTTAGGGTTTACACAAATGATGATATAGTTGGCGTGGAGCTTGGAGGCGCTCTTAAAAATATAATAGCTTTATGTGCAGGTATATCGGATGGGTTAGGTTTTGGAGATAACACCAAAGCTGCGTTGATGACACGCGGAATAGCTGAAATGACCCGAATGGGAATTGCGCTTGGTGCATGTTCGCATACTTTTTTAGGATTAGCAGGAATAGGTGATCTTATAGTGACATGTACCAGCATGCATAGCAGAAACAGAAGAGCCGGTATATTAATAGGTCAAGGCTATTCTACTGATGAAGCAGTTAGTAAAGTTAGAATGGTGGTCGAAGGTATAAAAACTACAAAAGCTGCCTATAACCTTGCTCAAAAATTAGGTATAGAGATGCCTATTACTTTTGAGGCATATGAAGTATTGTTTAATAATAAAAATCCCAGAGAAGCAGTTGATGATTTGATGACCAGGGACAAGACATACGAACTAAGAGGAATAGTTTGAGACAGGGGGACGGTTCTTCCGTCTCACGCGTCACGTCATCAGACAAGGGGACGGTTCTCTTGTCAGACAAGGGGACGGTTCTCTTGTCTCATGAGACAAGAGAACCGTCCCCCTGTCTGTTATTTAAATTTATACCTGGAAGGAGCTACACCTACTGTTTTTTTGAACACCCTGTAGAAATTGGAGTAGTCGTTGAAACCGCATTTTATAGATGTATACATGGCATTGTGACCTTCCGAAAGAAGTCTTTTTGCTTTGGAAATTCTTTTATATAGAATATAGTCGTGGATGTTGCTTCCGGTATATTTTTTAAACAGCCGGCTCAAGTAGTATTTATCAAGAAAAAACTTCTTACCGAGGGTTTCAAGAGATAAATCTTCTTCAAGGTTTTTGTCGATGTAATCCATTATCATAGAAAGTTTTTCAGGTATTATATAATCCGTGCTATCAAGCATGTTGATACTAAAAGTGGAATCTTGCATTTTAGCAATATCTTGTTGCCTGGAATAGAGTTTGTTTATGTAAACAAGAAGCTCTATAAAGCAGGTCAATTTCAGGATGCTGGAACTTTTATTGTTGCTCTTGCTTAAGTTTTCAATTTTGTAAAGGTAGCTGAACACCTGATCTATTTGTTCGTTATTTAAACTTATTTTATTAAACTTCCCTTTTGGACGGTTTACAAAACATTCAAGCAGATTAAATTCTTCAGAACTCATTGTGCTGGCTATTGCCGGATCAAATTCAATTACTATCCGTTCATAAGGTTCACCCGGAAAGAGAGAAGGTTTATGAATTTCATGATTATTCATAATGATCAGATCTCCAAATTTAAGCTGGTAAATTTGCTTTTCAATTAGGTAGTTAACTTTGCCTGATATGAAAAAATAAATTTCGAAAAATTCATGCAAATGAAAATCCATCTCATAACAACCATCATCTTTAGCGTGAAAAAACTTTATTAATTTAGATGGATTGCTATAGTATTTTTTTATCAAAAAATAGCCCTCCTTATATATTTAAAAACAAAAAAAGCAATATATTAACCAAAATAAGCAAAGATTATGTTTTTATTATACATTAAAATAATAAATTAGTATATACTTTTTGCCGACATTTACATAAAATGCATTCACAGTAAAACATGTTGTGATATAATAAATATGATACTGTAAGTGCGATATAAAAATGTTTGCATTGTTTCTCGAAGATATGAGTGAGAATGTACCACGGGGTGGTTGTACCACAGCGTGGTGGATATGCCACAAAGATTAAAGGCAAATTTAGCCAAAAAACAACAAAGTGAAAGTTTTGAACTGTAATATTTAAAGGAGGTATAATAAGTGGATACAAAAAAAGTAGTTGCACAACTTTATACATTAAGACAATTTTGCAAAACAGCAGAGGATCTTGCAGAAACATTTAAGAAGGTTAGAAATATCGGATATGAAGCCGTTCAAGTGTCCGGCATAGGACCTATTGCTCCGGAAAAAGTAAAAGAACTGGCAGACAAGGAAGGGCTTAAAATTGTTGTAACACACGTGCCATATAGCAGGTTAAAAAATGATCTGGATGCCTTAATTAAAGAGCATAAAATGTGGGATTGCTATTATATTGGTTTAGGAAGCATGCCACCAGAATACAGAACAAGCAAGGAAGGTTTTATCGCTTTTGCAAAAGAATTTAATGAAATAGCAAAACGCATCAGTGATAATGGCTTGAAATTTGTATACCATAATCACAAGTTTGAATTTGAGAAGTTTGATGGTTTGACCGGACTGGAAATCATCTTTAATGAAACGGATCCTGAGGTATTCCAATTTGAAATTGATACATACTGGGTTCAGGCAGGAGGAGGAAATCCTACTGATTGGATAAGAAAAATGAAAGGAAGAATGGATGTAGTCCATCTTAAAGATATGGCGATAGTAAAGGATCAGCAGGTTTTTGCTGAAATAGGTCAAGGTAATCTTAATTGGCATTCTATAATCGAAGCATGTGAAGAAATCGGCGTTAAATGGTATTGTGTTGAACAGGATACTTGCATGCGCGATCCCTTTGAAAGCATGGCTATAAGTTTTGATTATTTGAAAAACTTAAAGTTATAAAAAATTATAATAATTTATAATAATTATAATTATTAAAACTTCAATTATCACTTAAAGATTTAATCTAATTTGTACCTAATGATAACTAATTGATGTTGCATTTTATGATAATATATTATATTTAAAATAAGAACTGATTTATTATATCATGAAAGGATGATATATTAATGTCTAAGTTCATCCTAAGCGCTTTTGCAGATGAAATAGATGAAAGCTTAACCAAACAGATTGAAGAACTTAAAAAATACGAGATTTCTTACATTGAGATGAGAGGCGTAAATGGTAAAAATATTACAAAGCATACAGTAGAGGAAATAAAAGATGTAAAGAAACAACTTGATGATAATGGATTCAAGGTTTCCGCCGTAGGTTCCCCGATTGGAAAAATTAAAATAACAGATCCTTTTGAACCCCATCTGGATTTATTCAAGCATACCTTGGAACTCGCAAAAATATTGGATACCAAATTTATCAGAATGTTTAGCTTCTACATACCTAAAGGTGAAAACCCTGAAAAATATGAAGATGAAGTTATGGAAAGATGGTATAAGTTCATAGAAGCTGCAAAGGGTTATGATGTAATTCTTGCTCATGAAAATGAAAAAGATATCTACGGCGATACGGCAGAAAGATGCCTGAAACTAATTGAAACTTTGAATTGTGACTATGTCAGAGCTGTTTTTGACCCGGCTAATTTCGTACAATGTAATGTTGAGACATATCCTTATGCATATAATCTTTTAAAGAAATACGTAGCATACTTCCATATTAAAGATGCACTTTTCAGTGATCACAGTGTTGTTCCTTCGGGACATGGAGACGGTAAAATAAGAGAGATTTTAGCTGAGGCATATAATGAAGGATTTGAAGGATTTTTATCCTTAGAGCCTCACTTAGGCCATTTTAAAGGTCTTGCTGAACTTGAATTAAGTATTAATATAAAGAACATGCCTGAAGGCGGACCAAAACAATTTGCAATTGCTGTAGATGCGTTAAGGAAGATCCTTAATGAGATTGTAAAATGATAATGTAAAATAAGGGGGATGTTTAGTATGGATAAAGTTAGAATTGGTATAGTCGGCATGGGTAACATGGGTAAAGGCCATGCTAAATACTTGATGGAAGGGAAAGTACCTCAAGCTGAGTTAACGGCAATTTGTGATAGTGATCCTGCTAGACTGGAAGCTTTCGCTAACGAGTATGGTGATAAAGTTAAGAGATATGAACAAGTGGATGATTTTCTTAAAAATGCACCCATTGATGGAGTACTAGTGGCTACACCCCATTACTTTCATCCGGAAATTGCCATAAAGGCATTTCAAAACAATCTCCATGTACTTATTGAGAAACCTGCCGGTGTATATACAAAACAAGTACGTGAAATGAATGAAGTTGCCGAAAAGAGCGGTAAAGTTTTTGGTATCATGTATAACCAAAGAACTAATCCGGTATACCAAAAAGTCAGGGATTTAATAATATCTGGTGAATTGGGTGAGATCAAAAGAACATGCTGGATAATAACAAACTGGTATCGCCCGCAAAGCTATTATGATTCAGGAGTATGGAGAGGAACCTGGGAGGGAGAAGGTGGAGGAGTTCTCATAAATCAGGCACCTCACCAGTTAGATTTATGGCAGTGGATATGCGGCTTGCCTAAGAGAGTTAGAGCATTTTGTCATTTTGGAAAGTATCATGACATTGAAGTTGAAGACGATGTAACGGCATATGTTGAGTACGAAAACGGAGCTACAGGAACCTTTATTACAACTACAGGTGAAGCACCTGGAACAAACCGTCTTGAGATTGCAGGCGATAGGGGTAAAATTGTTGTTGAAGATGACAAAATAACTTTCTGGAGATTAAGAGAATCAGAAAGGGTATATAATAAGAGTACATCAAAAACCTTTGGAGCACCTGAATGTTGGAAATGCGAAATACCTGTAAAAGGAACTGCTACGGGTCACGCAGGTATTACAACTGACTGGGTAAATGCTATACTAAAAGGTACACCTTTATTGGCTCCAGGAGTAGAGGGCATCAGAGGACTTGAGATTTCAAATGCCATGTACCTATCAACATGGATTGATGATTGGGTTGAAATACCAGTAGACGAAGATTTGTTCTATTCAAAACTGCAGGAGATGATACAGAAGTCAAAATCAAGGGCAAAAAAATAAATTGACTTTGAAAGATCTGGTTAATTATTATATAATTTAAATAAAACTCAGACAAAAAGGGACACTCTTCAAGGTAAATGAGAAAAATACCACATTGGAAGGTGTCCCTTTAAAGCCAAATTATGGAAGTTTTTTATTAACTAAAAGACGGGGGTTTTTGTATGAGGGAATATAATATCCTTCTATTCAAAGTAAAAGACCGGTTGTTTGGTATTAACGCTGAAGAAATCCATGAAGTGATGGAATATAAAAATAATGGTTCCGGAAGTGACAAAATAACTCTTACATATTTAGGGGATGTTTTAGAGCAAGACGATGAAACATGCTTTGACGGCAAAAATAGTGATGATAATAACAAAATAAACTACGATGAGAGTAAAAAAATTAATGACAATAAAAAAATAATAGTATCAAATTATGAAGAGGGGCAAAGGGGCTATATAGTTGACGAAGTTGTTCAGTTGTTGAGAGTTGCTGAAACTTCAGTCCGTCGAGCTCCGAGGATATTGCTAACCGAAAAAAATAAATTTTTAGATAATTTTTGCATTGTCAATGAACTGTTATTTCCTATAATCAATCTTTCAAAATTGAGTGCGTTACACATATAATTAAAATATTTATATGTAATTAAAATATTTATATGATAACGTATACTCACGCAGTATATTTACTAAAATATGCAATAAATATGGGTGTATTAACTAAGGTGTATTTGAATTTGAATAATCAAATACACCCTTTAACCAGTATACCCTTCCCCAAATACCTAACCTCTTTAATTTGTTGACCTTTAATAATTATAAACCATTAATAATAATATTAACCATTAATAATAATATAAACCATTAATAATGTTAACAATAACCGTTAACCTTTAATAAAAAGGTCCATCAATGAGTGGCCGGATTCAATGAAGATGCCGCTTTTTTTTGCTTCAATCTCATCATAACTTGATGCATGTGTGTGTTGTATTATATTTCCTGTCGTGTTAAGTAATAAGTTTTGCATAGAATGAGGACTGTAAATAATGAAAGGTACCGGCTCGGCAGTGTGGGTTCTCACAGACAACGGGGTTGGATGGTCAGGAAGCAAAAGTATCTTGTATTCACCTATTTCTTCAAGACCTTTCAGTAAACGTCCCACTATATGCCGGTCTATTAATTCTATAGAACTGACTTTATTTTCAATTTCATATCTGTGTCCGCATTCATCAGGGGCTTCTACATGTATATATACAAAATCTTGCCCGGATTTTAGCTCTTCAAGCGCTGCTTCTGCCTTCCCTTTATAATTGGTATTGAAATTGCCGGTAGCACCTTCTACATTAACCGGTTTTAGTCCTATACATATTCCCAGCCCTTTAACTAAGTCAACGGCAGAAATTACTGAACCTTTTAAATGATATTTTTCATAAAAACTTGGTAAAGAAGGTTTTGTACCATCACCCCAGAACCAAATGGAATTAGCAGGTCTTAAGCCTCTTTTAACTCTATCAATATTTACTTCATGAGGTTTTAGGATTTCATAACTTTTTTGCATAAGTTGCAGCAAAATACCTGCATCTTTGCCTTTAGGAAGATATTCCTTTATTTTCTTGCCGGATATATCATGGGGTGGAGTGAGAATATAATCGTGGGGAGCATTGCGCCATACCATACAATGCCTGTAACTGACCCCGGGATAAAAATTAATGTCCGGCAATTCTAATTGGTCATTTAAAGTTTCTATAAGCTGTGCGCTTTCTTCAGTCGATATTTCATCTGAACTGTAATCAATCATGCACTTTTCACTGTAGTCATTTTCATCTGAAAGTGTAACTAAATTACATCTAAAAGCCACATCATTTGCTCCTAAATCAATTCCCATACTTATAGCTTCGAGGGGCGACCTGCCGGTATAATATTTACAAGGGTCATATCCCATAACTGAAAGATTGGCAACATCGCTTCCCGGTGCCAGACCCTCCGGAATAGTTTTAACAAGACCCATAATGCCATGACTGGCCATATAATCCATGTTAGGTTTTTTTGCATATTGCAGAGGTGTTTTATTGCCAAGTTGTGGCACGGGATAATCTGCCATACCGTCTCCAAGTATAACTATGTATTTCATAAAGCCTTCCTTTCAAAAAATATTTGATTTATTTTTTGCCGTGTGTTACTATATTTTTAATGCATGTTATTTTATATTTTTTGAGTATTTTTACATTTTTTTAAATATTTTTAGATACTCCTCCTCTAATCGTGGTAATAATATATTATTGCCAATAAAATAAAAATGAGTTAAGCCATATAAAAATTTAATTTTAAAATAAAATATTTTTAATTATAATCAAAACTTTTTATTATAAACTATAATAATAATATATTGTAATTTATATCACATTGCAATTTATGTCACATTGTAATTTATATCACAGTATAAGACTATTGTAAAGGAAAAGAAGGGTTTCTATTGGAAAAGAAGATAGTTAAGAATTTTGAGGAGAAACTAAGAAACAAGGGATATAGAAATACGGAACAAAGACAGGCTGTATTAAGCGCTATAATAGATAATCAGGGGAGACACTTAAGCACAGAGGAAATTTATGACATCGTAAAGGCCAATTCACCTGATATTGGGCTGGCTACAGTTTATAGAACCTTATTGCTGCTTGAGGAAATGAATCTCATTCATAAAGTTGATTTTAATGACGGAAGAAGCAGGTATGAGTTGAACAAGAGCAATGAAGAACACCTTCATCATCATTTGGTTTGTACACAATGCGGTTCTATTCATGAAGTAAAAGATGACCTTCTTGAACAATTAGAGAAACAAATACATGAGAAGAACGGTTTCTTAGTTACAAACCATAGCGTTAAGTTCTATGGGCTCTGCAGTGAATGCCAGAAAAACAATAGTCAGAAGACTTATCAGAAGACTTAATTTTTGTTTAAACAAATACTTAAATTATTAGTCAGAACAAATAGAAAAAGGACTTTTAAAAAGTCCTTTTTTCATATATATTGTTGTTTTAATGCCATATTATTATTGTTTTTTCATGTCATATATAATTTTACAGAAAATAAACTTATCCTCCTAAAACCTTTAACAAAATACCGGCAGCAACAGCAGAACCTATAACTCCAGCTACATTCGGTCCCATTGCGTGCAT
>DUMC01000049.1 GCA_012840075.1 Clostridiaceae bacterium | reverse complement strand
ATTTCCGTCCCCTATTCGTGGGGCAATGAAAATAAGTTGTTTGAGTACGATAAAATAACAAATTTTTTGTCCCTTATATTATACGGGTCTTATAGCATATTCCTAATTCTATTTTTTACCGACCTCCAGCAAAACAAATTGCTGGAGGTCGATAACAAATAACATTATTTTAAGATTCCTTGATCTGGCTCGGGTGCTTCTTGAAAAAGTCAACCCTCGGCTCAAGGAATTTATGTTTATGATCTTTCGGATTCTTCATAAAAGAATATAAAGGATCAAATATTCTATCCCAACTCCAGAACTCATCAGGTTCCACATCAAGATTCAAATATTCAAAAAACATTTCTGTTCCTTCAGGTGCTATAGGATGCATTAGTGCAGCTGCTGTGCGCACCATGTGGAAAGTATTAATTAATACTTGACGACGATGTTCGTCATCATTGTTAGTTTCAGCTATTCTTATTTCCCTTGACCAATATTTGTTTATGTTGCGGATATAAGTGTCCATAAGATTCATAACCTGGTGGAATTCAAATCTATACATTAATCTTTCGTACTCCAGTATTGTAGCTTTTGCTTCTTCCAATACTTCCTTGTCAATTTCACCGTAAGGGATTTTTCCGTCGTAGTATTTCTGAGCAGTATAGAAGCAAGACCTTACAGCCCTGTTGAGTACGTTTGAAAGGAGATTTCCTTCTTTCAAAACCGGGTCGCTGTCTTTTTCAGTTGCTTTTGGGTTTAATGGTTTTGGTTTAAATCCTACACTCCTGATTCCTAACCCTAAGCCAAGGAAGTGAGCTCTTAATTGCTCAGCGGTATAATAGTTAAGCAATTCTCTTGCAGTAGGCGGTTTAATTTCTCCGCTGCTGCTGGCTTTCTTGTCAAGGAAAAGAATGTGGTTGTTTACTATTAATTGAGGCAACTGCAGTTGACCTTCAGGCGGATCAACAGTAGGTTCTTTGCCTTGTTGTCCCATAAACATGGCCATTTCCGCCGGTCCATAAAAGTAAACATTATCTTCTCCAATAAATTGATATACCTGAGCTTCTTTTGAGCACCACCAATCTTTCCAGGCATCTTTATCCTTTCCTTGCATTTCAAGGTATGTCTTTGTAAACGAAATAGGTGCCCAAAGTGATTCAGGCCATACCCAGATAGTCAGTCCGTCTAATCCCTCAATAGAAGGTGCCGGAACACCCCATTCAATATTTCCTGTCAATCTGAAAGGTACCAGTGTTTTCCCCGTTCTAAAACGAATAGAATGTTCTGTAAGTATTGAACAAGCCTTTTCTCTATCTTCCAAGGTCTTAAATATTAACTCTACTGAGGTTTTATTCTCTTCATCTTTCACAGTATGTTCAGGAAGTTTATCGGAAATTTCATTCAATAATTCAAGCTGATTTTTCTTTACCACGTAGATTACCGGTGGTTCAAGGAATTCCCGTATAGCTTTTTCCACAAAACTTCTGTAACTTGGAAGCTCTTTTAATTTCTCAACCCATTTGGACAATAGATCATAGAATTTGTCAAGCTTCACGTACCAATTTGTTACATCTTTCATTATAGGTTTTTTCCCTGTTAGAGTACTTCTTGGATTAATAAGTTCAGAAGGCATGTATTGATGCCCTAATGAACATTCATCGGCATAACCTCTTTCTGATTTACATCCTTCAATAGGGCATTGTCCTACTACCTGTCTGCCGTTTAAGAAAACATTAAGTTCAGGATCATAAAATTGAGATGTGGTCAATTTAACCAGATGACCATTTTGATATAAATTTCTAATGAACTCTGCTGAAAACTCCCGATGAATTTCGGCAGACCGTCCAAGGCTTGAAGCGGCAAAAAGGTTTAGACTGACATTATATAATTTCAATACTTCTTTTTGTTTCTCATGGTTTGATCTTACAAAATCTTCAATAGTACCTTCAAACGAACCTTGTTCAACTAATTGACGGTAGTTTTCCAATATAGGTGAACCATAGCAATCCGTTCCGGATATAAAAATTACATTCTCTTTTCCTATACGATCCCTTAAAAATCGAGCATAAGTATCAGCATGAACAAAAACTCCGCCTATATGCCCCAGATGAAGATCTTTGTTGCCATAAGGCATTCCGGCTGTAATTATGGCACGCTTTGGAAATTTGGGTCTTTCCGGGGTAATATCATTTTTTTCCAAATTCTCCATTGACATCCTCCTATTATAAAGTAATGGTTATTGGTTTTAGCGAAATATTCCTACGCTCTTTATCATTTCACTTGTTATGTCTATTATATCAATTTTTGTAGTTATTATGTTCAACGTATTTTATCGTAATATTGATTTAATTATAACACTTAACGGCATATTGTAAAGTCCACGTAATTTTGGATTTTAAAATTTCGACAAACATTTTATTTGATCTATTTATAGATGCATTACATCTATTTATAGATACATTTGACGCATAATTCTGTTTCTCATTTTTTCAGTGCAACACTATATATTTCAGTATATGTCAGCTTCCCTTTTATTTGTTCTGACTTCATCAGGCTGATTTTATCCACCGTCATCTCCATATCAGGAATGGTTTTAGCAAACTCTTTTTTATCAAAATCATCTTTTAGGACGGTATCTCTGCTTATTGTAATATGCGGTTTATATTCTCTTTTTTCTATTTCAAACCCACTTTTCAAAAATCCCTCGCTAAGTTGCCTGTATATTTCCTCAAGAGCCTTGTTCTTCTCAACTCCTACCCAGCAGATATTACCGCTGCTTCTTTTAAACCAACCGAATCCTGATAGCTTAAGGAGAAAGCTTTTTACATCTACTTTATTCATTACATTTTTAATCTCAGCAACCCTTTCAGGAGCAATTTCTCCAAGAAATACCAAAGTTAAATGGAGATTTTCGCGTCTTGTCATTCTTCCTTGCAATGTATGTTCTTTCAGGCTTTCCATGACACTGCTAAGGCTATTTAAAATTTCATTCGTAAAATTAATTGCAACAAACAATCTCATATTGTTACCTCTTCTCTTTTAACATTATTTTTCATCGCGTGCTAACATATATTAATATCCACCTTGCATAATTGATAAATAAACTTACTAATATTAACCCACATAAACTATTATCTGCCCGTTACATTCAGGTTATAACCATATTATCCCATTGTCCTTTTATCATGGCAAGAGTTTCATTATAAACTTGCTACTTTATGTAATGCAATAATGCTTTATATCTTTTCATTGTAATCTTGCTACTTCCCGTGATCCAACATTGCCTTAAATTTTTTCTTTGTAAGCTTTCTACTTCTTATAAAGCATACTTCTTATGAAGCAATAGTTCCACCTATAACCTTAATCATTAACCTAACTTCCGGTACTTTTATAATGTCTCACTCCAACACGCCATATCAAAATTGAAAACATAAAAAACGCCAATCCAGCAGGTAGTGCCAGTAATCCTTTAAAGTAACTTTCACCCCACCCGCATACTGCTGATGCCGGATAATAGCTAACAACCAGCATCGGCATAAAAAAAGTAAACATATATCTCAATATCCTGGGCATAAAGTCAATAGGACACCTGGTTAACTGATAACTTGCATTCGTAAATATGTATATCCAATCAAGAGCTTGTATGGTAAAAATGCAATGCCTGATGTTGCAATAAACACTCCCGAATAAGCAAAGAATCCGCCTGCAAGTGCAAGAGCAATAGTTACAATATTGATAGGCGTTAGTTGTACTTGCTGTTTCCACAAACACAAGGCAATAGCGCAAGATCCTCCGAATACTCTGGAAATGCGGTGAATATGAAAATATGAGCCTGCTACTTGAACAATTATAGAACAGGGACGTAATAACACCCTATCAAAATCTCCCGATCTAATCATCATCCATGGAAAATAATCAAATCCCCGGCAAAAGGTTTCTGCAAGCCCAAAGCTCGTTACAGCCATTGCGTATATAAGTAATAAACGTTCAACAGTCCATGAACCAATATTTCCGAACCTGGAAAACATAAAAATAAGTCCTATGGGATCACTTATTACAACTATCAAAACCTGCAGAACCATAAGAGGCCATCCTTTATATTGCAGTCCTGCAAGAAAATTCATCCGCATGAGTTTAAAATACAGCTTTATTGATAAACATAGTTTTAAAAGATATTCTTTTGGTTTTGCCAAATTCACCGTATCAGCCTCCCTGTACTATTATTTTTTTCAATCGTACAGACATAATAAATCTCCCGGCTATTATAAAAACCATGATCCAAAAAATCTGCAATCCGATAGCCCAAAGTGCGTCTTTTGGCATAAGTGTTCCAACATACAACCGCAGAGGAATATCAAGATATCCTGCAAAAGGTTGGATAATCAAAAATCCTGCATAAATTCAGGCCAGAGCTGAAGAGGCAGATATGAACCCGATAAAATACCACCTATAAGCAGCATAATATAAGTTGGTCCTTCCCCCCAGGTAATATTTAAACGTATTGCACAAACCAACATTTCAAATGCAGTGCATAGAAAAAATGCAGTAAAAACTGAAATCAGCATACAAGCAAAACCTGCAAGGGAAGCCGGCGGACCTAATCTAAATGTATCCGGCATAATAACGGCAAATAGCAAAGTAATTGAACCTCTCCAGAATAAAGGTGTTAACCTTGAAGCGGCAGTTCTTGCAAACCAGTGAGAGTACAAATCAAGAGGTCGGCACATTTCTATTCCTACATCACCATTGTTTATTTTACTTAAAATTTCTCCGTCTATGCTCATTGGCTGCATCATGAACAGAACTTGTGTTAACCAGACATAAGATATAACCTGTCTGAGGTTAAGGCCGGCCATCACTCCTGCTTCCTTATTTTCCGCATATTTGTAGAATATTGTATAAACTATAATTTCCAATAGTCCCCAGAAGATATTAGTTGATGCACCGGCAAGTCCTGCCATGCGGTATTGAAATCCTTCTGCAGTTTTTATCTTAAATAGGGAATAACAAGCTTTTATTGTAGCGAAGACATTTTTCGTATTCATAAGCACATCTCCTTACATTGTCCCCTATTGTGAAGGTACAAAACCGTGCCGGTTGTTGAAATACGCATGAAATAGAGTTGTATCTATCCTCGGCATCCAAATTATACACTTTATTGCTATCAGTACACACTTCATTATTTACTTTGCTACCATTAATAAGTATTTCCCCGCTTGAAGGTTGCAACATCCCGGTCAACAGCTTAATAAATGTCGTTTTACCTGCCCCGTTCTCCCCTACAAATGCAACCTTTTCTCCTTTTCGTATTTTGAAATTCACTTTCTTAATACTATATACGTCCGTCAAGGGATAACGATAAGATACATTTCGTGCTTCTATACATTCAATATCCAAAATATTTTTATCACATGTATTTTTTAATAACTGCTCATTTAGGTCAATAAATTCAAAAAATTGAGCTGCTTCGTTTTTCTTTGATATAAAGTTTGCTATTGAAATAAATAATTGCGATGTACTGTTAATTAAAGTGCCAATCAAAGAAAGAACCGCACCTAAAGTACCTATGGACAGTTTGCCCTGGGTCATAAGAATAATCGCAAAAACATTTGCTGCAACGCTTGCCATATTTGTTACAAAACCGCTAACTGCTCCGAGAATAAACACGTTCATCTGATTTTTCTTTTCTTTGATTTCATAATCATCCGCAAATAAATACTGATTGGGAAAATTTTGCTTAATAACAAACATTTACTGCTCAGTTTAGCATAAATTTTTTCCAATGGCAAGGAACAGCATTTGAAGGATTGCATTTAATAAATATACCCTATTTGAAGAAATATGATTTTAACTATACAATCATGAATACGTAATAGTTTTTTTATACAAGTCTTTACCTGCATGCACGTTTGCAAAAATAGCTTTTACAGCTTCAATATATTCCTCAGGATTTTTTAATGACGGACTGTAATGCGTCAACCATAATTCCTTTACGTTTCCTTTTCTCGCCAATTCTGCCGCTTCTTTGAACGTCATATGCTTCTTTTGAACAGCTTTTTCAAAATTCTCATTATCCCCGTACATTCCTTCACATATAAAAAGATCGGAATCCTTAATAAAATCAATAATTGATTCTGTTGGCCTTGTATCTGTGCAATAGGATATTTTTATACCCTTTCTGGCTTCTCCCAAGACCATTTCGGGATAGATTACCCTGCCGTCTAAAGTTATTGTTTCGCCTTTTTGAAGCTTTTTCCAAAATTTAACCGGGATGTTTAACATTCTGGCACGTTCAGCGTAAAATTTGCCCTGTCTTTTTAATTCCAAGCTATATGACAAGCATGGAATTCTGTGGTCTACGGGTGCGCTTCTTAAGACAAGACTGCGTATAGCAAGATTGTTTACATTATTTATATTATTTATTAAGTTAATATCATTTAATGAAACTTCACAAATTTTATTGTCAGGTAATTCAAACAAGCTCAAGGCATAAGGCAGATCCGGTGAAATTACCGTTAAACCCTCAACTACTTCTTTAATACCCGGAGGTCCTATCAAAGTCAGCGGTTCTTCTCTTCCCGAATTACCTATCGCAAGAAGCAATCCGGGCAGTCCTGCTACGTGATCCGCATGATAATGGGTAAACAAGATTACATCAATAGCCTTAAATCCCCAGCCACACAGCTTCAAAGGAATTTGCGTGCCTTCACCGCAGTCGATTAATATCATTCTTCCGTTACACCTTATAAGTACGGATGCAAGCCACCTGTCCTCTAATGGCATCATCCCTCCCGTTCCCAGTAAACATACATCAATCATAAGATAACACTCCAATTGCACCGCTTGTTTTTTCCTATGGTTTTCCTATTTTTTTCTGTTTTTTCTTGCGCTTCCATTGTATTTTAATATATTTCTATCGTAATTTACAGTATTCCATTGCTACAGAATATTATAAATATTATAAACATTAAAAACAATTTTGCAAAAAAAGATTTAATAAAAATATCGTTTTTTGCTCCAATACGGAATATAAGTGATATAATAGACTTGAACAGGGAGGTGTTGTCTGTATGAGTACAGATAATAAAATTGAGCGCTTAACGCAAATCGTGAAGAACTCCGATAATATTGTTTTTTTCGGAGGTGCCGGAGTATCTACCGAATCCAACATTCCTGATTTCAGAAGCGCATCCGGCCTTTACAGCGAAAGATACAGTGCCAAATATTCTCCGGAAGAAATGCTTTCTCACTCTTTTTTCGTAAGACATACCAAGGAATTTTTTGAGTTTTATAAAAATAAAATGATATACAAGGATGCAAAACCCAATCCGGCACATATAGCATTAGCAAAACTTGAACAGGTGGACAAGCTAAAAGCAGTTATAACTCAAAACATTGACGGATTGCATCAAATGGCAGGCTCCAAAAATGTCCTTGAGCTTCATGGTTCGGTCCATAGGAATTATTGCACAAAATGCGGGAAGTTTTATGATCTGGAGTATATAATTAACTCAATCGATGTCCCTAAGTGTATCTGCGGTGGTATTGTCAAACCTGACGTGGTTCTGTATGAAGAACCTTTAGATACAGAAGTTATCGAAGCTTCAATTGACTATATTTCAAAAGCGAATGTTTTGATAGTAGGCGGCACATCATTATCAGTTTATCCTGCAGCAGGCCTAATTAACTACTTCAAAGGTAAGCATTTAATATTGATTAACAAAACATCCACACCTTATGATAGATATGCTGACTTTGTAATTAATGATTCTATAGGAAAAACATTGGATAAAGTAGTTTCATCTATAGTGTAGTAGGTATAATGTAGCAAGTATGATGCAACAATTATTGTAACAAAGCAACAATTATTGTAACAAAAAGGTGGCAAGACTTTTAAGTCTACCACCTCAGCTTTTATAACTTTTGACTATTTCCCTCGTATAATTTCCAACCAATATCCATCAGGATCCTCAATAAAATAGAATCGTCCGTTGTCCTCCTGGCAAACACAGCCCATGCTTTTATGCAGTTCGTATGCTGCTTCATACTCATCCACAGTGAAAGCCAGATGGAATTCGTTGTCTCCTAAATTATACGGTCTATCCCAATCCCTAAGCCATGTTAGTTCCAATTTATGTTCACTTTGCCCGTCAGTTAAGAATACTAAAATGAATTTGCCCTCAGGATGTTCGTATCTTCTCTCTTCTTTCAGTCCAAGGGCTTTTTCATAAAATTCCAAGCTTCTTTCCAAGTTAAAAACATTAAGATTGTTATGAACCATTCTAAATTTCATATACATCTCTCCTTGCATGATATTATTTGTTAATTAATTTCTGTTTTTAATTTAGTTCCAATATACATGTCTTTAATTTTATAATTTTATATATGATATATGTCTTAATTGAATTCCAATATATGGTATTTCACTTTCCTTATTTTATAACAAAACTTTGTCCTCTGCTGTTTATTGTAAGGATTTTAGTGTCGGTGAAAATATCTTTGAATTTCAGAAAAAATTCTTCCGTAATGTTGTAATCATAACCAAAGTGCATTGGTATGAAGTATTCGGGTTTTAATTTACTGATAAAATACTCACCCCCAAAATGATAATAATCTTTTAGTCTTGAATCAACGGGAAAAAAGGCTATATCAATTTTTATATTTTTATCCCGGGTTTCGCTTTCAATATCTTGGATAACAGCTTTATAATCCCTTTCATATTCAACAAGTTCCTCAGGTGTGGATTCATAATACCAATACCACCAGTTTAAATCACCCGCATGAAATACATTTATGTTGTCTGCAATTACCATGTATGATACTCCTTCATCCGTAGAACCAAAGGTCTTTACATGAAGATTCTCAATTTTCAATTCTTCATTAGGGCTGACGAAGTAATAGTTGTTCTTTTTGTTGCTTATCTTCACGTCACTGCTAAATATGTACAGAGTATTGTGTGCAAGCTGTTCAAACTTAAAAATGTCATTATCAAAATGATCCGAGTGACTGTGACTTACAAAAACGGCAACATTATTTGCATCTTTTATTTCCCGGGAAATCAATCGGAAATTTTCCTGTCTTAGTTCTTTATTTCCCGCTCCACCGTAGTAATCAAATATTAAGAGATAATTACCGGTTTTTACTGCAAATCCGCTGTGATATATATAGGTTATTTTTGCTCTGCAGGTTTCCATAACTATCACCTCCTGCAAAGAATTTGTTTTTTACCAAACTGCGCCATAAAAGAACACTTTATGTTATCTTTTTGATTAATTCTATGCTAATTTCCTAAATTAATCAACTCTTTTTTATAGGTTATTGGGCATTTTAATATATTTTTTTATTTTTATTTTTTAACAAAAACTAAACAGAAGTCTGCAATATAACTAACCGGATAACTGATTAGGTAACTATTAGGTAACCGATTAGGTAACTGATTAGATAAACAATTAGGCATTTAATCGGATATCCAGTCGGCTACTCTATACGTAAAAAAGCGGAAAAAAGAAAGGTTCCCGAATAACGGGAATAAATACCTTTCCTTTTTCCGTTTTCTTCTTTGTTTTACCTCGCTTGTTAAATTATTACTTTATCCGTACTTACTTGTATTTATTAGTATAAACTTATTCGGTATTTATTGTTGTACTCATTCGTTATTTATTAGTACATTCTTATTCTTAAATTATGTCTGAATTATTCGCTCATTTTGTTCATTACACAGAGTTTATTCGTATCTCTTTCATTTCGTAGTATCTTTCCGAATTAGTGTAGTATCTTTTCAAATTAGTATCCAATCATTAGATTATTAGATTTAATTACATATTAGATTTAATTACAGATTTAATTACAGCAGTCAGTTACAGCAATCGTTAGTATTATAGTAATAATTAGATTTCATTAAGCCGAATTTATCGCACGAAAAGCCTTAGATTTATAATTATTGCCTATATTGAGGTTCTCGTTTTTCAATATATTTTTGTCTACCTTGTAAAACAGCTAAAGCATCGTCAAAAGTTTTAGCCAGTTGTTGAAATGTCTGTTTTGCTTCTTGATCTTCAGTTTCAAGGGCAAATGTTTTCATAGTGGCAGCCGCATTTTGCACTGTAGCAATTGCCTTTGCCATTTGGGTTCCTACAGTCATACTAATTCACCTCCTTTCGCAAAATTTTTATGTTAAACAAAAAAGTGAATAATTCAACTCTGTCTAACTTATGTTAACCTTTCGGTCTGAATAAAAGAGAGGCCAAGAATCCAAATATGATTGCGGCGGAAATACCTGCGCTGGTAATCTCAAAAATACCTGTTAGAACTCCTATCAGGCCGTTTCTTTCTGCTTCCTGCATGGCTCCTTTTACCAGTTGGTTTCCAAAACTGCTTATAGGTACTGAGGCTCCTGCACCAGCAAATTTTACAATCGGATCATACCATCCTAAACCACCCAGGATTGCACCGGTTACCACAAGTGTTACCATTGCATGGGCAGGAGTCAGTTTCAACACGTCCATGAGAAGTTGGCCGATGACACAAATCAATCCGCCGATTATAAATGCCCAGATAAATTTTTCCAAACTAAAACCCACCTTTCATGTTTCATAAATACCGTTCATATTTCAATGGATACTGCGTGTGCGATACATGGTATGGTTTCTTTCTGCTGATATGACATAGGTGAAAGCAATGCTCCTGTGGCTATTACAAGAATTCTTTTCAATTCACCTTTTCTCATACGGTTTAAAAAATGACCATAGACTACCGTAGCCACACAAGCACAACCACTGGCACCGGCTATAAGTGGTATCAAAGGTTGGCTTTCTTTGTACATCGTCGCTCCACAGTCAATGTATCTATCTTCAGGTATATCGATTCCATGTTTTTTAAGCAGGTCTTTTGTTATGCTACGTCCGATTTTACCGAGGTCTCCGGTAATAACAAGATCATATTGCATAAGATCTACATTGAAATCCCTCATATGCGCTTCAATGGTGTCTACTGCTGCCGGAGCCATGGCAGCTCCCATGTTGAATGGATCTGATATTCCCATATCAACTACTCGACCAATGGTAGCACTGGTCACCCTCGGGCCGTCACCTTCTCGCCCTAAAACTACCGCACCTGCTCCTGTGACTGTCCACTGGGCTGTTGGAGGTTTCTGCGCACCATATTCGGTAGGATACCTGTACTGCTTTTCCGAAGCTGCATTATGGCTTGAAGTACCTGCAAGAGCATACCTGGCAAAACCACTATCAACTATCATTGCTGCTAAAGCCAGTCCTTCCATTGCGCTGGAGCATGCCCCGTAAATTCCTAGATATGGAATTCCTAAGGTTCTTGCTGTAAAACTACTTGCAATAATCTGGTTGATTAAATCCCCGCTTAAGAAAAATTGAATGTCTTCTTTCTTTAATCCTGCTTTTTTAATAGCTTTTTCACAAGCCTGCTCCAGCATCTTTTTTTCTGCCTTTTCAAAGCTATCTTCTCCAAGCCACAAATCATCGTGTAAAATGTCAAAATCCGCTGCATAGTTTCCTTGCGCTTCAAATGGTCCTCCTACGGCTGAGGAACCGATAATAACAGGCTTGTTTTCAAAAACCCATGATTGATAGCCTTGTAACATCTATACACCACCTAACATCTTTATTACTACCTTCACGATGGATACCACAAATGCTGAAAACACACCATAAACAATTACAGGACCTGCAATTTTAAACATATTACCTCCAACTCCTAATACAAAACCTTCTGTTCTATGTTCTATAGCTGCTGAAGCTATGGTATTGGCAAAACCTGTAACCGGTACAGCTGTGCCCGCCCCGGCCCATTGGGCTATGTGATCATAAACACCCAAGCTTGTAAGAAGGACGGAAAGAAATACTAAAACTGCAACTGTAGGACTTCCCGCTGTCTTTTCATCAAAACCGAAATAATTCATAAAAATCCACATCAATCCTTGCCCTATTGTGCAAATAATACCGCCAACAAGAAAGGCCCTTATACAATTTTTAAGTACAGGACGTTTTGGTTCTCTTGCTTTAGCAAACTCCTGATATTCCTGTTGTACAGGAGTTAATTTTTTTTGTTTTTTGCTTGACATAAAATAAGAAGTCACCTTCCTTCGTACAAAAGAGTCTACCGCTATCTAGGCTAAGATAAGATGATGCACTGATTAATATACAAAAGTCGTCTGTTACCTCAGTAAATATGGTTTAAGCTTATCCATAAGCTCTTGTAGTTTCTTCGCATTCTTTTCCTACATTTCCTTTGCTTTTTCATCTTGGGTTTCCAAGCTAAAAGTGACAAGATTTGCCTGCACTTTTCCCATATTTGCATAGACCATTTCCTTCACCTTTGGTTGAGGCAGCTCAATTGAATCGTCAAAAAGATCTATATATAAATCTCCGGAAGAATCCACCTGTGCCAAGAAAACATTATCCAGACAAACGCCCATGCTTTCAAGCTGAACCTGTAGCCACTCCCTATTTAATCCTAAGGAAGCCAGGGATTCATTTATAATGGTACCGTCTAAAATAACAGTTTGAGGTTCTACTTGAGGAGCTGTTTTAATACCAAGATCATGTGCTGTTACAGGTTTTTTATGGGATTTTAGGAAAACATTAATTTCTCCTGTTGTTTCCATCACTGCAAATTCTACATCTGCAAGGTTAAAAGCATTCTTGGAGCGCAGTTCTCTTAACAGTTCTTCAGGAGTGAGCCTGGTTTGCAAAAGGTTTTCTTCCATTATTTTACCATGCTTAATTAATACAGTTTCCTTTCCCATTAACAAATCGTGAACCCATTTACTCTTAATAGATAAATAATCAAGTGCAACCAAGAATACCGTCCATGTTCCTAAAGCGATCAAACCAAATGCTACTTCTCTTATGACATTTACAGAAATTAATGCTGCTATTATAGTGATTACAAAATAACTCATGAATTTATACGGAGGTATGCGAGCTATATTCCTTTTTCCTAAAACTCTTGCAATTGCTAAAATTAGAATAAACATTGCTACTGATCTATAAATTACTTGTAACCATGCTGGCATGTTTATTATCTCCTATCTAATAGCATTTATTTGGATAATTTTTTATAGTCGTCATTTTATTTAAGCTATTATTTTCCTTTATATTGCGGTTCCTTAAATTCAAGAGTCTTCACCCTGTCTTCTAAATCTTTTACGATTTCCTCAGTAGTTTCCACAGCTTCGTTAAAAACTGCAGTAGTTTCTTTATCCCTGCTCTGGGTGGCATATATTCTCAAGGTACCTTGAACACCTTTTAAAGTTGCTAAAGCTTGTTTAACTTGCGAAGCAACTGTCATAAAAAGCATTTACCTCCTGTTTAGAATTCGAAATTTTGCCTTCTATATTGAACTTGTCTTGTCTTTTTTTATTTTGCCTTACATTTCATGTTTTATGTATAAAAAACTACATAAGAAAATGTAATAAATTTACAACCATCATTTTTTTATTTTCCACCATTAGCAGAATTTTTAATTTCAGTTTTTTTATAAAATATTAATAACAGGGCAACTATATTAATGAACAAACAAACATTATAGGAGTGATTTGTATGAGTTTGGTACCGTGGAATCCGTTCAAAGATATGGATTTTTTAAGCAGGGAAGTATCAAACTTTTTTGAAAGTATGCCATTTCCATTTTGGGGCAGAACTACTTCTCCGAGGGTAGATGTATACCAAACTGAAAAAGATGTTATTGTAAAAGCTGAAATACCCGGTGTTTCAAAAGAAGATTTAAATATCTTTATTGACGAAAATTCTATCAAGCTGTCAGGCCAGACCAGAAAAGATAATGAATTCAAAGATGAAAATGTATATAGAAGCGAAAGATACTATGGTAGCTTTTCCAGGACAATTCCTTTACCTGCTGAAGTAAAAACCGAGCAAGCAAAGGCGGAATATAAAGACGGAATACTGTCTATTGTTGTACCAAAAGCTGAATCAGCTAAAATGAGAGGAAGAAGAATTGATATCCAATAATAAGAAATAAGGGGACGTTCCTACAAAAATAAGGGGACGTTTCTACACTTTTTAAAATATTAAAAGTGGGGAAACGTCCCATACTTTTTATTTAAAGTGAAGAAACGTCCCCCTATTTTTAATACTGTTGAAGCTGCTGTTGATAAATTAAAAAAAGAAGGTTTTGAAGCTTATCCGGTTCCATTTGATGTTACAGATAAAAAACAGATTGAGAAGCAGGTACAATATATAGAAGAACATATTGCTCCTATTGACATACTTATCAACAATGCAGGTATACAAAAACGTGTACCTCTTGAAGAATTTGATCTTTCTGATTGGGAAACTTTAATTGATGTAAATTTGACAGGTGTATTTCTTGTTTCCCAATGTGTTGTCAAAGGCATGATTCAACGCAAAGCAGGTAAAATTATTAATATCTGTTCGTTGCAAAGTGAACTGGCAAGACCCACCATTGCTCCTTATGCAGCTTCCAAGGGCGGAGTTAAAATGCTTACAAAAGCCATGGCGGCAGAATGGGCAAAATATAATATCCAGGTTAACGGAATAGCTCCGGGATATTTCATTACAGATATGACCAAGCCGCTAGCTGAAGATGAAAAATTTGATTCATGGATTAAAAGCAGAACTCCTGCCGGCAGATGGGGAGATGTAAAAGAATTGATAGGAGCAACTATTTTTCTTGCCTCCGAAGCTTCAAGTTATATAAACGGACATATATTATTTGTAGACGGAGGGTTATCTTCAGTAGTATAGAGAAAGTTCTCTTAAAGTGGATAAATTATAGAAAGGAATAATTGCAATGCCATTAACAGAACATACTGATACAAAAAACCTTTAAGGCAAATGCCCCAAAGGTTTTTGTCTTATTTGCGTCTTCCGGCACCTCCGCCCCTGGTAAAGCCTCCTCCGCCGCTTCGGCCTCCGAAAGAATTTCCTCCACCGAAAGGTTTGCTTCCACCACTACGTCCAAATGGGTTACCACCGGATGAAAACGGTCCTGGACCGAAATCCTTCCTTGGTCCGGGTCCTGCCCCTGGTCCTGCTCCCGGATCTTTTTTGTGCCACGGATTACTGTTTCGTCCTCCGAACCAAAAACCGCCCCATGGCGGCGGACCAAAATGCCCCCAGAAGCTGCCCGGTCCATAGCGTCTTCTCCACAACCGCCTAAAAGGGTTAAAAGGAACTCCAAATCTCCTATAATATCTCCTCCGATGTGAAAATATTATAAAAAGAAATAATACCGGGAAAAACAGAAACCTAAAAAACCTTGAAAAAAAATACGGTATGCTAAATATTACACTCGGTATAAATCGAAAATCAAAACTATAATACCATCCGTTATTGCTATAACCATTGGCATTAAAACCGTTACGTGAATTGTTGCTATTATAACTTCTGTCAGCATTATTCTTTGAGCCCAGTTCATTGGTCCAGTTTCCGCCCAGTCTTTTTATAAAAGCTTCATAAATTTTGGCTGCTCCTTCGCTGTAATTTTCAGCAGCAAAATCCGGCTCCAGATAATCATATAGCATTTGTGAAATTTCTCCATCAGTTAAGGTAGTTTCAAGTCCTGCACCTTGAACTGCCCAATAATCCTCATCACCAATAGACATTAAAATAAGCAAACCATTGTTTTTTTCTGCTGAGCCTAACTTCCATTCATTAAATAAATCTGCAGCATAATCATAGATCGGGATACCGTCCGTAAAATTAACAGTAACCAACACTATCTGCGCCCCTGTTTTCGCATCTAAAGCACGTCCGTTGACAACAATTAGATCTTCAACTTCTTCATCAATTACGCCTGCATAATCATTAACATAAAATTTTGAAGTAGGTTCGGGAAATTTAACTTTTCCGTAAGCAACCAGAGGGGACAGCATCAAAAGGAGCAGTGAAAACATAATAATTTTTTCAATTTTTAGTTTTTTGACTTTTATTTTTCTGCATTTCATTGTCCTAATTTTTAATTCTTTCCTTTTCATCTTTTCATAAGCTCTCCCGTTGTAAAAAGTTTACTGCCTCCTATTATTATAACTATATAACTCATTTATATTGCTCATTTATATTATTTATACTACTCATTCATATAACTCCACAGGACGAATAAAAGCAACTTTACTCAAGATATTTGCAGGAAAAGTATTCAATAAATTGTTAAACTTCCTGGCATATTGATTATAAGTACTGCGTGATATTTTAATATTATGGGAATTTATTTCAGCATACAAACTCTCACGGAAGTTCTGATCTTTCTCCTTCAGTTCCATATTGCCAAGATAAGTATATAATTCTGTAACAGAACTCAACAGCTCCTGGGCCGCATCATATTTTTCTCCCGGAGTTTCAGCTTTATTTAAGGCATCCCGAGCATTAAGGACTTTTTGTATAAGTTCATGACCTTGACCAAGATATCTTCCGGCAACTACGGTAAGATTGACGGAATTAGTCATTATCATATTTAGATCATGCTGTATACCCACACCATTCATCTTTTCTCCCAAATAGAAAATATCTATTGTTTCCTGTCTTAACTTATTTAACGACGAACCCCCGCTAATTATAGTAGATAATATAATAATTAATATAGTAATTGTCCATGCAGTTGCCCTTTTTCGCAAAACCCTCATCCTTTCTTTATAGGGTCAGGCTTGAATTATTCACTTATTTCCAAGTTAGTAAGATCAATTATTTACATATTAAATGATGTCAGCCATTTGCTGAATCCCTGATTGACAAAAGCTTGTTCTTCAATTCATTTTCTATGCGAATCAATTCTTTTTCAGCTTCAAGGCGCTTCATTCTACCTTCATGCTGAATGCTCAAAACTTCATCAAGAGTTTCTATTAAAGACTGGTTCGTTTGCTTCAAAGTTTCTATATCCACTATTCCACGTTCGGCTTCTCTTGCAACATCAATTGTATGGGTCTTAAGCATCTCAGCGTTCTTACGCAATAAATTATTCGTTATATCAGTAACCTGACGCTGAGCCTCCATAGCTCTTTTAGAATGGACAATTCCCAGTGCAAGCACCATTTGATTCTTCCATAATGGAATCGTATTGACAAGAGAAGTCTGGATTTTTTCCAACATAATACTGTTTGTACTTTGAAGCATACGTATCTGAGGACCCATCTGTACACATATGGTACGAGTAAGTTCCAAGTCGTGAAGTCTTTTTTCAAATCTATTGCACATATCAGCCAAATAGTTCGCAGCTTGAGCATCTTCAGGTCTTCCGCTTTTCCTTGCTTTCTCCTGCAATGCCGGAAGTTCCTTACTTAGAACCTCTTTAAGCTTTTCACGTCCTGCCATAATATACATACTCAGTTCCTTATAGTAGGCAAGATTCATTTCGTACATCTTATCCAGCATGGTAATATCTTTCAATAAAGTTATTTTATGTTTCTCAAGTGATTCACATATTTCGTCAATGTTTTTTTCTATAGTATTATACTGAGCCTTGAGACGGCTTATCTGCTTTCCGGTTCTCTTAAAAATTCCCATAAATCCCTTGGGCTCATCTTCTATAGCAAATCCTTTAAGTTTTACTACAAGATCGCTGATAATCCTTCCTACTTCATCCAAGTCCTTTGTACGAACATTAGAAAGAGCACTTTCGGAAAAATCCGCTATTTTCTTTTGAGCTGGACTGCCATACTGCAATATTTGAGTTGAATCAGTAATATCTATCTTTTTAGCAAACTCTTTTACCACTGCCTTCTCCTGTTCAGAAAATCCTATGTTTTCAATACTTGCAGTTTCTGAAACAGGTTCTGCCTTTAGTACATTTACCACGTTATTCTCCAGAGTAAAGCTTGCAGGTTGAGAATTTAAAATCAACTCAGGCACTATTCGTTCATTATTGTTTTTATCCATCAATCATTCCACCTTTACCTATTATATATTACCTTTGCCAATTATAGGTTATCTTTTTAGATTATAAGTTATCCATCTATTTTAATGAAAATTCAATATAAATCATCGCAAATCATAGTTTTTTACATATCATGGTTCTTACATACATAGTTTCAGCATAAATCACGGATAAATCACGGCTTTAATGCAAGTTGTAGCTTCAGTGTAATTTGTAGCTTCAGCACAAATACAATTTCAATACCTTGATACATATTATAAATCCTAATCAAATTATAACAAATTATAACGCCTTTTTACAGGTTTTCTTCTTTAATTATTCTTTCCAATACTTCAATATCAACAGAAATATTCAAAGCCTTATTTTTGTATAAATCATCCAATGTCTTTTTAAAAGCAACAACTATGGTGCCCAAAACTCTCTCGATTTTCTTCATTGTTTCTATAATACTTTCACTTTTTGTTTCCTGTTTTCTGAATTCATCATACTCTTTGAGCAAATTTATTGTCGTAGGCAGGTAATAATTCATAAATTTTCTTATCTGTCGTACTTCTGTAGGATTTTTAGTTATGAAATCGAAAATTTCCTTTGCAATACTCATCATTTCATCTATTTTCTTATTAACCTGCTCATTAGGGATATTCAAGTTTAAAGTATTAAGCTCCGCCATATATGCAGTACCGGCAGTTAAAACTTCATCCAATTCTTTATTGCCCGTATTAATAGGTTCCGGTTCTTTTTCAACCAAAACCGTTTTTGGTTTGAATATTTTATTACCTATTTTATAAACCAAAAAAGAAGCTACCGAAGCTATCGACCAATCATACCACCTATACATCGGAAGCATTATTGCGCATAAAAGCCATGCCACTCCAACCAGGTAGACAGGTATAACAGATTTCACTTTCACTTCACGCACTTGATACACCTCTTATATCAGAATAAGTTTTAAAAGTTACTTTTGATTTTCAGCATTAAACTTTTTCAATTATATTATATACCCAAGATATATTTATGCTAATAATTATAATAATTATATAAAATTAAATAAATATATTAAATTAAAATTGTTTTAAATTTACTCTTCCAAAAATATAAGATTTAAACTATATTGAAATTGTAATAACAGCAATGCGCTTGCTAAAACAATACTTAAAAATAATACATTATAATACATTTAATCGGAGGCAAATATTATGCAAAAGGATAAATTAAGAATTATGGTATTGGGTGCTCATCCTGATGACTGTGAGCTAACCACGGGAGGTACATGTGTTAAATATAGAAAGTTGGGACATGTTGTTAAGTACGTTTATACAACTAACGGAAATGCAGGTCATCATAAGCTAAGCAAAGAAGAAATTGCCAAAGTGAGAGCTTTGGAGGTTAAAGCCGCTTGTGAAGTAGCAGGTTTTGAATATGAAATAATGGATAATAATGATGGTTACTTGGAGGCCGATATAACCAACCGCGATAAACTAATCCGTATAATTAGGAAATTTCAGCCGGATATCATATTTGCACCAAGATTAAATGATTATCATACTGATCATCGTCGCACGTCCATTTTATTACAAGATGCTTCATACCTATTGATGGTACCTCATGTTTGTCCAGATGTGCCGCCATTAAGATATTGTCCTGTTATTATGTATGTAGCAGATGATTTTAATAAACCTGTTCCGTTTGAGCCAACTATTGTTGTGGATATTGATGATGTATTTGAAACAAAAATGAAAATACTGGATTGCCATAAATCTCAATTTTATGAGTGGTTGCCGTGGGTTGATAATTACGAAAATGAAGTTCCTGCTGACAAAAGCAAAAGGTTACAATGGCTGTCCGAAAAGCGAGGTGCTTATTACAGCCTTTTAGCCGACAAATATCGCCACAAATTGATAGAACGTTACGGTGAAGAAAAAGGTAGCAAGGTTAAATATATAGAAGCTTTTGAAATAAGTGAGTATGGAGCGCAACCTACCAGAGAGCAATTATCCGGGTATTTTCCTTTTTAAAACCAATGTATTGATAAAACAAATCATGATACGATTATAAGTTAGAAAGGGTAAACAAAATCCACATAGTTATTGAAAAAATACTATGTGGATTTTTTAATTACTATTCGATAACCATTGGGTGCTGAACCATCATTTAATCCTGTCTTTATCTAACCTTGTGTCATCATATACCATATATTGTCCTGTCTTATTTATTTCGTATATAAGAATAAAAATTATACCTGTGGAAGTTAAATAAATATACCCATGGCTGCCAACTTGACCTTACTATAACCCTTTTACTATATCTCCTACATCGTTCAGGATGTATTTGGGTCTGTAAGGAAAATCATTTATATTATCCATATTAGTTACTCCACTTAATACAAGTACCGTATCAATTTCAGATTCAATACCTGCAATGATATCGGTATCCATTCTATCTCCGATAATTACAGTATCTTCGCTTCTACATCCTAAACGCTTTAGCCCTACTCTCATCATCAAGGGATTTGGCTTTCCCACAAAATAAGCTTTTTTGCCTGTAGCCAATTCTATAGGGGCTATTAAAGCCCTGGTTGCAGGCACTATTCCTTTTTCACTGGGTCCTGTAAGGTCAGGGTTTGTTCCAATCAGTTTTGCTCCCCTCTGAACAAGAAAAACCGCACGTTCTATTCTTTCATAACTATATGACCTCGTTTCTCCGACTACAACGTAATCAGGATTCACATCATTCATGGAAAATCCTGCATCGTACAAGGCATTAATAAGTCCAGCTTCACCTATAACGAAAGCACTTCCTCCCGGGCATTGACTTGCAAGGAAACTTGCTGTAGCCAGAGCGCTGGTATAAAAATGGCTTTCATCTACTTCCAATCCAAGTCTGGCAAGCTTTTGCGCCAGTTCTTTTGGTGAACGTTCACTGCTATTTGTCAGAAACAGAAATTTTTTATTTTCGGACTTCAACCAGTTTACAAATTCCGACGCTCCCTTGAGCAAATAATTGCCATGATACAGGACACCATCCATATCACATATAAAACCGGTTTTTTTTCTGATTAGTTCAATATTCATATACAATAATATACCTCGCCTAAAAGTAATGCTATTCTTTTTATTTCATTACCCTATTTAATAGCAGAATAAACAAATTATATCAAACTTATTACAAACCATATTCCTCAATCTTTCTATACAAAGTTGCCCGGCTGATACCAAGCATATTTGATATTTCAGTCTTTTTATATCCTTCTTCAAGCAGTTTCTTAATTTTTTGCTTTTCAATTTCTTCGATTGACATCATAACTTCCTTTTCATCTTCCAATAAATTCAAGGCAGTTATATCGTCAACTCCCACTGTACCATCATAACGTGCCACAATCTGTTCTAAAAGCATATTAATCTTTGAAGTATCATTTTGCCAATCTAAAGAACATAGATAATCTACAGCTTCTTTTGATAAAGATACATTATGCTTCTCATATTTCTTCTTATAAAAATCAAAACCAGCGGTTATCATACTATACAGTACATCCTTATTATGCTGTAAAGGGGGTATTTCAATTACATTTTCAGTAATTCGATAATATAGCTCTTCCAGGAACAATCCCTTCCGAACCATTTCCATAAGATCTACCGTGGTAGAAAATATAAATCTTACATCACTTTTGATCGGTTTCATATTTTCATGTCTAATTTGACCATACTTAATAAAATCCAGTAAATATTTTTGCAAATATAAGGGCATAGTTTCTATATTGCTGATAAAAATAGTCCCTTTATCTGATTTTTGAATTTCTCCAAATTCCCCAAAAACATAATGTTCCAAATGCTCTTTATAAATACTGTCGCATTTTATAATTGTCAATCCTTGAAGATTACGGTTTGAGAAATTACAAATTCCCTTTGCAAGTATTTCATTTAAATTTGCACTTTTCCCTTTTATAAGTATTATATCATCTGTAACTGCAAGTGCTTTAGCCTTATCCAATATATCATCCGTAAACAGCCAATCCTTCAACCACTGAAGTGTTACTTTTGAACCTTTTTGTACAGCTCTTGCATTCTGAATTACATCGACTACCGTCTTAAAAATAAACAAAACACCGCGTCTTTTTTCATCAAGTTGTATTGCTCTACAAGACACAAAGCCGTAAAAAGTCTGTTCTCCCCATTCTATCAGTACTTTTTGATTATCATATTCATGCCGTGATTCAAAATAATCCAATACTATATTGTGAGGTATAACTTTTTGTATGCGTTCGTTAATGCACTTTTTTTCCAATCCAACCATATTTTCAAATTGTTTATTGTAATATTTTATTACGCCAAATTCATCAGTAAGCACGACAGCATCAGACAAATTATCCAGCATGTGCTCTCTTTCGTTAATAATTTGCACTAATTCAACCAGTTCATTCTTTTGGGGAATCTTTTCAACTAAATCTTCTAATATAATATATTTAATAAAAGAAATTATGACATCTGAATGTTGCAGAAGATCCTTTGCCCTATGCCTTGGAAAAATGAGAGCAACAGCCCCTATGACCCTGTCCACGTAAAAAATTGGCACACCAATAAATCCCGTAACTTGACATTCATTGAAATCCACACACTTCTGACAAATAAAGAATTCATTTTTATCAGCAACTACAAGGCTTTCCTGGTTTACAATGACCTGTCCTATCATTGAATCCATGATTACTTTTGAATGCTGCACAAAATACCTGTTCGTTTCACTAATTATATTGAAATTATTATCCACAATTAACACATCAGTATCCAGGATTTTTGACAGCTTTTCCCCCATTTGTTTCACCAGATCTACAACACTACCTAAAATCGTAGCAGTAGCCATAAAGTGTCTCCTTTCTAAAAACGCTAAACTCAAACCAGCTATAGATTTTACCTCATATAATTCTAACATTCAACTTGTTTGCCGATTATTTGTTTGCTGATTATAAATCAATGTTGCTATAGATAATTTCCTTGTTTACATTTCTTTAAAATTTCTATATATTTCTTTTATATTTCTATTGTTTAAGATATTCTATTTTTAAAAAGGCGTTCTGCTATTGTAATGATATTTTATTTTAAAAATTGCGCTAAAATCTTGTTGCAAAAAATTTATGTTAAAATACACATGTTAAACTCTTGTAAACTCCTTAAACAATGAACGTAATTATCGATAAAATATGGAGACACTCCTCATATTCATTATTACTTGAATTTCGGTGAGTTTAACTAAATAATTTATTTATCACTTTTAACTAAATAAATTCACTTATCAATATAATTACTTATCACTATCGTCCTTATAATTTTCGGAATAATATCTATATATTCCTTCAAAAATAAACTTTCCTGCAACTGAGCCGCCATCCAACAAACCTATGCTTTTATCTCCATAATAAGCAGCTCTTCCATGAACCGGTTTCATGTTCCTTGTATTCTCAGAACCTGCAGCTGCAGCTTCATACGCTGCTTTGGTTGCTTCTTTTACACCACGGGAACTGTTGGCTTTTAATGCTTCCACAGCCGGATATAAAGCATCAAGAATAGTTTTTTCTCCCGGTTTTGATTTTGCTTTATCCATAATTCTTTGTATACCTTGTTCCAATGCATCAACAACCTCTGAAATGTTAGCCTCCTCTTTTCCCTTCAAAGTTCTGGCCATTCCCATCATTCCAAGGGATATTATAGTACCAAGTGTAGAAGAAGCTGCTTCATTAAATTTTGAACTGCAGGACATAAATAACTTGCCAAGATCCTTTTCATCAGTATTTTTAAGATATGATGCAACTTCACTGAAGCCGGCACTCATAGATATGCCCAAATCCCCGTCTCCGTTTTGCTGATCCAGTTCTATCAAATAATCTTTATTGTTTGCCATTATTTCGCTTATATATGAAAAGATTTCTTTTACATCACATGCTCTCATATTTCATTCCCTCCTACTTAATTTTCATAATGTTCTACTGTTCTACTTTATTTTCAGTATGCCTTAACACTTTTACAGCTTCTGTTATAAGATTATAAAATGCCTTGACATTTCCAAAAGGAACACGGGGACGGTTATGAGCAATACGGAGACGATTTGCGGTTTATTTTCTTCATTTTACATTTCAAGAGAAAAAGAGCCGTGCCCCGTATTCCCTTCATCATCCCTATTTTTATCTCAGCTATTATTTAAGCTCTTCATTCTTATTTTAAAGGAATTTTATTTGCATTGGTGTAAAAAGGAGTATTAGCAGGGCTTGTCAACAACTCTTTTAATTGTTCATCAAGTTTTAATATGGTCAAAGATAAACCTGCCATCTCCATTGAAGTTGCAAATTCACCAATGTGAGGCATGTATACTGAAATACCTTTTTCAGCAAGCATCATATGGACCTTCCTGTAAACTATTAATAGCTCTTCTAATGGCGTGCCACCCAAGCCGTTTACCATAACAGATACTTCGTCACCGCTATTCAAAGGCATGTCCTCCAGTATCCTGTCAAGAAGAGTTTGGGCAATTTCATCCGCAGTCATCATTTTGCGAACTTCGATTCCTTTTTCTCCATGGATGCCCATTCCGATTTCTATCTCGTCTTCATTTATTGAAAAAGTCGGTTTTCCAACTTCAGGTACTATGCAGGCTGACAAAGCAACTCCCATAGATCTTGTATTGTCCACTGTTTTTTGAGCAATTGCAGCTACTTCATCCAAAGTCATCATTCTTTCAGCAGCCGCTCCTGCTATTTTAAATGCATATACCATTCCGGCCACGCCTCTGCGTTTATCCGCTGTCTCCTTAGGACTGGAAGCCACATCGTCTTTAACACGGACCGTTCTGGTTTCAATACCGTCAAATTCCACCATTTCGCAAGCCATATCAAAATTCATATTATCTCCGCCGTAATTCCCATACAAACATAATACACCGCTGCCACGGTCACATGCTCTAATCATATCAGCCATTTTTTGAGAAGACGGAGAAGCAAATACATTACCAATTGCACAACCATCTAGCATACCTTGTCCTACATAACCGAGGAATACCGGCAGGTGCCCGCTTCCGCCTCCTGTTACAATGCCGACTTTGCCTTCCTTTGCAGGATAATTTGATAAGAGTATCCTTTTGTCACCATTCAAAAATTTTACTTTGTCTCCATAGGCAAGTATTATACCTTCCATAACTTCATCTACAAAGTTTTCGGGTTTATTAATAATCTTTTTCATTTTAGAAACTCCTCCTTCTATCATCTGATTAATTTTAGTTATTCTTTGTAAAAAGCTTATTTTGATTATCCACCACTATGAAAAAGCTTATACAAACTTAAACGCTTTATACCCACAAAAAGGCAATTGAATTCTTCAAGCATGATAAAGCCAGCCGTCATATCTAGTCAAGCTAGAGAAAACAGATAATTTAAGCCTGATCTTGCAATTTATGCTTGATCTTATACTTAGCCACCAAGATAAGCTTTTCTTACATCAGGGTTTGCCAATAGTTCTCTTCCTTTACCTTCCAAGACAACATTTCCTGTTTCTATAACATATCCTCTGTCTGCAATGGAAAGTGCCATAGATGCATTTTGTTCAATCAACAGAACCGTCTTTCCGGCATTTCGAATTTTAAGTATAAGGTCAAATATTTCTTCAACTATTATTGGTGCCAAACCCAAGGAAGGCTCATCCAGCATAATGATGTCAGGATCCATCATAAGTCCCCTGGCTATTGCAAGCATTTGCTGTTCTCCTCCTGAAAGACTTCCTCCGCTTTGTTTCATTCGTTCTCTAAGTCTTGGGAAAAGCTCATAGTTTTTTTCAAGTAATTGTTTTATTTGTGGTTTTTTCAAGGATGGATTCCCAATTGTACCTGCCATTAGATTTTCATATACCGTGAGGCTAGGAAAGATTCTTCTGCCTTCAGGCACATGACATATTCCCATCTTCACGATCTTATCAGGAGACATTTTTGTAATATTTACTCCCTTAAACGTTATAGTGCCGGAGGCTTTAGGAACTAAACCTGATATAGCCATTAATGTTGTTGTTTTGCCTGCACCGTTTCCACCTATCAGTGTAACGATTTCCCCTTCATTTACTTCCAAGCTTATATTTTTAACCGCTGCAATATACCCGTAATTAACTGAAAGGTTCTGTATTTTCAGCATGCTACATAGTCCCTCCCTGCACTACAATTCCTTTTCCGAAATAAGCTTCGTTTACTTCCTTATTCGACCTTACGTATTCAGGATCTCCTTCACAAATTTTCTTACCGAAATTTAACACCATTATTCTGTTACAAGTATTCATAACAAACTTCATATCATGTTCTATAACAGCAATAGTGTAACCCTCGTGATTCAGCTTTTTTATAAACTCCATAAGTGCCATGGTCTCATTCGGATTCATTCCTGCCGCAGGTTCATCAAGGAGTAAGAGCTTAGGATCCAAAGCTAAAGCTCTGGCTATTTCTACCATACGCTGCATTCCGTAAGGAAGATTTCCTGCTAATATATCCTTGTAATCTTTTAAACCTACTCTTTCAATAATCTCCATTCCTTTTTCTTCTGCCAGTTTTTCATCCCTTTTATATACGGAAGTATGAAGAATAGCATCCCACATCCTGGTTCTTGAATGTATGTGAAATCCTATCTTAATATTCTCCAGAACAGACATATAGTTAAAAAGTTTTATATTCTGAAAGGTCCTTGCCATTCCCTTTTTTGCTATGATATCGGGGCGCAGATTAGTTATGTTTTCTCCATTAAAATATATTTCTCCGCCGGTAACAGGAAATACTCCAGAACACAGATTAAAAAATGTTGTCTTACCCGCTCCGTTTGGACCTATTATCCCAAATATATCACCTTCATATATAACCATGTCTACATTATCTACTGCTTTCAATCCGCCGAAATGCTTTGAAACATTTTTAGCTTCAAGGAGTACTTTCATGCTGCCGCCTCCTTTTCTGCTTTACGGGCTTTTTTAACTATTTCCTTTCCGGCCAATATGCTCTTAGATGCACCAAATAGACCCTGAGGTCTCAGCCACATCATGGCAATAATTAAAATCGCATAAGCTACCAATCTATATTCACTAATAGGTCTTAATAATTCCGTAAGAAGATTTACAACTATCGAACCGGCTACCGGGCCAATCAGTGTGCCCATACCTCCGATAATAGCCATGGAAAGTATGTTAAAGCCCTCATCCAATGTAAAGAAAGTTGAGTCAATATATCTTGTATAAGGTGCATAGGCAGCTCCTGCAATTCCGGCCCAAAAAGCACCGTACATAAAATTTAGGGCTTTATACATAGAAGTGTCAACTCCTAAAGACCTGGCTGCCTGTTCGTCTTCGCGAATTGACATCCATGCACGGCCTATTCTTGAATTAATCACTCTTCTTGTAACAAACAGGAATATAGCTACAAGAAACAAGAAAATGTAGTAATATGAAAGAGAATTCTTGAATTCTATACCAAAAATTTTGGGAACGGGAATCCCTTTAAGACCCATAGGTCCTCCGGTTAAACTACTCCAGTTTAGTGCTATCAAACGCACGATTTCCGAAAAACCTAAAGTAACCAAAGCAAGATATTTTCCCTTTAATTTTAATGTAGGTAAACATATTAATAAACCTGCTATTGCCGTAACTATACCTGCAATCGGAAGAAGAAGCCAGAAGTTAATTTTCAGTCTTAAAGCTAAAATAGCTTCAGTATAAGCACCTATGCAAAAAAAGCCGGCATATCCTATACAAAACTGGCTGCTGTACCCGTTTATAACGTTAAGACCGCCTGCCAGAATGATGTATAGAAGAATTCTGCAAATTATACCCATAATATAACTTTTTGGGAAAATAACAGGTACAAGTAATAATAAAATAGAACCTGCCAAAATGATTATAATTTTATACTTATCATAAATGCTTTTTAATTTTAAAATAATTTCATTCATTGCGATTTTGCTCCTTTCCTGGATGCAAATCCCTCAGGCCGTATGATTAAAACAGTAATGAGGAAACCGAACGCAAATATATCACGAAAACTTGCAGTTGAAATTGTAATACCGAGATTCTCGATTAATCCAATAGCTAAGCCACCTAAAGCTGAATATCTGGTATCAGTTAAACCACCGAGCACTGATGAAGAAAATGCCTTCATTCCCAGAGATCCGCCCATTGTAGCCTGAAGTGTCTGATAATAGATTGATATCAACAATCCCGCTATACCTGCCAGACCACATCCAATACAATTACCGATCATAGCGGTTTTTCTCACATTTATTCCCATAAGGTAAGCAGCTTTTTTATCTTGGCTTACAGCCCTCAGCATGATACCCCATCTTGTATTATTAATGAAAAAAGCCAGGATGCTTGCCAAGACTACAACTGTTATCAATATTACAATTTGCATGAGAGATACTTGAAGAACGCCTATCCTATAAACTTTGTTATCGATAATATTTAACATGGGCTTTTGGTTAGGGCCAAAATATATCTGAGCCAAATTTCTAATCAGCATGCTCGCTCCGATTGTACATATTAAAGATATATGAGAAGGGGCTTCAAAAAAACGATCATAGCACACATAGTATATAAACATTCCTAGTATCCATGATGCAATAAAACTTGCAATGATTCCCAGTATCAAATTATTCCCAATATATTGAAATATATAGAAAGAGGCAAACGCACCGATCATTATAACTTCTCCATGAGTAAACGTGATTAGCCCTGTGACACCAACAACAACAGAGTATCCAATTGCCATCAAGGCATAGATAGCTCCCTGGCTGATGCCGTTAACTATTTGATTAAGCAAATACTCCATTTTTTTACCCCCTTATACGAACCGCACTATCACCTGACACAGTTATAGGCGGGCAAATAAGCTTTGGAACTTAACGGTGTTGCATAGATAGTGCGTATAGCTTAGCGTACATAGCAGCGTTACATAGTATATTACATAGTGTTACATAGTTTGCAGTCACAGATACCAACTTTGTTTTACAGGATGGGACATGAAAACACGTCCCCGTCCCATCCCCATTATTTATTACTTACTGTTAGTTTATTGTATAACTTGTTGTTGTAGAGTTAAATTTATTGCCTCATAATTTAAGCATAATTTTAGGCATAAAATTTATCGCATCATATTGCAAAATTTATTACTCATCTGCATAATCATAACCTGCTTTGAGCACAAACTTGCCGTTTTCAACAGCACATATGAGATATTTTCTTGTAACGTCTCCAGCGTCGGAAAACTTAATAGGACCACCAAGTCCGTCATATTCTACTACTTGCAAGTTATCACGGATAGCTTTCCTTGTAATTTCTCCATCGCCTATCATTTCTATAGCTTCTTTTAGAAGATATACGCAGTCATATGCCATAACAGGATGCACTGTTGGTTCAAAACCAGCTCTTTTTACAAATTCTTCTTTCCATGCCATTTGTTTTTCATTGTTAGGATCGAAGAAGAAAGGTGTTGAAGTAATAAGACCTTCTGCGTTCTCACCGCATAACTCGATTATCTGTTGAGAAGTTCCAGGTCCAAGTGCACATATTTGGATATCCCAATCGAGAGCCGCAATCTGGTTAACAATTTGGGGAACTGCTCCTTGATCGAATATGATGACAGCTTCAGGATTAGCAGCTTTTAATTTTAACAACAGTGATGAGAAATCCTTCTCATCTTGCACATAACTTGCTTCAGCAACTATATTCAATCCTACTTCCTGAGCACCTTTCAAAAAGTTGTCACGAGAAGATACTCCCCAATCACTGTTTATATAAATCAGCGCCACATTCTTCATTCCCAGGTATTTGTGGATGATATACTTTGCAAAGAAAGGTGCTTCCGCATCCTGACGTCCCATTATTGAAAATGTGTACGGGCTCATACCTGCATAATCGGGATTTGAAGCTGTAGGAGAAAGTTGGACTATACCGGCTGCATCTACGATAGGTGCATTTGCCATACAGCATCCTGAAGTGAAGTCACCGATTATAGCCAAAATTTCCTTATCATCTCCAAATTTCCTTGCAAGGTCGGAACTTTCTTTTTGATCTCCTTTTGAATCTGCCACTTCAATTTCAAGTTTGTAACCATTTACACCTCCGGCTTTATTGATCTCTTCAATTGCCATTTTAGTGGCTACTTCAAAGCCTTTCCCATACTCTGCATTAACTCCAGTTAAAGGCGCTAACAGTCCAAATTTAATTACTTTCTCACCTTCTTCGGTCTTGCCTTTTGTTCCGCCGACATTGCACCCTGCAAAAAGTCCGGCAGTTATTACTAAAACAAGTATTATTGATAATATTTTTTTCATGGTTTTGTTCCCCTTTCCTGAGATATTTTTAAATTCTCAGATAATTTTTATATTTTTGGATTCTTTTTAATTATTTTCTGCATCTTTCTTGCATTTACATAGAGTTTATATATATAGGATTTAAAAAATTTAAGATCTTAAAACAATATTTGCTTTGAATTTTACATGCCATTATCTGTGATTTCCATGAAGTCAAATACAGTGTTTTTAACCAAATATAGCATTCACTCAAATAAATAATAGTATTCAGTCAAATAAAAATAGCTTTTTGATCGGGGTAACAACAATAATGTTAAAGTTATGAAATTTTGTCCATGAAGTTATTACTAATATGCTTTCATTGAATAATTAATTTTTTGCTTTTTATTTATTATTATACTATAACTAAACTTAATTCTATAGCTAAAACTTTAAATTTAATAAGAAAATTTTAAGTCAAATTAATTCTCTAAGTTACTTTTTTATAATTGCTTACTTATGAAAATGAAGCTTGCATGTTGCGCATCCCTTAGCTATGGTGTCTGTTAAATCGAGCTTCAGACCCATAACCTCTGCAATACCTCTATCACCTTCCATGGCGATATCGCATAACAATGCAATCTTTTCGTCATCAAAACCTAACTTCTTCCATGCATTCACCAAGGCACAGTAATTAAACTCTACTTTTAAGTTATCATGATCAGCTTCTATATTATCCATCTCGAAAGATTTTACACCTACTTCGCCCAGAAACGCATGTCTGAAATCAATACAGCTATTAGGATCGGCACACTGTGCTCTGAAATTCTCTCCATGTATTCTTCCGCATTTCCTTATTGCCTTCCTAAGAATTGCTTCTGCATCAGCACCGGCATTCTGTATCTCGTCGAAAATCAATCCCATCCATGTTGCCCTGTGCTCTATCTGAGCCCTATTAATATCAATCTTTTCTTCTCTGATTTTTGGTTCATTTTTTATCATTCGATCATCTCCTCATTTCTTTTATATTATTTTAAATTTTATTTATTTATTTTTTTATTTTAAAAGCACCCGGGTACTTCTATTAACGGATAAATTGTATACAGATAGTATTTAATTTTGACTTACATTTATTTTTAATTTACATTTATTTTAAATTTAATTGCTTAATTCATATTACTTAATCAACCATGATTTTAAGTACTACTTCATCAGTAATTTCCATTCCTTCTTTTGCAATCTTTGCAACACTTTCTACTGTTTTTTCTACATTTTCTTTTACAATACCTTCTCCCGGTGAAAACACTTTTCCTTTAAGAGACATCATGGATGCTATTATTGCAGCATCAACACTGGAAGCTATTTTTGCAGCACACGAAGGTTTAGCCCCGTCACAAATAATTCCCGATATATTTGCCAACGTGTTGGTTATAGTATTTGCTATTTCTTTTAAACCACCACCGTACAGATAGGTAATACCGGCACCCGCACCTGCAGCCGCGCTGACAGCACCGCAATATGCCGATAATCTGCCGATACTTGATTTCTGGTAAATAGCAACAAGATTGCTTATGCACAAAGCTCTATATATTTTTTCCATAGGGCAGTTCATTCTCTTACCGTACACGATTACCGGCAAAGATGCTGCAATGCCTTGATTTCCGCTTCCCGAATTGATTACCACCGGAAGTTGACAGCCGCTCATCCTCGCATCAGATCCTGCCGCTGCCATGGCCTTTGCGCTTACCTTCACATCATCACCGTATATTTCCAGCAAAGTTGCTCCAATATTTGCACCATATTTATTTCTTAAACCTTCTAAAGCAATTGCTGTGTTATAATCTATTTGTCTTGACAATATTGGCTGTACATCACTAATATTTACAATATTAGCGAATTCAAATATGCTCTCCAGATCTAAAACACTTTTGTACATCAGTTCGGAATTTTCATATTCTTCACTATAAGGAATATCGAGAAGTTTGACTCCGTTTTTTTCAATCCTCACGATTCCTGTATGAGTGTGCACGGCTTCTACCTGAACATATTCATCATCTTTGAACATGGTAACTATGATGTGTAGTTTTGCTTTGGATTTTAATAATTTCACTTTGCAGATGTGTTCTCTAAGAAGTTTCCTGGTTAATTCCACATCTTCATCAGTAATATTTACAAGCACCTCTAATTCTTTGGAAGCATCTCCTCCAACCGCACCGATTATAGTTGCAGCTTCTATGCCTTTTAGATCTTTAGTTCCCGGAACTATAACACTTTTTGCGTTTTTTATTACATTTCCGCTACATTCGGTTATTATCCTGTCAGGAAAAGCTCCCAATATTTCTCTCGCTTTAGCTGCAACATAAGCGATAGAAATCGGTTCTGTGCATCCTAAGGCAGGCACTAATTCCCTTTTGAGTATTTCAATAAATTTAGAATATCTTTCAGAATCCATTAGTATCACCGTACCCTGTTGCGAAATGTATCATAATGATTCATGTGTATCACTTATGTTTTTATTTTAGCAAACATGTCTAATAAATGCAATAGTTTTTTTTTAATTTTTATATTTTTTTAACATAATAATTTATTGGTATTACAAAATGATACACTTGGTTGCAATGCCGCATATTTACTGCATTTGGAATGAATAGTATTTCACTTGTATTTAAGATTGTTATTCATCGATAATGTAATGTATCATTTTGATACATTTTAGTTAAGTTAAAAGCCTATTGTGTTTACCGATTAAACATTATACAAAGATAATGCAACATCACAGTTTCATCATTTCATCTTATATTGAAAACTTCGCAAATTTATGATAATATTTAGTTGTTGATATCTCGACTTTATCAGGCTTTCTTCACATATTTTGATGCTTTTTTATATTTTTATTGCATAATTTATTTATGCAATAATTAAATTAATAATAAATAACAAACAAAAAAAGAAAGGAAATGTGTTATGGGTAGGAAACCATCAGATTTCAGGTATAACACCGGACCGTCTCGTGTACCGTGGGCAGCAGTAGGCGAGAATTATAATGCCCAAGATATAATGGCTATCATAAGATTTCTGGCACAAGGTGAAGGTGCTGAATATGAAGAGGCAATTAAAGAAGTTGAAGAAAAAATTAATAAGCTGGCAGAAGTCTCCAGTCCCCCAGGGAAGCTTTCACTCGGCTCCAAAGTAGAAGAAGCTGAAGAAGCTGTAGATAAGTATCTCGGCACCCAAGGCAGTTTGTTTGTTACAAATGCTACTGCAGGCTTTGAAATTGCTTACAAGTATGCAAATCTACAACCCGGTGATGAAGTAATTGTTCCGGCTATCACTTTCATTGCGACAATGGCTTATCCCCTTGCAGTCGGTGCCAAAGTAGTATTTGCCGATGTTGATCCCAAGACCATAAACATGGATCCTGCCGATGTAGCTCGTAAAATCACTCCGAAGACAAAAATGATTGTTCCGGTACATATCGGCGGTTATCCTGTAGATATGGATCCAATTATGGAGCTTGCCAAGAAGCATGACATTCTTGTTCTTGAAGACGCAGCACATGCTTTCGGCGGAATGTATAAAGGAAAGAAACTTGGAACTATCGGTCACTTTGGTTCATTCAGCTTCCACGAAGTAAAAAATATTACTTCCTTTGGTGAAGGTGGTATATTAACCACTAATATTGTAGAACTTCGTGAACATTTGAAGCGCGCAAGATTCCTTGGACTTGATTTTTCCAGAAAGATAAAGAACTGGCTCTATGATGTTACTTCAATTCCCGGTAAATATGGTCCGTTTGTTGCCGGCAATTATTCAACTACTGAAATTCAAGCTTTAGGATTAAAACT
>DUMC01000048.1 GCA_012840075.1 Clostridiaceae bacterium | reverse complement strand
TTGCATGCAGGTTTATATTCAAATTTAATAGTTCATTGTATATAACCTCATTTATACCTATACTCATATCATTCATTTTAAAATACCGGCTTTTTATTTCTTCAAATTTCTATTAACACTTACTTATTATTTACTGTTAGTGCTACGGTTACCTACGCAGAGCTTGCAAATATAGAAAGAAAAACCATAAAAATTGAAATATATGCAATATACATAAAATAATTATACTATAAAATAGAAATGTAGCATAGAGATTTTGTAGATGTTTTTGGCAAATATTTTAGCTTTGGTGTCAGGTGTGACATGCACAAGCTTATTTAAGTTTATGGTTGAGCAAAGATTACATAAAAAAATAGATTTATTCAGGAGGTAATGTATTAATGGAGAAAGGCAAGCTTAAAGCAGCAATTTTGGGATGCGGTGTCATTTCATCGGCTCATTATAAAGCTATAAAAGCAAATAGCAATAAAGTTGAATTATATGCGGTCTGTGATATTATTGAAGAAAAAGCGATAGAAGCTGCTCAGAAATATGGTGCCGTGAAATATTACACTGATTATAAGGAAATGTTAAAAGATGAAAACATTGATTTCGTTTCAATTTGTACACCAAGCGGTTTGCATGGCGAAATGGCTGTAGAATGCGCTAAAGCAGGTAAACATGTACTGTGCGAAAAGCCAATAGATGTAACTTATGAAAAACTTGATATGATAGTGGAAGCATTTGAAAACACTAACCTTAAATTTGGAGGGGTTTTCCAATACAGAACTTACCCGGGTTTACTAAGAGCGAAACGAATGCTGGAGAACGGTGAATTAGGAAAAGTGTATATAGGAGACGGTTATTGCAAAGTATATAGAAGTCCGGAATATTACAGGAGCGCCGGTTGGAGAGGAACGTGGAAACTTGATGGCGGCGGATGCCTAATGAATCAAGGTATACACACTCTTGATATATTGTGCTGGCTTATGGGAGGAGCAGTAAGTGCTCAAGCAAAAACCTTTACACTTGACAGGGAAATAGAAGTTGAAGATACTGCTTTTGCTATCTTGAAATTTAAGAACGGCGGCTATGGCACATTTACAGGAACTACATTGGCGTATCCCGGAATAGGAGTTAAAGTTGAGATAATATGTGAGAAAGGGAGAATAGTATTTGAAGGTTCAAATACATATCTTTATAAAGTTGATGATAGCGGAAAAGAAGTAAAAATATGTCTTGATACAATAGAAACCGAAGATTTAAACAAAATGCAAAATAAGGAAATAGAAAATACTGCAAATGATCCTGCTGCTTTGTCCAGCACCGGGCATACTTTCCTGGTATCCAATCTTGCAGATGCAATACTGGAAAACAAAGAAACCCACGTAGGTCTTAGAGAAGCTAGACATGCGGTTGATGTTATCTTGGCTATTTATGAATCATCAAAAACAGCCAAGGAAGTTTTTGTTAAAACATAACGAATTATTTAACATGAACATTATGATGACAGAAATATTATGGTGACAGATTAACCAACAGTTCCGCTAATATTATAATTA
>DUMC01000047.1 GCA_012840075.1 Clostridiaceae bacterium | reverse complement strand
GTAACTCCTACTATGACAAATAAAATCTGAATTTTATTGGAGTACCTGCGGGTTTTTACGTAATCTCTTTCACCAATTGTCTTTCCTATAACTATACACGCAGCATTTGCCAGCCCTGTGGTAAATATGGAACCAAGGGATAAAACTACTTCCGTAATACTGTTAGCAGCAACCATCGAAACACCAAGACGCCCTATAATTGTAGCTTTAAATACTCCAACAAGTCCCCACTGGACATCCCCAATGATTATTGGTAATCCGTATTTGCAAAAATCCTTCAACATCATTCTATCCGTCCTAAATAAATCAGAAAGGCGTAAAGGTATTGTCTTTTGAATCCGGAAAGTATACATGTAAACTATCATTAATTCTATAAATCTCGCAATTAATGTTGCAATAGCTGCACCAACAACGCCAAGAGCAGGGAAACCTAGTTTTCCGAATATAAGTATGTAATTTAAAATTAAGTTCATGAAAAAGGAAAGTATTGAATTCCATAATGTCAATCTTACAACTTCCACGCATCGAAGCATGGCTATGAAAGTTTCGGAAATTGTAAAAAGCACATATGTAAACGAAATTATTTTTATATAACTTATTGCTTCATGAATTATACTATAATTATTGGTAAAAATTCTCATTGTTGTTTCCGGTCTGAAGAATACGAAAACAGCAGTAGTAATTCCAATAGCCGCGCTTATTTGAAATACAATGCCGAAAACCGTTTTAATTCTTTCCATATCTTTTTTGCCCCAATACTGGGATATCAATATAGATGCTCCGCCTGATATTCCTTTAATAATAAAGGTGAAAAATACCGTCACCTGGTTAGCCAGCGAAACAGCTGATAAAGCCGTTTCCCCGAGGGAGCCCACCATTATATTATCCAGCATTACAATTCCAAGAGAAATAAGGCTTTGCAAAGCAACCGGCAAAGCAATTTTTAATAGTGTCTTGTAAAAGTTTTTTTCATTTTGTATCGTTATGTCCATATATGATTCCTCTTTGATAATTTAAAATTATTTGATAAATTATGTAGTAAAATCATGTAAGTAGTTTTTCTTACAATTTTACTCTATATCAACATATCCCAATCTCATAATTAAGTCAATAACCTAAACATGATTCCAATTTCCTCATGTATGTCCTATTCCTATTGTCCTGCCCTTGTCGTTTTGCCGATGCCGTTTATCGAGCTGACTTTGCTTGACTTAAGCTTATTATCATGATATACTGATTTACAATATAAGCCAAAAAGTTATATTCTCCGGAGTAATATTTTTAAAAATTATATACTTTTAAAGTTGTTATTTATGATTATTCGGGTATTTATAGATGTTAAAAGGATATGAACGATCAGCAATGAAGCTTTTGATTATCCGACATGGCGACCCCGACTGCGAAAATAATTGTCTTACTGAAAGGCAAGAAGCTGAGGTAAAAGCATACTGTGAAGGTTGCCGACTGCGAAAATAATTGTCTTACTGAAAGAGGAAAAAAAGAAGCAGAGCTTTTGTGTAAGCGTTTTTGGTGATACAAGCCACCTTGAATTAATAGATCTTGATTACAGCAAATGGTAAATTAATAAAACCTTATATTAATAATCCTTAATTTCTCTCCCAACAATTTCAAGAGTATTAGCGTCTATAATTAGGACATACCGATGGGGAGGGTTTCCGAGTTTTTGCAATATATTTATTTCTATCTTCCCTTCCTTTTCTTCGTGATATATATCGGGCAATGAATTGAGTACTTGTATTGCAAACTCTTCTGAGCACTCCTGTTTATATACTCCATTATCTACTTTATCAACGTCTACCTCTCCATGGAATCTAGCTTCTTCCAGTAAATACCATTGACCGTCCTCGAATATGATGTACTTATCGCCGGTATGCTCATAGAACCATTTCGAAGCTTCCGGGTCTTTCAGCACAATATCTAAGTAAGGGTTCCTTTTAATCTCTCTCTCTTCTTCCATCCTATATGCTTCTCCGTGCTTTAAGCGAGCCAGTACGGCCAGTGTTTCATTTGTGGTAATGTAATCGGAAGGTCTTAATGTACCGTCCAAATATCCAATAATCGCTCCTACTTTCAACGCTATCAACATACTATTTTTATAATCGGGCGGCATACTGTCCCAATCCTTGAACTTATATCCATGCCTTTCCTCATCTAAAAAAGCATTAGCTTCATGTCTCTCCTTGCCCAAAGCCTTCGTTTCCTCATCGGAAGGCTTTAATAATTGTTCGTTAGTTTTTAATATTGGTTCGTTAGTTTCTGATATTTGGTAATTAGTTTCAAATAACTGCTCGATAGTTTTTAATTTTCGTACGCCCTGCAGCAAAGATATCATGACATCTATAGCTTCCGCTCTCGTCACATACCTGTTTTCACTTAAAAATTGTGAAAAAACATTTTTCTGGTCGTATTTTTCCCGAGGACTAAGATTTGAGTATTTAATCAAAATATCGAATAATTCCTTATTTGATATGTATTTATCCCCATCCGTTATATTTTCCGGTACCTCTTCCATGTAGGAAAACATATCTGCATATTTTGCAGCCCAGTGGGAAGCCGTATCCGTATCTACGTTATACGCTTTCTTTATTGCATGTATTCCCACTTCACCGGTATCTACTAAATTGCCTGCCCAATCCTCCGCATAAATACGGTAATATAGATGTTTATCCTTCTGCACATCATCAGGTGCTGCCGGAATAAATCCATAGTACTTTGCAGTATAATGGCTATATGCAAATTGCATTGGGTCGCTGATCTCCTGGTCCAAAATGAATATCTTTTGTCCATCTTCCATGTGCCATACTTTTATCGAGATTTTCTTAAGGTCATCGTCCTTGTCTTCGATATCCAAACACACTTTTTCAGGTGTCACTTTAAGATTTGTTATCTCGGGGGAATATCCGCTTTTTAAGTCATGAAACATTTCAGTAGCAAGCCTCTGAAAAACACCGTTGGTTCTTAAGAATATTTTATTTTCATAAAGGTCCTTGTATTTATCCATCCTCGTTTTTTTATAGCATTCAAGCAACAAGTATGCAGCTTCCGTAGAACCTGTTCCTCCGATATCCGTTGCTTCTTCAAGGAGTTTTATGGCTTCTTCTAACGCCTCTTCATTTCCGGTTTCATCTTCGATTCCGAGGAGAGCTTTTGCTTTTGTAAGTTTTAGTGCAGTTTTAGTATCACTGTATTCTTCCTTATCCATAATTTCATTAATAAACTCTATTAATTCTTCATACTTACCCTGATCTTCCAATTCAACTATAGGTTTTAATTTTTCATTGTTCTTAAACTGTTCTTTTAACAGATATTCTTCCCTGATACTGAATGCTACATTTATATTAAAGTCTGGCTCAAAATCCTCAAACTGCCACGTAATCATATTTCCTTCGTATGTATAATTTGTAGGGCTTATACTTTCCACCTGATACGGCTTGATATCTTCCATGATGAAAGTTATTTCGGCCTTCTCTATCCTGCCTTTCCAAGAAGCACCGGTAGTTAAAATATATCCCGTATGGGCCATGCCAGTGGAACTGGTGGTGTTCTTTGTCTCATATGTATTCTTTATTATCTTTTTTTCTCCAGGCTTAAAAGTAACTTCCCAGGTATACCAGTATGGGAAATCCGATCCCAAGTTATATAGGTCCGAATCCAACGGAATTCCTTCACCATTGTAAACTTTCATAATAGTATCCAGGTCTTCCATATTCATTCCTTTTTCTTCCGTTCCGTCTACCATTCCTGCTTTTGCTCCCTTTTCAAGGCGCACTTCAACTTCTTCACCATCAACCCATGCAGTAAAATCGTAAAGCTTATAGTCATAAAACCTTTCCAGATTGTCCTTATATTCACCTTCCAGGTCTCCGCTGGGAAATCCCATGAGTACGGTTATTTCCTTATCAGAGTCATTTATAAAGACAAACTCACATTCAACATTGCTCACTCCGTATGATACATGTACGGTTATATTCTCTGATTGCATTATAATATTTGGATTATCAATAGGACGCACTGTTTCGCCGAACCTTCCCAAGCTTGTATCGTTGGCATAGGTAGGTGACGGTATATAAACAGCAATCAGCAAGATTATCGCAATAAATAGTATGAAAACAACAGATTGATAAATAATATATATAGCAGGTATGTATTTTTTCATATTAAAATCCCCTCTTTTACATCATATTATTTCAAATAATTGTATTCAATTTGTAGTTTTACTTAATTTGTATTTTTATTTAATTTATAGTTGTATTTTTTGCAGTTGTATGTAATTTGTATTTCCAATTTACATATCACAAATGTATATATTTTACAACCTCATTATATATTTCCAATGGGAATACTTCCATTACAAATTTATTAAATTTTTTTAATAATCGACATGATTATAAAACTATCCTATACCTTAAACAATCGACATGAGCGCTCCTGAAATCACAGGGACGCTTAAGTTGTTATCTACGGGGAAAGGCAAAGCCTCTACTGCTGTTGCCGTTACAGCACCTATCATTCCGGTGATCAGGGGCAGCGTTCCTACGGCATACATAAAATATGCTACCGTAATTGCCGTTAAAGCAAAACCAACAGTACCCTCAACGCTCTTTGAAGATGAATTTCCCCATTTATACTGCTTCTTGCAATAATTTATACCGAAAATCTTAGCCATCATATCGCCGAATGTGGTATAACAAATAGCTGCAAATGCCACTTCAAACTTAAAAAATATAAAAGATGAGAAAACACCCAAAAGAAACATAGTCATTGATGATATACTTCTTTTTTCCTTTTGTTTGTATATTTTAAAACCTTTTATATGTTCTTCTTCAAGAATAGTTGCTGCTTCTTTCCACGACAATCTGAACAAATCCATGGCAAGAAATACGGCAAGTACAGAACCTGTGAGGATTAAAAGTGCCTTTTTGCTTATAAAAATACCCAGGAGGGGAAATAATATTGCAGCAGGCCTTATCATTATCCTCCACAATCTGAAATCTTCGCTTTCCATTTTAAATATTTTGGGACGTTCCATGTTTGTTACAGTAATAGTAAAAAAGGAAGCACACCAAAATCAAAGCAAGCAAAAGTGTAGGTGAAAAGCTAAAGCGGATTAAAAGAAATATTGCTAAAACCGGTAAAAAAGCCATCCCGAGAAAATCTGAATCCCGTGTTATGAAAAATATTGCTAAAACCAATAAAGCCAGGAAGACAATATCCGCTATAAATGTTGCCGTTGGCAGTCCTAGGAAAAGCTTCATTAATGACAATATTAGCATACCTGTTGCAGTAGCAGCCCCTTTACCTCCCCTGAAGTTAAGATAAAAGGGGAATATATGCCCGAGTATTGCAGCAAAACCGCTTGCACAAGCAACTATTTCGGGAGCTTTAAAAACATACTTAGATATTGCAATGGAGAGTAACCCCTTGGTAGTATCAATAAGGCCTGTAACAACGGCAGGCAAAAATCCAACACTGCGCTTTACGTTTGTAGTCCCTGCGTTTTTCGTACCAATATCACGGATGTCTACACCTTTTAAATATTTTGTAATAAAATAAGCGGGAGAAAAAGAACCGATTATGTAACCTATAAGGAGGGAAAACACAATAGATAGCAATTTGTTCATACTCTTTCATCTCTCTTTCTATCATTTTTGCTATTCTATTTTTTATGTTTTAGCCCTTCTGTAATAAAATATATTTAAAATATGTTCTAATAAAATATATTCTATATTTAATTAAAAAATAAGCTTATTATTTTATAAGCCCATCGCATAAGTTTTCCGCTGTACTTTTCCAAAGATATAATTTTACATTGCATTTCTCTTAAAATCCTTTGGGCTTATACCTTCTATGTTTTTAAAAACTTTACTGAAGTAAAATTCATCCTTAAAGCCTAACCTTTTAGCCACATCCTTCACTTTCAGCCCTTCTTCTGCCAGCATCTTTTTTGCTGCATCCACTCGGCATCTGTTAATATATTTTTTCAAACTGTAACCCGTTACCTCCTTAAATATCTTGCACATATATCCCGGAGAAAGACTTACTGTATCAGCCAGCATCTTTGTGTCAAGATCTTTGTCCAGGTTTTTATGTATATGGGATATTATTTCGTCAACCTTATTACGTGCAGAATAGTTGTAGCAATTTAACTCCAGGTCCTGCAATATATTACTTAACAACTGCAAAAAGAGCCCCTTGCACATGAGCTCTTTTCCTATGGTTTTACTTCGCCAATACTTATCAATTTCAACCAGAATTTCTTTAAGCTTAACATAATTTCTAATTTCCAGCACGGACGGGATTGGAAGTATGGTATTATTAATACTATTGTTCAGAAACCAATTATTATTTTCGTATTGAACATTTGTAAAGCTAAAATGAACCGCTAAAAAATGCATAGGATTTTCATTACAACTTATAAGTGAATGAGGCAAGCCGGGATAAAAATAAAACAGCGTACCCGCCCTCCCTTCGTGTTTATTATCTTCAATTGTAATAATCCCCTTTCCCTGAGTTATGAGCACAAATTCATGATCAGGTATAGTACGGGTACCAATTTCCCAACCTGTAGCAGGACATTTTCTATAAACGCTATATCTAATGTACACAGCAAGATTATGCAAATCTACATGCATTGTAAAATCTCCCGCGCATTTGTATACTTAGTATACTTTAGTATATACATTAGTATATTTAGCATATTAATTAGTTAGTTATTGTTAGTTATTAGCATATTTAATTAGTACATTTAAATCGCATAAAATTTTAATAACATAAATTACTTTTATTAACCGAGATATAAAAAAGCTTATAAGAATACGCAGTTAGTGCGTTTTTTCTTTTATTCTTAATTATATCATGAATAATTGCCTAAGTATATCTTTTTACAACAGCTATGTAAGATGAGATAATTACATGAATGTAGTTTTTCTCCATGGAAATAAAGAATTTTTTACTATAAAATTATTATAAAATCCTTATTCGTTAAAGATAATAAACAAAGCAGATTACGATATTTTAAAAACTGCGATGTAAAGGATTCCTATTAAAGGATTTCTAAAAGAGATTTTAAACCAGGATTCTGAATCGTAAAGATAATAAATTAAGAGGTGATATCGTGAAGTGGCACCGTGAAGAGTACATTGAATTAATGACTTTCGGCCGCATCGAAAGGCAAATGTTCGTTGAACTTTTCGGTCCTTTAGTTGGTCTTGAAGAAGAATGGCTGGCACAAGGGGCATTTCCTGATGAGATTAATTTAACTGCCTTTGATTTCGACTATGTTGACCTGGTCCATTGCGGAGGCAATACAGGTCTAATGGGTGGATTTACTCCATGCGTAATTGAAGAAACAAATGAATATATCATTCATCTAGATCAATATGGAAGAAAGACCAAATTGTGTAAAGGTTCTGCTACCATACCCCTTCCCATGGATTATCCTGTAAAGGATATGGATAGCTGGTTAAAGATAAAACCCTGGTTTGAATTTGATGAAAGAAGAATAGATTGGAACAAAGTAGAAGCAGCAGCAAAAGCGCAAAAAGAAGGCGCTCTGGTATTAGCTTCAATACCCGGTGGTTTTGACCTTCCAAGGCAGCTTATGGGTGAAGAAATGGTGTGCTATTGCTATTATGACCAGCCTGAATTAATGACGGATATAATGAATACAATTGCAGATACTGCATTTAAAGTTCTTGATAGGATAAGTGACAAGATTACTATTGACAATTTGATAGTACATGAAGACATGGCAGGAAAATCCGGGCCGTTAATCGGACCCGACCTCATCAGAACGTATATAAAACCTTACTATCGAAAAATTTGGGATATGCTTTCATCAAAAGGCACAAAACTTTTCAGTCAGGACAGCGACGGAAATATGAACCCGGTTATTGATGCGTTTTTGGAAAGCGGAGTAAATATAATGTTTCCGAACGAGCCTGCAGCAGGAATGGATATCGTAAAACTTCGCGAAAAATACGGAAATAAACTTGCTTTCAAAGGCGGAATTGATAAGCATGTTTTAAGGCAGGATAAATCCGCCATAATAAAAGAACTGGAGTACAAACTTCAGCCCATAATGCAAAAAGGTGGTACGGTATTCGGCTTGGATCACAGAATACCTAATGGAACTCCTTTGGAAAATTACAGGTTCTATGTTGATACTGCACGGGAAATGCTTAATTTGCCTCCGAGGGGTAAAAGCAAAGGATGGGCACGGATGGCGTTTTAAACAGTCGTCTTGGCAAACAAACATTCCATTGCCCAAAATAAATACTACATTAACTCAAACAAATATAACATCATCTCCCTGTATTTTTTTATTTCTGTACTGGTAGGGCGACATGCCCGTAAATTGTTTAAACCGGTTGGACAAATGAAACTCACTGGAAAAACCGGTTTGCTTTGCTATGTCACTAAGTTTGCTGTCAGTATCGGAAAGCAATTTTTTTATTGTGACAATTTTGCATGCTGTTATGAATCGATAGGTGGTAAGTCCGGTATATTTCATCACTATCCTATTCAGCTGTTTTTCACTTAAGAAAAAATATTTTGATAATTCAGTACATGATATGCATCTGTCAATATTATCATTTATATATTCTCTTATAAGTTCAAACAGCCTGTTATCGTCTTTTTTAGGTATTGAATATTCTGCGTCCTTTAGGGCCGAAAGATTTCTCAATGATGCAATTAGTAAATCCATAATAGCCGATTTTATTTTCAACAAAAATCCGACCTTGCCATTTTCTACTTCTTCAAATATGTTTTCGAATATTCTGTCCATCATATAATTATCCTTTACTACGGAAGTATTGCTATTAAGAACTTCTATTAAATAATTGTGCTCTTTGTTTCCGGCTCCTTTTTTTTCACCGATAGTAAGGTCACATTTCATCGCGTACTCAACCATCGGGTCATCGATATCAGCAACTTGCCTGTGCACTACACCCGGTGGGCAAACATAAAAACTTTTAGGACCTAATTCACTTCTCCGACCGGTCATATCCACATAACCTCTGCCTGCCTTTATGTAATGGAATTCATACTTTGAGTGAAGATGGGCTTCATAGCCGCCACCTGGCTTAAACCTGTCAACGGCAATAAAATCCACATTTACATGTATATTATCAAACCAAAAATCTATTTCTGCTTCTCTTAAAATCCTCGATGCATCATCAAACCTGCACATTTGTTTTTCCTCCGGCAGTTTACTTTAGCAGTTTACTTTGCAATTTTAATTTATATTATTTAGCATGTATTACCTGTAAATATTATCTGTAAAGAAATATGATATCTGTTGCAACGTTCCATGGTTCAAAACATCTTTATATTTGTTTTATGTTATTTGTTTTATGTTTGTGTTTGCTCAAACAAATGTCCGTTTTTTGTATGGTGATGTCTGTTTCAGCTATTGTGTTGCAAAATGCGAAATAGTACATTTATTGTACCGGATACCAAGATTTTTTTCAACAGAGATGTTTAAATTTTGGGAGGTTATATGTATGGATATACTTAATCTAAACGGTCAATGGAAAGTTAGTGGCGCAGGTTACAAGGAACTGGATGCCACGGTTCCCGGTTGCATACATACGGATTTGATGAAGGCCGGTATTATACCTGACCCTTACTACCGGGATAATGAAAAAAAGCTAATGTGGATAGGTGAAACTGATTGGGAATATTCAAGATGTTTTAATATTGACAGTGACTTTCTTCAGAACAGAAAAATTCTATTGTGCTGTCACGGCCTAGATACACTTGCATCAATATATATCAACGGCAAACTAGCAGGCAAGGCCGATAACATGTTCAGAAGATGGGTATTTGATGTAAAGGAGCATCTTGTAGAAGGAGAAAATTCAATAATTGTAAAGTTTGCATCAACTGTTCCCTACATTAAAGAAAAAAACTCAAAGAGATACTTGTTCCCTGCAGGTAATGTGGAGTCTTTCCGAGTATATGGATCAAACATGGTTAGAAAAATGCAATGTAACTATGGGTGGGACTGGGGTCCCAAATGTGTAACATGCGGCATATGGAAGGATATTGAACTTAAGGCATACAGCATTGCCGGTATATCAGATGTGGCTATCAGCCAAAAGATGGAGGGCAATGAGGCAGTTTTGAAAATAAGAGTAGAGCTTTATGACGTGCCGTCAAAAGAAATCGATGTAGTTGCAAAAGCATCTTTCAAAGGTATTGATGCAGCCAGTGTAAAATGCAAGCTGAAAGACCAAACCACGGAACTCGAACTTGTGATAAAGAATCCTAAACTCTGGTGGCCCAATAACATGGGCGAACAGAACCTATATGATATTGAAATTTCATTGATGGACAATAACACCGTAATAGATAAAATGCGTAAAAGAACGGGCTTAAGAACCCTCAGGCTCATTAGACAACCCGATGAATGGGGTGAAAGTTTCTATTTCTCAGTTAACGGTGTGCCGTTTTTTGCTAAAGGTGCTAATTGGATCCCAGCTGATACTTTCGTAACCAGGATATCCGATGAATTCTACCGCCTGCTTATATCTGAAGCCGCTAATGCTAATATGAATTTCCTGCGAGTATGGGGAGGCGGTATATACGAAAGCGATGTATTTTACGATCTATGTGATGAGTACGGAATATGCATTTGGCAGGATTTTATGTTCGCATGCTCAGCTTATCCCGCATATGATCCGGAGTTTATGGAAAATGTAAAATATGAAGCAATTGACAATATTAAAAGAATCGGATCCCATGCCTGTATTGCATTGTTCTGCGGCAATAACGAACTTGAACAAATAAGGGCTTGTGTAAATAAGGATGGAAGTAACGGAGCTATGACGTGGGATGAATACAAATCCCTATTTGATGAATTGCTTCCCAGGTTAGTCGCAGAATATGCTCCCCATGTTGATTATTGGCCTTCCAGTCCTCATACTCCGGGTGAAGACGAAGAGAGAGAAGATTATAACAATCCTAACAAGGGAGATGCACACCTGTGGGAAGTTTGGCACGGCAAAAAGCCATTTGAATGGTATCGCACATGTACCCACAGGTTTAACAGCGAATTTGGATTTCAATCATTTCCACAGCCATCAATCGTAGAAGAATTCACATTACCGGAAGATAGAAATTTGACAAGCTACGTGATGGAATATCATCAAAGGAGCGGTATAGGAAATACTACAATCATGCAATATATGCTTTCATGGTTTAAATTACCGAACAGTTTTAACATGCTTCTCTGGCTCTCGCAAATACTCCAGGGAATGGCCATGAAGTATGCAGTTGAACACTGGAGGAGAAACATGCCAAGGGGTATGGGCACATTGTATTGGCAACTCAACGATTGCTGGCCTTGTCCAAGTTGGTCTTCAATAGATTATAAAGGTAATTTAAAAGCGCTCCATTATATGGCAAAAAAATTTTACGCGCCGGTATTGCTGTCCGCTGTGGAAGATATTGAAAAAGGAACGGTAGATATATACCTGACAAACGATTATCAAGAAAGTGTAAGCGGCAAGATCAATTGCAAGGTAGTAGATGTAAGTGGAAATACTTTAATGGAAAAGTCATTTATGGCTTCCGTAGGTCCGAATTCCTCAGTTGCTGTCAGTACAATTGATGTTAAAAAATATGTTGACGAGGATGCAAGAAGAAGACATATAATGTTCCTGGAATTTGTAAGCGAAGTCGGGATTACATCCGATAACGTAGTATTTTTCACAAGACCAAAACATATAGAGCTTGAAAACCCTGATCTTAAAGCCGAAATAATCGAATCTGACGGAAAGAATCATAAAGTAATGATAACAACCAACAAGCCTGTTCTGTGGATATGGATTGATATAGAAGGAATAAATGCTAGGTATTCCGACAGGTTCTTCCACATGCTTCCCGAGAAACCCGTAACAATAAGTATCACAACGGAAAACAAAATTGAGGCCGGTGACATCGCTAGGTGTCTAAAGGTTTACAGCCTGGCAGATACATTCTGAGATATGCGGTATGGCTAATATATTCTGGACTTATTGCCTGGTGAATATATTATGAAATTTACAGTTTAGTTGATACATTTTGAACCACCGGGATGGTAAATAAATTCTGAGATGTCAGTAAATCTTGTAAGATGCAAGGCTGAGGCTTTTATATACTCCTTTTCAAGAATAGCTTCAGCCTTCTTTCATGATATCCTGAACAAGTCCATAAAAAAATACAGAAAGCACGGAACCTGTTAGTAATAAAAGTGCTTTTTTGCTTATAAGTAGCTTGAACCTCATGCTATACTTGTCAAATCACCCTTTAATAGAGCCGATAAGCATACCTTTTACAAAATGTTTTTGGAGGAAAGGATATACACAAATTATCGGTAGCATAGTTACAATAATTACAGCCATTTTCATGTTCTGAGGTGTAATTATCTGATCCACAGCTCCGGTTTGAGCTGCGAGGGATTCTGCCTGAAGCATACCTCTTAATATTACCTGCATCACTCTCTTGTTAACATCAGTAATATATATAAGGCATGGCAGATACGTGTTCCAATAACCTACGGCACTAAAAAGACCGATGGACGCAAGAACAGCTTTTGATAGCGGCAGCACTATTTTGAAAAGAATATAAATGTCATTATATCCATCAATTTTAGCTGATTCTATCAGGCTCACCGGTATGTTTTTAAAGAATTTCATCATCACAAGCATATTAAATACACTAATAGAAGAAGGCAAAATAAGAGCCCACAAGGAATCAAGCAATCCAAGCGCACGTACAACCAAGTAGGTAGGTATAATTCCTCCGCTAAAGAGCATTGTAAATATTATCATATTAAAGAAAAACTTCTTTCCAACAAACACTTCCCTAGAAAGAGGATATGCAGTAAATGATGTAAGTAAAAGAGATATAAAAGTCCCCATTACGGTAACAAATACTGAGTTTTTAAAACCTCTAATTATTAATGGCTGTACTATGATATATTTGTAAGTGGAAAGATTAAAACCATTAGGTATCAAATAATAGTTGTTAACTGAATACCTTTGAGGTTCACTTAAGGAATACATCAAAACATACCAAAGAGGGTATAACATAATAGCTGCCAAAAATATCATTAATGAATAATTAATAACATTAAAAACTCTGTCACTTCTATATTTCATAACAGACCCTCCTCCCCGATCAGTTTTGCAATCCTATCGGCGGAAGCAATAAGAATCAATGAAACAACCGATTTAAAAAGGCCAACTGTAGTAGAATAGCTATAATCGGCTCTTTGAATACCTCTTCTATATACAAAAGTATCAAATATATCAATAACCGGCCTTATATAATCATTATTCTGAACAAACACCTGTACCTGTTCAAAACCCGCATCCATAATATTTCCTATCCTCAATATCAATAATAGGACAACCACTCCGCTGATAGAGGGAAGTGTGATATAAATCATCTGCTTCCATCTGTTTGCTCCGTCAATAATTGCCGATTCGTATAGGCAAGGGTCAACTGTGCTAAATGCAGCTAAATATATAATTGTTCCCCATCCCACTTCCTTCCATATGCTTGAAATTACCAACAGTCCTCTTATATGATCCGTACTCACTAAAAGATAAGGCGCTTCTTTGCCAAACAGACTAAATATGCCGGTAACTATGCCAAAGGAAGGCGATAACATAGTGAGCATTATTCCATATATAACAACCCATGAGATAAAATGGGGCAGATATAAAATTGTTTGAATGCATCTTTTAAACTTACTGTTCCTTATCTCATTTAGTAGCAAGGCTAATATTATCGGAGCCGGAAATCCGAATATCAGCTTATATGTACTTATCAAGATTGTATTACGTAGTACGTTTAATAAGTCCGGTGCTCTAAAAGCTTTTCTGAAATTATCCAAACCGACCCATGGACTTGCCCAAATACCTCTGATCACACTGTAATTCTTAAAGGCAATTACAAGACCTCCCATAGGAAGGTATTTAAATATTATAAAATACGCGATACCGAACGAAAGCAATATTAAGAGGTATTAATATCAGTACCAAAATCTCCTACAATATCTCATTCAATTGAATTCGAAGACATCGAGCCGATAAAACTCGGCCTTAAAAATCCACATCTTGTCATACGACGTAAACTGAATGGTTCCTATATTCTTAGTTACATTCGTAATCTTAAGAATATTGGCCGTAATAACAGGTTTGTAATAGTAATTAATATTAAATATAATGATTTTTTTAACATACAACCAAGCCAATCTCCGAGCAAATTTGATACACTTATATTTGACGATACATGTTCTGAAATTCTGCTGGAAAGCGAGACTTTAACGTCACTGGACATCAATGTAATGAATGACATTTTACATG
>DUMC01000007.1 GCA_012840075.1 Clostridiaceae bacterium | reverse complement strand
GCATTTTCTTCTTTTTTTAAAAATTCATCTAAGCCATATAAATCTATTATTTCCTGTAAAAGCTTACCTTCTCTCTCCTGGATAACTAAATCCGTGTCAATGAAACTCATCCCCAGGGCTTTTGCAAGCAACACACCGATAGTGCTTTTGCCGGCACCTGGCATACCTATTAGCACTATGTTTTTTGACTTTTTCATGTTTTTGCGTCATTTCCCCTTATCATATATTTAATTTTCTGTATTTTCCTCATTTAGTAATTTTCATGTGTTATACTTTTTCATCTTACTAGCTTATTATTACATGAGTATGTCTGATTGCCAGTTTAATATTACATGAGTATATCTGACTTCTTCTCAATACCTTACTAAAAAAATCCTCGTATCATCATTGTGAATCCAAATATGGCAAGAGGTATTCCAATAACAGCTCCCACAAATGTAAAACATAAAGCAACACCCAGAATCATAATCACCAAACCTAGCAATACTGCAAATAAGCGCCCTAACATTTTGAAAATAAATCCGATGAAATTCCACACAGCCACAAAAGGCCAGAAAATTATCCATGTACCCCTGTATCTCATCTGCATCCTCCTAAATATTTATTCCTTAAAAACACTGCATAAAACGCAAAGTTATTTCAGATCATCAAATTACAACTCCTCAAAATACGCATACAGCTCTTCAGGCACTACAACGCTATATACGGCAGTTTCTCCTGAAACCTTATCATACAAACTGTATTTTGTATAGTCCCGCCAATACATGGCAATTGTGCCAGGATGTTGTCCTTTCAGCTCAATGTCAAAGCTTACTTTTCCCGTCCAGTCATAACCTTTTCTGCCGGGTTCCAAGTTAATGAAATCACCGGTATTATAACTTACATATATTCTCCATATTGTATCTTCAGGCTTATCGGATTTATACACCCTGCCGTCTATAATTTCATTGCTCGTATCTGCTGATTCGAAGCATTTTTCTATAAGTTCCCACAGATAACTTTTTTCTGCCTTTAACTCACCTATTGTACTATAATATTCGGTTGTCTTTCCATCTGTATACTTATAAAACCTTACTTCCCCATCTAAAAAAAGTTTTTCACGGTTTATTACATCCTCATTGTCAACAAAACAATAGCTCATTTTATCTTCCATATTCAAAGGAATTTGATATACTACCATCTTTTTGCTTCCCAAATCAGTTATATTGGGATATATTCTTTCACCATCATCCTTTGCCTCTGTTATAAAATCATATTCATCATTCGAAGTAAAATTTCCATAATAGTAGGCATGTTTTCTACCAAAACTGATTCCACTGATATTTCTGTTGTTCTTATCGAAAGGATACTCTTGCAACCATACTCCAAGTTTTTTTATAAATGCATATGATATTATTCCATCTTCAGTTTCTGCATAGTATATCCGGAATTCATCGTTAGAAAAACCTTTCATAATCTTGTTTCCCGCTGCAAGTTTCTCAACTTTCGAAGCCGGATCAAGTGTAATGGCAGAAAGTAAATTTCCTCTTAATATTAGGTTCGCAACCAATATTACGACTGCACTTGCTAGAATTCTTATAAAGAAATCAGATGCTTTTTTTACTAAAGATTTTACTGTATATTTTTCATTAGACCCTGCCAACGTTCCTTTCGAAAGCTTCCCTGAAGATCCTACAGGTGAAGATACTTTTTCTTTTTCCATAATTTCCCCTTGAAAAATGCTCCTAATTCTTATTTACTGCAGGCAATAATTTCAAAACATTATTTTATACATCCAGTTTAATTGTACTATTTTCTTTTCTCATATACTTATATGTAATTCAATTCTACTATCTTATAATTAGGTTTGCAACATGCATTAAAATAAATGTACTTTTTACATATAAAAAGATTATAACCCAAAAACTTATTCAACATCCACATGTTAAACTTGAAATTCATTCTTGCTTTCTTCCAATAAGATCATGACATATCTCAAGTAAACTTATAATTCGTATCTAGCTTCATTCATTTTGGGTTATAATCTTCTTTACAGGTAACAATATTCACAATACAAATATCCAGTAGTAAATTAACACAGCCTTAATTTTCAAGGCACAATTGCTCCGTCTTTACGCAAAATTTCTTTGATATGGTCAAGACAGCAACCTCTGGATGAAGCATTATTTTCTTTAACAGCAACAGCGGCTGCAGCACCTGCAGCTTGTCCCATTGCCATACATGAAGCTTTTACTCTAAAAGCTGAATGTGCTAACCTGTCACCCGATGCACAGCGACCAGCTAAGTATAAATTGTCAAAGCCCTTGACAATCAATGCAGAAAGAGGAATTTTCGGTACTTTACCTTCTTCCAAAAATATTTGATATATTTTTTCCATTCCATCTCTATGCAAATCAATAGGATAAAACGAATTGCATATTGAATCGGGATACTCATATGCTGAAATGTATTCATCAACTGTTATATATG
>DUMC01000046.1 GCA_012840075.1 Clostridiaceae bacterium | reverse complement strand
CTGGATATTCTGGCTTATCCGGGGCTCTTTTGCAAAATTAATTACTTTTATAACCTAAATTGCAGAAGAGTCAGTATGTACTCGAAATACGAAGAAGGATAAATTGTCTGTATTTCTGGCTTTAACTGAAGATTTGCTTGTCTTCTAGCACAATTGCATACTATAATTAGTCTGGTTATTATCACTGTATAAGTGGTAAATAAAAGGAGAAACATAAATATACAAATGTTTAAAAATACTCAATGAAAATTTATATCTTTCCTGAAAAATACGTTATTATCGTAATAAAACCGCAATTGATGTTTCTGTTATTTTATGATACAATATTTACCAAAAAGGATGACTATATGATGTTTATTATAACAAATGATGAAAAACGCTATTTTATATATGTATGAAAAATTATTTATATTATTTAGTAAAAATAGTTCATTAGCTCTTTTTTATATAAATTGTTAAAGCTTAAAAACAGATTTTTCAATAGTATTTAAGATAAATAATTTTTAAGTTATTCTGAATTAAATAGAATTGTAATCATTGATTATAGCTGAAAGAAAGGACTGATGAATATGAGCTTTGATATAGTTAGAGGAATAATTAGAAATGCAATGGGGACGCAAATTCTTATTGACACGCTTAAGAAAATTAATGAGCAGAGTCCCATAGATGGTACATTATTTCTTGGATATCCGTTAAATGCAACAAAAGAATCAACAATTACTGTAGATGCGCTGCTAATATCTAAAAATAAAGGACTTGTAGCTTTTATCTTTAGTAATCCCCAAACGGATCCAAAAGAAGAGCAGGATTTGCTTTATTATCAGATAAAAAACACATTGACAAATTATGAAGCGTTGCGTAAAAAAAGAGATTTAGCTTTTTCTCCTGCAGTGATAACATTTTATCCGACAGAAGAACTGCCGCCACATGATGATGAATATATTTTTTGTAATACTAACAACTTAAAAGAAGAACTTGATAAACTATTACCATTGGAGGAAAAAATTTATATTTCGCTTTGCGAATCATTACAAAAAATATCTTCAATGAAACCAAGAAAAAAAAGAACCGGAATATTAAAAGAAGATTCTCTTGGTTCAATCATTAAAAAGATAGAATTGGAGATTGCAAATCTTGATGAATGGCAAAAAAAAGCAGCTTTTGAAATTCCTGATGGACCCCAAAGAATACGTTGATTGGCAGGATCAGGGAAGACAGTTGTTTTGGCATTAAAAGCTGCGTATCTTCATTCTCAACATCCTGATTGGAATATAGCTGTTACATTTTATACTAGATCATTATCTCAGCAATATAAGGATATGATAACTAATTTTTCGTATGAATTTATGGGAGATATACCTAACTGGGATAAATTACAGATTTTACATGCATGGGGCACTACATCGGAACCTGGGATATATTCTGAAATTGCAAAGAGAAAGAATATTATACCCAAAACTTTCAGTACTGCCAAATTGCAATATGGCATTAAATATGCCTTTGAGGGACTTTGCAATGAATTATTGCATTATTCGGATAATGAGTTTAAACCATTCTATGATGCTATTTTAATAGATGAAGCTCAAGATTTACCGGCTAGTTTTTTCAGATTATGCTATGAGGCGGCTAAAGCGCCAAAAAGAATTGTGTTCGCTTACGATGAATTGCAAAATTTAAATGCAAATATTATGCCCACATTAGATGAAATGTTTGGAGTAGATTCCGATGGCAATCCTTTAGTTAAACTTCAAAATCAACAAAATGAGTCTCGTCAGGACATAGTATTACCAATTTGCTATAGAAACACACCTTGGGCATTAACTTTGGCTCATGCTCTTGGTTTCGGTATATATAGAAAAGAAGGCTTAGTTCAACTTTTTAATGATTTGGAACTATGGAATGATATTGGTTATAAGGTTATTAGTGGAATATTAGATTATGGAAATAAGGTTAAACTAGCTCGAAAGGAAGATTCTTATCCGAAATACTTCACAAAACTGCTAACACCTGAGAGTGCAGTTAAAGTGATGAGTTTTGATGAAGTTCTTGTTCAATATCAATGGGTGGCAGATGAAATAGAACGAAATATAAGTGAGGATGAATTAGATCCTGATGATATATTGGTTATTTTCCCGGAAGCATACTATTCCAAAGATCAATATATGGCTTTTAGACAATTTTTATTGAAAAAAAATATAGACTCGATTCTTGCCGGTGTAAATGCTGACAGAGATACTTTTAAGGTGGAAAATTGCGTTACTTGTTCTAGCATTTATAGAGCAAAAGGTAACGAGGCACCAATGGTATACATTGTTAATGCTGAATATTGTGCTCAAGGAGCTGAGATGATAACTTTACGTAATATATTATTTACAGCAATTACACGTTCAAGAGCTTGGGTTAGAATTTGCGGAGTTTCTCCTGAAATGGATATTATTAAAGAGGAAGCTCAAAAATGTATTAATAATAACTATGTTTTAGAATTCAGAGTTCCAACTCCGGAGGAACTGGAGAAAATGCGTTTAATTCATAGAGACCGTACTGATGAAGAAAAAAAGAAAATTAGGGATGCAGCAAAGGCTATTAAGAACATTATAGAATTAATTGATAAAGGGGAATTGGATTTTACAGACTTACCGGAACTTAATACATTAATGAATAAAATTAATTATAAAAGAAATGAAGTTGATACACATGAATAAGAATGTTGAAAATACTCTTTCACAAATAAAAAATACTTTAGACGAATTAATTCTGCAAGGTATAGTAAAATTTACTTTTCCCAGCGAATATAAAAATGATTATATGAAGAAGGAGTAGCAAGGTACAATGAGTTATCAGATGAAGAATTTAAAAAGCTAATACGTAAACAATATGACTACATAAGAAAAATTGCAAAAGAAGGATTTTATTAAATTTTGCTAAACCAAAAAATAGCTCTACGAGATTGATATAGAGCTATTATTATAATACGATAAGTATTTCGTCGCTTACAAAAGAAAAGAATTTATTTGGAAGTTAACATGAGAAGAAATTACTCACGTCGGGAAAACGCGGGTAATTTTTTTAATTTTTTACCTATATTCTATTGAAATAAGAAAAGACTACGCATATAATGAAGTCATAAGGAGATAATAGAGGGAGTGAATCATATGTCTGATATAAAGTTACTACCACCAGATGTAGAGCTTGAAACCAAGAGAGTATTAAAACAACTTGCAAGATCTCATAGAGCATTAGCAGAACTTAAAGGTTTTTCGGGCATGATACCAAATAAAAATATCCTTATAAATGCTGTAATTATTAATGAAGCTAAAGATAGTTCCGAAATTGAGAATATTATAACCACACATGATGAATTGTTTAAAGCAATGTCACAGGAGAATTATAATAATCTTGCAGCAAAAGAAGTCATAAACTATAGAACCGCGCTTTGGCATGGTTATGAGCTGATAAGAGAAAGACAAGTTTTAACAACTAATATGATTATTGAAATCCAACAACTAATTGAGAAAAATCGTGCCGGTATAAGAAAACTTCCGGGTACTGTACTGAAAAATGAAGCAACTGGGGAAGTGGTATATACCCCTCCAAGTGGAGAAAAGGAAATAATGGCTCTTATGAGCAATCTTGAAAAATACATTAATGAAGATTGTGACGGCGTTGATCCTCTTATTAAGTTAGCAGTTATTCATCACCAGTTTGAGATGATACATCCGTTTTATGATGGGAATGGAAGGACAGGAAGAATTATTAATGTGTTATATCTTATATTGAAAGAGTTATTGGATAGTCCAATTCTTTATCTTAGCAAATACATTATCAGGTATAAATCAGCATATTACAGGTTGCTGCAAGAAGTAAGAACAAAAGGCAACTGGGAAGAATGGATCCTTTTTATACTGGATGGCATAGAACAGACTGCTGAAGAAACATTACTGCTGGTAAAGAAAATAAATGATGTTGTGGAAAAGACAGCGGAAGATATTAAAATTATGTTACCTAAAATATATTCAAGAGAACTTGTAAACTTACTTTTTTATGAGTTTTATACCAAAATCGTATATATCGAAAAAGGACTTAGTATTACAAGGAAAACTGCGTCAAATTATTTGTCATTGCTAGAAGATAAAGGATTCCTGGTATCGCAGAAAGTTGGTAAAGAGCGGATATTTTTGAATAAGCGTTTATTTGAAATTGTGCAGCAAGCCGGTGCGGAAAAGTAGATTTATAAGTAGAGTTATATAATGAATTTAGATTAATGTCTCAAAAAGAATTAAATAATGTGAATGTTAAGTAACTATTTTATTTTATCATTCACAGTTATTGTCAATAATTATTTTTTCCAGAAAATTACTATGTTTTTTGTTGCTATTTTTTGCTGCAAATGCATCATATAAATGATAAAAAGAAATGTTTAAAGAGATACAATTATTGAAGAAAAGCAGGCGTTGTCCGGGGAACTTCTGGGTGAGGGCAGCGAACAATGGATTACTGAGTACAGCAATGATGAATTGATGAAAATATTTGCTTTGGACGGTGATTTATATTGAGCTATTATGATGAATATCCAAGATATGAATCAGCAGCCGAAAGAAAGGCAAAGGCGAATAAATCCCTGGAAAAATTAAAAAAGAAGAATCCGGATATTGAGCCTGCTATTATTGAGGGAAGGACACTGGCTAAAAACTGGTGGGGAAAGTCGTGGAACAAAAACCTGGAGAGTTATGCCGACTATAGCAACAGAATTGCAAGAGGAAAAAGCTATGTCCAAAACAACGCGGTTTTGGATTTAAAAATATCTAAAGGAATAGCATTGGCAAAGGTACAGGGTAGCAGGGCAAAACCATATGATGTAGAGATTACAATTGATGCGCTGGATAATAAGAGATGGGAGCAGATTGTAGAATTATGCAATCGCAGAATTGATTCCCTGGAACAACTGATAGAAGGGAAATTCCCAAAGGAATTGGAAATCATATTTACAGATAAAAAATACGGCATGTTTCCATCACCACAAGAAATTCATTTTACCTGTAGCTGTCCTGACTGGGCTTATATGTGCAAACATGTGGCAGCAGTACTTTATGGAATAGGAGCCAGGCTGGATAAAGATCCCATGCTTTTTTTGAGTTGAGAAGTATTGACGGTCAGGAACTCATAAGAAAATCGATGGAACAAAAATTGGAAAGTATGCTCAAAAACGCCGGAAAGAAGAGCAAAAGGGAAATTGACCTTAAGGATGTAGGTGATATATTCGGGTTGTAGCAGAGGTGTATATTCGGATTGTAGCAGAAGTGTTCGGAGTAGCAATAGACACCTGCCGGAACACCTGTTTTAGGCTTACCAATTCAACCGGATTAAAGTGATTGTATGAATACACAAAAAGTAGCAAATTAATATCGTTTAAGTCAATGGGCACAAATAAGCCCCTGGGTAGGTTTTGAGAACTTCGAGTACTTATTCCGGATAGAAAGTTTCTGGCAGGTATTCAGAAACACCTTGATAATAAGTTTTTATAAACTGTTATTTGGATTTCCGGCACCAATAATATTTGCAATACTTTTAAATGAGATAAATCAAGTAAAATTTAAAAAAGTGGTACAGACCATAAGTTACTTACCTCACTTTGTTTCATGGGTAGTACTGAGTGGATTGTTTATACAATTCTTTTCACCCTCAATAGGGCCAATAAATATTATTCTTAAGCACATAGGGATAAGACCGATTTATTTTTCGGCTGTCCCTAAATGGTTCAGAACGGTTCTTGTTTCTACCGGCATCTGGAAAGAAGTGGGTTGGGGGTCTATTATTTACTTGGAAATACTATCTAGTATCGATTATAAAATGTATGAAGCAGTGATCATAGATGGGGAAAACCGATTTCAGAGAATTTTACATATTACTTTGCCTTCACTTTCCCTGTAGTTACAATTATACTTATTTTTGCAGTTGGACGTCTTATTAATGATGACTTTGATCAGATATTCAACTTATATAACCCATCAGTTTATAGCGTGAGTGACGTTATTGGAAAGCAGGAATTGAACCTAAAGAAATTGACATTAAAAAACTCCAGGATACGCTTCTATCACAAGGAGTTATAAAACCGTAAAGTTGCCGGAATATGTTTCCTATAAACATCGGTAATGCAAAAACAAGTATGTGCCTTGTTTCCGAGCCTTTTGTCATATCTTTCAACATCTTGAAATTTCAATTCCTGCGCCCTAAAAAAGTGCTAAATAACTCATAAATTAATGGTTTTCATTTTAGCATTATGAAAATTATTAATCAAGCAAAAATTATGTGCCGTTCTTTCTTTTCCGTATTTATGTCACCTGTACTAAATAATAGCATATAATATATTAGACATTCTTGATATTTTATATATCTTTATTAGGTTGAACAGGTTGAAGGAAATGTTTTTCTACATTTTCATTAAATGTCTAAGTTGGGTTGATTTTGAAAGGAGAGAGCACGACAAAATGAAATTTTCAATAGGTAAAAAACATCACAAAAACAATCAAATTGATAAAGAATTAAGAGATATCAAAGAAGCTATAAATAAGCTAGGCTGTATTATTAAAAATAAGGATTTTTCATGTACAAATATCTGTAAATGTAATTGCGGAGGTGATGGTGCAACATCAGCTCTTTGCATTGCACGATCAGTATGTAATTCAGGTCAGGCATCTACTAGTGTACAGATTCCCCCTAATGCATGTATCACAAAGATCCTTGCTTCTATACAGCAAACTGCCGCTGCTAGTCGTTTTGCTGCAATAACAATTACTCCAAATGTTGATCTTGCACAAAATATTTTCTGCCACAGATTTTTAGAGGATTCCCAACAAGGAGCAGAATTTGATACCACCTTTGTACAGCCCTTATGTGTTGGTCCTGCAGGAGCAACAGCTTTAGTAACGGCTGCAAATTCCAGTGCAAATGTAACATTGACTGTTATATATTGCCCAAACTGCTGTGAAGAGCCAGGTCTACAAGAGGAATCTCAACAAAGTGAGGTTTTGCCAGGTGTGGGCCAACAAGAGGGAGTTCTGCCAAATGAAGTCCAATCAGAAGTTCAATCAGTTGTAACTTAATTAAGAGAAGCTTAATCATTTGAAACTCAGCTAGTTGAAACTCAATGAGGATAAGCTTAGGCATGGGAAACTACAGCGGAATCAATTGCTTTGTAGGAGACTGTACCATAATAGAGACTGTACCATAATAGAAACTGTACCATAATAGAAATTATACTATCATATAATTTAGTTTCTATTTTCATACCTTTGTAAAAGATTGCACTATAATAGAAACTAGTTTGCACAGATAGAAGGGAGAACGGTTCTAGGCAGCGAGGAGAAAACAGGTTCAGTGTATAAAGAATAATATGATTCGATTTAAAATATACAAATACCAAGTGATTTGTATATTTTTTTTGGCCGATTAACAAATAATCAAAAATAAATCAAAATACTGTTGCAATATACATAGAGTATATTTTCCGCAATCTGCTGCAGCTTGACTTTACACCGAATAATGAGAAGTTGGATGAATATCTTCCATGGTCTGAAAAAGTACAACTTGAATGTAAAAGTAAAATACAAACCACAGAAGCAGAAGGATCTAAAGAGGAGGAACTGAGCAGTGAAACAGCCTAACATTGATTTCATGATGAACATGACAAAGGATTATCTCAGCGGGAAAATAGATATAATTGATTATAGCCTGGATTTTCTCTATTTAACTTTTTCTCCCATACTATTAAACGCTTATGCATGTTTTATAAGTTTTCCTGTGTTCTTGTGCAAAAAAAATGTAGATTTTTTTACTTGAATTTAGAGGATTTTAATGTTTTATGTAGAATATATTTTTTAAGTATTTTTAAAATAATTTAGTTTTTAAATAATTTAGTATTACTATGTTGATTTACAAATAAATTTACCTTGTATTTGCCGACAAAAAAGATTAAAACTCTATAAAAAATGAGTTTGAGAAAGATTTTATAACCAATTTTAAACATTCAACATGGTAATATTAAAATTAAATGTTTTATTAATGCATTTTTTGGAGGGATTTTAATGTGGCTTCTTTGGGTTATTTTTTGTGTAGGTGTGGGAGCATTCGCATCTAAAAAGGGTAGAAGCGGTCTTGGATGGTTTTTACTTTCATTGTTAATAAGCCCTTTAATTAGTGCAATAATACTTGCATGTTTGAAGGATTTGAATGTCGAATCAGATGTAAAGCAACTTAAAATGGAGCAACAACAAGTTAAGGATAGGATTGCAAGTGATGAAAGGTTTTATGAATACCGGTTTAGTAGAGTTGAAAATGATTTGAACCGCCTTCAACAAGGCAACAATGTTCATCAGCCTACCGGATTGCATAATAGCGATAAAAGGTATCTTCCTGATGAAGACACAAAGCATTGTCCATACTGTGGCAACATTATAAAGCGTGAAGCAATAAAATGCAGGTTTTGCGGAGAGATGTTGGAACCTGTAAAAACCAAAGAATGTCCATTCTGTAAAGAAACAATAATGCAGGATGCGATTATATGTAAATATTGCAAAAGTAACCTTGCACCCGTTAACGAGACAAATATACAATCAATAAAGAGAAATGAGTGATAATATGACGTTTTTTGAAGAAACTATTCAAAGAATCAAGATTTTCCTTATGAACTTAAATATTATCACGCTATCAGGAGAAATAACCATATCTTTCAAAGATTTGAATGCCATTATAACAGCTTACTCAGACCTATATATGAGTAGCATAAGAGACATTGCTAAAAAATTCAACAATATGTATCCGAAATTCAAGGTTGAAAGTGCTGTAGGCTTAAGCGAAATATCCATAAAGATTTTTGTATTCAGGTACATAAATACAGATGAAACTTTTCTTGATAGATTACGGATGGCACTGGAAGGACTGTTGAAAGATATATATTCATTGGAAAACTTATCGCCATGGAAATTAAATGTCAGGCTTAATTTGTATGGAACAATGGAGTATCTTAACAGCCAGGATAATTTTAGGTTTTTAAATAAGAATGAAACAGTAAAGTATATAATAACCGATTCTATACAGAAAAAAGGTTTTATAAATAAGATACGTTTTAGGTAGACAGGGGGACGGCAGACTGTGTGAAAATTTCATGTTAAGCTTTAAAAAAGCTGTTTATCCCATCTGCTTTACCTTGAACAAGGGAGGTAGTTGGGGTCAGGCTTGAATTATTTACTTATTTGCCAAAACCCCAGAATAACTGTTTGTTGATAGTTGTAAGAAATTTTGTGTAAGGAAAGAACTCCTTCTATAGGTAAAAGAGTAATAGGCTACTTTTGATTTTGGTGTGACCTAAGCAACAATATTTTTTAAATTAAACTTGCAAAATAGCTCAAAAACCCTTATCATAATATTATACCTTTGTTATACAGCGGCGGCTTCATGCCTTTGTTGTGTAAATAGACCATGTACCCCGCACTAAAAATTAGGGATATGGCAGAGAGAGAAAGAGGCAACTTGGTGAGGGAGCTCTTTCTCTTTTTTGTTACAAGTATAAATATAAAATTTTTATTGCAAGCATAAATATAAAAAACATGTGGATAAAGTTAAAGAAACAAGACACATAAGATGTATTGAAATAGCTTTACGAATTCGCAAGGCATAATAAAAATAATTAGCCTACACATAGGATGTAAAAAAGTAAAAAAGGGCTCAGGCTTGAATAATTTACAAAAAGCTTAGCCGAAAGCTCATGACTTTAGTCATGGGGAGTGTCAATATTAAATAACAATCCAAATTATGGGGTGCAAAATACATGGATAATTTTGATGCTGAATACGAATTGGCTCAATATACTAAAAAGAGTATTGAAGCCGTTGATATAGATATTTTTGATATCAGCAAGCCCTTTAATGAGATAGCGGAAAGTTTAAAAAATATTGAAAAAGCCAGTAAAAAAAGTAATATTCAATTAGAAACTACATGATGAACTGATAAATCTCAGGCTTGAGAAAAGAAAAGCTAATCAAATGTTTGACAGGTCAATCAAAACTCTCATTTTTATTATCGATCAAATTGATGTGATGCATAAATTTGCTCTTACCACTCAGAATGAAAGCTTAGCAACCAGTACATCTAATGTTCTAAAGATTATTACAAAAAGCATCAATGAAATTGGTCTTGTAGAGATTCCTTCATTAGGAGAAATATTCAATGAAGAAGTGCATAATTGCATCAAAGCAGTGAAATGTCCTGAGAAAAGACATCATGAAATTGTTGAGGTTTTAAAGAAAGGATATCGTTTAAACGGTGAGGTAATACGGCCTGCCGACGTAATAGCAGTCGAATAAAAATAAAGATACTTCTGACGTGGTTAAAAAAGGGTTATTTTTTTTAGGTTAGGAATGGTATGTTTGAGGATAGTGGGGTAATTAAGGTTACGGATATAGTTATAGTGAAGCAATTAAGGTTACGGATATAGTTATAGTGAGACAATTAAGGTTAAGGATATAGTTTAAAAAAATAATAGAATGGGCATTGTATTTTATTCATTTTTATGGGGAGATTTTAATATGGGGAGAATTATCGGAATCGATCTGGGGACGACTACTTCTGAGATAGCCTATCTTTATAATGGGAAACCGAAAATTGTGAAAAATACGGAAGGTGACCATATTATACCTTCTGTTGTTGGTTTAAATGAGAATAATATTTTGATTTTCGGTAAGCATGCAAAAAGACAGCTTACTTTAGCTCCCGGCAAGACGGTTCAGGAAATAAAGCGGTTGATGGGTTCTAATGCAAAGGTCAAGATGGGAGATAAGGAATACCTTCCACAAGAAATATCCGCATTATTATTAAAATACTTGAAACAATGTGCCGAGGAATATCTTGATGAAGAAGTAGAAGAAGCAGTAATAACTGTCCCAGCCATGTTTAATGATCTTCAAAGGCAGGCAACAAAAGATGCTGCATTTATTGCAGGGCTTAAAGTTGAAAGAATTATTAACGAGCCAACAGCTGCTGCACTGGCTTATGGACTGAATAACCTTGATAAAGATCAAAAAGTTCTTGTTTACGACCTTGGTGGCGGAACCTTTGATGTTTCCATTTTGGAAATGTTTGAAGGAATAATGGATGTTAAGGTAAGCAGGGGAAACAATGCTCTTGGTGGAAAGGATTTTGACGAAAGGCTGATGAATTATATCTTTGATGAAGCCTATAGATTATATGAGATAAACCTGAAAAAAGGAGACGCTGCTGTCCTTCAAAGAGTCAAAGAGGCAGCAGAAAGTGCAAAGATCGACTTATCAAGTAAAAAATATATATTATACCGTTTATGATAATCAAACATCAGTTAACATCGAAGTATATCAGGGTGAGGAAGCATTAGTAAAAGATAATTTGAAAATAGGTGAGTTTAACTTGGGCGGAATACCCGAAGATCTGGCAGGAAAACAAGGTATAGAAGTTTCTTTTACTTATGATAAAAACGGCATACTGCAAGTTGATGCAACTGTAGTTAGTACAGGAATGAGAGCTACCCATAAATTTTTACTTGAAAGCATGGATTCCAAGCAAATTGAAACTGCCAAGACAGATTTGGAGATATTATGGAGAAAATCAGATTTTGCAGAAAACTCAAAAGCAATTATAGAAGTAGCTAGTGGTAAATTACAAAGTTTTAACCCTTATGACAGGAAAAAGGTTGAAGATGTTATTAATAAATTAAAACAAGCTATTGCAGATGAGAATGAGGAATTAATAGAAAAATATGATAGTGAATTAACTGATTTGCTATTTGATTTGGAATGATACCAATTGGTATTGATTGAGATACTTGTATTACTTTGGCATCGTCTGTGAAATTAGTTTGTAATTTGTAAAATGATACATAAAAAATGATACATAATAAAATGAAACATAAAAAAGTACTGATGAAAAAAGCAATGATGAAAAAAAACTAATGAAAGATGAACAAAATGAAAGGAAGGACTAATGAAAAGAAGAACTGTAGACTGATGAAAAAAGGATTGATGCGAGATAATGAACACTGCTATTGAAATTGCACATGTATTGTATAATAAGGCTTACCATAGTTTAAAAGAACGCGATATTAGCACTGCTTTTAAATATTTAAAACAGAGCCTTGTTTATTATGCAGATGACATGGACGCCTTGAATCTTGCAGGAATATGCTCTTTTCTACTATGCGATTTTGGTGCGGCAAATACATATTGGAAAAGGAGCCTTAAGATTGATACCCAAAATAACCGGGCTAATGAATATGTTGAGTATTTGAATTCGGATTTATTTAAAACATTACTCAAGGAATATAATATTAGCATTGTAAGTATCAATAATAAAAAGTACGAAGAAGCAATAAAATATCTTGAGGAAATTATTGAAAAAGAGCCTGATTTAGTTGAACCTTATATAATTTTAGGTTTGTGCTGTTATAAACTTAAAAATTATGCTAAAGCAATGGAATATTGGAGGAATGCAGGTACAAGAGATGCAGGCAATGCAAAAGTAAAGTCATATATGCTTCATCTGCAGGAAGAAATGAGAAGCAATGAAACAAAATACTCTTTGCATAACGAAAAGTTGCATACCAAGAAGTTACATACTGGAAAGTTACATACAGAAAAGTTACATACAAGAAAGTTACATACTGGCAGGTTACATACTGGGAAGTTATTAATACAGCATGGAGCATTATCATTAAAACATAAAATATTAGCATGTGCAGGGATACTAGTATTAGCCGCTGTTTTTATCTCCTTCATCTCCGTTGAATACCGACTCAATAATTATAAAAATGCAAGGTTAAAAACAGAGTATGATACAGCAATTCAAACAATAGCCATGCAAAATGAAATTATTGAAAATCAAGACAACATGATTAAAAGTAACGAAAGACTTTTACAGGAAAACCTGAAAGAGAAACAGCAAATAATGGAGAAGCTAAATGAAGTAATGAAAGAATACGAAGAGCTTAAAAACAACCTGGAAAAACATCAGGCAAGCAGTCAGTATCAGCAGTATCAGCAGTATCAGCAGTATCAGCAGCACCAGCAACATCAGCAATATCAGCAACATCAGCAACATCATCAGTATCAACAGTATCAGAGCCAACTGGACAATGGTGAAAAAATTGCACTGATTATCCAGGATGAATATGCATCTTTTAATGAAGCAATTCAGGATTTGAAAAGAGGTGATTATGATAAGTCCCTTCATAAATTCGAAGCTATTGGGCGATATGGAATAGAAGAAAACCTGGTAGCGGAATCTTTGTTTTTTACAGCCAGTATATATGAAAAAAAAGGAGACATTACTGAAGCTGTTGCCAGGTATATGAAGTATATACAGATGTACAGTGACGGTAACTATTATGACGATTCTCTTTATAATTGCGCGCTTTTGTTATATAGAAACGGGAAAAAAGATGAAGCTGCAACATTATTAAAAAAGCTTGTAGATGAAAAACCTGAAAGCATTTTTAATAACAGCAGGGTTCAAGATATCCTTAACAGGCTTATGCTATATTTAACAGATTGAAGTGACAGGGGGAGATTATATTGGAAAATTACTATGATATACTTGAAATAGATCGCACTGCAGATGAAAGGGAGATAAAAAAGGCATATGCAAAGATGGTTAGAATGTATCCCCCAGAAAAGTGCGAAGATGAGTTCAAAAAAATCCGTGAAGCATATGAAACTTTAATAAATCCCATTGCACGGGATACATATGACAAGATGCTGGATTATGGTGATGAGATTAATGATTTATTTAATTCCGGCGAAAAGGCAATGGATGATCAGGATTATGAGAAAGCAATCCAGGAGTTTAAAAAAATACTGGTCATTTCACCAGCACAACCTGTTGCCAGAAATTTACTGGGTCTGGCTTATTATTATACTTCTCAGTATGATGCAGCAATTTCTCAATTTGAAATGTAGATTTTCAAATTAAATCAGAAAATATTTTCAAATTACATCAGGCTGATTTTACCATAATTTAGTGAAAATTTTCAATTTAAAATAGGTACGAAAAATTGTTTTTTTCAAATTCCAGTAGGGT
>DUMC01000045.1 GCA_012840075.1 Clostridiaceae bacterium | reverse complement strand
TGAACACCTCACGTAGATTCTAATTTTGTGGTTTTTTTCTCAAATATTTTCCAACCACATTTATATTCTACTGTGAGGTTATTCTTTTTTCAAAGATCGCTATTTTTTATAATAGGAATGCTCCTTTATCAGACCTTGTACTTCCGAGTAGGGAATTTCAAAAACAGGAGGATTTTCTTCGGATTCCATAATCCAATTCCATGTAAATGCTAGATACATACTTTTTTTGTAGTTCATATAATTGTAAATTCGCTTTTTCTACATTTTTATATAATTTTTCTTTCTGCTCTTGAAAAAGCTCCATTCTTGCCTTATCTTGATCAGTAACTTCTTAATAAACATCCCATTCTTGAGTAAATCCGCCAAATTTCTCTTTTATCTTTATGAGAATTTTACCTTTATTATAAACCTCCATTTGGGTCCAACCTTTTGAAGTAAATAGATGGCTTTTGCAGGTAAGTAAATAATTCAAACCTGACTTCTTTTCTTCATTTTTTCACAAATTCTACTCACAACAAAATATATCAATATCCCCGTACCACCTCCTGAACTATCTATAATTACATCCCTAAATTCTCCCGATCTTCCGGGTACGAATATTTGATGTATCTCATCTGATATAGCGTATAAAACACAAATCAATAGAGCTAATAATATACCCCTGAAACCGCCTACTCCACTCATTCTAAAAGCGTTTGCCGCTAATATACCAAACACAAAATAATATAAAAAATGAGCATTTTTTCTTACTATTTTATGTAGATCCTGTTTTTCGACTCTAACTTGCGGAGCAACTGTCTTTATAGTATCTACAATAACTTCCGTTACCCTGCCGCTTAATTCACTTGACTCGGCTGCCGGTTGGTGCGATAAGTAAAAAATAACGCTCATCCAAAAGAATACTGCTATCCAAGATAGTAATTTTTGCATGTGTAAATACGTTCCTCTCATTTCTATTTTGCTATAGTCCAGCCCTATATAAAAAAATCCCAGGTTGCCACATAATTTATTATGCAATCCTGGGATTTACCTACTAAAGTGTTATTTTATTTTCATAGACGCAGCAACTTGATCTTCTACAACATTACCCGTTTCCCTATTAACAACTTTAATTAGGTATTCGAGAACACCGTCTCTTAGATCATCTCTCCTTAAAGCATAATCTATCGTTGCTTCGATGAAGCCTAGTTTGTCTCCTACATCATATCTTTTACCTTCAAATACATATGCATACATTGCTTCTCTTTGGGCTAATTCTCTTAGAGCATCGGTCAGCTGAATTTCTCCGCCTTTACCAGGCTTAGTATTCTCTAATATTTCAAATATTGCAGGGTTGATTATATATCTTCCGAGAATAGCTATATTTGACGGTGCATCTTCTATAGACGGCTTTTCTACCAATCCTTTTACTTTATATATCCTGTCTTCTATGAGTCTTCCGTCTACAATCCCATATTTGCTTACATCTTCATCCGCTACTTCCTGTACGCCTAATATAGATGTCTTGTATTCATCATGTACTTCAATCATTTGTTTTAAACAAGGTTTTTCCGGATTATATACAATATCGTCGCCTAATAGAACCGCAAAAGGTTCGTTTCCTATAAAACTTTTAGCACAATAGATAGCATGCCCAAGGCCTTTTGGTTCTTTTTGGCGTATGTAATGTATATTTGCCATATCAGATATTTTCCTTATTTCATCCAGCAGTTCAAACTTACCGGATCTTTCAAGTTCAAGTTCCAATTCTATTGACCTATCAAAATGGTTTTCTATGGATGATTTATTTCGACCGGTTATAATTAGTATTTCATCTATACCGGATTCCACAGCCTCTTCAATGATGTATTGTAATGTAGGTTTATCTACTATAGGTAACATTTCCTTTGGTTGTGCTTTGGTTGCAGGTAAAAATCTTGTACCAAGACCTGCTGCAGGTATTATCGCTTTGCGTACTTTCAAGTTTAAATCCTCCTTATTGATATCTTTGTACTATATTACACATTATATCATACTTTTTTATCATATCTTTAGCAAGTTTTATTTGGCATCTTGCCCTGTCTAAATTATGTTTTTTTCTGTGTATACGGAAGTATTTGTCTCCGTTTATATGATCTGCCAGAAAACGTGATGCCAGTTCTATAGTTATTACTATAGCTCCTAAAGCCATGGTGTCAAGTTCTTTTTTAGAAAGAAATTCTCTTGATGCTGTTATAAATCCTTTTGTGAATTCTTCGTATTTATCCATATCTAATTCTACCCTAGACAAATCTTTTTCATCTTCCTGTGCAGTATTAGCAGCGAAGCGGATGGCATCACCAAAGTCATATGTACTAAGCCCCGGCATAACAGTATCAAGGTCTATTACGCAAAGCGGTTCACATGTATCTTTATCCATTAAAATATTGTTATATTTTGTATCGTTATGAGTTACACGTAGAGGCAACTCCCCACTTTCCAGCATGTCTACCAACTTTGATGCGATTGAACGATTATCCTCGAAGAACTTAATTTCATCCTTAACTTTATTCGCCCTGTTAAGAGGATCTAACGCTACTACTTCAAAGAAGTAATTTAGTCTCCTTTTAGTATTATGGAAATTAGGTATTGTCTCATGAAGCTTGTCCATAGGCAGGTCTGACAGCAAATACTGGAACCGGCCAAAAGCATATCCGGCACTTTTCAGAACCTTAGGATTATCTACAGTTTCATATGTAACTGAGTTTTTTATATAATGACATACACGCCAAAAGCTACCTTCACAGAAGGTATAATTCTTACCTTCTGTGTTATCTATGAACTGAATAATATCGCAATCACATTCGTTTTTCTTAGACCTTACATGAAGTGAAATTTCTTTGATATTGTGCATTACTTTGACTGGGTCTTTAAAAACATAGTCATTAATTCTCTGAAATATATATTCCTCACATTTACCATTTTTATTCTCGACTTTAACGTGATATGTGTCATTTATATGACCGTTGATACATTGGGTGTAGTCTACAATTTCCCCCATCGAATTATATTGTTCACTTACTTTTTTCAATATGTTTATTGTTTTATTTTTCATTTTAACTTTTCCCCCTATATTCTATAAATCCAAATAATTATATCTTCACATTACATAAAACGAATCTTTTCTTAATATCCTGTAAACTTTCTAATAATTTGAATTATTAATTCTATCTTTACTTAGCTCTTAGTTCTGGAATATTAATTTTCATTATATACAAAAAATCTTACCTCAATAACTTTTAATCATATAGTTATTCTTGCATAAGGAAGATGTTCGATTTTTCTCTAACTTTAATATCTTTAAATGTGTTTTTTGCAAGAGAAAAATCCTCAATTTTGCAAAAGTTTTTCCCCAGGCACCAGTGGGGAATTTTTATGTTAACCACGTAACTTCATTAGCTAATATGTCACTTATTTAATGCTGATTCCCGTAG
>DUMC01000044.1 GCA_012840075.1 Clostridiaceae bacterium | reverse complement strand
ATTCTTTTTCAAATGCGTCTACATTTGGTCCAAGCGGTGCAATCCAGTTTGTCTCAAAAGCTTCCTTTATGTACTGCATCTCATAGCCTTCATCACTCATATGAGGTGATGAAAGGTAAATTCTTTTCCCCATATTTATATGACTTCCTTCCTACAAAAGGTAACCTAGGTACAGCTTCGCCCTTTCGTGTAAAAGTTCCTTTTACACTACCTCCATGTGTTTTTATGCAGCCATATCACATTTGACACGCACGTGGCGATGATCAATGTTAATATGGCGTTGTACATGCACTGTCAGGCAAAGCTATTTAACATCTCCTAAATAGCAAAAATACTTCTATTGTCCCATTGACAAATTAGAAGTAATTTTAATCAATTTGTAGGAGACCACATCGTCATTATAACTTCTAAATATTGAGTTTTTCTTTCTAAATATCGAGTTTTTTCTGTATTTTGATTGTTTTGATTGGCAGGGAATTTATGGGTTATTTTGGGTATACAAAGACATGATATTCTTTTTGCATTTACTAAAAGAATACACATAACATATTTTATTAGATTTCTGTATTCCCAAGCTGCATGTAATTTACTTTCTTTACAGCTTTTTATATGTACCCCTATATACCCCCATCGTTCATTTTCCCCTATACCAACAAAACAAATCAAAAGCTTTTAATTACATTCTTTGTTTGTTTTATATATCTGTCTCATATTCAATGGCCGGTCGGTCTCTTTTCTATCTATATTCGACCGGTGAAATATTTTCTCTGTCTTTATTTATTTATTTATCATATAGCTTTACTTAAAGTATATAAAAGTTGTTTTATTATGTCAACAACTAGGGAATAATTTTTTAAATTCTCTAATTTAAGAGAATTATCACTATTATTGGCTGATTATACTTTACCATGATCCATATGTAGAAATTTGTCGAATTTTGCAGCAATCAAAAAAATATTACAAAAAAATAGATTTTGCCAAGAATCTTTGGCAAAAATAATCCTTGGCAAAATCCCGTCATTCCGTCTCGTCGAGTAATTTGAAATAAGTCCTGTAAGACTTGGAAACAAACCTTCCGTCATCGAACATGATATTGTTTCTCATCTTTATTTGCACTTGATTTAATATACGGGTTAGGTTTGTTCTTTCATTTTCATCTATTGTAAATTCAACGCCATGTTTATACAAATTATTACCTATTTCATGCATCTATACGATATAGCCGTGTACTTTAATTTCTTTATCTATTAGCTCCGATGTAAATTGCAAAATAACGTTTTTTGTAACCAGTAACCTTATATTGGAAATAAAGCACAATCCTCCCGGACCTATGTTTTCTATCAATACTTTTGTATTACCTACTTTTACCTTTCTATCATTTACCTCTATAACCGTCATATCTGCTTCTAGCAATTGTTGGAATTTTAATCTGAAATATTTACGTTTATCTTCTATGTTATTTTTTATTCTGATTTCTCTAAATATAACAGGATTACACCTTTTTCTTGCCAGGATTTTCTTAAACTCGTCCAAAGGAACAGGTCTGCTGTATATGTACCCTTGCCCTGCAAGGCAATTTAATCTTCTTAAGTAAGCTAACTGCTCCGGTTTTTCAATTCCTTCGGCAACCACTTTAATCCCAAGGTCCTGGGCCATGTTAATTATAGCTTTGGTTATAATATTACATTTTCGATCAGTATGAATTTTTTTTACAAAAGATCTATCTATTTTTATAATATCTATATTATTTGTCTATCTTGAATGGGTAAATAAATAAGTTGGTTAATCCTGCGGCTATTTTTTCATATTCTTCATATGTTTTAAGTCCGGATATAAATATGGCAAAGTGATCGTCGGTGTAACGGCTGATAAATGCATCCTCACCAAGAAATTCCTTCATCTTCTTCACAATTTCAATAATCAACCGATCTACATAATCATGTCCTAGGAAATCATGTATATGTACTATTCCGTCAATATCCAGCATAAATAAACCAAATTTTGTATTAGTTTCATCTGCATGCTGGCATTGAAGTCTTAACCTTTCCCTAAAATATCTGTTGTTAGGAAGACCGGTTAATTCGTCATGATAAGAAAGGTAAATTATTCTTTTTTCCATTTCCATTCTTGCCGTAATATCTCTAAAGTTTACTATAATCCCTTCTATTGCCGGTTCATGTAATAAATTCTGCAAATTGACTTCCAAAGTAATCTTTTTACCTGATTTAGTTGTAAATACAACTTCTCCCCTAAATTTTTTACTTTCATCATTTAAGACGAAGCTTATCATTTTTTCTACCTTTTTTCGCTCTTCTTCATCATAAAACTCATATATTTTTCTTCCTATTCGCTCTTCGGGTTTATATCCTAAAACTTTTTCCGATGCATCACTTATGTACATAATGGTCCCGTCCGGTGCAATAATTTCAAAAACGTCGTTTGATTCCTGGATCAATACTTGGAATTTCGTTTGGCTTTTTTCAAGCTCTGCCTGCTTGCACTCCAATTCTTTTAGCAATAGCTTATTTTCCGTTATATCCTGTAGCGTTCCTATAGCAGCTACTACTTGCCCGTCTTTGTCAAATATAGGCTCACCTCTTCCGATAATATACTTTTCGGTCCCGTCCTTATACGGGATGCGAAATTCTAAAGAGTAAGTGTGACCTTCCAGGATCTCTCTTAATGCTTCTTGTACTTTATTTCTATCATCACGCTTAATTAGCTTTAAAACGCTATCATAATCATCGGGAAAATCTTGAGGGTTTATATTGAAAATATTGAACATTTCTTCGCTTACGTAAAACTTGTTATTTACAGCATCGTATTTCCAGCTTCCTATCCCGGCTATTCTTTGGGCCAGTTTTAGGTTTTCACCCAATTCCCTCAAATTGTTTTCTATTAATTTGCGTTCGGTAATATCCTGTATAACTCCGATTGTTTTAACCGGTTTTCCGTCTTTAGCATATATTGTTATAGTCTTTTCATGGATAAACTTTACTTTTCCGTTTGGTGTTTTGATGCGGTATTCTATTTCATATTCCTCGCCTTTTTCTGCTTTTCGGGTGGCTTCTTTTACTATTTCCATGTCATAGGGATGAACAAATAAAAGAAAGTTATTTAACCTGTTACCAAGTTCTTCCCGATTAATTTCCAATATTCTATGTACTTCATCGGTGAAGTAAGTTTCGTTTTTTTCAATATCGTAAGTCCAGCTTCCTATGCGGGCAAGTTGCTGGCTGTATTTTATATTTTCTTTTATAAGTTCCAATTCTTTTTTGTATTTGCTAAAAAAGGCCATTTTACCATTCCCCTCTAGTTTTGTTTTTCTTGCAATATTTTCAAGGTTCTCGTAAGGTTTTCTGCAAGTTTCTCTTATTTAGGTTTTTTGTTTCGTTTCCTTGTATCTTATAAAATTTGTTTGTCCGGTTTTCTTATTTAGGTCCTGTTTAGTTTCTCATTTAGGTCTTGGTCTTCTTGCAGTTTCACCGGATTCCTTGCAGCTTCTCCGTTTTTTGTGGCTTCTATATATCCTCTTATTGGTGTTTTTTTACAAATTCTTATTAGCAAATTAGTGTTTTATTGTAATTTTTTCTTAATGGCTTTCTTGTAATTTTTATTCGTACTTTCCTTGTGATTTCTTTATAGCTTTTTTATTAGTATTTAGTATTTTATATAAGTATTTTATACTAATCGACAGTTTCTATAGGGTAAAAAGTTCCAATTTATTTTAATAATTAAAAAGTATTGTTTACATTTTAAACTAATTTTGACATTGTTAGCAAGTAATATGTTATGGTAAAAAAATAAGAGCAGAATTTTAATTACAAACTCTGCTCTTTCAACATGTCATTCATTTATCCTTCTGTTTTTAATTAAACTAAGAAAAGCTTTGGCATTATCTTTAAAGGTCCAGTGGTTAGGATAGGATTCGAACTCAGGATTTGAGGAAATATGGGCTCCGATAATTGTCAGTGCTTTTTTATGCACGTCACGGTAAAAGTTAACTGTGGTATCCCCCCTAGTACTTCCTAAAAGAATAACTCTACCAAATCTTCTGGCTGCTTGAAATGCGCTGACAATGGGAAGGGGAAAGCCTGTTGATTCAATTACTACTTGGGGACCTTTACCCTCCGTTGCCTCCATTACTTCATCAATCCAATTTTCATTTTCCGTATTGACAACAACATCAGCACCGTTTTCTTTAGCCAGCTTTAGTTTACTTTCAACCTTATCGGCACAAATAAGCGGATATGCACCATTTACTTTTGCTAACTGCATTGCAGTTTGCCCGATAAGTCCCATGCCTATAACAAGTACTCCCTCGCAAAGCTCTATTTTTGCCTTACGTACGGCTTGCATTGCAATAACTCCTATCCTTACAAATGCAGCTTCATCAAAGCTAACACCATCGGGAATTTTTACTACATTTTCTACCGGTATGTTGCCTATACTTTGATGATGCATGATTCCGGCAACATAATCACCAACCTTAAACTCCGTTACTGAATTTCCTACTTTCTCTACGATTCCTGAACAGCTATACCCTACACTCTGTGGAAAAGTAGATTTTGTATTTTCCAATGCAAGTATAAATGCTCTTTCCGTTCCGGGGCTTATGACAGAAGATATTGCTCTTACTTGGACCTCGTTATCGGACGGATCCGCAATTACCCCTTCTTCCAAAGCCATCTTTCCCTTTTCCACCGCTATTATTTTTCTATAATTAACCATGTAAATCCTCCATCCTTTAAATTTTTCCATGGATTGCCCTTTGGCTTACCTTTTGTTTTCCTTTGGTTTTTACCTCTAGTTTACCTCCGGTTTAGGTTTACCTTTGGCTTACCTTTTGCTCACCCTTTAAGACCTGTCGTAGCAATTCCTTCAACAAAGTATTTCTGTGCCACGAAAAATATAATTACACTTGGAAGGATAGCAAGAAACGACATTGCCAAAACTTGGTTCCAATCTACACCTGTGGTTACATCAACCGACATTTTCAATGCTAGAGATATTGGATACTTTTTAACATCATTGATATAAATAAGGGCGTTGAAGAAATTGTTCCAAGTCCATATGAACTGAAATATACCCGCTGAAAACAGCGCAGGCTTTAGAAGTGGCAAGCATATATCGGTCAGTATCCTAAATGAATTACATCCGTCTATACTCGCCGCATCATCGAGTTCTTTGGGTATTCCTCTGAAAAATTGCACCAGCATAAATACAAAAAAAGGATTTGCTGCAAAAAGTGCAGGTACGATAAACGGCAGATAAGAATTTAGCCATCCCAAGCTCCTGAATAGTATAAATCTCGGAATTATTACTACAGTATTTGGCAGCATTAAAGTAGATAACATTAATGAAAACAGCAATCCATGGAATTTAAATTTAAATCGTGCAAAGCCGTAAGCAACAAGTGTGCTGGAAATTAGTGTGAACAGCACCGTAGGAATAACCAGTAAAAAAGTATTTAAATAGAATCTTGTATATGTGTATTGACCTGAACCCCTCCAACCTTTGATATAAGGTTCTAAGGTGAATCTATTAGGTAAGATTTTAAGGGAACCGAAAATTTCGTAATTTTCTTTAAAAGTGCCAAAGAACATGAATAAAAGAGGATAAATCATAATAATTCCTACAAATATTAATAATAGATATGCAAGGGACTTGGAAATTAGCTTTCTATACCTTTTGGAACTTCTGCTGAATCCGGTATTTCTTCCGGCTTCGGGTTTATTGTTTTTATTCGCTGGTATCACCATTTACATTACCCCCTATCTTTCACCCTATTTTTAACTCTATCTTTCGTAGTAAACCCAAAGCGAAGATGACTTAAATATAAGGGCGGTAAGTGCCATTATTATAATAAACAGTACCCATGACAGTGCCGATGCGTATCCCATCTTAAAATATTTAAAGCCGTCATCATATAATTTCAATGCATACAAATATGTTTGATTAAGCGGACCTCCTTTTGTTATAACCATTGCGGTGGTAAAGTCCTGGAAAGCGCCAATCATCTGCATTATTAAGTTAAAGAATAATACGGGAGTGATAAGAGGTAATGTTATGCTGAAAAACATTCTGATTCTTGAATATCCGTCCACTCTAGCCGCCTCATACAGTTCTTCCGGGATTTGCTTTAAACCTGCCAAAAATATTACCATCGAAGATCCAAATTGCCAAACCATTATCAAGCTTATTGTAAAGAGATCAACATTCATAACTTTATCTTTTGTAAACTTTTAATTTCGGTCCTTTCTATTTCAATCCTTCTTTTTTCAATCCTTTCTATTGCAGTCTTTTCTATTTTAGTCCTTTCTATATCCCATTTAGTCCTTTCTATTTCAGTCCTTTAACTCATTGACTTTCTCGGTAATCTGTTCAACAAGAAGCTTTGCGCCCTCAGCAGGTGTAATCTTTTTGTATGCAACCATACCAATAACATCTTCGAATATTTTTTCTATTTCTGAATTAAAGCTTAAATCACTCGGTGGTTTACCTGCAATTTTTATTGCTTCATTAGTTATATCAGCTATAATGGGATCGTAAATTTTCTTTTCTTCCAGATATTTTTTGGTAACCGTATTAGCAGGCACACCTCTTGTATCTTTCAGTATTTCTATGGCTTCCACGCTGCCTAAGAGCCAATTTAAGAATTTAGCCGTTTCTGTTATGTGCTTGGATTTAGCGTATATTGACATTATCTGTGCAGGTCGTATTTCAACAGCTGTATCCTTTGCATCTTTGAATATAGGTATGCTTGTGTGTCCGATTTCAAAATTACTGTTCTTAAGAACATTGGAGAATGCACTGCTTGGACTTATCATCATACCGCACTTGGAATTTTGCCATAACATGCTTTCGGTGACTTCCGGAGTTGCTACTGTTTCTTCAAAAGGTACCAACACGCCGTTTTCATAGAGTTTCATTAAATATTCAAGTGCTTCTTGTGCCAACTTCTCGTCAAAGTTGACCTTATAGTCATCAGTTATAACACATAAACCTGTCTTTTGGGCCATGTATATTCTAATTAATGAAATAATATCACCTACCGGCACGATAAGAAGATATTCATCGGGAGCCTGTTCTTTAACTTTTTTTCCCACTTCAATCAAAGTATCCCAATCAAATTTCGTATTCGGATCTATACCATGTCTTTTAAAGAAATCAACAAATAAAAATTATTCGGATTTTTTAACGGAAGTTAAAATGAAAAAAGCAGTAGAGCTTCTTAATGAAATGAAATATAGCATAAATGAAATAAGTGAATATTTAGGTTATTCACATCCGAATAATTTTGCCAGAGCTTTTAAAAGTTACTACAATGTAAGCCCTTCAGAATACAAAAAGGTGGGCAGCTAGCTTTTATTGATTCGGTTAAATGTAAGATTTTTCTAACAAATAAAATAAATACAATACAAAATAGATAAATACAAAAGCGCAAAAGGAAGAATGACAAGATGGAACATAATTTAAAAAAGAAGTTTCTCATTAAAAATCTTCTAATATTTTCGGTGCCGACGTTCATACCTCTTCTGATTTTATCAATAACATTTGTTACAATTGTTGCTTTCTTTTTAAGAACTGAAATTGATAAGAATAAAGCGAATTTGCTTTTGCAAACTAAAGACAGATTGGAAAACACATTTTTATCTATCGAAAGTGTAGGTTTTACTTTAAGTACAAATAGAGAATTGACAATGAATTTAAAAAATATTCTTAAGTCCAATGTTCTTACCTATGAAAATTATATAAATTACAGGACTATCCGCAATTTTATATATACTCAAACTAATTCAAACAGAGCAATTTCATCTATTTATCTTTACATGGATAATCCGAATAAGAATTTTTTCTGTAGTAATGGCGGGATCCATAGTATTAAGACATATTATGATACGGGATGGTATGATTTTTATTATAATAGTGCCGACAACAAACATGTGGGATTTTATAAAAGGATGGTATTTACCAGCTTCGATAAAAGTATAAAGGCAGAGTATTTAACAATATATCAAAGTATCCCTTTTGCAAGTCATGATGATAAAAGTGGCATCATTGTCATAAATATATTAACCGAATATATTAACAATATGCTTAATGATCTTAGAGTTTCCCCCGGTGAAGCAATATTAATCGTATCCGATAAAAACGAGATTATTGCTTATAGTAAAGAGTTTGTGAACATAATTAACAGCATCGGCGGCGAGTTAACCGGTAACAGTATATTTAATGAAGAATTGCTAGGCATCAACTATATAATTTCATATATGAAATCAAGTATTTATAATTGGCAATATGTATCAATAGTACCGAAGAATTCAGCATACGCACTTATTAAGAGGCTATATTATATTACTTTTCTCCTGCTTGCGATATCTCTTTTCGTTGGTTTCATTCTGGCTTTATGTATGACAAAGAAAATATGTAATTCTACTAACAAGATTATTGATATTTTCGACAAAGCCATTGCCGGGCAAATTTCGATTAAGTACCCGGAGAAAATAAAAAATGAATATGACTACATAATCTACAACATCATTAACATTTTCAAAGAGCATAACTACCTTAAAATCCAGTTATCAGAAAAGAAGCTAAAACTTCAGGTTATGGAATTGATTGCTCTGCAATCCCAGATAAGGCCCCACTTTTTATATAATACGCTTCAAACAATTTATTTAATGGTATTAGGATTTACGAAAAAGCCAAATAAAGTGAATTACATGTTGGAAAATTTAATGACCATATTAAAATACTCGTTAAGTAATCCCGTAAATGTTGTAACCTTGAGGGATGAAATCGAAAATACAAAATCTTATATAGCGTTACAAAAATATCAGTACGGTGATCGCCTGTCAATATCATGGAAGTTATGTGACGGTATTGATAATATTATTGATAATATTAAGGTACCAAAGCTTATAATTCAACCCTTAATCGAAAATTCAATATGCCATGGCATGAAAGAAAATGATTCGAGCCTTAAGATAAAAATTAAATTGCAAAAGCAGGGTAGCTATATCGTGCTAACTGTTACTGATAATGGGTGCGGAATAGAAAAACAAAGATTGACTATGATACAAAGGAAGCTGTATGAAGAAACCCATTATCTCGCATCGAATGAAGCGTCGAATAAAGCATTGGGTGAAGCGTCAAGTAAGGCATTGAATAACCCATCGTGTAAAGCATCAAATGAAGCGTGGGAAGAGTCGGATAAAATATCAAATGAATTGTCAGAAACGTCGGATAAAGCGTCGAATGAAGCGTCGGAAGCATTAGATGAACTATCAGATGGTAGAATTTTATACGGCAAACCGGGCAGCACATCTGACAGCTTTACAAAGCATATAGGATTAATTAATACTGCAAGAAGATTATCTTTGTTATATGGAGCAACAGTACATAACCCAAATGAAATTATTAAAATAAGAAGCAAATATTTATTTGGTACATCGGTGAGGATAAAGATTCCCTGTAATGAGAATAGGGAATCTCAACAATGAGAATAGAGATTTGCTGTAGAATATAGATTTGCCGCAATGAAAATAGAGATTTGCTGTAGAATATGATTTGCTGCAATGAGAATAGGTATAGAGATTCCATATAGATTTCCTGTAATAAGAATGAAGATTCCATATAAATTCCCTGCAGCTAGGTTGACTAATGGTTTTATAAATTAATTTTAATAATACCTGCTTTTATACGTTAGATTTAGAAAAGCCTGCTCTTATACATACTGCTGAGCATTTTGCCTTATCGACTTCGGATAAATCAAATTCCTGGCATATGCCGTATTTCTTTAACACACGCGAATACAGTACTGTACAATGTCCACAGTAATCATGGTAAGGTTCCATATGGGTTAAGGAGTTCAATAACCCTCTTGATGGGCAGTAGCGCATGATAATTGAGAATTCTTCCTTTTCATCATCATAGGTTATTATAAAATCAGCAGCTTCTTCGTTAAGAGATTTTGACCAGTATTCCCTGCAACCTGCTATTCCCTTCTCTGCTACAAGAGCGCCTAGCCGTGGTTCTACGTAAACATCAGATACATACTGCCAGTAACGTATTACTGCATCATAGCCGGATTTGTCTTCTATGTATTTGAACAACTCACTGTAAAGAGGGATAAATTCAGTACATGAGATCATTAAAAACACCTCCTGAAGAACCTGTATGCTGCCTTTCCGGTATCTTCTTCGTAATAGAAGTTCAAAGCCGTAATTGGTTTTGTCTGCAATGGTTTCATTTACAGTTCGGGTGGTTTCTATGTACCATTTTGACGGTGTGTGGCTCACGCTTTTCATAAATTCAACTGCCGGACAATATTTTATTTCAACCAGCAGTTCATCTTCTGTAAGCGTTAATTTTACGGCATCCGAGGCTTCCTCAATCTCGTATATTTTTTCGATGTGTTCTTTAAGAGCCACTAAACCTCTTTTCTTTATTGCTTCTATCAAGGGTGCATAATATGCACAGATAAATCTATATAAATATTCTCTCACGCCGTTATCTACGTATTTCTCACCCACAAATGCAATTCCCTGATCAGCTAAGACATGGAAGTCCTTATGCAGATGTTTGTTATCCGAAGCTCGCCTTTCCATGCGCAATACTGCCATTTTATCGCCTCCTGTTCTTTGCTACAGCTCGCCTATTTCCTTCATTTTTGATTTTATAATTTCAAATACGGACTTGTTAATCTTACTGCTGTAATCTTGTGCAAAGTTGCCTTCACAGCCCAACAAATTCATTGCTGCTGTAAAGCATGGCATAATTCCGTACCTTGCCATCGTATCACGCAAATCTAGAATCTTGTTTAAATATTTGCCATCTTCGATAAAATTACCTTGCTCGAAGTATTCTGACATCTTTTGCACATTTCTTGGAGTACAGCTAAACATTCCATCCAATACTTTTCCTATTCCAAAAGCATTTGCAACATCAAAGAGATCAATAGTACTAAAGAGTACATGGAATTTAGGCATTTCAATTTTCAAGCGACGTGCCAATATGATATCTCCGGTTTTTATTCCTATGATATTAGGGCACTTGGAAACTTCTTTAACGATTTCAAATGTAATTTTCAGCTTGGTAACAATGGGCAAGTCGTAAAGGTAAACGGGAAAGGGCGATACATTTGCAATTCCCTCAAAGAAAAAAAATTATCTCTTCATCGGTGCACTTGGAATAAAACGGAGTGGTAGCGACTACGCCGTCGATAGCCAGTCCGTTTAAGGAATCAATCCTATCCTTTACTCTCACCATAGAATTATCCATTACGCCGACAAACAGCGGTATGCGTCCTTTAACCGCTTCTTTGGCATCTTTAGCGCTATTTTTGCTCTCCTCTATTCTCCAATAAATTAATACTACTATATTAATAAATTAATACTGCTATATTGGTTTACAAATAGCCTACCCTGTTATTACGAATAAAGAAGTTCAAAATCCCCATATAAATGAATGTGAAGAGGATTTTAATCCGACTTCCGGATATTTAACGTAGTAGTATTAACTAAATAATAGTAGTATTAACTAAATAAACAATAGTAGTATTAACTAAATATTTGGCTGTGGTTTTCGACTTTTGGACTAATAGCAGAAGTACTAAAGTTGGTGAGTTGGTGGTCGACCATTTTGTGGTTGGTGATCTTGGAAGTCGCTGTCGCTAATCCCTTGGAATTGGCTATTATTAGAGATGATGCGGTGTTGATTTATGATGCTTCTCTCCATTTAGATTCATCCTCTCTTTTAAATGGTAACTTGCTATGTTTAAATGGTAGCTTATTATTATTATTATTATTATTATTATGGCAGCTTATTATTATTGTGATGGCAGCTTATTGTTATTGTGACCGTAACTTCACCATATATTACCTGCAGGTTAAAGAATAGGTTTTACATTTGCATTATGAATTTAACATTTTTCTTTATTTAATAAAATTATTGTTCATCTATTATATTCGTTCATCATATATTCTTTCATCATATATTCATCCATCATATATTCATTCATCATATATTCATTCATCATATATTCATCTATAATCTATACATGTATGTATGGCATATAATCTTATATATGGCAAATGACTATTGCTCACCCATATCCATAAATTCAGACAATAATATTCTTTTTACTTTCAGCTTTGAAAGGCAGCACCCGTGCTCGGGACCGCCTGCACAGTATCCGAGTAGTACAGCGTCATCAACAAAATATATTGCAGTATAACAATAACCCGATTCTTCGTCATCTTCAATAATAAAGAAGTTTTCCCATGTTGTGCCTTCATCTTTGCTCACTGCTCCAATTAGCGGGGTTCTTCCCCAGCCTGCTTTACTAAGTACCCTGGTTTGATAATTAGGAATAGGATTCCATATAGCCAGTAAATATCCATTTTGAGGTATTCTTTTTATTGACAGTGGTGAACATGGGGATGTGAAACATGACGGTTCCGGTGATGTCCATGTTTCTCCCATATCTTTAGAAAACATTTCATATTGTCTCCCTAGGTCCGTTCTGGCCCAAGCCCATAATGTTCCGTTTTTCAATTCAATTACACCGGGTTCCTGCAGCCCGCTAGTTGTATTTGCTGTGCTAATGGCACAGAAATTTTTTGATTGATTCCAGGTATTGCCATCATCATCGGAATAATAGAAATAAGCAATTCCTCTTGGATCAAAATGTCTTTCTGCTTTATTTTTTTCATTATTATGTCTGGCTGTCGGCACGATGATTCTACCAGAAGATAACCTAATCACTCTGTCATTGTTTGTGACATAATATCCCGGACTATTTATACAGCAAACCGGTTCTCCCCATGTCTTACCTTCATCTGCTGATCTTCTAAGATGAAGCCTCATATCATGCCATCCGTATCTTATTAAATAAAACAGCCCTATATCGCCGTTATTCATTCTTAGCAATGACACACTCATGAGATTTTTTGCATCGTGCTCTTCCGGCATAAATATGATTTCACGTTGGGACCAAGTTCTTCCTCTATCGTAAGAATAGCATTTGGCTATTGCTGCCGGTGCATCATCTGCATAGCTTTCTCCTATATAATGGCTGTAAACAAACATTATTGTTCCATCCATTAGTTCAATAAAAGCTCCTTCACTGTTTCTTGGATTACCCTTCACAGGAGGCAGCTCAAGAACTATTTCTCCTACATTTTTCATGTTTTGTTTCATATCTTGTTTCTTTTCTTGATTCATATCTTTTTTTATTCCTCGTTTTCCATCTCGATTCATATTAAGTATATATTATCATATTATCAATCATTCCATCATTTGAAAATCAAAATTTTTCAACTTTAAATGTATAAACTATATTTTACAATCTTTTTTCTTTTTTATTAATTGGCTCTTCCGGAAAACAATATCTATGAATCATAAAAAACTAATCCATTGAAAAGATAGACAGGAAGCAAAAACTAGTCTCAAAACACTAAATGCTAAATTCTCGAATTTTAAACATCTGTATAATAGCAAGCCTGCATGTTGAACATACTTACATATTTCCCATTCCTTAGTGTTTTCGGTATCCGCAAAATTCATAATCGCAGCCTTTTCACCAGTTAACTTATTTAAACACAAGTTTATTTTTTCATTCTTTACGTTACAAACCGTATTAATATAATTTCCACAAGCTTCAGGTAAAAATTTGCTGCCCAGAAATATAAATATAAATATAAATATAAATATTAGAGCATTTGACAAGCTTTTCCGTTTGATTAAGGCATCAATTACATATTTTAGAAAATAATTGTTATAAATGGAATTGTACTGTTTATTATTATTCCGATAAAGACTAGGAATAAATATCTTTTGTCATAATTATGCGATTTGGTACTATTTGGTTAATTATTGACAATTTGGATAAATATGGTATAATATAATCACTCGAAGGATTTTGATAGCTACTTCATAAAAGTGTACATGTAGAGTATAATATAAAAGCAACTGTGAATAAAAAAAATTAATATAAAAATTTATATAGATACAAATTTATACAGAGTTTTTTTACATTTAATAGCACAAGAAAGGGGTGAATCAAATGGAAAACATTTTAAATGAAATTCTAACTGAAGTTAAAGGAGTCAAAACCGAATTAAAAGAAGTAAAGGAAAAAGTCTCAGCTTTGGAAAAAGGGCAGAATGAGTTAAATAAAAAGTTTGCAACTTTAGAGGAAGGGCAGAATGAGTTAAATAAAAAGTTTTCAGTTTTAGAAAAAGGACAGGATGAGTTAAATAAAAAGTTTGCAACTTTAGAGGAAGGACAGAATGAGTTAAATAAAAAGTTTTCAGTTTTAGAAAAAGGACAGGATGAGTTAAATAAAAAGTTTGCAACTTTAGAGGAAGGACAGAATAAGTTAAATAGAAAAGTCGCAGCTTTAGAAAAAGGACAGGATGAACTACACAAGAAATTTGAGACTTTAGATTCTAAAGTTACAAATTTGGAAAAGGGACAGGACGAGCTAAATAAAAAGTTTGCAACTTTAGAAGAAGGGCAAGATAAGCTAAATAAAGATATTGAAGAGTTAAAGCACATAACTAATGCTATATTTAACCAAACTGCAGATTTGACAGAGTTCAGAACCGAAACAAGGCAATCAATAGCAACTATTAATCAAAAAATAGATGATCTCTCCTCTGATCTTGCTTTAGTAGAAGTTATATCAGCAAAAAACATGGCAGAAATCGCAAAAATGAAATTAAGTAAATAAATGAAATTAAGTAAATAATAGAGGTGAAAGATTTGAATAATATTGTTTTCTTACATACTTTGTATGTATAGGTCTGGACATGCTTAGCAAATCCAGACCTGGCTTGTATGTTTGATAAATAATTTCAGAAAATTTTTCAATCACTTAAACTGTTTATTAAGCTATCTGTTGTAAAAAATTATCTATTGTAATAAATATCCTTTCCCTGTCTTACGAGGTCAATTGCTTCTAGGTGGCGATATCTTTTCTCTTTAACCGTAGGTTTCCATACTGTTTGCAGAAAACCTTTAAGTCTTTCAGGTGATATATTCTTCCTAGCAAATTCTACAGTTTCCGGGAAATTAGCTGCATAAGACCAATTGCTTCCTGTTGGTACTTGGTCAAATCCGTTTTCCTCAAGTATAATATAAGCTTTAATGTATTTTTTATTTGCTTCATATCCTTCAAAAAACGCTCCATAGAACCAATTGCTTTGAAGTACGGATTTAGGCATCTTTTTAATGAATTCGTCTTCGTGATTCCAAATGTAATCCGACCATATCCAAGGTCTTACACCCTTTTTTTCTATGGTGTCTATGTAGAAATATAAATCCTTCCACCAATAATCTCCCTGACGAATCACTACATAATTGTTAAATCTTTGATGCTCATAGGTTTCTTCGTCCATGCCTATGTGGAATAAATCCGGCTTATCGAAGATGTCAATAACTTCATTTATAAGGTCTCTGCATACTTCATAATATTTCTGCGAGGATACGCATCTTGAATATTCTCCAAGCCACTCATCATGAGTTGCAGAGAAGTTTAGCTTTGGAATTGGGTTCAAGCCCATTTGACGCATTTTTGCAAGTTCCGCTCTTAAAAAGTCTACGCTCCAGGATCCTTCTACGGCAATTTCCGGATGGCTCTCATATTTTACACCTTCACCAAGGTCAATAATTACGGTGTTTATGCCGGCTGCAACCATCTCTTCTAATAATTCATCCCAAAGTTCCTTTTCACACCTTAATTTGTTGCTGGCATTAATATACTCACCGGTTTTTGCTGCATCGCTTTCACGCCACATGTTGTAACCAAGATGCAATAAATAACCCCATATCAGGTCTGGTTTTTTAGCTACATCTACATTTTTAGATTCATTATTCATATGAATACCCCGCTTTCTTAGATTTAATGATTTTTTAAGTTAATTATATATAATTAGATTTAATGATTTTTTATTTAATTTATTTAATTTAGTTAATTTAGCTAATTATGTATAATATTTTAATGTGCGATACGATGCTGTTAAAGCTTATACTGTTAATGCCAATGCTTAGTTTGAATTTTGTTTTGTTATTTTTGTTATTTCTATTTATTAATGTTATTTATGCTATTTATATGTTATTTTTGCTAATAATATTTTTCAATAATACTATTTAAATACTATTTACTTGAAGCGAAACAATTATTCGTTAGCCGTTAATGTTAATATTCTGGTGTAATATTCTGGTGCTCTTTTATTTTATCATTGCTATTTATAATTTATTGCTATTTATGGTCAAAAGTAACCGTAAAGTAATGTATAACAACAGAATTAAGCTTGATGTTAAAACAATATCCTTGTTATTTAATAAGGATCAGTTCAGGTATTACCGTGCCACTGGTTACTATATCAAAGCT
>DUMC01000043.1 GCA_012840075.1 Clostridiaceae bacterium | reverse complement strand
CGAAGTAGCTGAAAAATTTACTTATAATGATCCTGACAAAAATGGAATTCAAGATACTATAGGCTTATCCGGTACTAGTGGTTGGGGGGCTTTTGCTGCTGTATTTGGCGGTTATGCAATTGGGACACCCGGTACTATCTATGTTAAAGACGGAGAACTGGTAAGTTCTCTTTATGAACCTGATATGAAAGAAGTTCTTAGCATTATAAAAAATATTATCGATAAGGGTGTTGTTGACCCTGAATTATTTACAGTTTCAAATGCTGAGATTCAGAGAGAAAAATGTTTCCAGGGTAAAATTGGTATTACATATGATCAGTGGCCTCCTTTCGCGAAAGCAGAAGATGCTATAAAACAAGTTAATCCTGAAGCTAATTGGGTTCAAATAGCTTGCCCGAAAGGACCCAAAGGTGAATATGATACTCCTCATGCTTACTTTTCCTCAGGTTTACTGAGTTTATCAGCGGACTTACCGAAAGATGAGCCTAAATTAAATAAAATATTCGAGTTGTTTAATTATATCTCAACTCGTGAAGGTAACAATCTGGTAAGTTATGGAATTGAAGGCTACCATTACAATGTAGAAAACGGTAAAATAGTTGCAACCGATAAGCTGGCTTCCGAAGGCGGATATTTCTGGGCTTACCAGTTAACCGGAAGACCGGAATTAGAGTATCTTTATACAAAGTTTGTAGGCTGGGAAAAAGAGATTTCTTTTGCTGCAGAACTTCCCAGGTTACGTAATCTTGAACCATTCGTTGTTGTTCCTGATAATATTAATCTGGCTGATGCTAACAGGTTTATTTCGGAAGAACTTATAAAGTTTGTATATGGAAGAAGAAGTCTTGATGAATATGATGCTTTCCTTAAAGAGTTAGAAGAAGATTTTAATTACAAAGAATATCTTGATATTTGTTATGAACAATTAAAATCTCTTGGATTTATTGAATAAATAAAGATTCGATGTTCTCGTAAAATTCCGGACAAGTGTGAAATGATAATTATATAATAATTTTAATGATAACAATATAAATTAGTATTATACAATAAACTATAATCCATAGTATTTAAACTACAATCCATAGTGTGTATTATAATAAACTATAACCCACCAAATAAGATGGTGGGTTCAATTTTTTAATTACTAAAAACCTGATTTAAATTTTGAAACTTTGATATGTTGAATAGAGGTGTATGTAAGGAAAATTGGAAGTAGCAAAAAACAGTTTTAAAGGTTTTAGTTTCGAAGATCTTGAAATGGCCAGAAAACGGCTTGCAATTGAAATCCAAGCATTAGCGCGTGCTATATTCCAACAGGAAAAATATTACATGAAGGCGGTTATGAATGTGAAAAATTTATGTTTTCAAGACTTGTAGGACCTTTTTTGCCGGAAGTAGAGGACATAATAGTCAGTAAAGCAGTTTTGATAGCCAAAATCATATAATACTTCAAAATCATATAATACTTCAAAAGCATATAATACTTCAAAAGCATATAATACTTGATGCAACGAATCCAAATGCCGCACGATAAATACAAAATATATGGAACAAAAAAACAATATTTTCGTACAAAATATTGCAAAAAATGCGTTCGATATGATATGATACTTTTTGAGGTGGTTACATGAAATCTGCTGATGATAAGGAAAGTATCATAATAACAGCAACTGAACTTAAACAAAACTTAGGAAAGTATCTGGATTTTGTTGAACAACAAAATGAAGTTGTAATTACTAAAAATGGTAAGAAAATATGTAAGCTCACACCTTATACAACAGATATTGAGCAATATTTTTTGTTAAGAGAAAGAGCCCTGGATTATCAGTACGTTGGTAAAAAGGTTTCTTATGAGGAATTCATGGAGATTTATGAAAAGAGCGACCTCAGAATGGAATTTATTAATGGCGAAATATATCTATTATCTTCTCCAACTGTTGTACATCAGGAGATATTAGCAAGATTATTCCTTGTATTTAACGAATATTTCAAAGATAACAAATGTAAGGTTTTTTTTGCTCCATTTGATGTACACTTTAGAAAAAAAGATATTGAGGAACCTGATGTTATGCAGCCGGATTTGCTTGTAGCCTGTGATTTGGAAGACAATATTAATGAAAAGGGCAAGTATATGGGAACTCCGACTCTGGTTGTTGAAATATTATCAGATAGCACACGAAGCAAAGATATGATTGAAAAGTTAAATACTTATATGTTGTCCGGTGTAAAAGAATACTGGATTGTTGATTCGAAGCAGGAACAGGTTGGCATCTATGCATTCAAAAGCTGTGAAATTGATAAATATAAATTTTTTGAAATAGGTGATGTTGCACAATCCTTTATATTTAAAGGATTAGAACTAAATGTTTCCAAATTATTTCTCAATCTTAGTATATAAATAGAGTTAAAAGCAAAATAGCCTTTTAATTAAGCTGAATGGTAAGAAGTTATATAAATAAACAGATAGATTCATTTCGCAATTGTAATTCTATTAAATTTCTCCATTTCTCCAAACACATTATTAATTTCAAAAACATGAAGTTAAAAAATATTGAAATTATATTGACAACGATTATAGGTATTTTAGAATCTTGACTTTAACAGTGAAAAATAGCAAAAAACCTTGTTAGCTCCGCATATTTTCTGTGAAAAGATGGGACCGTCGCCTTTGGCCATTAAAAAAGCTATGTTGTCGCCGCTGTTTAACCCTTTATCCGCAACAACAATAATTCTCCTCAAAATTAACGCTATCATCATTGTCTATTATTATTGCTAAATTAATTTAAAAATGGTATCATTTACAATAGAAAAAATGGAAAAATAATACGATTATAAAATCTTATGTGATCACTGGTAGAGTCTTTTATTTTATCAATTATGTTAACTGATTTCTAAAACCTGTTGAGAAATCAGTTTATTTGATGAGGAGGTATTTACAATAATGAAATTTGTAAACCTTTTAAAGCTTTTTGTTAGAGGTATAGTACTTTCTCAATCAAAATTGGACCGTTCGATTTTATTGAATTATTTCAGGGCATATATTGTATTTTTACTTATTCTTTGTATGGCAACAGGATTTATATATGGAATCATGATACGTTCGTTAAGACAAGAGATTATTAAAGCTAATAGCATTTTATTAATGAATACTCTTGAATCAATAGAAAAAGAGTTTGCAGTTTTGGATGATCTTGTCTTACAAATAAATTCAAACTCCAGAATAATCAATTATGCAAATATTCAGTATAATGATCTTTCACCAGTAGCATTTTATAGAGCATATGAAGTGTTAGAGGATTTAGCTACATATGTAAAAGGTAATAATTTTATTGAAGATATTTACATTTTTTTTAGCAATGAAAACGTTGTTACTAGTTCTTATAGAGCAGGAAAAATGTTTTATTTTAAGTATTTAAATAAATATAATAATTTTAGTTTTGATTTAATAAATAAGTATAGTTACAAGGATATAGTTTATAATAAATCAGAAGATGAAAATGATGTGAGAATATATTATATTAATTCCATTCCTATAGGTAATAAAACAAATCCAAAAGCCACTGTAATTTTTAAAATAAATTCAAATGTTATAAAGTCTTTTATTAAAGATAATCAATTTACAGGGAAAACAGAAATAACAATTTTTAACAATAATAATGATCCTATCATAAAATATAATGTTAGCTCAGAATATATCGATAATGATAATCTTATAAAAGTTACAATTAATTCGCCTATATTGAATTGGGAAATAACAGCCACAACACCTAAGACAGAATTTGAGGCAAACTTAATGTCTATTAGAAGTACAATTATGGTGATATTAATTCTTGCTTTGGTTGTAGGAACTATGATTGCGTTGTATTTTTCTCATAGAAATTGTAAACCTATAGTAAATCTGGTCAAAATTTTAAATAAAGAAGAAATGAACCAAATAAATGGGAAAATATTTGAAAATATAGAAAATAATATTATCAGAACAATAAATGAAAATAAAGTTCTTAAACAAAAAATAGAAAGGCAAGCAAAACTGGTAACTAATAGCGTTTTAGAAAAGTTATTAAAACAGGAGTTTGATGATAAAAAAGAAATTGATGAGATAATGGAAATGTTAAATATTGAGTTAAAATCTTCTAAATTCGTAGTGTGCTCTATAAAATTATTTATTTCGGAGAATTATAAGACAAATTATTCAATTATAATAAATGATTTAAAAGAATTGATAGAAAGAGAACAAAAAGGATATGTTTTTTATATAAATGAAGCTAATGTATCTATGCTAATAGAAGTTATCAATGAGCAGGGCTTTAATCCAACTGAATTTGGCAGAAAGATTATTCAAATATTAAATAAGCATAATGTAAATTCAATGGTTGGAATTGGAAGCTATTGTAATTCGATAAGAGAGATCAACAAGTCTTATAAAGAGGCCCTATTATCTCTGAACGTTTTGTCTAAAGGTAAAGGAGAAGTCATACTTTATGATTCAATTAAACATTTAAATGAGACCAGAACTAAATATTATTATCCGATAAAAATTGAACAGGAAATTATAAACAGCGTTAAAGCCGGAGATATTAAAAAAGTTGAAGAGATTTTAGAAGAGATATACAATGAAAACTTTAAAGAAATTCAATTGTCAGGGCAAATATCCAGAATATTAATTTACAACATAATTAGTACGGTTATTAAGATAATGGTTGAATTAGGGCTTGATTT
>DUMC01000042.1 GCA_012840075.1 Clostridiaceae bacterium | reverse complement strand
AGAAAAAGATAAATTTATATTTTAGTAGAATTGATAAAGGAGAAAAAATCGCGGGAAGCAATAACTCTTTAAAAACACTGTTAATAGATTTAATGAATAACTATGTTAAAGCAAGAACGTCAGAGGTTTTTGCCCGTCATCGTCTAGGTAATTTAATCAGGAGAGATATTCCGGATTTAATTTCTAATCTTCCGTTTATTGATACAAGTGTGTTGAAGGTTCAAGGCTCGTGTGGAAAAGGAAATTGGGCAACGATACCATGGATTTCAATATTAAATAAGAAAATTACTCAAACAACGCAAGAAGGTGTATATATTGTTTACCTTTTTTCAGAAGATATGAAAAGAATATATCTCACTTTAAATCAAGGATATACAAAACTCAAACAAAAACATGGCAAAAAAGAAGTGATTGAAATTATGCAAAATAATGCCGTATCGATAAGAGAATCTATAGCAAGCAATGGCTTTAATACAGATAATAATCTGGATCTAGGTAATGAATTTTATGAAAAAGGGAGTATTTTTTATAAAGAGTATACAATAGATGCAATTCCTGATGATAATATTTTATATAATGATTTAGAAAGAATGGTTGAAATATATAATTTTTATTATAAGATAGCAACAAAAAGGCCACTTGATATAGAAGCTCAACAAGACAATATTCTAGTTAGTATTAATAATGTTAATGTTTATAATAATTTGTCTAACGAAATATACGATGAATTTAATGTAAAAGATGAGTTACAAAGAATTTCAAAGTACATACAATCCAAAGGTTTCATTTATGAAAATGACGCTATAATCAATTTCTATCTTTCACTAAAAGCAAAACCATTTGTTATTCTTGCAGGAACTTCAGGTACGGGTAAAAGCAAGTTAGTTAAACTATTTGCAGAATCTATAGGTGCTACTTCTGAAAATGGAAGATTTAAATTAGTTCCGGTTAAGCCGGATTGGTCAGATCCCTCTGAACTTTTTGGCTATAGAGACTTACATGGGAAGTTTCACCCGGGACATTTAACAACATTTATCAAGGAAGCAAGCGAGAATATAGATTTACCATATTTTCTATGTTTAGACGAAATGAATTTGGCGAGGGTTGAATATTATTTAAGTGATGTTTTATCAATAATGGAAACAAGAAGGTGGGATAGTGAAAGAATTATTACGGATAGGCTTTTTACAGAAGAATATTTTGGGGATGATGAGGACGCAGCATTAAAGTATAAAGATTTGTATCTACCTGAAAATTTATATATAATTGGGACCGTTAACATGGATGAAACAACTTTTCCTTTTAGTAAGAAGGTACTTGATAGAGCAAACACTATTGAATTTTCACATGTAGATTTAGATTTTAAGTTTGAACATTATAATCAACCTCCTATTTTACAACTGCATAATAATTTTCTTAAAAGCGAGTTTTTAATCTTGAAAGATTGTGAATTGTATGAGGAAACAATTTTAACAACAATATCTGTATTAAAAGAAATAAATAATGTGCTTTTAGAATCAAATCAGCATTTTGGATACAGAATAAGAGATGAAATCTGTTTTTATATTACATATAATCAAATATATGACTTAATAACTTTTGATAAAGCTATGGATTATGAAATTCTCCAAAAGATACTTCCAAGGATACAGGGTAGTAGTATTTCTATTAAGAGAATACTAATAGAGCTCTTTAAAATATGCATAAATAATCAGGCTCAGAACTTTTCTTATGATAATGCAGCTGTAAACGAAGAAATGTTTAAATATTTAAATAATAATAAAACAATACCATATAAAAATTCTGCATTAAAAATTGCATTAATGATGAGGAGGTTAGAAGAAGATGGAGTTACCTCCTATTGGATGTAAGGAGCAGGAACTAATTTATATAAGAACAGATAAGTTTGATTTAACAATTAAAGGTAAACCATGTCATCCATATGCAGATACTCTTATAAATAATAGAGATGCAGTATCAACCTTTATTGTTTCTTGTAGTGAACAGTTTTCCATTGAAGTTCTTGAGTCAATGAACGGACAGAAATCCTTTATATCCGGTGTGAAATACTTAAATTTAAATTTAATTCCTTTATTCTATGAACAACAAAACTATCAAATTATAATAGAAAATAATGGGGATTTTGATCTGTCTTTTTGGCATGACAATATTAATATACGGGAAAGGGTTAATTATGTTGGTAAAAATAAAAGGACAATGACAGGTTTATTGAATTTTGGTAATGAAATAGGTTTATCGGATATGTCAGTACTTGTTGATGGATCGGTTTATCTGAAAATTACTATAGAGATATTTCCTTCTAAACTTGATTATAAAACTGATTATTATAACATACTCAAAGATATTAGTGATGAAATATATAATCTTGCTTTTGATTTTTTAAGAAGAACTTATTTATTATCTGGCATTAGAGATAATGTTGGAAGTAGTTTAACAGAATTTTTTAGCATAATTAACATAATCTTTAACAAATTGAAATCAGCAGTAGAAATGGTGATCAAAAATCCACATCATGTACTAAAATGTGAAAGCTATATTGCACCATTTAATAAGATAAAAAAAGTCAATATTTCTACAATAACATGGTTAGAAAAGCACCCTCACAATATTGTAATGCACAATGGAAGGTATTTGCCAACGAAAGCTTTGACAATGAAGAAATACATATCCTATGATACCTTTGAAAACAGATTCGTAAAATACATTGTAAAAACAATCATAAAGAAACTGGAAAACGTAAAAATATTTTATTCAAAACTTGATAGGGTTAAGGATACCCAGGTTTTTAAAACAATTAATGATATGTATAATAACATAAAAAGATATATAGAACTTACCTTTTTAAAAGATGTAGGAGATATATATAACCTTAATTCACTTTCATTGGTTTTGAATATGGCACCGGGGTATAAAGATATATATAAATATTATTTAATGCTAATAAAAGGATTATCGATAAATGGCCATATTTTTAAATTGTCTATAAAAGATCTTGCGGTTTTGTATGAATACTGGTGTTTTATTAAACTTAACAGTATTCTTAAAAATAAGTATAAACTAGTGAAACAAGACTTGATTAAAGTTGACAATACAGGATTATTTGTTACTTTAGTTAAAGGCAGGAGTACTAAGATTACATACCAGAATCCTAAAAACGGAGAGAAATTTACAATATCATATAATCCTTCAATAACTCAGGTTCCGACAGTAACTCAAACACCTGATAATATTTTAACTCTGGAAAAGCATAAATCCCAAATCAAGTATGAATACATTTTTGATGCTAAATATAAGATAAACCCGGCATTGGATGGTACCGATTATAAGAAGGCTTATGGCATGCCCGGACCTGAAGAAGAAGACATCAATACAATGCATCGATACAGAGATGCTATTGTATATAAGTCATCTCAAAGGTCTGACTTTGAAAGAACAATATTTGGGGCATTTGTTTTATTTCCGTATAATAAAGAAAAAGAATATCAATCCCATAGATTTTACAACAGTATCAGCGAAGTTAATGTTGGTGGCTTACCATTTTTACCATGTGCCACTGAGCTGGTTACAAACTTGCTTGAAGAATTAATTAATGATTCCCATTTATCAGCATTTGAAAGAAATACACTTCCGAAAGGTTCATATGAGATTATTAATACTATTAATTTTGAAGACAGAGATGTACTAGTAGGTTCTTTAAGAGATAAAAACCAGCTTAAGGTTGTACTGGAAAAAAGGTTTTATTATACACCGTATAAAAATTTGAAGAAAAGTGGGCTTCCTTTCAAGTATATTGCATTGTATCAATCTGAAAGAAGTTTTAAAAATGAAGCTGGCATACGATATTATGGAAAAATTAAACATTGGGAAATTGTCAAAAGAAGAGATATAACTGAAATTCCAAAAAGCTCCGATGAATTATATGTGAAATTTTATATAGAAAATTGGGAGTCTCTTCCGACATATATAAAACCTAAAGAATATGGTGTTCGTTCTCATATATATACAAACAAGCATTTGCTTCTCAACTCCGCATATTTACCGGAATTGTGTATTAAAAATAAAGAGGAGTATAGGCTTTATATGGAATTGAAGCGAATATGCGATACTGTTGAAATAAAAGCTCAGGATGGTAGTCTTGATGAAACTTCACTAGATTCATTTATTTTTGATAATACACATATAAGTATTGAAAATGATAATATTAAAGTAATTAAAGGTGAAGCGCTTAGATTATTTTCACTGTGTGATTTTCAAGCAAAGCCGAGAACTATAATAAACCAAATAAGAAAATTTATCGAACTCTAAAATATTACAAGTAGTAATTTTGCAATATTTCCCGTTTTTGTTATAGCGATGATTATTTCCACTATTGAAGGAAAGCTAAACTATTATAAAAAATGTACAAGGAATATGTTGGTCTAGTATTTAATGAAATTGACAGCCAACCCGAACCTGTATTATTTGAAACGGATATGTGTGGAGGTAATAGCAGATTAATGATTTTCGATGAAGAAAAATCATGTGATAAAGGATCATATGATGAAGGATTATATAATGAAGATTCATATGATGAATCGGATTTCTACTCTAAACTAAGATATATTAGTAGAAAATATGCCAGTTCAGTGCCATCTTTCCTGAACAATGTATTAAGTGAAGAGGTTTATTTATTGTGCCTGATAAAAATTCTGTTAAATAAAGATGATGATTTGTTCTGTAAATTTACCAGGGGCTAAATGAGGACAGCTTTTCAAAAGAAGAATTTTTGTTTTGGCTAGCTTTAAGGATGAATGTGATAATGTCAGTAATAAATGGTGCCGGTTGGTTATGGAGGAGAATTTTCAAAGGCTTAAGGAAGAAGGTCGCGAAGAAGAAATAACTGCACTTCTTGATGGAGATGAAGCCGTTTTTTTTCGGATCAAGAAGGAAGATATGCGGCTTAGAGAAGATAATACAGTGGATTATAATTAGTTTGTAAGTAATTACATAGACACTTTTTATGCTTTCAGATATAATATGAAAAAAGCCGGAGTGATTTTTCCAAAAGAAGATGATGACTTGGAAATGCCCGGTTAAAGCAGAGACACCGTTACTATTAATCATTACTATTAAAATGTCTGTAAATGTCAATTTAAATTTTAGGAGAAAGTAGAGGACTATCATAAATGAAATGTGAAAAATGTAAAAAAATAATTGATGAACCATTGACTAACATTTCGGTTACCCGTTTTCCGAATATTTTGATCAAAAATGCGATAAAAGAGAAAGCTTGATTCTTGGAGCAATAACTGAAACTATATACACAGATATAAATATTTACGAAGGCATCATGCGAATTCAGGTGTTTAATTCAAAGAAGTTATTCGAAGTAGGAAACTATATATATGAATGCAATGAAAATGAAAAAAAGCAAAACAAATGGTATTGGCATAGGAAGAATTCTGCTAAAAAAATACCTGTATATGAGCTTAACCAGTATGGCTATAATGTGGAAGTTATTCGAATTTATAAGGGAGCAATCTATTTTAAAGCTAATGATTTTGAAGGTAATTTGAACTTTATACCGTTTACAGGGCGGAGAAACAAAGAAAATTATGAGATTATCAGATGAAGTGGTAGACATTGTTATATATGACAACAAAATATTCATATCCAAGTTTCACGATGGAACAGATAGAAGCGATGGATTTATTCCTGTTACGCATGGAGAAATAGAAGAATACCATCAGTATGACAGCGGAGAAATCACTATATACGGTATTGATGGCAAATACTTAAGAAAGCTTTGGAGCAACAGCGGTTATAAATCATATCCACCTAAGGTTACCAGTGTTAATTAAGACGAGATAGTTTTTGGGGATTCAATAAGGTATAAATATAATCTTACCAGGTAAGAAAGTAAGAAATGCAGGGAAAACAAGGAGAAGGTTAATTTGATTCCATAAAAACAAAAGAGCTTCGAGAGCAGAAAGGATAATAAATTGTCTGCATCGAAGCTCCTTTATTTCTTATTCAAAATGCTAATATATTTTCAAAATGCAAATATATTTATCTATAATATGTTTAGCAATGCTAATTGTTATACATTTTCTTTACTCGGTATATAACTTACAAGAGCTCTGCTTATTGCGGCGCCCACTATAAATGTTACAATGGCTTCAACTAATCCATTTATACCGACAAATGCCAACAAGAACGGGAACAAGCTTAAATTGCCCTGGAAGCTTTTAATATACTCGGTGTTTCCAAACAACACCATTAAGAAAGTCATGAAAAATATAGTGTTAAATAAAGCTCCTGAAAGGCTGGCTAAACCGAAAGCTGTAATTTTGTTTCTCCCGGTTTTATTCAAAGCCTTAAAAACCAATCCTACAAGCCATCCCATTAAAATTCTGGGAACCATGCATAGTATAAATGTGTAAATTGGATTAATTGCAAGTAATGCTGCACCAAATACGCTTAAACCAAAACATTGGATGAAACTTGTGGCACCAAAAACGCCTCCGAGTATGGCTCCGGCTCCAGGTCCCATTATGATTGCTCCCACTACTACCGGTATCATCATAAAACTTATTTCTATACCGGCAGTTTTCAAGTAACCTATTGGTGTGAACGCCATAAGTATCATGATTGCAGCAAGTATGGCCAACTGTACCATCTTGACTGTCCGGGCTGATAAATTACTATTTGCCATATCAAACTCCTCCTTGCTATTGCCCCTTATATTTAAGGGTGCAATGCATATTATTTTTTATTCTGTTAAAAGAAATACATCAAGCATTATATAATGCTTTAATGTCATTATGTAACTTTCTTTGCTCAATTTTTTTATTAAAAACTATATTATACCATATTTATCCTGTTTGTCAAGTAATTTATTTTATTTGTTATTAAGCAATTTATTACGGTTTATTATCCAGTTTATTATTTACTATATAACTACATATTTATCTTTATATTTATCTTATATTTATCTTTATATTTATCTTGTATTTATCAAATAATGATAGATTATTCTATTTACCAAGTTTTTAATTTATTCTATTTGTCAAATATTCACCACTTTAAAAAATATTCATGATACCTAAATAATTTTAGTTAACACGCCTGGATTTTTTGTGGTTCATTTTATATATCAAATACAAGCCGTCAAAAATCAAGTTTGGCGAATATATGAGCTTATGTTTGCAATAAGGAATGATTAAACTTGCCAAACCTCCTGTTGCTATTGCAGTTATCTTATTAGTTTTAAATTCGTCACATAAACGGTCAATCAAGCCATCAATCATGCAGGCAGTACCGTATATAATACCTGAATTCATGGCATCAACTGTATTTGTACCTAACAAACCTTTCGGCGGGGTCAAGGAAATTTGAGGAAGTTCTGCTGCATTTTCCGAGAGTGCATCAAGTGCAATTTGAACTCCCGGAATAATAATAACTCCACACAATTCACCCTTTTCATTAACGGCTGTGACTGTTGTAGCTGTACCCATATCAATAACTATAAACGGTTTTGGATAAGCGGCGGATGCTGCAACAGTATTAGCTACCAAATCAGCACCAACCTGGTAGTGATGATCAACTTTGATATCAAGACCGGTTTTGATGCCAGGACCTACAAAAAGGGGTTTACATCTAAATAATTTCAATATTACACGTTCAATCACATTTGACAATGGAGGAACTACAGACGCTACAATTACACTTTCTACTGAAGAGGGCTTAAATCCATACATATCAAAAATTCCACGCAATAAAACTATATATTCATCATCGCTTCTATTTTCCACAGAAGACAAACTGGAACTTAGAACCAACTTTCCTTCCTTGTCAAGAAGAGCTATGGAAATCCTTGAATTACCTATGTCGATAGTTAATATCATCAATTTACGCCCCCTTCAATTTTTTATATATTATATGACCTCTTTTCTTTCATGTCAAACAAAAAATTTGAAGGAAGAATGCATAAAAAAAGCATCCTGTCCATTTTTTGACTGCTCAAATTGTGACAGGACGCTTTTTGATAGGCTTCTGTTTTAATTTAAATTTAAATTATTGAATTAAAGCACATGGAAAGGAAGCTGTAAGCTGTGTTTCTAATAATCAGGTCAATAATTACTCTTTTTCTATTTTGGCTATTTTTTCTCTGATTTGATTAACTGCCCATTTTGCTTTTTCACGTACTTTTTCGTCGCTTTCGTTATTCATTGCTTGCTTTACAAACTCCAAAGATCTGGGGTTAGCCATAGTACCCAATGCTTCCACTACCGCACAACGTATATCAGCATCAGGATCTCTTAAAAGTCCTATTAATTGGTGCATTGCACTTTCATCACCGCATTTACCTAATGCTGAGATTGCGGCAATACGTACTTCTTTATTGTCGCTTGAAAGTCCTTTACTGATTAGTTTGTTGATTTTTTTCTTTTGAGCCCATTTTTCAACTTTTTGAACCGTGACAGCGAACATTGACCTCATCCTTTCCCATGAAAATTTAGGTAATTACCAAAATTTTAAAAAATATGTAAAGACACAGATGTAATTCCATTATATATTATATCATACCATATCTTAAAGCTGCAACCAAAGATTGGGTATATTTTTTTATTTTTACTTTTTTAAGTAAATTATATGACAAATTTAAGAAAAAACCCGCACTGCACATAGCAAACGACAAATGCGGGTTTAATTTTTATTTATAACTATTTATTATTATTTAGGATCTATGAAGTTATGACAGTACCTTTTACTTATTACTTAAATTTTTACTTAATATGAACCGTTTAAATTCTCTTCTTCTCCACTGTCAAGAGAACGTTGAGCAGTATCTAAAAGATCCATTACTTCAAGAGTATCTTCCATAGAAACAGGAGCGTCTCCTCCGTTAAAGAATTTGGCAACTTCAATTAATTGTAACGTGTATGCCATGCTCATATCCACAACAAAGGGGTGAGCTTGTCCTTTTGTTCTGACAGCTCCTCCGTAAATATAAGAGCCGGTATTCAATTCTGCAATACCTCTATTTCCGTTTTTATATCTTACAAAGCATGTAACACCTTTTTCATCCTTAATAGCTTTTATGCTTACTGCACCGGGACCCATTAATTTCTGCAGCATTTCCATTGTATGTACGCCATACCATACAACGCTGCTTCCTGCGGGTGCGATGCCAAGAGCGCCATATACGGTAACAAATTCAGGTTCAGGAATTACTTTTTTGGCTTCAACAACAGCGGTTACAAAGCGTAGCGAGGATGAAGAAATAACTCTTGCGTTATATTTTTTTGCAAGATCATAAATTGCTTTTCCTGAAGCATAAGTGTCGGACAAAGGTTTGTCCAGGAAGATAGGCTTACCGAGTTTTACCGCTTTTTCGAAGTATTCCAGATGATATGCAGGATCATTGATTTCAAGCATAATTGCATCACAATCGGCAACGCATTCATCAAAAGATTCTGTTACTTTAATTCCCCAGCTTTCCAATTGCTTTTGACGAGCATCCAGACCTTCTTTATTTTGGAAAGGAGTTTCAAATCTCATGCAACATACTGCTTTCAGCCCTTCAACTTTTAATTTGGGATCGCAGTCCGGAGCGTTCATTCTTCTGGAGAATTCAATAGAATGGCTTGTATCAAGTCCCACTATTGCAACTTTTATTTCACTCATAAAATTATCCTCCTAACAATTTTTGATTTTAATATAATATTTTAATACAATATTTTATTGCAAATATACTTTTCTAGTCAGATTAATATACTTCACAGGCTTCTTAAGATTATTTTATAGCATTTTATACAGGTTATTCTATAACTTATCTATACTATTCTATAATTATTTTCTAATTATGCTTGTAATTATTCTCTTAAGCTATTTATACTTGTAATTATTTATTCAATTATCCTTTAATTATCCACAATTATCTATGCTACTTTCCCTTAATTACTGCTATTAAACTATAATTATCGCTATTAAACCTTATTCTATCACAATAACCTCATAAACATCCACTTTAGGTATGGTGATTTTTACTTCATTTCCAACTTGAGAGAATTTTAATTCGCTATACCTTGCAGTATCAGTAATACTTCTTACTTGGGCTACGTTAATATCAAGGTGGAGTATTACGTTAACATCATATAAAGGCGCAATTTTCTCTATAGGTCTTCCCATATCGCCTGTCATATTTATTACATGCAAAATGTACCTTTTTTTACTTGTGCAATTTACATCTTCGATATTCTGATATCTTAAAACAAATTCAACACTGCCCAGGGTATCGGAATCGAGCACAGGGGAAGACAGCCTACGTACGATGTTGTTAACAAGCTGCCTTAAAACCGGGTGAGTTTTTTCATTATAATACTCTCCTATGGTACCGGCTATATAAATACTTGTGCCTTTGCCGTAGGAATTAATTATCATTCCTGCGTAACTCTTGTCAGGAAGTGCAACATACCTACCTTCCATGGGTTCAAGGTAGGTTGATACAATTTCCGCCTTTGAAGAAGGTATTGTTTTAATAGCAAGAGTAGGAGAAGGTATTAGCGTTGAGTCAAGCCCTTTGGAGCACCAGTGATCTTCTTTTACACGCTGGTAGGCCGTACCTGCTATTTTATATTCTACAATTTCATCGGCGGATTCAATGCCGAAAACGTCTCCTAATCGCTCCGGCCCGACAAATTTACCTTTTTGATCATAAAAACCAGTATCATAAGTAGAAATTATATTCCCACCGTTTTTTACATAATCTTTTATTCCTTTTATGGTTTGGTCGCACATGCATCCACAGGTTGGCAGAATCACAAGATCATATTTATTTATTGAACCTTCTTTTACGTTAAATTCGTCAATCACATCAAACTGAATGTGTGACCTGGAAAGCATTTCATAAAATCCCATGAAAGCTTTGTAATGATTACCTTTCTTCCTTGTGATTGTACCTACTTGCTGTGCTTGGGTGAAGTCAGATGTGGCAACACTGGAAGCATAGTAGTTTGCACTGTCCATCGACCACATTAGAGCAACTTTAGATAAAGGTTTTGTTTTAAAATAATATTCTTCATTTGCTGCATGAAATTTATTCATATCAATAGCTGCTTTGCCACCCGGGCTGTTCATCATCCAGGTTGGACCGTGTATTCCGTACCAAACACTTGCGCCGTTTGCTATAGATTGGGCATAAATAATTTTTGTTTCGGCTGCTGTATGCATGAAATATGAATGAGGCTTATGATCACCGGCAAAAAAGATTACGGTTGGTTTACCTTTAGCTTGGTTTTCAATAAATTTGGCCATGGAACCTGCGTGCCATAAGCTTATATTTCTATCAACCCAAATAAATCCTCCTTCAGCACCAAGAAGGTCAACATAAGGTTCTACTTTTCTTGTATTGTTTCCCGTCACATCAGCTCTCAATGCCGAATTGTTCAGATAAATTAGAACACCAGGTTTAACGGATTTGGCAGTTTGACTGGTTTTTTTAACATACTCTGTTACTGAATCTATTTTAAAAAGCATCATTTCATCCTGAGAAGCTTCAAAAATTGACTTACCGCACAGTTTGAAAAATTTGTCCTGACAAGCTTTGCAATAGCATCCATTGCTTGCAATTACGGGACCGTCGAGGAAAATTCCGTCGATATCATGAGTGCATAGTTTTTTCAGATTGTTTAGGAAATAATCAAACCAATTTGAATTTATACAATTAAAGTAATGAACGTCATAGGCTTTTATTTCATTACCCTCTCGGTCGAGTTGTATCCAATCGGGGTGTTCATCCCTGTATTTTTTTAAGAGGCAGTGGACATTGATGTAAATAATTTCTTTAATATTGTATTTATGCGCCTCTGCAAGGTATCTATCAAGCTTTTCACCATGTAGCTCTTCTTCATAAAAGCTCATATGGCCTTCTGCAGTCAAATGTAATAATTGTTCGGTGTTGAATGCACCTTTTACCACGGTGTTTTTGAGTATTTCAAAACTGTCCTCGCCGTAGTTGCATTGGACTGCAGATATTCTTAGGGGTCTTTCCCACCATTTTGCAGTATTTATATTCATTTTCATTGTATTCATCCCTTTCGATTCATCTCGTGCTTTTAATGCAATCATTGAGTGCGAAAACCGGCACAACCGATAGTGTTAAATATATCTATGCTCTATATGGGATTATAGCAAATACTAATTTAGTTGTGAAAGGGTACATAAAAAAATATTATTAATATCTCAATAAAAACAATTATTACATAAGTTTTTTAATTGCATTTTATCTAATAAAATTATAATATGGTTCTATAATATAAGGATTTTATATATATTAATTAACGACTTATATAGATATACAGCTATTAGATGTACGGCTATTGCAGATATATTCCCGGCAATTCCAAAAAGATAAAAATAGATAAAAGAAGAAAGGAGGCAAATCCGTAATGAAATACGCATATAAAGGTGTTGAAATAAAACCTTCTGTTGAAATATATCATGATGCTATTCCATACTTAGGTGGAATTACAATGAGAGAATTTTTTCAGGATAAAGTTAAATGTGCTCATGCTTGGCGCGAGGGATTAAAGAAAATTTATGATTATTTTGGGGATATTCTTCCTCTTCGCAAAGTATCAGGTCCTCCCATTTCATATGCACATATTATTTGTCTCGGTGCCCCCGTTATATTTCCTGAAGATTCCGAACCTAATGTTAAGCCTTTTCTTTCGAGCATTAACGAAGGAATTGAATTATTAGAATCCAAAAAAGATATCGATTATAGCCAGCATCCCCTTTTTCAACACTACTACGAACTTTGCAATTATCTAAAAGAGCAATTTCCTGAGCAGGACATACGCTTTTCCGGATTCGGCGGAGAAGGACCAATTACATCGGCTGTTCTTATGCGCGGATTGGACTTTATTTATGATATATATGATGAACCCGAGAAGGTAAAGAAATTCCTAACCCTTTTGACGGACAGCATTATTGGCTTTTGTCGGTTTAACAACAGAATAAATGGTTTGCCGGAAATCAACCCAAACGGTGCAGGTCTCGCAGACGACTTTGCAAGCTTAATTTCACCCGAGTTATGGCCTGAGTTTGTTATTCCGTACTGGAACCAATATTACGAGGGGCTTACTAAAGGTAAGAGATCTTTGCACTGCGAGAATCTTTCACCTGCACATTTAAAATATCTTAAAGATGTAAACCTTTCCCATTATCAGCCTTCGGTTTCCGACCTTTTGACTATAGAAATAATAAAAGAAAATACGGATGTTCCTTTCGACTGGCTACTTTATGCTTATGTAATTACTGAAATGAGCGATGAGGAAATAGAACAGTGGGTTGATAATACTGTAAAAGCAGGCATTACCGTAATCAGAACCCAATTCGGAAGGTATGCGTGTGAGAATAATAAGTTGGACAGGATAAAGGCTTTTTATAAAGCTTTTGAAAAGTATAAAGTATAGAGTATAAATTATAAAATATGAAAGTTTAAGTATTTAAGTGCTTAAGTGTTTTAGCTTTTTAAATTGGCTTGGAGATACTCCGGTGTATTTTGAAAAGGCCCTCCGGAAACTAAGATCACTTTCATAGCCGACCATTTTGCTGATGTCGGCTATTTTCAAATTGTTCATTAACAGTAGCTCCTTGGCTTTTTCGACACGCTTTATTGTTATGTAATCCATAAACGTACAACCTAAATTTTTCTTGAGAAGAGCGCTAAGGTATGGTTCCGTCAAACCATATTTATCAGAAAGATATGATAAAGTAAGGTTTGACGAAAAACAATTTTCATTAATATCACGAATTATTTCATCTACCATTTTATTATAATAATTCTGCTGTTCTAAATTAATTCTGTTGCAAATTGAATAACATATTTCTTTCAGATAGTTTTTTATGTCATGAATATTATCTAATGAAAATAGCTTACATTCCATAGTGTAATCCATATCTCCTACATTTGAATTTTGCAGAAGCTGGAACAATGTAATAAGTATATTACAAAATAGACTTTTTACTGCTTCAATATTTAACTTCTTCGAAGCTATGTTATCATCAATAATTTCCAAACATATTGAATAAGCTTTTTCAGGTTCATTGGATTTTAAACAGTTGATGATGGCATCCTGTTTATCTCTTGGATAATAATAATAAAGCTCGTTGTTGTTTTTTATTTCTTCAAAGGTGATGATTTTATTATGCCCCTTTAATAGCTTATAATCAAGGGCATTCAAAGCTTCTTTGTATGATAAATGAAGCATATCCATAGAATTATACATGTTACCGGCACCTGCTGTTACATTGGGTATAAAATTTGAGAGAGCATTATATACCTTATCAATAATTTCACTGTAATTATCTGTATTAGAGTTCACTAATATTGATTTTATGTTAATACCATCATCTACTACATAAATATTCCAGTCGGGAATTGAGTTATTCAGTTTATTTTCTATAATACTGCTGAAGTTATTTATATCGATAAGTGTGATACATGTAAAAAAACTATTATTAAGACGTATCTCCAAAAATTCAAGCATCTTTAAAAAAGAATCATTTAGTATAAAATCACCTTTTAATATCTTTAAAAGGTAGCTGTTCTTGAGTAACGGTAAGTTGTTTTCAAATGTTTGTTTAAGCTTTTGTTCTTTGTTAAAAAGCTCCATTATGGCATTTTCTATGGCTTTATATTCATTCTCTTCTTTTGTAATCTCATCATTGCTACCCAATATTGTTTTTATGGTTTGCATAATATTATCCACATATTTGTAGGTGTTTTTAAAATTCGTATAAGCAAGTAAAAGACCTATGCACATAAGAAACAGGATTAATAGTATGCTTGCTTTTGCTATATAATTCGCCTGGGCAAGAACTATATGTGATGGAATTACAGCAACATAATTCCAGCCGATAGAATCTGAGGAGCATAAAAAAGCATAATACTTATTATTTTGTATTTTTAATTTTTGTGAATCGCTAAATACATTGACACTCAATTTATCCGATATTGTTTTTGCAATCATTTCGTTTTGATTTATACCTGTTATAAGTTTATCATTAGAAAAGATGTATACACCTATTTGGCTATCTGCTGTTATAGCGGAGAAAATTTTTAAAAGAGTATCTTCTTTGATTGATACTATAGCTGTTGCTCTTGGAATATTATCAACTTCAGGAAGAGTTTTTATATATGTAAGAGATCTGAATTTTCTTCCATAATATGATGCATCAAGGGGAGGTATTGGCAAGAGATAGAAAAGAAAACCGGAGTAAAAATCGAATGGGATGTAACACCTTCAGCTCAGTATTCTACGGTTATGGCTACAAGGTTAGCAGCAGGTACGGATCTTCCGGATATAATAATGGTTCCCGGTGATCCTATGACGTACATACCCTCAGGACTTTTTGCAGAGCTTAATGATTTAATTGATAAATATGCACCTAATATAAAGAGAATGCTTGAAGAAGATACAAGGTTGAAAAAGTTGTTTACTGCACCGGATGGAAAAATATATACATTATCCGTACCTACAGAAGCTCAAGATATTGTTCAGCCATATGGATATATTGTAAGACAAGATTGGATGGAAAAACTCTCAATTAACGAACCTACAACTATTGAAGATTGGTATGATATGTTAGTCAAATTTAAAAATTCTGATCCAAATGGTAACAGTCAGGCAGATGAGGTACCTTTTACCTGTCAGAATACTTCAGCCCTATTAAGATTTGGTAACGCATGGGGATTATGTTTGGCAACAGGTGGATTCCATGTAGATGAAAATGGTAAGGCTCAGTTTGGTTATTT
>DUMC01000006.1 GCA_012840075.1 Clostridiaceae bacterium | reverse complement strand
TTTACACTGTTCACTTTTCAATGTCCATGTAAATGATCATCTAAATGATGCTGTACAATGTTGCCTTTTTCTGTCGCTCTTGGCGACAGCTTTTTTATCTTAACACGCTTGATTATTTTTGTCAACACCTTTCTTTAAATTTTCTTTAAGAAAGATGCCGCTCATTTACAAGCGCTTTTTTAATATACCATTTAGTAATAGTATTATCAAGATTAATAAATTTTATTTAAATAATTATTTAACAATTTATATCAAAGTTTCTTTTACAAACTCTTTAAATTTCTGTTTTAATTATTCTTTCTAAATCTCTATTTTAAATTATTCCTTAAATTATTCTATTTAACTTTCTAAAAATTATTGCTTATTTCACTTAACTTTTGTTTTATTTTTTTAAAGTCCTTCCAAGCTAGTTCTTTCTTGGATTCATCCCTAAGTAATGCAGCAGGATGAAATGTAGGCATAAGCCAGAATCCTTTTCTTTCTACCCATTGTCCTCTCATTTCGGTTATTTTGCCTTTCCTATCTATCACATATTTCATTGCCGTAGCACCAAGACACACTATTATCTTTGGGCTTACCAATCTCACTTGATTACGTAAATAATCCAGGCATTGCGTGGCCTCTTCTTCTAAAGGTACTCTATTATTAGGTGGTCTGCATTTTACTATATTACATATGTAATACATATCTTCACTTATCTCATGAGCTTCAAGTAAAAGATCAAGAAGCTTTCCTGCCGCACCGACAAACGGAAGTCCTTGCTTGTCTTCTTGCTCCCCTGGACCTTCACCTATAAACATAAGAGGGGCACTTTTATTTCCCCTACCTATTACAACATTTGTCCTTCCTTTATGCAAACCGCATTTGGTACAATTCTTGCACTGTTCTATTAAAGCATCCCAACTTAGCATTTTTACCACATTCAAACCTTTAACATAATTCGTTTACATACTAGCATATGTATACATAAAAATCAAGTCTGCATATTAGATACGATATCCTTTGCAATATCAGGGTAGTTAGTAATAACCCCGTCAATACCTAAGGCAACTGCCTCTTTTATATGTTCCGGATTATTAATAGTCCAAGCGTTTATTAATATACCGTTCTTTTTACAATTGTTTATTGAATCGGAATTAATAGTTATATAGTAAGGGTGTATTGCCTCTGCACCGACAATCTTTGCATAGTCCCCCGGCTTGTAAAGCCTTTCTGAATATAAAAGGCCGATTTTGAGCTCCGGTGCCAAACTCTTTATTTCTTTAACGCAATAATGATTAAATGATGAAATTATTACTTTTTCCACCATCTCATATTTTCTTACTAAATTGACTAATGCTTTTTCAATTTCTTCATATATTATTACATTGTTTTTAACTTCAATATTCAAAAGTACATTTTTATCCCTAAGTAAACACAATACTTCTTCCAAGGTTGGTATCCTTTCATTTGCATAATCAGATGAATACCAGCTTCCAAAATCTAATTTTTTCAATTCTTCTAAAGTATAATCCTTAACATATCCTGAACCATTACTGGTACGCCCTAATTTTTCATCGTGGCAAACAACTAAATGACCATCTTTTGATAAATGAACATCAATTTCAATCCCGTCTGCCTTCATATCCAATGCTTTATTAATGGCAGCTATCGTATTCTCCGGAGCGTAACCGGAAGCCCCTCTGTGAGCTATAACCAATGATTTCCTCACAAATAATCCCCTCTCTTTTTATATAAATGTATTTACTTTATTGAATCTGGAGATTCTAAGTAATGAAACGCTAATCTTAGTCAAATATTCTTCCATAATTTGTTTAATACACCCATACTACATTTTATATCCAACTTGTATTCGCTTTCTTAGCTATATTCACTGCTACAGCCAACTTTTCCTTTTCTCACTTGCATTGGTGTATAACCGGTTTCTATCCTGAAAATTCTATTAAAATGATTTACGCTTTTAAAACCTACTTCAAAACAAATGTCAACTACTTTCATTTCAGGATTATTTTTTAGCAGTTCTACCGCTTTTGCTATTCGTAAGCTGTTTATATATTCGGTGAATGTTTTTTGAGTAAGTTGTTTAAATAAATATCTGAAATATGATTGAGACAACATTGCAACTTTTGCAGCATCTTCAATAGTTATATCCTGTATAAAATTATTATTAATATACTCCAAAGCTTCGTACAAGGCATCTCTGTGTCTTGCCAGAATATCATCGAACTCTGTACCTGTATTTTGTCTTTTATATTCGCGACCTACAATAACCAGCAGTTTCAAAAGCAAAGCTTTAATCATTAACTCAAAATCTACTTCCCTGCGTTCATATTCCAGTAAAATCTCATTAAGAATTTTCTCTACTTCAATTTGGATGCTACCTGTAAGATTTAACCTAGGCTTGACTTCGTGTTCGGCTACCAAAAAAGGCTCAAGATAAGCAAAATCCATGAAACCGCTGTTAATCATATTGAACGATTCAGGATTTTTGCTTTCTTGAAGTATTGAAAATTTCTCATTTATAAATTCAGGTGTAAATTCGAATTCTATCAGTTCATATTTTTCACCAGGGGAATCTATAAAAAAGTGTGGTACATACGGAGGTATGACAAATATATCACCCTTTGATACCTCAAAAGCATTGTTATTTATAACATGTTTAATCTTGCCCTTGCACATATATACGATCTGCACAAATTCATGCATATGTATATTAGGGTTGCATTTACTCATTTTAATAATGAAGAAGGGAAGATTGTTTTTATTATCCTCTATCCTTATTATATGAATTCCTTCATATTTACTATCTTTATTATAATTAACACTCACAAGTACCACCTGTTACTGATAATAAAAATGCATTGTTTGGTATAAATAAAAATCCCCTGTTTGTTGCTAAATAATACGTTTCATTACTTTACTACCCCTCAATATTTTATTACCATTCATTTTTTTATCATATCATATTTTATGCTTTTTTGTAGGACTTTTTGTTCAATGTTAATAGGCGTATTTATTTTTTATGAAAACATTGCCAAGAGGATGTTGCTAAGGAGTGTTTTCATGTAAACAGCCCCTTCATTCATGCCCCTTGGCAAACATTTACACTTTATTCATTAAATACATTCCAAAGCATGTTTATATTTATCATTTTGCTGCCGGTTGTATTTATTTTTACTTCTGTACCAGGTGTATGGCAAATCCCGCAAATTCATCTTTCAGGTATACAAAAACAGGTTGTCCTGAAGAGGTTTTTACGCTGTTCATATCTACTTCTACACCATTTCTTGTAAGATACGATATGGCTCTTGATACACTATTAGTTTTTATAGCAATATGTCCGTTTTTCCCTCTGCCTACACCTTTCATGACTTCGAAGATTTTACCTATAAAACTTGATACTTCTCCGTCTTTTCTGGGGAAGTTAAATATTTTAGCCAGTTTTTCCGATGTTTCGCTATAAGTGTTTTCATCAGGTGAATTTATTCCTATATGATCTATGTCAAAACCTAGCATGGTATCTACAGCTTCACGAGTTAACCGAGTAATTTCATCAAACTTCCCGCTCTTTATTAATTCATCCTTAACCATCCAGCTTCCGCCGCAAGCAAGAACCTTGTTAAATGAAAGGTAATCATTGAGGTTCTTTGCATTGATTCCGCCTGTAGGGATAAATTTAATCATACTATAGGGTGCACTTATAGCTTTTAATGTGTTAATTCCACCAAAAGATTCTGCTGGGAAGAATTTAACCACATCCAAGCCAAAACTTAATGCCATTTCAATATCCGTTGGATTGCTGCATCCCGGTGTAATTGGTATGTCGTTTTCTACACAATATTTTACTACTTCAGGATTGAAACCGGGACTTACTATGAATTTTGCTCCTGCATTAACAGCTTTTTTTACCTGTTCAACACTCAGAACGGTACCTGCTCCTACAAGGATCTCAGGAAATTCCTGTGTTATATTCTTTATAGCTTCTTCGGCAGCAGCAGTACGAAAAGTAATTTCAGCTACTGGAAGACCCCCGTCAATAAGAGCTTTTGCCAAAGGTACAGCATCTTTTGCATCATCTATCTTCACAACAGGAACTATACCATAATCACCGATTTGTTTCAAAATCTCGTTCATATTGCTTGTCTCCTTTCTTTTTAATTAAAATATTGATTAATTAGCTATCATGCGCAAACAAATTGTCTTTCATGTTTTTGATATTCTTATTTCATTCAAAAATAATAAAATTTTCCTACACTAATAATAACAAATGATAATAACTGTAACATATAACATTAATTTATATGATGTAGCAGTTGATATAATAGTATCTAATATAAAACGTAATCATGAATATATTTTATTATATAACTTCTTAAACTCCTCATAAACATTTCTGTATATTTGAACATTTCCACTTATGGGCTTTATAGTTTTTTGAGGTTTCATTGCCGGTAAAGGATATTTTAGTGAACTGATAGCTCCGATGGCAGCCATCGAAACATAAGCTGCACCAAATGCAGATGCTTCATTTATACCTGCTACAGCAATTTCACGGTTAAATACATCGGCTTGGATTTGAAGCCATATATCAGAATTTGTATATCCTCCGTTGGCAATTACTTGTTTCACATTATCACTAAAAGCAGTTAAAATCTCGTATACTGAAAACATCCTGTAGATCACTGCTTCCATTGCTGCTCGAATTAAATGCTTTTTTCCGTGAATGAGCTGCAATCCGTGAATTGTTCCTTTTGTTGATGCATTCCAGTTAGGAGATCTTTCCCCCGTTAAGAACGGTAGAAATATTAATCCATCACTTCCGGCATTTATTTCACTTGCGTAAAGATCAAATAACTGATATACGCTTTTTAAACCTGCTTCTTCAGCTTCTTTTTCATAAGCTGATTTATGTTGGTCCCTAAGCCATTTTAAAATAATACCCCCGTTATTTATTGCTCCGCCTGCAACCCAAGTATCTCTGGTAAAACAATAGCACCAGGTCCTTTGCAACGGGTCCAGAATTGGTTTTGGGGTAGCTATGCGAAGTGCTCCGCTGGTACCGATTGTTGAAGACATAGATGTATTATCAAAGACACCGCAACCTACGTTTGCTAACATTCCATCACCGGAGCCGACCACAACAGGTGTTTCAGGAGCAATTCCCATTTCTTGTGCGTATTCTTTTTTCATTCCCTTAAGTATAAAGGTACAGTCAACAGGTTCACCCAGCATTTCTTCCGATATGCCGAGAACATCATTTATTATATATTTATCCCACGTAAAATTATGAATGTTAAAATATCCTGTTGAAGAAGCGTCAGTAATGTCAATTACATATTGACCGAAAAGTTTGTGAAGTACATATTCTTTTATTGATATAAATTTATATGTTTTAGCAAATATCTCGGGCATTGTATCTTTAAGCCAAAGTACTTTGCTCACGGGATACATTGGGTGCTGTGCTCTGCATCCTGTATTATTATACATTTTCACGTAGTCATATTTTTCTTTTATCATGTCCGCATGATTTATAGACCGTGAATCTGCCCAAGTAAAAACATTTGTCAAGCATTTTCCCTCAGCATCAACAGCAAGTATGCTGAAAAGCTGGGTGCTGAAACCTATGGCAGCAATTTTTTTCCCTTCCACACCTGATTTTTCTATACAATTCTTTATAACATTAACCGTGGATTTAAAAACCCTATCCGAGTCTAATTCACCCATCCCGGGTTCTTTACTAATCATGGGATATTCTTCATGGTACAAACCAATTTCTTTCCCGCTTTCATTAAAAAGAGCAGCCCTCACCCCTGATGTTCCGATATCAACACCCATAAAAAAATCCATATTCATTTCTCCTTATCCCGTTATTCCAGCATTTTTATCAAGTTTTCCGCTGATTTCAAAGCCATTTTTTCGTTGGCTTCTTTAGTGTAAGCTCCCATATGGGCAACCAGAATGAAATTATCCAGCTTTAATAATTTATGTCCTTCAGGGGGCTCTTTTGAGAATACATCGGCTGCTGCTCCTGCTAATTTGCCGGCTACAAGAGCATCATAAAGGGCATCTTCGTCTACTAATTCCCCTCTGGCAGTATTAACCAGATATGCCCCTGTTTTCATTGTATCAATGGTTTCTTTATTAATAATATGTTTTGTTCCATCTGTAAGAGGAATATGAAGCGTTAAGAAATCTGCATTTTTTATAACATCTGACTTATCCATCATTTTTACTGAGTATTTTTTTACACTTTCGTCATCATCACTAACATAAGGATCATAAGCAATTACATTCATGCCAATTCCGTGGGCTATTCTTGCAACTTCCTTACCTATATTTCCAAATCCGAGTATCCCAACAGTCTTTCCATATAACTCTATACCGCGGAGTCTATCCCATCCTCCGCTTTTTACACTTTTTGCAGAATAATATATATTCCTTGCTAAAGTAAAAAAGAGCCCTATAGTGAGCTCTGCAACAGACGTTGCGTTTGTTCCTGCTGCGCGATCTACCTTTATACCCAGCGTTTCAGCTGCTTTTAAATCTATATTGTCTAATCCCGCACCATATTTCGAAACAGCTTTTAATTTTTTTGCGTTTTTCATAACTCTTTCAGTTACAGGATCCACACCAACTATGATCCCGTCTACCTCAGCGCACATTTCAATCATTTGCTCTTCGGTTAATGTTTTTCCGGTTTTATTATCTATTATTTCAAACCCGTTTTCTCTCAAAAGTTTGTAAGCTTCCTTACCGGCTTCCGGAAAGGATCTTGGGGTAATAAGTACTTTCTTCATGATACTATCCTCCTTAAATTTAAAAGAGATACTCTCTTCAATATAGGGATATTTTTCCCTATTTGAAGAGAGCTGTTAACTCTCATTTAACCAAAATGTAACGGTTTATCATTTCAATATTTCCATTGGGACAACGATTATAACACATGCCGCAAGCCACGCACTCTTGTGGGTTAACTTCCCAACAATCGTCATGTTTTAAATGAATTGCAAATTCACTGCATATGGAAGCACATATACCACAACCTTCACCGCAACCGCAGTTAAGGCAGCGCTTGGCTTCAGCAACGGCTTCTTCCTCTGTGAGTGTACGGGTATAAGTTTCAAAGCTCTTTATCCTGTCTTTACCGTCGACAGTATTTATATCTATCGGTCCTATATCCTTGAAATAACCTGTTCTCTTTAAAACAGCCTCTTTGGAAACTTCAGGGTAATCAGGTTCGTATTCCAATGTTGCATTTTCTTTTGCAATGTATTTGTCTATTGATACAGCTCCACGTTTTCCTGCAGCAATTGCTGCAATTACATTTTCTACGTTAACTACATCTCCGCCTGCAAATACACCTTCTATATTTGTAGCTCCCGTTGAAGGTACGGTTACTATCATACCTCTTCTATCAATCTTAAGATCTTTAACGGCAGATTGTTCCGGCTTTTGGCCGGTTGCGGCAATTACGGTATCACATGGCAAAGTGAATTGTGCTTCTGATACTGCTTCAGGTCTTCTTCTATTGCTTTCGTCTTTTTCACCCAGTACCTGGTTAACCATTGTAATCCCCGTTACTTTTCCGTTTTCTGTTACGATTTCTTTTGGTGCTACCAAGTACATTATTTTGATTCCTTCTTCTTCAGCTTCTGTAATTTCCTCTTCAGAAGCAGGCATTTCATCTTTTGTTCTTCTGTATGCAATGTAAACTTCTTCTGCACCCAGCCTTTTAGCAGTACGTGCTGAGTCAACGGCAGTAAATCCTCCGCCGATTACTACAACTCTCTTTCCTACTTTGGGAGCTTTTCCGTCATAAACTGATTTCAGGAATGATATCGCCGAATATACGCCTTCAGCATCCTCACCGGAGATATCCAGTTTTTGACCTTCTTGGGCACCTATCCCAATGTATATTGCAGCATATCCTTCGGCTTTAAGACTATCAATACTGAAATCTTTTCCTAGGCTCTTTCCTGTCACAAATTCAATTCCCAAATCCTTGAGAAGATTTATTTCTTCAGCTAATATTTCGTGATTCATTCTAAATTTAGGCAGACCATAACGGAGCATCCCGCCCAGATAATTTTCTTTTTCAAATACAGTCACCTTGTATCCAGCTAAAGCAAGATTATATGCGCAGGATAGTCCTGATGGACCTGAACCTACAACTGCAACTTTTTCATTTCTGTCGGCTTTCTTCTTAAATTCGGGTTTCCAACCTGCCTTTTTGCCATATTCAATTACAAACCTCTTTATTTCCCTAATCGGTATGGGAGTGCCTATTTCACCACGGGTACAAGCATCTTCACATGGATGATTGCATACCCATGCACATACGGATTGCAAAGGGTTTTTGGACATTATCAATTCATATGCACGCTTGAAATCTCCTTTTGCAACTTTTTGTACATATGCTTGTGCAGGTACATGATGAGGACATGCAGTTTTGCATGGAGCAGCCAGATTTGGTTCCTTAAGTCTAGCATTACCTTCATAAATAGTAAGTTCAGGAGCGGTTTTTACAAGAGGAACTATTGTATCGCGTATTTCTCTCAGATTATTGTAACCATGTTCTTCCATGTATTGTTTAAGATCAGCTATAACACCTCTTATAAAGTCGAACCCGCTTATAAGAGTTTCAGCGCAAATACCCAGCAAGTCTGCTCCGCACATAATCATTTCTACTGCATCTTTGTAATTCCTAATTCCGCCTGCTGCCGTGATCTTACAATCCGGCCCGTTTACTTTCCTTATTTCATATGTGTCTCTTAATGCCAAAGGCTTAACCCAGCTTCCTGCATGACATGACATGCTTATTTCGTCTTGCAAATGATATACTGCTTTGCCTGGATTATCCAAGTCTATTGGAGGAATCCCCAGACGGTTTGCAGTGCCGCCTACTGCATCTGCACCGGCAGCATATAGAGCTTTTGCAACTTGGGCAATTCTTCCTCCTTCTGGGGTCAATTTTACGAATAAGGGTATTTTTATTTCTTCCTTGATTGCCCTTACAATTTCCGCAACTACATCAGCTTGTTGGCCAAGGCTGGCTCCGGTACGGATAGATGATGCATGGCTATCCCCGGATGTAAGTTCAACATTATATGACATGTTAGGGCAGCACATATTCAATTCTATTATGTCCGCTCCAACTTCTTCAAATTTCTTTGCCATATTAACCCAGCCTTCTATACCTTTATCTCCGGCGTAGGTAATATTAGCCATGAGAATAAGCTCTTTTAGCACTTTTTTGGCATCTTCAACTAATTTTAATCCTTCCGCAAAGGAAAGCCTTTTTTCCGCCGTAAATGCCAAGGCATTCCGGTCTCTAAATATAGCATATCTTGGTGCTCTGTTAATGTAAGGAGCAGGATCTATTGTTAGTTTTATACTTGCAGCAGCCCAACCGGTTTCTTCAATTCTCTTAAGCTGTTTGACTGACTTAGTGGTAGGTCCGGAAGCTACATAAAACGGATTTTTAAAAGTAATTCCTGCTATTTCAACCGGCAAATACAGATCTAATTCTTTTGACATAAATACATCTTAACCCCCTCAAATTAAAGTATCAAATATGTCTGTTTTTTTTCATCAATAAAGGCTTTTATTTTTTCTCATTAACTATGCGGATGCCTTCTCTTGCTGATTTGTATATAAGATTTGCAACCTTGAGAGCCTCATATCCGTCGATTCCTCTTAAGCCAACCATGGCATCTTCATCTTTAAGTATGCATTCCATAAAGTGCCTTATCTCATTAACATAACCTAGGTTGAACTTTTCATCAACAGCAGGGCGGGACCATCCTGTTGTAATTTCAGCTTTTTCAACCGTATAGCTTAAACCCGGAATTGAGAAACACTTTATTGGTGATGAAAATGTTAAATCTATATGCATGCAACCTTTGTCGCCATAAATGTCAATAACGTCTTCCATACCACCGACAGTTACATAATTGGCTTCTAACAATGCAAATGTACCGTCTTCAAATCTAATAATGCATGCAGACCAGTCTTCACCTTCCATTTTACGGTGCAAAAGGTTATTTTCGCCACCGCCGGATGTCATGGCTACAAGTTCAGTCCACTTGTTATTCTTAAGACCCAGTACGAATGCAATTGGATGAATGCCAAGATGCACCATACATCCTCCGCCACAATATTTAATAGTCTGAGCAAAAGGTGAGTGGGAACCACTGTGACATTCTCTTGCACGAATATACAAAGGTTTACCTATGGCTCCTTCTTCCACAAATTGCAGCGCTTTATTAATTGCAGGTGCCATTACCCAGTCTTCTGCATAATAAAGTTTTTTGCCTGCAGCTTTTGCAGCATTTACCATGTCTTCAGCATCTTCCACGGTAGTAGCCAAGGGTTTTTCGGATATCACATGCCTACCCTTTTTAAATGCATATACAGCTACATCATGATGCAAGAAGTTTGGAAGACAGATATCTACTACGTCACAATCTACCTCATCAATAGCTTTTTTGTAATCATCATATGCTGCATAATCCTTAAGGCCGTACCTTTCAGCAAGAGCTTTAACTCTGCTCAAGTCTTTATCACATATGGCAACAACTTCGGCAATATCCCTACAACGTGAATAACCATCCATATGAAGATCTCCGCTAAAAGCAGCACCGATTATTAAAACTTTTACTTTTTTGCTCATAGTAATCCTCCTCGCTTTTTGTATATTTTTCTCTATAAATATTTTATTTTTTATTTTCACTTGTTAATTATGTTTATTTAAATTAAGTTTATGTTATATAAACTCAATTATGTTTATAATCACTTCGCTATGTCTATAATCAAGTTTAATATTTATCAACGTTAAATATTACATGTTTCGAATACCCACTTTGCATACTCAATTGTCTTATCAATCAATGCATTTAACAGCTTTTCACCTTTTTCTTTTGTTGCTAGGCTTGGCTTACCCCAAACACCGTTTTTTGAATACTTAAATATGGAGTTGTAATTGAGGAAATCTCTCGGTATATTTGGGATATAGTCTTCAATAAGTTCTTTTCTAACTAGGTCTTCATGAAGATACAACATCAAGGAAGTTTCATATTCACAAGCATGCAAATTATCTTTACATTCAAGGATGCTGCTCAACTCATTGGAAGTAAAAAACTGGACCAAATCAATTTTTACAACTTTAATATCGGGATTTGTTGCATTTACTTCACGTATGGCAGGTGTACCTGTAAAAATTCCTCCATGAGCCTGAATATATATAATCTTTTTAAAACCCTGTTCTTTAAGACTCAAAAGTATATCCTTTATCATATTGTAAAATGTATCAGGGTTCATCCATACACTGCCTTTCTTGCCCATATGTTCGCGGCAAGTGCTTATCGGTATTGCAGGTAAAAGATATGCTCCTAGTCTTTCCGCAACACCCTTTGCAACAGCTTCAGCTATCATGAAATCAGTTCCCACGGGAAGATGGGGGCCATGTTGTTCTGTTGAACCTACAGGCAAAACAGCAGTATCAGGATCTGCCTTTCTAATATCTTCTGCTGTCGAATTATACCATAGCATGTTCTCCCCTCCTTATCTTTTAAAATAATCTTTGAAACTAAAACAAAATTAAATATATGATATAAACTCTAAACAATGTTAATTGCACACGATACAAGCGAATAAATTAATTCATGTAAAAAGGTATCGCAGTATTATACACAAAGATATCTAAGGAACATTTCCGTCACCGTTTCAATTCTCTTTTTTATGCTCTCCTCCGTATCAATTCTTTTTCCCAGAAGCTTCGACAAGGTATACCTGTTTGAGAAATATGAAAAGCTGTATGTCAATAAGGAAAGTATAGCTTGTTCATTATCAACTTCCTTTCTAAATATACCTTCTTTCTTGCCTCTGTTAATTACTTCCGAGAAAAGTGCAAATGCCGGATCCTTAATATTGGAAAAGTCTATATCTTCAATATATTTGCCCTTGTTTAAATTTTCCCATAAGATGAGATTTACATACGTAGGATTGCTTTTTAAAAAGTCAAAATAAAGTTTTATAATCTTTTTAACCGCTTCAATGCAATCTATATCCTCAGATAAGAGAGTCATTTCTTCTTTACTAAGCCTGCTGTATACTTCAACTAATACCGCCCTATATAGGTCTTCTTTATTGCCAAAATACTCGTAAAGCATTCTTTTATTGATATTTGCTTCTTTGGCAATATCGTCAACTCTGGTGCCATAAATGCCTTTTTCCGCAAACTTTATCTCAGCAGCTCTAAGAATGTCTTCTCTCGACTTTTGAGAGTTTCTTTCTCTTTTATTGGCTTTTTTTTTCATTATGTAACATCACCTTTGGTAAATAACTTTTTAGTTACATTATATACCTGATAAATATCGAAGTCAAGAAACTACATATTAAGTTTGATATTTTTGTCACAATGTTAGGTGCATTTATTTTTATTAGGTGCGTTTATTTTTATAACAGTACTTACGCAAAGTTAGCTGAACCTTGACAAGCTCATATATTAGGCACCTAATTTGCCCCAAATGGTTGTTGCTGCAGGATCTGTGACATTATTTACCTGTTTACTTTCACACTCTTTTG
>DUMC01000041.1 GCA_012840075.1 Clostridiaceae bacterium | reverse complement strand
CATCATTAGAAATAGTAGCATAAATACTTAACCGACCCCCAAAACAACTTAGTCTGACTGACGAATGTTGTCAGGGGTGCGAAGCAGGCTATGGCCCTTGCCCTTGACAACATGAGGAAGGCAGCTAGATTTTTTAAAGGGTTGAGTTAAGTATAAAACAATAGAATTCTTACAGTAGAGAGAGTTCTACGCAGAAATTCTCCAATAACGGGGGGTCAAGGCGCATTTTATTATAAAGTGTTTGAGGATACTCTAAATAAAATAATTTCATAAACCTTACTCTGCTGAATATATGTCTAAAATCCTAAATTTCAAGATGAGATGGAAAATCTAATATTGTGATTGAGTATTTAAGTATTTACCTTTTAACAGGAATGAGTGTAAGACAGAAAAAGATACAATAAATGATATAAAGAAAACTATTTTGAATCTGATAAGGGATTTTATACACCTTTAGAATCTCTAACATTAGTAAACTTCTCATACCTGCTTAATATGAAAAAATGCTCCTAAAAAGCCGGAAACCTACCTGGAAAGTATTTAAAAAATAGTAAAAATAGCTGCAATGTTTTGAGTAGAGATATTTACCAAACAAATAAGGAGCGATAGAAACAATGTAACTCATGGAGGAAATTAATGAATTTGGACAGGGTTAAGAAAGATAAAGCTCATATATACACTTGAAGAAGCAGCTAATTATAAGAAATTGCAGTTGAAGTTTTTGAATGTTATACTTACGTGATGGCATTTTAATTAAAAATTTAGTTATGACATTCTAAATAGGATATTTTGACATTCTAAATATAAATAGGATATTAAAATAGGAGGTTTTGCTATTTGCGTTCAGAGTTCGTATTCAGTGAAAACACTTATTTTCAGTAATTTTGCGAATACATTTTTATAGCGGGGCAATAATACATTAAGGGTTAGCTGCTTTTTTATGGAAATAGCTACTTTTTGAAAGGATGAGAGGCTTGGATAAAAACCGGAAGGATGTTTATATATTCGGACATAAAAACCCTGATACGGATTCGACCTGCGCTGCAATAACCTATGCTTACCTAAAAAATCAAATAGATCCTGATAAAAAGTACATTCCTGCTGTTTTAGACGATATTAATGCTGAAACTGCTTTTGCCTTAGAATATTTCGGTGTAGAAAAACCATTAAGAATATACAATCTGAAACCTAAAGTAATAGATATGCACATGGAAAAAATCGAACCTGTTCATGAAATGGATTCGATTCAGAAGGTTGTTAAAAGAATTGTTAATGTTACCGGGAAAACACTACCGGTAGCCGATGAAAACGAACGTTTAATGGGCATAATATCTATTACGGATCTGGTACCTGCACTTATCTCAACCCAACAGAGGAATTATAGGGAGGAAGTGGAAATTCCTATTCAAAATTTACTTGATGTATTGGAGCTTAATATTATACAAGGACAATTAAAAGAAAATGCATTTAAAGGCAATATTTATATTTTCAGTGATCTAACCTATTACCAGCGAGTTTCCAAGAATGGCCTTATTATTTGCAACCGTAACGAATATGGAGCAGGGTTTATTTTTTCATTTGAACCTAAATACATAATTGTGGCTGATGTGGAAGATAATTCATTACTTAACCCAATACCTGACTATGAAGGTGTTATTTTTTCTTCAAGAAAGAATATATATGATCTTGTTCAGGCAGTCAATCTTGCTCTTCCTATTACTGGACTGATAAAAAGAGAAAACCTCGAATACTTCACACTTTCTGAAGATGTGGAAGATGTTAGGAAAAATATGCTTACCTCCCGATATATATGGTTTCCGGTGGTAAATGAACATGGTAATATTGTAGGTATGATTTCTCGAAGCAATTTGATGGATATAAATTTTAAAGAAGTGATACTTGTTGATCATAATGAGAGAGGGCAGACGATAGATGGCATTGAAAATACAAGGATTTTAGAAGTGATAGATCACCATAGAATTTCAGATTTTCAAACTATGGGACCGCTTTATTATAGAGCTGAACCTGTGGGAAGCACAAATACTATAATTTGTAAAATATATCTTGAGAATAAAATTGCCATACCAAAAAATATGGCAGGACTTATGCTAAGTGGAATATTATCGGATACTATGCTATTCAAGTCTCCAACCTGTACATATGAAGATAGGAAACTTGCTGAACATCTGGCAGAAATTGCAAGTGTTAATATACATGAGTATGGGCTTAAAATGATATCAAGGGGAGAAAATCTTACAGATACTCCGCCTGGCATGATAATAACAAGAGATATGAAAAAATTTACGATAGGAAATTATAAAGTTTCCGTATCACAAGTTAATGTTGGTGACATCGACGCATTTCATAAAATGTTTGATAAACTTAAAGATGAGTTGGAATCCTTTTGTAAAGAAAATAAATTGGATCTTTCCATTCTTATGCTTACAAGCTTAGTAAAAGGCGGTACTGAACTAATAGTTGCAGGTGAAGCGAGATGGCTTGCTGAAGCTGCCTTTGGTATAGAAAAATGGCAGATAAGCATTTTTAAGAAAGATATGTTTTCCCGAAAAAAGCAGGTGGTGCCTAAACTAATGGAAGCAGCATATATGTTAAACAGAATGAGCGCAGTAAAATAAGGAGACAAAAGCGGTGACAGTTTTTCTATAATTGTGGACAATTCCCCCAAAATACTAAGGTAGGGGACAGTTTTTTTAGTGAGAGACAGTTTCTCAATTTTGTTTCAATTATAATCAAAAAAACGAATAACCTTCTTCCACTGTTTTTTCTCTAGTTCTTCTTCTTGTTTTCTCTTTTTTTATTATGTAACAATTTACGAGCTATATTAATAATATATATTAAAATGCCATAAGCTTTTTTAGCTTTTTGGGGGGGAAATGGAATATATGCTTTCAAGGGAAGAATATATAAGATTGTCATTGGAACTTAATTTATTTTTTCTCAGAATAGCAAAAGAACACTCAATATTTTTGGAGAGCGGTTTCACTGGAAAAGATGCGAATTTTGCCCAGGAAGCAGATAATTTCAAAGTAAAATTTGAAGAATTGCTAGCAGATACTATTGCTTTATCAAATGGCGTTATCAGTCCTGAAACAGCAATGTCAGAAGAGTTGATAACACCGTTCACTCTTCGTGCCGAACAAGTTTCTTCTTTTCTTACCGGAATTCCAATTAATACAAATTTGACACAAGCTGAAGCAGGTATTATCAGTAATTTTAATATAAAGGTTGATTCAAAACTTGAAAGAAAGGTTTTTAGTTTAAATCAAAGAGCAATTGTGTTGACATCATCTTTAATACAATTTAAATCAACTATTTTGAAGAATGTCCTTTCCTGCAAATTGTTTACAACTAACTATCCTTTGCTGATAGAGCATATTTTAAGAGAAGCACGTTTCTATTTGAAGATGCTTACTAAATTGCAAAATGGAAGAGAAATTCTTAATAAACGAGACTTAATCGAGCAAGAAGTATTCTGGAACCGCATTATGGCAGAACATTCAAAGTTTATCCGCGGACTTTTGGATCCGACGGAAGAAGAGCTTATTAATACAGCAAATAACTTCAGTAATGAATTTGATAAACTGACAAAAGATGCTATTGCAGCACTTAATCAGACTATGGGTATATCTAAAGTTACAAATGATAGCCTCCAAGCTACAAAGAGGCTTAGGGATTTTAAAGCGACGGGTACTGAAGGGCTTATCAAATGCAACATTAAAGCTATAGCATATCCATTGCTTGCTGATCATGTGTTGCGTGAAGCTAATCATTACCTGAGGATTTTAAACCAGCTAGGGAAAAAATAAGACATGTGTAAGACATGGGGATAAGACATGGGGACGGTTCTCATGTCTATCAACGGTTAAGGCAAGGCACAAGAACGGTTCTTATGTCTGCCGAAGATAAAGGCAACTAAAAGAAGGAGGGACGATACCGCAACTGCTAAGCGAGAAAAACGCTCTTAACTTTTCGCTTTGCAGATTACAGACAAAAGAACCGTCCCTCTGTCTTTGTTTTTTTGATTAACGTTTGACGCGTGCGTTTCCTTCCCAGATGCTCCAAACTTGTTCTTCGTCTGCCGGTTGAGCATAGTCTGTCAGGTGGGTTACTGCCATTACTCCGGTTGCCCAACCGAATTGAATCCATTTTTCAGGTTCCCATTCTCTCAAAATACCATAGAGCAATCCACCTACAAAGCCGTCTCCTCCACCGATGCGGTCAAGAACTGTGATGGGACGTGGTTCTACAACATGCCAGTTTTCACCTTCTAGCATGATAGCACCCCATAAGTGGTGGTTGGCATCTATAACTTGACGCAATGTTGTTGCAAAGACAGATGCATTTGGAAATGCAGCTTTCACGCGCCTAATCATTTCCTTGAAACTGTCAATTTTAGCAGCAAGATCTTTTCCGCCAGCTTCAGGACCTTCTATACCAAGGCACAATTGGAAATCTTCTTCATTACCAATGAGTATATCAGCTACACTTGCAATTTCAGTGAAGACTTTACGAAGTTCTTCTTCACGGTTTTTCCAGAAGGATGCTCTGTAATTTAGGTCAAAGGAGATTCGTGTACCATATTTCTTTGCAGCCTTGGCCAGTTCAAGACAGAAAGTGCTTGTATTTGGTGATAAAGCGGCGATCAAGCCGGAAGCATGTAAAATTTTTGCACCTTCTTGTCCAAAAATCCTGTCCAGGTCAAAATCTTTTACATTAAGAGTTCTACCTACCTCTCCGGCACGGTCATTGTGTACCCTTGGTCCCCTTGAACCAAAACCGCTGTCTGCAATATTAAATTGATGACGATACCCCCATGGTCCGCCTTGTTCAACTTCTTTACCTTCAAAATCCATGCCGCGGCTTCTCAAGTTATTTTTAATGAACTGTGCAATCGGGCTTCCTTTAACGAAAGTTGTAAGTACTTTAACCGGCAATCCGAGATATGATGAAATGCTTGCTACATTAGTCTCAGCGCTGGTTGCTTGCATTATATAAGTATCGCTGCAATGTACAGGCTGCCCATTAAGTGGAGTTATACGAACTCCCATGCTTGATGGTACGATTAATGCATATTTGGCATCTTTTCTCAATTCCATATGTTTAATACCCTCCTTTGAAGTGTTTGTTGATTTTTTACAAAGTTTCATTAAAATTTAATATTCTATTTTTATAATGTAGAAAATATCTAAAACTATTTATGTTTATAGTATGCTATAATGAATTAAGTGTCAATCCCTAAAAGTTTAATGCAAAACCGTCTATTTTTGTATAACTTTAATAAAATAAAGTATTGTACAGTCTATTTTGTTATGCTATAATTTATCCATTATAAATAAATGTGCGGTAGCAAAAGGTGAGTAAGTATGTCCATGTCATATAATAGGTCTTGTATGGTTTCCATTTGATTACTCATATCAGTTCAGGTGTTTATAAACCTGACAATGAAAATGTATATATTATCTTATATACTTATACGATTTTGAGATTGTCAAAGGAGAATTTAGTGGTAAAGTAGGACTTAATAAATAATAATAAGGTTGGACTTAATAAAAAAATATTATGGCTGGACTTTAAAAAATTTTATTGATAACTAAATAGCCGAATGAATTAATACTTTTAATACTTTGAAAAAATCAATTTAATAGTGATGAATATAACCATGAATATAAAAATGAATGATGAATATAAAGATGAATATAGAGATGAATGTAGATGGATAGAAAAGAATATGGATGAGTAGATGTTCGACTTGGATAAATCAAGAGGAATCAGCTGATATTTGGATAAATTAATCTTGGTTAGTATAAGTGTATAAATTAATAATTATGGGTATATGCCAGGTTACTTAGGCAGATGAGAACCAGGAGTATGAAGAAAATAAATTGATAAAGGCGGATTGATGCCACTATAAAATTTTTCTTTGGTAGATGTAAATTTCTTGTTTGGTAAACGAAGGACTCGGCACGGGAGAAATGAACAATGAAAGAAAAAAACAACAAAAAAGAGGAAAATTGTAATTATAGTAATTGCTATAATTATAATAAAAATAATAAATATAATAATAATCATGAAATAAAAGAAAAAAATCATAAACATAAATATGAAAGATATGAATACCTAGATATCAATACAAATACGCATAACGATACAAATACAACTAACACTACAAATACAATAAAAGAATTTAAAAAGAAATTGAGTGGGAAAGAATATTTGTATCGTACGCTTTTCGGGAATCATAATACGATAATGTTGCTGATAGATCCGGATACGGGCCAAATATTGGAAGCTAATCAGGCGGCTGTTCGATACTATGGCTATACAAAAGATGAGCTTCTTAGTAAAAATATAATAGATCTTAATGTTTCCAGTCCTGAACAAGTCAAAGAAGGAATGCTTCAAGCAAAGTCAGGACAAAAAAATTACTTTGAAGTTCTTCACATCTTAGCAAATGGTGAGCAAAGAGAAGTAGAAATTCATAGTATTCCTATAGAAATTGAAAATAAAATCTTTATACTTTCAATAATATATGATGTTTCTTATAGGCTGCATAAGGAGTTGATGTTTGATACATTATTTTTTAATTCTCCTTATGCAGTTGTTATTTTGGATAGGGAACAGAAGATTGTTAATATAAATAAAAATTTTACGAATATTTTTCAATATGAACTACACGAAGTAAAGGGTAAAAGTATAAGTCAACTGGTTTCTTCATCTGAAAATGCTGAACAAATAGACAATAACTTGCAACTAGTTTACAGGGGGGAAGTTGTTAAGCAAGAAGGCAAAAGACGACGCAAAGATGGTAAGATGATTGATGTAGAGATACTTGGATATCCAATAATTAGCAGACAATCGATAATTGGAGTGTATGTAATATACGGAGATATTTCTTGTAAAAAAGCCTATGAAGAACAATTATTGTTATTTAGAAAGATCCTGGAGAATAATACCGAGGGTGTGGTGATTACCGATAATTGTGGTAATATTGAATGGGTGAATGCCGCCTTTGAAGAAATAACAGGTTATAAACTCTCGGAAATACAAGGGCAAAACATGAATATTTTAAAATCCGGAATGCAAAGCGGTGAATTTTATAAGGATATGTGGCATCGGTTGATTAATGTCGGGAAGTGGAGCGGAGAAATATGGAATAAAACAAAAAGCGGGGAAATATATGCTGAATGGTTAACGATTAACAACATCAGAGATAATATGGGTAAAATAACTCACTATGTAGGTATTTTCAGAGACATTTCCGAAAAAAAGAGAATTGACAGAAGGATTAATGAACTGCAGCAAAAAGATATCCTAACCGGTCTTTATAACAGGAGCTACTTTTTAGGGTTGGTAAATACATATATTAAAAATTGCAGTGAAGATGAGAGGTTTTCAATTATTTTTATCGGTATAGAAAACTTTAAGGAGATAAATAATTCTCTAGGTCATTATATCGGAGACAAACTAATGATAGAGCTTTCCAAAAGGTTGAAAAACTTAATGAAAGACAGTGATTACATCATATCAAGATACAGCAGTGATGAGTTTGCCATTCTATGCAAATTTAATGCATCTGAATATGAAATGTTGAGTACAGGAAGAGTTGTACTGGAAAATATTAAGTATCCATTTGTCATTGAAAATACGATTTTAAACGTGACCGCAAGTATTGGAATAAGCCGGTTTCCTAATGACGGAAAAGATGCCGAAACCTTGATCAGGCGTGCCGATATAGCCATGTATAAGGCAAAGAGCCAGACGGAAGATAAAATATTTTTTTATTCGATAGAGATGTCAAAAGAAATTGAAGAAAGATTTCATTTAACCAATCTATTAGTAAGAGCAATACCAAATAATGAATTGTTTATATATTATCAACCGATTTTTAATATACAAAATCCTAGAAGTATTGTAGGTATGGAAGCACTGCTTAGGTGGGAAAATCCTGTTTTAGGCGAAGTAATGCCTGAAAAGTTTATACCATTGGCAGAAAAAACCGGATTGATAATGTACATTGGAGAATGGGTTTTGGAACAAGTCTGCAAACAGATTAATTTATGGCAGCGTACTTCTTGCAAAGTTATACCCGTAGCAGTAAACATTTCGGTAAAGCAGCTCGAGCAACATGATTTTTCTACAAAAGTAAAAGAAATTATAGAAAGGTATAATCTAAATCCAAGTATTCTTGAGTTGGAGATAACGGAAAGTGTGTCTTCGGGTGATGTAGTTACGATTGTTAAAAATCTTAAGGAATTAAAAAGGTATGGATTAAAAATATCTATGGACGATTTTGGAACAGGATTTTCTTCTCTTGGACAACTGGATCTTTTTGAGTTGGACAAATTAAAGATAGATAAAATTTTCATTGATGATCTTACGAATATCACAAAAAAACAAAATTTAGTAAAATCAATAATTGCATTAGCAAGAAGTTTGGAATTGCAAGTAGTAGCGGAAGGGATTGAAACATGCGAACAATACCGCTATCTTAAGCAAATTGGATGCGAACAAGGGCAAGGATACTTATTTAGTAAACCTCTAACACCGGAAGAAATTGAAAAGCTTCTTAAGTGAACGGTAGCAAGTTTATTTGTCATATAATTTGTTATAAGATTATTTAAAATTTTAAGTTAAATTAACATTACTATGTTAAATATACAGAAGTTGGATTAAAATTCTCTTCATGCTCTTTTATACAGAGGTTTTAAACTGCTTTATTCGCAATAACAATGCAGATTATTTTCAAATCAATATTATAATAGTAATTATAATAGTAATAAATAAAATTATTTAAATTATTTGATAAGATTATCTAAATATCAAAATAAGTATTTGATAAGGTTTTCTAATAAGATATTATGGTTATAATCCAATTCCAGAAATTTCAATGAAACAGAATTACTCGTTCTTTCGTCTAAAGTTATGAAAAACATAAAACAAAAAAGTGTAAAAGATTGATTTTAGAAAGGACGAGTATTTTAATGAAAAAACTGCTTTTAATTCTGTTATCATTAACGTTGATTTTCAATTTTGTCGCTTGCCAGTCCAAATCTGCAAACACTGATAAAAACGGCGGCAACAATCAGAGTGAAAATCTTGAGGGCAGTCTTGAAGATATTTTAAATAAAATATATGAAACTGCTGAAGTTGACGAATATTTCAAGGAATATATAAAGACAGGTTTGATGCTAACTGAGATTAATGAAGAAAATTGTGCTTATCATCTTGGTAAGGAAGGTATAGAATTTGAAGAAGCTATTGCATCAGTACCGATTATGTCGACGTCTGCTTATGAATTGGATCTGGTACGCGTAAAAGAAAGTGCGGATATTGAAAAAATAAAATCGGAAATTAAAGAAAATGTAAATCCGCAGAAATGGGTGTGCGTAGGGGTAGACCCTGACAATGTGATAGTTGACAATATAGGTGATGTTATAATTATTATCATGAGTGATGATCAAGGAAAAGCTCTTCATGAAGCATTTCTTGCATTAAAAGGCTAAGTAAAGGATTAAATAAAAGGTTAAGTAAAGGTCTGGTAGGATTAAGTTGTAATGCTGTTCTCAAGTATTAGCTTTATATACTATTTTTTACCAATAGTATTAACCATATATTTTTTAGTCCCCCCAAAGCTAAAAAATACAATTTTACTCGTTGCAAGCTTATTCTTTTACTTTTATGGAGAGCCTGCATATTCAGTCCTTATGATATTATCCATTATTTCAGGATATCTTCACGGACTATGGATATTTAAGGTTAAAGGGAGTCGGTATGCAAAGATACCGCTCCTCTCCTCAATTATTGTAAGCGTAGGCTTGTTAATGTTTTTTAAATATTTGGATTTTATTATTGAGAATATAAATTGGGTTATAAATTTATTAAGCATAAAGAGCAGGAGCCTTTCGCTGTTTTTTATAAAAAGTGAAGGACTGTTCCTCTTAAAAGGGCTGCCTTTTTTATCTGCAAAAAGTGGAGAACTGTCCCCTTTAAATTTTCTGTCCACTTTAAACCTTGCAAAAAGTGAAGGAACGTCCTCCGTGAATTTACCTCCTTTGAATCTTCCGTTACCGCTTGGTATTAGCTTTTATACTTTCCAGATTTTGTCCTATACAATTGATGTGTACCGTGGGGATGCAAAAGTTCAGAAAAATATATTTAATTTTGCAGCGTATGTATCTCTTTTTCCACAGCTGATAGCAGGTCCCATAGTGCGCTATACGACAGTGGAAGAAGAACTGTCACAGCGTACTCATTCCCTTGCAGATAGTGCTTACGGTATAAACCGTTTTATTATAGGGTTGTCAAAAAAGGTGCTTGTTGCCAATACACTGGGGGAATTAGGCAAAATCTTTGCGAATACAAATGAAAAAACTGTTTTATTTTATTGGATTTCAACTGTTGCATTTATGTTTCAGATTTATTACGACTTTTCAGGGTATAGTGATATGGCTATTGGGTTGGGAAGGATTTTTGGTTTTCATTTTCTTGAAAATTTCAATTATCCTTTTATTTCGAAAAGTATTTCCGAATTCTGGAGAAGATGGCATATGTCACTTGGAACATGGTTTCGAGACTACGTGTATATTTCAATGGGGGGGAACCGGGTAAGCAAGTGGAAATGGGTTAGGAATATTTTTGTTGTATGGTTCCTTACGGGTTTTTGGCACGGAGCTCAATGGAATTTTATTGTCTGGGGATTGTACTTTGCATTATTGTTAGTTTTGGAAAAGCTTTTTCTTAAAAGACTTCTGGATAAATTGCCGGCTACACTAAGGCATTTTTACACGCTCTTTTTCATTGTTATCAGCTTTGTTTTGTTCAATGGAAACGGGCTTAGCGAGTGCATGCATAACCTGAAAGGAATGTTTGGTTTGTTGAACGTGCCTTTCTCAAGTATTGAAACAAACTATTACCTAAGAAGCTATGCTTTTGTCTTTTTAATTGCTATTTTCGGAGCAACCCCTGCAGCGGCTGAGTTTATAAGGATAGTAAAAAGTTATGAGGAAGAAACTGAAACTGAAACCGGAAACAAAGCGCCAGTTGTAGAAAGTCAAACTGAAGAATGTTTAGAAAAAAGCTTGGATAATAAAAGCAAAGTACAACCTGAGAAAAACATTCAAACTAAAGAAGTTGATTTGCTAGGAAAGGCAAAAAATGAAATTGCGAATAAGCTCGCAATAACCGAAAATGCCTATAAACTAAAAAAAGGAGCCCGGATATTGAACAGGATATTGAATATATTGGAGCCTGTTGTTCATATTATATTGCTCCTTTTGATAACAGGCTACCTGGTGGATGGGTCTTTTAATCCTTTTTTATATTTCCGTTTTTAATGAAGTATTGTTCTTTTTAATGAAGTGTTGCCTTATATTTTGTTTTTAATTAGGCACTACAGATTTTAACAGGTGTTTTGTATATGAGAAGTAAGACAAAAAATATGAAAAATATAAAAAACGAAAAGAATATAAAAGATATAAAAAATGTAATGGTGACTGTACTTTTCATTGTATTTATAACAGGATTTATGCTGGCTAATATATTATTACCTGATAGTGAGTTTTCTTACAGCGAACGCAGAAGGCTTACGGCATTTCCTGAATATTCAACGGAAGAATTCTTTAGTGGTGATTTTTTCGAAGAATTTGAGAAGTACACTTTAGATCAATTTATATTTCGTGATTTTTTCAGAAGAATTAAAGCTTATGGAGCATATTACTTAATGAGAAAGAAAGACAATAACAAAATTTATATAGTGGAGGGAAATATTAACAAAATTGAATATCCTTTAAATGAAAAATCCGTGCTTCACGCAGCAGAAAAGCTTAATGAGATTTACAAAAGGTATCTTGAAGGAAAAAATGTGAGCTATGCCATAATTCCGGATAAAAACTACTTTGTGGCAGCCGAAAACGGATATCTTTCAATTGATTATGATAGGATGCAAAAGATTATGAATGAGAATATTGAGAATATGAGATATATTAATTTATTTTATGCTTTAACTGTAGATGATTACTACAAGACTGATATCCACTGGAGACAGGAAAAAATCACTGATGTGGCGGAAAAGCTACTAAAGGAAATGGGAAATGCTGTGGAAATATCAATAAATCAATATACCAAGAAAGAGCTGTATCCTTTTTACGGTTCCTACTACGGACAGGCAGCTCTTAAAATGGAACCGGATACACTTATATATCTGACTAATGAGGTTATAGAAAAGGCAGTTGTCTATGATTATGAATTAAAAGCCCAAAGCAAAGTATATGCAACTGAAAAATTCAAAGGGATGGATTCATATGATGTTTTTCTCTCCGGTGCAAAATCTTTAATTTCCATAACAAATCCTGAAGCCACTACTGACAAAGAATTAATATTATTCAGGGATTCTTTCGGAAGCAGTATAGCACCGCTACTGCTGCCATGCTACTCAAAAATAATATTGGTTGATCTTCGATATATTGCAACTGATATTTTAGGTGACTTTATTGATTTTTCTTCAAAGAATCAAGACGTCCTATTTTTATATAATACACAAATAATTAATAATAGTTACATGCTTAAATAATAAGTTTAAATGATAAGTAAAGTAATAAGCAAATAAGCAAAAAAACTAACCCTATAAAGTACAAACAAGCTTCTAGCTCCAATACCAACAAAATACCTATAAAATACTTGCAAAATACTTTCAATAAATACTTGCAAAAATATTTATGCAAGTGTTCCTTGCCCCAATACTTGTAAAAATGTTTGTACAAATACTTGCTTATATACTTGTTAAAATACTTGTCATAGTATTTGCCACAATACTTCCCACAATGTTTGCTATAAAACTTCCAAAAAATACCCGGACTAAAAAAATACCCGGACTGACGGTTAAGATTTCAACCGTATGTCCGGGCATTTCTTTTTTAACTTCTACATAATCTATCAATGTGTATAATTATGCATATAATTGCAAATTTTTACCTGGTCTAACCTGACTTAATTTTTCTTGATCTAATATGATTTAACAGTATTCTATTAAATTAATTGTATTTAATTTGATTTTTCTTGTTGTAGCTTTATGTTTTACCGCTGACTGCAACTCTACTTGAGGAAATGTATTTGATTAAATAAAGTACACCAAAGAGTATTACAAGTGATAAAGGAAGTATTATCCATGCTGACCTTATGAAGCCTGCAAAAATATATCCGATAAAGGAAACACCAGCCACTGTCAATGCATAAGGAAGTTGTGTAGTGACGTGGTTAATGTGGTTGCACATAGCTCCTGTTGAAGACATTATGGTTGTATCTGAAATAGGTGAACAATGATCGCCACAAACAGCACCGGCAAGACATGCGGAAACTGAAATGATTAAGAGTTCCGGTTCAAGTCCTATAGCAACTACAATAGGAAGTAGGATCCCAAAGGTTCCCCATGAAGTTCCTGTTGAAAATGACATACCAACAGCTATGGCAAATACTATAGCAGGTACTAGTGAAATCAATCCTGCTGCACTGCCTTCAAAAATGCTGCTGACAAATTCCCTTGCACCGAGGAGGTTTGTAATTCCGCTCAAAGTCCATGCAAAAGTAAGGATCAAGATTGCAGGTACCATGGCTTTGAAACCTTCAGGAAGGCATTCCATGCACTCTTTAAAAGTTAATACTTTACGTAAGAGTAAATATGCAATAATTATAATAAGCGCTAGACTCGAACCTAGTGAAAGTCCAAGGGATGCATCACAATTGGCAAATGCATCTATTATATTAGCACCTTCCAGAATACCACCTGTATAAATCATACCTAGTATACAGAACACTATCAAAATAATAACAGGAATTACGAGATCCTTAACCTTGCCTTTCCCTACAACTACATCGCCATCCTGGCCTTCATACGGACGATCGGGGGTAGTATATAAATCACCATGTAAAATCGCATTATCCTCATGTATTTTCATTGGACCGTAATCAAATTTCATCCGAGTGATAATAATTATCATGGCTATGGTAAGAAGTGAATACAAGTTATATGGTATTGCACGAATAAAAAGCTCAAGCCCGTCATAACCTTCGACAACACCGGTAACGGCAGCAGCCCAAGAGGAGATGGGAGCGATCATGCATATGGGTGCAGCAGTAGCATCAACTATATAAGATAATTTTGCACGAGAAATTCTATGTTTGTCAGTTATTGGCCTCATAACATTCCCAACGGTGAGGCAGTTAAAATAATCGTCAACAAATATTAGAACACCAAGCCCGAAGGTTGCAAGCATAGCACCCTCTCTGGTTCTAATTTTTTCACTTGCCCATTTACCGTATGCTGCCGAACCTCCGGCTTTATTCATTAAGCATACAATAGTTCCAAGTACAACCAGGAAAATAAGAATACCTACATTCCAACTGTCAGCAAGGGATGATATAAAGCCTTCAGAAAAGATTGCAGTGTAAGAATTTAACGGATTAAAGTTTGCATATAGCAAAGCTCCAAATACAATACCGATAAATAGAGAACTGTACACTTCTTTTGTGATTAATGCCAGTGCAATTGCAATAATTGGCGGAATTATGGACCAAAAAGTCGCATATAAACTGCTCTGGTACTCTTCACTTGCCGCATCTTCGGCAAAAACCGGGAAAGCTATTATAGCAAGTATCATTACCAAAGCAGCCAGTATGTAGAATAGATTTCTTTTTCTCATATTATACCTCCTATATAAATATTGTATTTATATGTATAATAAAAATCTTGGGGTAATAGAGATGTCCCAAGATTGATATAAAAAATTAATGTAAAAATAAGGATTTTTATTGCTTCGTCCTGCAGACATCACCTATTTTTTATTAAATGTTTTTGATACTATTTATTTTTGATGCCGTATTAATTTTTAAATTAATAGAATTTGGAAATAAACTCTATAAATAATGTTTTTATAGCAATATTTATTATTTAGAATAATCTTATTAAGGGTAAAAAGTCAATAGTTATAATGAAAAAAGAATAATGTTGATAAATGTAAAAAATGTTAATTTTATTTTTGTTGATTTGCATATTTTTTAGTTGTATAATGACTTGATGTATAAAAACTTGATGTATGATGGCTTGGTGTATAATTACTTAAGGTATAATTACTTGATGTATTCTTATTTATGCATAATAACTTGGTATTTTACGGCTATTTGACATATAATGACTTAACGGTGATTTAAATGCATGAAACGACCTTAATGCAAAATTTAATAGCAACTGTTATGGAAGCAGTTGAAAAACATAATGTAACACGGGTTAACCGTGTTGTTTTGTCTGTGGGCAAACTTTCCAATGCATTACCTGATGCGCTCATTTTTGCTTTTGAAGCATTAACTCAGGGTGGAATACTGCAAGGAGCAGAACTTGAGATAGAATATCTGCCGGTAATAGCACGCTGCCGTGCATGCGGTCGTGAATACCAGGCAGATGGATTTCCTATAATTTGCCCGGATTGTGAGAGCAAAAATTTCACAATAATTAGCGGTGATGAAGTTTATATAAAAAGTATCGATATAGATTGCAAAAAAGAATAATATATCGAGCGGATTACGAGTGTATAGATTGCGAGGAAAAAATTATGGCCAGATTGGACATTAAACAGGACTTGAAAGCTCTGAATAATGCAATAGCGGCGGAAAACAGGGAAAAGTTTGCATCACATAATATATATGTGATAAATGTTATGGGCTCTCCAGGAGCCGGAAAAACAACTTTCCTTGAAAATATACTGCCTGAATTAAGCAAACATATTCAGGTGGTGATGATAGAAGGGGATCTTGCTACCCGAAATGATGCCCTGCGGATAGAAAAAACCGGCGTTACGGCATTACAGATAAATACAAACGGCGGATGCCACCTGGATGCAAAAATGATAGAAAATCAAATACAAAAATTAAACCTTAATTCAATAGACCTCATAATAATAGAAAACGTCGGAAATTTGGTTTGTCCTGCATCTTTTGACCTGGGTGAAGACATGCGCATGGTGATTGTAAGTGTCGCAGAAGGTGAGGACAAGCCTATAAAATATCCTATTGCATTTTTAGAAGCTAATATGGTAGTAATTACTAAGACGGATCTACTGCCTTATTTAGATGTAGATATTAATGTTATGAAGAAATACATTGCCGACATAAATCCGGAAGCTGCTGTTTTTGAAACTACAAAAAAAGATGGGGTATATAAGGCAGATGAAGTAGTTGAATATATATTAGAGCAGGTGAGGAAGAAAAAAGGGAAATGATTTGCAATTCGGAAGGAGAAAAAAGACAGATAATTTACTATTCGGAAGAAGAAAAACAAATGATTAGTTGTTGGAAAGAAGAAAAACAAGTGATTCGCTATTCACTTGTAATAAGAGGTATTGTGCAAGGTGTAGGTTTCCGTCCCTTTGTGTTCCGGCTTGCAAAATCATTTTCTGTTCGAGGATATGTATGCAATACCTCCGAAGGAGTGTACGCCGAAATAGAGGGTAAAAAAGAGGATTGCGATTCATTTATTGCTTCACTTAAGGAACATCCTCCGGGCTTAGCCCACATAAAGAGTATAGAGGTGCAAAAAGTGCCTCTGAAGGGCGATATTGATTTTCTTATAGTAGAAAGCCATAGTGGCACAAGGAATACCCTTATATCCCCGGATATCGGAATATGTGATGAATGCGCAGCGGAAATTGCGGATAAAAATAACAGGCGCTATCGCTACCCGTTTACCAATTGCACGAATTGTGGCCCCCGTTTCACAATTATCAAGGATATACCCTATGATCGCAAAAATACTACAATGGCTGAATTTATCCAATGCTCCGATTGCCTTCGTGAGTATGAGGATCCATCCAACAGGCGTTTCCACGCCCAGTCTAATGCTTGTCCGACATGTGGGCCGCAATTATACTTTTACAAAGAAGGGAAACCCCAAGCGGGAGATCCTTTTGCATTGTTTGATGAATGTATAAAAGAAGGTGAAATAGTTGCTGTTAAGGGAATCGGCGGTTATCACTTGGCATGTGATGCTAAAAACGAAGATGCCGTTGCAAGGCTCAGGAAAAACAAAGTCAGGTATGATAAGCCTTTTGCTGTAATGATGAGGGATATTGAGACGGTCAGAAACTTTTGCAATATAAATGAAACGGAAGAAACCCTACTTTTGTGTAGCAGAAAACCAATTGTGCTACTTGAAAAGAAAGAAAATTGCAAAATCGCAAGGGAAGTTGCACCTAACAACCGCAGGCTGGGAGTGATGCTTCCGTATACACCTTTGCATTGTATAATAATGGAAAATCACGATGTAATCGTAATGACAAGTGCCAATATTTCCGACAGTCCCATGATTTATGATGATAATGAAGCTTTAAGCAAGCTTTTCAAGATGGCTGATGCGGTATTAATTCATAATAGGCAGATATTCCGCCGTATGGATGACAGTGTTTGTATGGTTGTAGCAGGAAAGGAACGCATGATAAGACGGGCAAGAGGATATGCACCTGAGCCTCTTGAGTTAAGAGGCAATAATCATGTGATATTGGCCTTAGGTGCGCAACAAAAGAATACTTTTTGCCTTGCAAAGGGCGAGTGTGCTTTTATAAGCGGTCATATTGGCGACTTGGATGATATGGATACTGAAAAAAGTTATGAATCTGAAATAGAGGCATATATAAAACTATTTGATGGAAAACCGGGTATTATAGCCTGTGATATGCATCCGGATTATGTTTCGACAAGGTATGCCGAAAGATATGCAGATAAGTATGCGCTAAAAAAACCTCTTCCGATATATAGGATACAGCATCATCATGCGCATTTTGCATCTGTTCTTGCAGAGCATAATATTGAAGGAAATTCCATCGGAATAATCTTTGATGGGACTGGATTTGGAGATGATGGAACTTTATGGGGAGGAGAAGCGCTTTTTGGAAACATTGCCACTGTTAAACATATCGGGCATATGAGGAATTTTCCTCTTTTAGGTGGAGAAACTGCAATTTATGAACCCTGGCGTGTGGCGCTTGCCATGGTGAATATTGCCTGCGGTAAGACAGCTGCACTTGAGTTTTTTAATAGTTATGATAAAAAGTTTTTGAATAACAATGAAATTTTTAGCAATAAGAAAACTTTGAATGACAAGAGTTCATTTAGTTTGAACAACAAAGATATATTTAGTTTTTATAAAACTTTTGACAATAAGATAAATATACTCCTTCAAGCCTGTGAAGGTGGTATAAATTCTCCCCTTTCCTCAAGTGCAGGGCGCTTGTTCGATGCTGTTGCGGCTCTTGCAGGTGTTAGGACTTATGTAACATATGAAGGACAGGCTGCAATTGAACTTGAACAGCTTATTGATGATTCTGCAGACGGAAGCTATGGTTTTGATATTGAATGGGAAAACAATATAATGATATTCGACTGGTGCCGACTCATATCTGATGTAATAAAGGATGTGGAAAAAGGCATAAGTGCAGGTATAATATCCGTAAAATTTCATCGTGCCATAGTACGGTTACTCGTTGATATAGCTCTTCTTGCAAAAAAACAATATAAATCTGAAATAATTGTATTATCAGGCGGTGTATTTCAAAATGTGTATCTTCTGTCTCATAGCATAGCAGAGTTGGAAAAGAGGGGATTTAAAGTTTATTCCAATGAAAAAATACCTGTAAATGACGGCGGAATTTCTTATGGACAGGCAGCAGTTGCCTCACGATTGGCTGCAAAAATTTAGTAATTAGCTGTAAAAATTTTAGTAGCAAAAATTTATTTAATGGCAAAAATTTAGTAGTCAAAATTTCCTTTTGATCGGCAGCAAAGATCCAATCGTATTGAATGTATTTTAAATTTATGTAATGTATTTTTTAGTGTATTAAATGCATTTTAAATTTATGGATTGTTTTTTGACGTGTGTAATGAATTTTTAATGTGTAGAATGTACTTTAAAGAAATGAAGGTGAAAACGTGTGCTTAGCCGTACCGGGTAAAATCATTAAAATTGAAGATGGTTTCGCAGAGATTGACTATGGTGGTATTTCAAAACGTGTAAGCTTACGGCTCGTTGAAAATGCCAAGATAGGGGATTATGCACTTGTTCATGCAGGCTTTGTGATACAGATACTGAACTTGGATGTAGCATGCGAGCTTGAAAAATTTATTAAAGATACAGTTGATTTTACTGATGAAGACGAGAAGTAAGGAATAAGGTGATGAATGTAAAAGGTGTTTAATATAAAAAGCAGTCTTAAAATAAAGGATATACAAAGAAAAATAGCAGAACTGGCATGGGGCATCGGAAAAATTACTATCATGGAAGTGTGCGGCACTCATACGGTAAGTATCAGAAAGTATGGTATTCAACAGCTTTTGCCGGGAAATGTAAGGCTTGTGTCCGGTCCGGGATGCCCGGTGTGCGTAACGGATAAGCGGGACATTACCCTGGCGCTGTCAATTGCGACTCAAGAAGATGTTATATTTACCTGCTTCGGCGATATTATGCGGGTACCGTGCGATGGAAGAAGCCTATATTCTCTCTACGAAGAGGGAAAGGATATAAGGATTGTTACGTCTCCACTGGATGCTTTAACTATTGCACAAGATAATCCAAAAAAGCAGATAGTTTATTTCGGAATAGGGTTTGAAACAACTGCTCCTCTTACCGCTGCATTGATTGAGGCCGCAGAAGCCCGGGGAATACAAAACTTAAGCGTCTTGAGCGCTCATAAAACCATGCCGCAAGCTATTATTCATCTTTTAAAAGATGACAATACTATAGATGCACTTATATGTCCTGGACATGTAGCATCGATAATAGGAGCGCATGCATTTTCTTTTGTCCCGGAAAAGCTCATGAAACCTGCAGTTGTTGCAGGCTTTGAGGCATATGATATCATGATTGCGCTTCTCGGCATAATGAAAATGCTGCATGACGGAGAAAGAAAATGTATGAATATGTATCCACGGGCAGTAAAACCTCAGGGTAATAAAGAAGCTTTATCCCTTTTATATAAGGTATTTGAACCATGTGATGCTTTGTGGAGGGGTATGGGAAAGATACCGAGCAGCGGTCTTAAAATAAGAGAATACTACAAAAAACTCGATGCCTTAAGTAAGTTTAATATCAATATAAATGATGATAAGTTTAGTATTAATATTAGTGATGAAAAGCTAAAAGACACTAAAGTTACAAGTGATGTAATGAGAAATGGACAGGATGAAACAAATAAATGCATTTGTGCCCGAATTCTATGTGGAAAGAATATACCTCCTGACTGTCCCAGTTTTGGTGAAGCATGTACACCCGCCAATCCCCTAGGAGCATGCATGGTATCCTCCGAAGGAAGTTGTGCGGCATATTATCGTTATAGCAATTTATTGCATGGAGATATTGGATAGGGATACACCTTGCTCGAATTACGGAGAACAATAGAAAGGGATAAACCCTTCTCGAGCTACGAGGAACAATGAAATGAGATAAAACCCTCTCGAGTAAGAGAAATTTCTTTGAGTTTGGTGAATGTCCTTTTTCAATTAGGGAGGAGAATGTTCGCATCTCTAATGAAAGGAGTGAAATGGATGAACGGAAAGATAACACTTGCTCAAGGTTCGGGAGGAAAGGCATATAGGGAGCTTATACAGAAGGTTTTTCTTCCGGCTTTTTTTAACGAGTATCTAAGACCTCTTACGGATTCTGCCGTATGTGACGGCGGGGAAAGAATTGCATTTACCACTGATAGCTATGTTATAAAGCCCCTATTTTTTCCCGGGGGTGATATAGGAAGGTTATGTGTCTGCGGTACTGTAAATGACTTAGCTGTAAGCGGAGCAATTCCCAAATATATATCGGTTGGCATGATAATTGAGGCTGGGTTTGAAGTAAAAACATTAGTACGTATAGCAAACTCCATTGCAAAAGCAGCGGAGGAAGCAGGAGTGATCATCGTAACAGGGGATACAAAAGTTGTGGAGGGAGGCAGTGCGGACGGCATCTTTATAAATACCGCAGGAGTAGGCGTATTTACGAAAGAAAGACCGCCTGTCGAACAAAAAGTGAAACTAAAAGACAAGATAATTATTAGCGGATACATGGCATCCCATGGTATGGCAATAATGGCAGCACGGATGGACATGGAATTTAAGCCTCCTATAGAGAGTGATGTAGCTCCTATAATTTCCCTTGTAGATTCAGTAATAAAAAGCGGATGTAAAATTAACGCCATGCGTGATCCGACTCGTGGCGGTGTTGCTGCTACACTTCACGAGTGGATAACTCCGGATATTGATATTGTCATATACGATGAAGCACTTCCGGTACGACCTGATGTAGCGGCAGCATGCGAAATATTGGGAATGGATCCCCTTTATATAGCTAATGAAGGAATTATGCTATTGTCAATACCGGAATGTTGTGCAGATCTTGCACTTAAATCCCTTCATTCTACACCGGGCGGAGAAAATGCAGCTATTATAGGCGAAGTAATAAATGGTTCGGGAAATATATATTCCATTACGGAATATGGCACAAAGAGAAGAATAATAGTTCCTGAAGGAGAATTGCTGCCAAGAATCTGCTAATCTTCATGAAAATGAACTCAAAACACCATATTTGGTTATAAACAAAGAATAGTAGCTGTTGACTGTTTTTTATTAAATATATTAAAATTAAATATTGTAATTTTATTTTCAACAAACGGGTGTTTTCTTTTATTACGATTATTAAACAGTAACGGTCGGTTTATATAATGACCGGTTAATTGAAGATTTAATTAAAACCGGTTGTAAGGAAACAAACGGTAAATAAGAACATAAATTACTAATATATTGAAAATATTAAAAAAGTAAAGTTTGGTGAAACTTAGGCAAATAGGAAAGCATAGATTGGATATGAGAATATGAACGGCTATATTTTAATTATATGTATAACCGTGCCGTTATTTGGTGCGGTTATACTTCCTTTTTTAGGTAAAATTAATGCAAGAATAAGAAATATAGCGGCGTTGGCTTTTATAGTTATCGCCTTTATTTGTACAACTTTGACCTTGCCTGATCTGATTGCAGGTTCTCCCCTTTTTGTTCACTGGGAGTTGCCTCTTGGATTAAGCTTTGGCTTTTATGCAGATGCTCTGGCAGCATTTATGGCAATGACTGCCTCTGTTGTGGCATTTGTTATTGTGCTGTACTCCTTTGGGTATATGAAGGAATACAATAACCAAAATGAATATTATATGATGGTTTGCTTGTTTATAGGTGCCATGATGGGTCTTGTTTTTTCTACAAACCTTGTATTCATATATATTTTTTGGGAGATATCTGCAATTTGCTGCTGGAGGCTTATAGGTTTTTATAGGGAAAAGATAACCATACTACGCGCTAATAAGGCGTTTATCGTGACTGTTGCCGGTGCACTTGTTATGTTTATAGGTTTCATGGGCATATATGGTGAGACAGGGACCTTTGATCTTGTTGCTATGAAAAATACTCATATACCGGCATGGATTGTTGTGTTGATATTGTTCGGTATCCTTTCCAAATCTGCAACCTTTCCGTTGCATAACTGGTTGCCTGATGCAGGAGTTGCACCTTCCCCTGTAACATCACTTTTGCACGCGGCAGTACTTGTAAAGATT
>DUMC01000002.1 GCA_012840075.1 Clostridiaceae bacterium | reverse complement strand
TGGAGCATTCCTATAAGGAAATAAAATGCCCTTTGAAAAAAGAAATGCCTAACTGTAAAATTTGATATGTGTGTTGCGACGAGTAACCACAAATCAAAAACACAGGAGGCATTCAATATGAAGTATACACAGAATGAAAAGATTTTGCAAATTAAAGAAACAACACTGATTGTCGGAATTGACGTTGGTAGTGAGAAACACTACGCTAGGGCTATCAATTTCAGAGGCGTAGAGTATGGAAAACTGTTGATTTTTGATAACAATGCTGAAGGATTCGCAAAACTGGAAAAATGGACAGCTATGATAGTTGAATCCAACGGCTTTACCGAGATTGTACTCGGGATGGAGCCGACAGGACATTATTGGTTTAGCCTTGCTGAGAATACTATGAAAAAAGGGATGCATATTGTACTGGTAAATCCGCATCACGTGAAGAAAAGCAAGGAATTGGATGACAACAATCCAACCAAGAATGACCGTAAAGACCCAAAAACCATAGCAATGTTGGTTAAGGATGGGAGATATATAGAACCATATATTCCGGAAGGTATTTACAAGGAGCTACGGTTGGCCATGGACAGCCGGTGGCGGATAGTAAAGGAACTTTCAGCTATCAGGAACCGCATCAGCCGGTGGATATGCATCCATTTCCCTGAATTCACTACTGTATTTGGTGATTGGGAGGGAAAGGCTGCACTGTTGATACTGCACGAATGCCCGACACCCAAAAAAGTTGTTGAAAAAGGCATTGAAGGTATCGTAGCCATCTGGAAGAAAAACAAGATAAGAGCTGTAGGAATAAAAAGGGCTGTGAGGCTTGTTGAATGTGCTAACACTTCCATTGGAGCAAGAGAGGGACTTATATCTGCAGAAAATGAACTCTCAATGCTGCTTGAGGACTATGAGAGCAAAATGCGACATCTTGAGAGAACAATGACTCTAATTGAAGAGTTGGCGAATCAGATTCCCGGGTTTGAGAAGTTGCTTGAAATCAAAGGTGTTGGCCTAGTAGTAGCTGCAGGCTTTTTAGCAGAGGTAGGGGATATTTCGAGATTTAGTCATCCAAAGCAGATACAAAAGCTGTCCGGACTAAGCCTAAAAGAGAACAGTTCCGGTAAGCATAAGGGAAAAACAACCATATGCAAACGTGGAAGGAAGCGGCTACGATACTATTTGACATTTGGTATTATGCCCTTGCTGTCCAAGAATGAGGAATTTCGAGCCTTGCATCAATACTATACGGTCAGTAAAGAAAGGCCCTTGAAGAAAATGCAGTCTCTGATTGCTTTGAGTAATAAATTAATACGGATATTCTATGCGATACTGACGAAAGACGTAACCTACGATTCACAAAAGATGATGAGCGATATAAGAAGACCGGAAGAAAAAGTAGCATAATATGCACCGCATATGAAAGAGTACATCGAACTCGTAAGCCAGTCAAGGGCAAGACTGCGTTCGGCTTACGCCGACCCTTGACAGTCATACTCGAGCGATGGAATGTAAAATCAAGCGGTGCAAGCAGTTAAAGAAAAATTAATGCATTCACTTTGAATTATAGATTTGAACCTTGATAAAATGAGCCGGATAGTCGGGATAAATTTTAACCATAAGGGCTAAAGACCCCGTGATGGAGCATGACTGACATCCACCTCACGGACAGACAGAATGAAGGAATTAAGGGCATTGACCCAGTTAGAATTGGGAGGTTTGTTGCCGGAGATTATGTGGATACCAATGGCCGTGATATTGAAAAAGTGACGTAGTTTAATTGGGATACACATTATCATCCATAATTATGCAACAATGCAAGATCTGTCCAGTTGGCTTGTTTTAGCAAGGACGAAAATCTATGATTGAGTGAGTATGCGTAAGAAAATTGAAGATATATTAGGGAGGTTATAAAACATTAATGAGTGATATAGATATTGACTATGAAGATACAGGAGAAGGTTTTGTATATAGAAATTCTGAATTTTCAAAAAATATACTTATTTTGAAAATTGCTAATAATGGAAGAGTTCCAGCAAGATATATTAAAATTGATTATAATATTGTATTATATAAGAACTTGATCAAATACGGGGAAGATGGAAGTGTAGTTAGTTATAAACCAGTTGTACATAAAAATGTATCCCGCAAATTGGAAATAAACTATTTACCACCAAATAGAAATCAATACATTGCTATATTATATACAAATTCATACCCTAAAATAGATATTGTTATCAACAGTTTAAAATGTAAGGATAATAGATTTATAAGCAAGAAAACAATTGTATATACATATAAACATAAAGAATTTGATTACATAAAGGATTCTCCGCATTTACAGAGATTGTTAGGTATTTTAGAATGAAAATGAATGGGGCTTGAATTGTTTTACTCATTAAGTATTACTTTGATAAGTACAAAAAAATTTGAATAGAAATCTATTGCATTTATATCACTTTCCTATAAAATATATTGCTGGATATTCTGGCTTATCCGGGGCTCTTTTGCAAAATTAATTACTTTTATAACCTAAATTGCAGAAGAGTCAGTATGTACTCGAAATACGAAGAAGGATAAATTGTCTGTATTTCTGGCTTTAACT
>DUMC01000040.1 GCA_012840075.1 Clostridiaceae bacterium | reverse complement strand
TTAATTATGAGTCAAATAGAACCAGAGGATTTTACAGATCCTGAAACAGCTGTAGCAATACAAGGAATGAGGGATTCTATCAAATATGCCCTTATTATTGTAGCTACAGTACCAATTTTATGCGTATATCCTTTCTTACAGAAATATTTTGTTAAAGGTGTTATGATTGGATCGTTGAAAGGATAAATACTATCTGTTATTGGTATAAAAAGTAAGTATGAAAACTTAACGGAACACTGTCATTTTTTAATGAGTTATATAAACTAAGAAATAAAAGAGAAAGGAGCGTAATATTAAATGATCGGAAAAGAATATCTTGCTCTTTTACAACCATGGATTAAGGCAGCAAAAAAATATTTATATCGATTTCCCGAACGGCCCGAATTAGGTTTCTACGGAACCGGAACCAATGCTTGGGGTGTTCAAACAAATACAAAAGCTTTTTCAGCTTTTGCAGTATTGGCAACGGATCCTGAAATTGATGAAAAAGAGATTGGAATGACAAGGGAAGAATTGTTAAATTGGTCACTGGCGTTGCTGAGATTTACAATGCAAAGCCATATTGAAGGCGATTATTCATGTACAGACGGGACTTCATGGGGTCATACGTGGATTAGCGGACTTGCAATAGAACGCATGATGCATGGTGTAGAAGCAATTAAAGAATATCTGACAGAAGAAGATAAGATATTATTGAAAAAGGTATTGGTATCAGAATCCGATTGGTTAATGGATTATTATCCTATTGAAGCAGGACCGGTAGAGAATAACAAACCGGAGAGTAATCTTTGGAATGGTGCCATACTTTATCGAACAGCAACATTATATCCTAATCTGCCCCGTGTTAACGAATATCGAGAAAAAGGAACTCAATTCCTTATAAATTCTATTTCCATTCCATCTGATGCTCAGTCTTCTAAGGAAGTAGACGGTAAAAAAGTATCCGAATGGTACATAGGAAATAATTTTTTTGAGTCTTATGCTTTAAATCACCATCGTTATATGAATGTAGGATACATGTTACTTTGTCTTTCTAATGTTGCAATGTTGCATTTTATGTATAGAGAAAAAGGTTTGAAGCCTCCTGAGTCATTATATCATCATGTAGAAGATTTATGGAAGCTCGTGAAAACATTTATCTTCCCGGATGGCAGATTGCTAAGGATAGGAGGAGATACCAGAGTTAGATATTGCTATTGCCAGGATTATCTAATTCCAACTTTATTAATGATAGAAGATAAATATGGAGATGCTGATTGCAAGAAACTTGAGCAGAACTGGCTTAAAATAGTCAAGAAGGAGCAGGATTATAATGGTGATGGGAGTTTCTTTTCAAAACGGTTGGTAAAAATTGCTAATGTATCACCATTATACTATACCAGGCTTGAATCTGATCGGGCGGCTGCCTTATCAATGGGGCTTTATTGGCGACGGATTTTTAGTCATGATGAAGAGAATAAAGAGAAAACAGGAGATGGAAGAAACATTCAAATTTTAACATCCTGGAAAGACGATTACCATGGAGCTTGCCTGCAAAGAAGCGATAACAGGATTGCTTCGTGGGTATGGGAAGCTGCAGAAAAACCTCAGGGGCTTTGCTTACCACCGGGACGGAGTGATATGGCTGAATGGCACATTAACTTAGCAGGAGAAATCAAAGGAATGGGATGTTTTAATAATAATAGAATAGAATATCACGAAGAATATCTGTTTAAAAAAGGATTTATAACTTATGGAAAAATAACTGTGCATTCCGAAAATTTCCTTGCAGAAAGAGAAATTGACCGGGATATAGCTAAAGAGAAAATTGTTTTTGCAGCATTACCTGATGATGCTACAGTCTTAATAATGCAGTATGCCAAATCTTTAAATCGCGATTACTTTAAATCCATAAAAGGATTATTTTTACAGATACCAAATGATT
>DUMC01000039.1 GCA_012840075.1 Clostridiaceae bacterium | reverse complement strand
TAGTGTCTGCATTCCGGATACTTTAGTCATGTAAGGGCCAAGAAATGAAGATAAATGCGTAAACTTCCTTTATTTGTAAGCAATATGCTTGACAGAAGGCACCCACCTTTGAGATAATCACAGCAGATGAAGCGGGAGATAGTATAATTAACAGCGTAAGTCAAACAAGCAGCGAAACAGAGATTACAACGATAGATCTTATCCTGGATACATACATGCCTTATTGGGATGAGGCAAAGCCAATATCTATTACAGATGATAAAATGATACAAGATATCATGTCCATGATAAGGGAAAACAAGCCATTAACAGATGAATCCATTATAGACAAGATGAGTGGAATGGCTCGTAAAAACAATAAGCTAATTATCAACAGAGCAGACGGAAGTAAAAAGAAGATTGCTTTTGCCTATGACACCCTTTATGAAATAGGATATATAGACGATGGTGAGAAAAAGACAGAGCCTAATTATGATTTCTTTAGATACATTGAGGATTTATATGAGTATACAAATCCTGATACAAACATTGAAGAACAGGTAGTGGAATTATTTAACAAGTACAACTGGACCGTTGATTACAGAATAAATACCCTGACTGAAAAATTACCTGAAAACCTTAAACATAAAGCAGGAGAGTATCCAATAAAAATATACTGGGCTTATAATAATGAGCTGTCAAAGGAAATAAATTTTGATTTTTCTGATTATCTGGGAAAAGATGTAACAATAGATATTTACAGATTGAGGGAACCACTTCCTGAATTCATGAAGCCAAGAAAGAATGCAAGAGGAATTGTTCTTAAGTATAATGATAAGATTATCGGTGCATACATAGATGCCGGCAGGCACGATTCTTTTGCGTGTTCTCTTGACAGAAAGAATTTAAAAGATATCACCGGCAAGGACTGGGATGAATGGATTGATAATTATATTGATTATGAGGATGACTTGGAAATCAGATTATCCAAAATGGAGCCAGAGGATATTATCAGGGAATATTTCAAGGCATTGGACCAACACAACACAAAGATGATATGGGCATGTATGACGCGGAAAAATCTATCACATCATTTATCATCCAATCTGAACAATAATTATCTTTTTAATAAGAATGAGAGCGAAATTGACTACAACATTAAAAGAGCAAAACTGTTGGAGATAAAAGAGTTAAAGGGATTCAACAATGAACCGGGAGTATTGGAGTATCAGGTTAGTGTAGATTTTGACTTTAAAAAATTTATAACAGCTGATGATGGTGTCTGGCCGAGATTTGTTATATTAAAGAAAGAAACTGAAAAAAGCGGCTGGAGAATTGATAGTGTAGGTACAGGACCATAATAAAATTTTGCTCTGATAAATGAACTGAAAAGAAAACAGAGGTGAAATGCTGTGATTGTAGAAAATATTCTGCATCAAGTCAGCAGAGAGTTGGAAAGTGTACCAGGTATTGCAGGTGTAGTTTTAGGAGGTTCAAGAGCAAGAGGTACACATCATGATAAGTCAGATATAGATATTGGTATATACTATGATGAAGTAGAAGGTTTTAATATTGAAGAATTAAACAAAGTTGCTGCAAAGCTGGATGATGAGCATAGAGAAAATTTAGTTACACAAATAGGCGGTTGGGGGCCTTGGGTAAATGCAGGCGGATGGCTTGTTGTTCAAGGATATCATGTAGATTTTATATTACGTGATATAAAAAGGGTGTCACAGGTTATTGATGATTGTTTAAAAGGAAAAGTATCTGCACATTATCAAACAGGCCATCCTCATGCATATTTGAACGTGATGTATATGGGGGAAATTGCAATTTGCAGAATACTTGCTGACCCTAAAGACAGAATTTCAGAATTAAAATCTAAAACAAAACCATATCCTCAAACTTTAAAAGATGCAATAGTTCAATACTTTATGTTTGAAGCTTCTTTTTCCTTGATGTTTGCTGAGGACAATGTGGATAAGGATGACATTTATTATGTATGCGGGCATTGTTTCAGAAGTATTTCCTGTTTAAATCAAGTTTTATTTGCATTGAATGAAGAATACTGCATTAATGAGAAAAGAGCAGTAAAAATGATTGATGGTTTTAATATTAGGCCAAAGAATTACAAAAGCAGGGTGGATGAGATAATTACACTGCTTTCTACTGACAGAAATACTGCACGAAAGGGTGTAAATATGCTTAAGGAACTTATTTATGAAATAAAGATGCTCCTTTAAGGAAAAATGATGAAACGAAGAAAGAGAAAAATACGAGACAAACATATATCAGAATACAAACGGTGTGGGCAGACTTCATGAATATAATATCCCTTCTTTTTATGTAACTAGAGCTGTTAAAAGATAATATTAGTACGTTGATGGTTTCTAAAATATGATAAACATAAATATATATGACAAATTTAAAAACTTTAATTATATATAACAATACCAAAGAAAAAATATTTTTTGTGACTAAGTATTAGTAGGTGCATTTAACAAATTTTTCTTCACATAATTTAAATGCACCCCGTATTAATAAAAAAAGGGGAGGAATTGTATGGGTAAATTACGCTTTAGACAGGTTCACTTGGATTTCCATACTTCAGAGAAGATTGTTGAGATCGGTGAAGCCTTTGACCCGAAGGAATTTGCAGAAACTTTAAAAAAAGCAGGAGTTAATTCTATAACATGTTTTGCCAGATGTCATCATGGCATGATTTATTATGATACCAAATTTCCGGCCAAGCATCCGGGACTGAAGAGGGATTTACTTAGGGAACAAATTGAAGCATGTCATGCGGTGGATATAAAAGTTCCCATTTATATTACCGTCGGATGGGACGAATATATTGCCAACAGGCATCCCGAATGGCTTGAGCGAAAACCTGACGGAAGCCCTTATGGTTCTGGCGGACCTCTGAAGGCTGGATGGAAAACATTGTGCTTTAATACTCCTTACATAGATTATGTGGAGGAACAGACTATTGAAGTACTAGAGAAATTTGGAGATGAAGTGGACGGGCTTTTCTTTGATATTATTTTTCAAGATCCCTGTTGCTGTAACTATTGTATCGAAGGTATGTTAAAGGAAGGTTTGGATCCCGAAAATGAGAAAGATCGTAAAAGATACGCAAATAGGATAGTAAATGAATTTAAGAAAAGAATGACCGCTACTGTCAGGAAATACAATAAAAATTGTACCATATTTTACAATGCAGGCCACATAGGTCCATCTATTCGTGAATCTTTGGATACATATACCCATCTAGAGCTTGAATCACTACCCAGCGGGGGCTGGGGATATGACCATTTTCCTATTACAGTCCGTTTTGCAAGGAATTTAGGAAAGGAATACCTGGGTATGACAGGCAAGTTCCATAAATCCTGGGCTGATTTCGGAGGATTTAAAAATCAGCCTGCATTGGAGTATGAATGTTTTATGGCATTAGCCCATGGTGCTAAATGCTCTATCGGAGACCAGCTTCATCCTTCAGGTGCTATTAATAAAGCAACTTATGAATTAATCGGCAGTGTTTATAACCAAGTTAAAGAGAAAGAAACATGGTGTGACGATGTAGAGGCAGTTACTGAAATTGCCGTATTTACACCTGAAGCCATAAGAAATGATGGAATCAGGTTATATCCATCCGTACAAGGTGCTTACAGGATGTTGGTAGAGAGCCATTATCAGTTTGATATAGTGGATGAATATGTAGATTTTTCAAAATATAAAGTTTTGATACTTCCGGATATGATTACCTTTGATGCTGGTTTATTAAATAAGGTAAAAGAATATATGGGAAAAGGCGGGAAGGTCTTACTATCTTATAAATCCGGCATGGATAGGGAAGAAAAAGAATTTCTGCTGAAAGAAGCAGGCATAAAATTAGTGGGAGATGCTCAGTATTCCCCGGATTATGTTGTAGCCGGAGATGCAGTAAAAGAAGGACTTTTGGATACGGAATATGTCATGTATGAAAGAGGATTATGGGTGAAACCAAGTGAAGACTCCGAAACATTGGCCGAAATCTGGAATCCTTACTTTAACAGAAGTTATAAGCATTTTTGCTCCCATAATCAAACGCCGGTAGAAAAAGATAGTGGATATCCGGCAATTGTTAAGAGAGGCAACATAATATATTTTGCTTACCCTATTTTTTCCATGTACAAAGAGCATGGGATGAAAGCATACAAGCAGCTTGTGGATAATAGTTTGAAACTTTTATTGAAAGATAAAATTGTGGAAACCAATGCTCCTACAACAGCACATATCAACATAAACTATCAACCAGCTTATGACAGGTATATTGCTCATATCCTTCATTATATACCGGAGCGTAGATGCAATATAATTGATACTATCGAGGATGTTATTCCACTATATAACATTGACTTGAAGATAAAGCTGCCAAAGGCACCTGCTAAGGTGTACTGCGCTCCATCCATGCAGGAACTGGACTTTGACTACGAACAAAACTATGTAAAGGTAGTAGTTCCTGAAGTAAAAGGACATCAGATGGTGGTGTTTGAGTTTTAAAGTAATAAGAATTTGATTTATTAATATTCTAAATGGAAATTTGCATTTAAAACCTATGCCTGTGAAAGTTCCCGATAGTATAAAAAAGTATGATAAGATCCGTTTGTCGCAAGAACGCACAAAGAAAATTTTGCAGATGTATTGAAAAGTATATTACGTATTTTTGTGATCTCAATGGAGGATAAATATTGTAAAATTTAATATAATCGTAAATCAAATGGGCAGATTGTGTCTGTCCATTTTTTGCATTTGAGCAAAGATAAGGGCAAAAGATGACTTTCTCTTGTGTTGTAGATACATGCACTTTTATGATATCATATTAGCAAGGTTATTAGGAAAAATTGGTCATGTAATCATGCGATAATTTTCCATTTTATTAATTGTTTTATTTAGTAATTATTTTTAAGTAAATAATCCTTAGAGTTAGTTTTTTATTTTCTGTTAAAATTAGTTTTAATACTGGATTTTACTATAAATACAAAATTAAATTTATTAAGTACAGTTTTTAGGTGAAAGCATGATAGAGATTAAAGGTAAATACAATACTGCAGTAATTTATACGGATAATGTAGAAAGTGAAGCAATGGCTCAAATTATGGAATTGTGCAATCAAGAATTCGTAAAGGACAGCGTTATCAGAATTATGCCTGATGTTCATGCCGGTATAGGTTGCACAATTGGTACTACTATGACTGTAACCGATAAAGTTGTACCTAATTTGGTCGGTGTTGACATAGGTTGTGGCATGGAGACCATAAAACTAAAGCAAAAAAAGATTGACTTTGAAAAATTGGATAAAATCATATATAATCATATCCCGTCAGGATTTGATATTAGAAAAAAACAGCATAAATATGTTGATCATATAGATTTTGATAGTTTATTCTGCAAAAAACACGTCAATCTTGAAAGAGCAAGGTTGAGCGTTGGCACCTTGGGAGGCGGAAATCATTTTATTGAAGTCAATGAAGACAGTTATGGAGCATTATACTTGGTTGTGCATTCAGGAAGCAGGCATTTAGGCAAGCAGGTTGCCGAATACTATCAGAATCTGGCTTATAAAAAACTGAAGGATAAAAATATAAAAATTAGCAAACAATTGGCATACTTGCAAGGAGAAAGTTTTTATGACTATCTGAATGACATGAAAATAGTTCAGCAATATGCTGTGTATAACCGAAAAGCAATTGTTGATGAGATAATAAACAGAATGGACTTTGATATAGAAGAACAGTTTACAACCATACACAACTATATTGATTTGGACAGCATGATTTTAAGAAAAGGTGCCATTTCCGCCCGAAAGGGAGAAAGAGTATTAATCCCCATAAACATGAGGGATGGAAGTCTTATTTGCATTGGAAAGGGCAACAAAGACTGGAATTACTCTGCACCCCATGGAGCGGGAAGAATAATGAGCAGGAGAAAAGCCAAGGAAACCATCAGCTTGGAGGAATTTAGAAAAACCATGGAAGGAATATATACCACCTCTGTTAACAAAAGTACATTGGATGAATGCGCCTTAGCATACAAACCTATGGATGAAATTATTGAGAATATAAAAGACACCGTTGAAATAGTTGACGTTATAAGACCTCTTTATAACTTTAAAGCGGCTGAGTAGGGCTCAAGATCGAATAATTTTCTTAACAAATAAAGTAAGTGAGCAAAGCAAGTAAAAAAATAAAAGGGTAAGTGAGTGAGGGAACAAGTGAGTGATCATAAGAGCAAGCAAAAAAATAAACAAAAGGGTAAGCAAAAGAGTAAGCAAGTCAAGAACAATAAAGTAAACGAGGATATTAAAAATAAAACATATTTTGTAAATACAAGAGATAATAAAATCCCTTATACTGTAGTTAAAACCAGGCGGAAGACAATCGGTATAATTATTAACAGGAACGGCGAAGTAAAGGTGCATGTTCCTTTTGGTGTTACTAAAAAGCAAATTGACGAAATAGTTCAGAAAAAGGCAGATTGGATCATTAAAAAAGTAAATGAAGTGATAGAGAGAAATTCAAATATAATACAAAAGGAATATATTAATGGGGAAAAATTTCTGTATCTAGGCGATGAATATACTCTTGAAATAGTTGAAAAGGATTTTGATAAAATAAAGAAAAATGACAAGGCTTTTGATAAGGGCGAAGTACTTATTAAGGATAATACTATGTTAGTGTACATTTCTGAAGGCTTGCCCGATGAAATAAGGAAACAAACAATAAAAGAATCATTAATAAAGTGGTACAAGAAACGTTTTACAGAAATAGTTAAAGAAAGAATTAACAAGTATTCTATGAAGCTTAATGTGTTTCCGCATAGAGTGGTGATTAAAAACCAAAAAACCAGGTGGGGAAGCTGCAGTGAAAAGGGAAATATAAATTTAAACTGGAGATTGATTATGGCACCTATCCATATAATTGATTATGTAGTTGTACATGAAATGTGCCACTTGAAGGTCATGAATCATTCAAAAGACTTCTGGACTCTTGTTGAATCTATCATGCCGAACTATCGTGAATGTCGCAAATGGGTTAAAGCAAACGGAAATAAGTTGGAAATATAATTTAATATGAACCGGCTTATGGCAGCAGTAGGGGTTATTATTCCTTTTTTTGGCTGCAAGAGAGGTTATTATCCCTTTACAACTTTTTGCGTATTATTTGCAGTACAAAAAGATTGTACGATAGGTGATAAGGGTGATAAGGAAAAGGATAAAAGGGGCTGAGCTTGTAATATTAGTTAAGTTTAGAATATTATTTATTTAAGCATGCCCCTTTTATGCCCATTTTGGCTTGGTTTAAAATTCTTTAAAATTCTTCATTCCCGACAAGATGCTGTACATTTATAGGAAGCTGATTCAGCACCCGTACATCCTTGCCGTATTTGCCGAGTGTCTTTTCCACAACTATAAAGTCCAATCCGGGTATGACTATATCGTTCCATTTGTTCCCTATACCCCTGATTGCTACATCAAGCATCGTTACTATTCTTTCGCCAAGAGGTTCTTCGGAATTAAGAGTAATAGCTCCGTAAAATTCCTGGCATTCGGTATAACCTGCATTATGTGTGCCTGTATATGGTTTTTGTTTTACTAAATCAATTTTCTTGCCAAGTCTTTGAGAAACTTCGGCTTCCTTCGACTTAAAGTAATCTACAAGAGCCTGTTCTTGGAATTTTGCAGGCTTATTTGTCTTAGCTACATCTATATAAGCATTTAGTCCTACTTTAAAGGCTTCTTCAACGAATTCGAACCAATATTTTTGTTCAGAAGTAATTTTTGAAGGATTATCTACAGCAACAACCGATACCCGTTGGCACGCAGTAAGACCATCTCTTTTTGGAGCGACACCGATATGTACTATATCTCCCTCGTTAATTCTACGATTTAAAGCTTTTCCTATTAAGGTTCTATTTGCTTCATTTGCAGTTACCATTACATCAAAACCCATTTCCTCGGCTCCCAGTTCAAGTCCGATTGCATAACCCCATTGAGCTACCTGTGTTTCCAGCATACCGGGCTTGAGGACTCTTAGCATACCTTCAATCATTGCATCGGCAATTAAACTTGCATCTTCAATTAAATGCATTTCTTCTTCCGATTTTTCGTGATTTCCCGGATATAATATTTTTATCCGGGTTCTGGGTTGAATACAGCATGGCTACGGAACCCTCAGGGTTTGGGTGCAAGATAAGTTTTTATGAAAATGATTTGCCTCATGTATATCCGGTAATCAGTTCTGTCGATGAAATTGACAGGTTTAGCATACCCAACCCAAAAACTGACGGGCTCATGACCCTCGCTTTAAATATCTACAAGCACGTAAAGGGCAGGGTTGAGCAAGAAGGACATACCATAAAGGTTGTTGCATCAAGAGGGCCTTTTACAATAGCCTCCCATATCATGGGACTTACAAACTTCCTATTAAATATTAAAATTGAACCTGACAAAGTGCACAAAATGCTGAAATTAATAACCAGATTCATATTGATCTGGTTGGAAGCGCAGATGGATGTAGTAAAAGAAGTGGAAGGCATTATGATACTTGATGATGTGGCCGGCTTTATTTCCAGGGAAGATTTTATTGAGTTTGCTTATCCTTATTTTAAGGAGATATTTGGTAGTTTCCCGAACTTAGTAAGAATATACCACAATGATACTGACAATCCTGTACCGTATGAGTTTTTAAGCGAGTAGTGTAGATGAAAGAGAGCTTCTAAAGCATTTGTTAGAAATTTTTGCCGAACGTTTGAGAAGTCACGTTAAGGCTGCTTTGGAAGCGGGGCTTAAAGATAGAGGAAGAGAGGGAGACTTGGTATTTGGATGGGTGGGACCTGAACTTCTCATTCCGCCTCTTTTGTCATATAAAGATTTTAATGAGTTTTGCTTTGAAATAGATAAACCTATGATGGACATGATACATGAAGCCGGCGGTAATATCTGGATACATTGTCACGGGAAGGTCGGACGATTGATAAAACGTTTTGCAGATATGGGGTGTGATGTATTGAATCCAATAGAACCTCCGCCTATGGGGGATATTTCCTTAGAAGATGCTTTTAAAGAAGCAGAAGGTAGGATAGCTCTTGAAGGTAATATAGAAATTCATGAAATTATGGAAGCATCTGAAGAAAGACTTTTAGAACTTATAGAGGATGCTGTGAAAACAGGTGCGAAATATGGACGTTTCATACTTTGCCCCAGTACAGGATATATGGAGGTACCAGAACCTTCTGAAGTGATGCTCCGGAATCTTATGATTTATGTAAGATATGGTGTAGAATATGCTAAAAAATATCATTATTAAACCAGTTATTTAAATATAAAGCAAGTAGGTATGTAAAAGTTGATGAAAAAATGAAAAGGAGATGTAATAAAATGAAGTTATATTTTATAGGAAAGATAGACGATTTCTTAGAAGGAATTGACTTGCTAAAAGATGATCTTTCAATTGAAATATTTAAAGATAAATGCAAAGATATAACTCCATCTAATTCTGAAGAATGTATTGAAGTTGAAGTAACGCAAGGAGATGGTATTTACGTTGCATTTAAAGCCGGAAAAGGGTATATATCTTACAAAGAAAAAATACACTTCTTTAGAGCGTTGGGGCTCTTTGTTCAATCTATCAGAGAAAACAAAGAAAAAGAAAGCAATATTGATTTTGAGCTTTCTGAGAAAATTTATTTTGATAAAAATGGGATTATGTTTGACGTATCAAGAAATGCAGTATTAAAGCCGGAGACAATAAAATATTTTCTTCGCAAGATGGCATTAATGGGTTTAAATCTATGTATGTTATATACAGAGGATACATATGAGGTTGAAGGATGGCCATATTTTGGTTATATGAGAGGTAGATATACTTATGAAGAATTAAAGGATATAGATGATTATGCTGATATTTTTGGTATAGAACTTATACCATGTATACAGACACTAGCCCATCTTGCAAATCCTTTGAGATGGGGCAGTATGGCCGAGTTAAAAGATACAAGCAGTGTTCTTTTAGTTGGAAATGAAAAAGTATATAAATTAATAGAAGACATGATAGTCTCAGTATCAAAACCTTTCAGATCAAAACGAATACACATAGGTATGGATGAAGCAATGGATCTGGGACTTGGCAGATACCTTGATCTAAATGGATATAGATCAAGATTTGATATAATGATAGAGCATCTTAATAAAGTCATAGAGATCACAAATAAACATAATCTGCAACCCATGATGTGGAGTGATATGTTTTTTAGGTTAGCATCTAAGACAAGATCATATTACGAACTTAATAATATAATACCGGATGATGTGATATCTTCTGTACCAGAAAATGTGGATTTGGTTTACTGGGATTATTATCATGATGATAAAGAATTTTATACTGAATACATTAAAAAACACAAGAAGTTTAAAAACAAGATAATATTTGCAGGAGGAACGTGGACATGGACAGGTCCTGCTGTAAACTACGGAAAAACATTTATTACTACAAATTCAGCAATAGAAGCATGTAAAGAAGAAGGAATTAGAGAAATATTCTGTACTGCATGGGGAGACAACGGAGCAGAAACAAACCTTTTAGCTTCACTACTTGGTTTACAACTTTATGCTGAACACGGATATTCTAAAAAATTGACTATGGAAAAATTGAAAAGACGCTTCAAATTTTGTGCTGGTATAGATGCTGATGCATTTCTCGACATTAGCTTGCTTGATGCTACACCTGGAACCAACCCGGGAAATACAGATTGTTCTAATCCTTCGAAATACTTGCTTTATCAGGATCCATTAACCGGGCTGTTTGATGGAGATATCAAAGGACTTGAGCTTAGAACTCATTATGCATCTATAAAATCTAAATATGAAGCTTATTCAAAAGTCAATCCTACTTTTGAATTATTATTTAATTTCTATGAAAAACTAGCTTCTGCTTTAGAAATAAAATCAGAACTCGGACTTGATATTATTAATGCATATAAAACAGGAAATAAAGAAAAACTCATGAAGATAGCTTGTGAAACCATACCTGAGACACTTTCAAGGATTGAGATGCTTCGAAATACTTGGAGGGAATTATGGTTTTCAACAAACAAACCTTTTGGATTTGAAATCATTGACATTCGATTAGGAGGGGTTGAAGCAAGGTTGCAGTCTACTCAAATGAGACTTAAAGAATATGTAAGTGGAGAGTGTAAAAGCATAGAAGAATTAGAACAAGAGAGATTACCTATTGTAAGAAGAGGAGAATCTGATGATTATAAAATAGGTGGTTATTACAGATGGAATTTAATAGTATCTGCCTGCCCTATTTAATAATTTATGGTTTTACTAGAAAATTTTTTAATTATTTTGCATAGGTTGTTATACTGTTTATAGACGAAACTTATCATATCTGAAGCTATTTTACTCTTGGTATGGTAAGTTTCATATTTTTTTAAGAAATATTATACAAATCATCTATACTTAATACTTGAGTCCAATCCATCTACTATAGGCAGAAGTTTATCTTTTATGAAAAGCTGGGATACAGCACAGGCATTCGATCAAAAATAAAATTTGCATTTTGTTTTTAGTCAAACGGTATCACATTATAAGTTCAAAATAAGTTTGGTATATTAAAAGAAATTAAGTATATTAATCCCGGGCTAAAATAATAAGTTTGGACTATAAAGTAAATTGCGATTATTGATTTTTGCGAGTAGTATCAGTAATATTATATTGACTTTGTTAGTTTTAGACGCCGAAATGTAATTGGTAAAGTTAAAATGAAAATTTAGAACTATATATATACAGCCGTTAGCTAACAGAAGTGCTTGCGAGATTGATCGGGGGATGACTACAAATGCAATCAACAAAAAGCGTGATTTTAACTGTTAAAAATAGAAATAAAAATAGAAAACATGTTTTGAAAGCAGTTTGGAAGTATCGTTATTTATATATTTTAATGCTACCCTGTATTATTAATTTCATATTATTCAGATACAAACCAATTTATGGTGTTATTATAAGTTTTAAGGATTATAAAGTAAAATTGGGTATTATGGGAAGCCCATGGGTTGGATTAGACAACTTTAAAGCGATATTTGCAGGTACGTCATTTTCCACAGTGTTTTGGAATACAGTCATATTAAGTTTTTATAAGCTTCTTTTTGGGTTTCCTGCTCCAATAATATTAGCCTTATTATTAAATGAATTAAAAAATATTAAATATAAGAAATTAGTACAAACAATAACTTATATGCCCCATTTTTTATCATGGGTTGTGGTAGCCGGACTTTTTATACAATTCTTTTCTCCTGGAAACGGACCTGTGGCATATATATTCAAGGCAATGGGAATTAAGCCTGTTTATTTTTTCGGAGATCCTAAATGGTTTCGTTTTTCCATGGTACTAACGGGAATATGGAAAAGCATAGGTTGGGATTGCATAGTATATCTTGCAGCACTATCTTCTATAGATCCACAACTATATGAAGCGGCTATTATAGATGGTGCGACTAGATTCCAAAGGATAAGATACATTACAATTCCTTCTATTATGCCAATAGTAATTATCTTGTTAATTTTAAATTCAGGTTCTCTGATAGAAGATAACTTCGAACAGATATTCAATTTTTTGAATGATGCAGTACTTTCTAAAGGTGATGTAATAAGTACATATGTTTATCGTACAGGATTAGTAAAAATGAGGTATAGTTATGCAACTGCTATTGATCTTTTTAGGAATGCTGTAGCGTTTCTACTGGTTTTTATATCAAATTTTATTGCTAAAAAAGTGGGAGAAGAAGGAATATGGTAAATTTAAATATCATACATAAAAACAGGTCTAAGAAATATAATAACTTAGTTATTCCCGCGACACGTTCCGAAAGAATTTTCGATTATTTTAATTACTTCATTACTGCAGTTCTTGCGCTTTCCATGGTATTGCCTGTATTACATGTGCTGGCCCTTTCCTTTAGTTCGGCTGATGTTGTTAATATGTCAGGTCTTCATATTATACCTAAAAAATTCTCATTAGAAGGATACAGATATATACTAAAATCAAAATATATATGGACAGGATATTTCAATACTATTTTAAGGGTTGTTGCTAATACGGTACTTGGACTTTTGACAACCATGGGAATGGCTTATCCCCTTGCTAAAAAAAAGCTCCCCGGACGTTCTATGTTTACCTGGTTTATTATAATACCTATGTTTATAGCCGGCGGTTTGGTTCCAAGTTACCTTAATATCAAGGAGTTGGGATTAATAGATTCCAGATGGGCGTTGATACTTCCGATACTTGCTAAACCTTATAATATAATAATTATGAGAAATTTCTTTATGAACATTCCGGACTCTTTGGAGGAAGCTGCGGAAATTGATGGGGCAAATTCCATATATATATTATTTAAAATTATACTTCCTTTGTCTATGCCAATAATTGCAACTGTTGGATTGTGGACAATAGTTGACCAGTGGAATCGATGGTTTGATTGTTTGATATATATACGGGATACAAACAAGTATGTACTGCAAGTGGTATTAAGAAGAATAATATTTGAGACTTCGGTTGAAATGATAGATGCCCAAAATAACGCTAAGATGGCTATCTCACAGGAAGTAATCAAAAATGCTACGATTATAGTAGCTATAGTTCCGATACTTGCAATATATCCATTCATTCAAAAATATTTTGTTAAAGGAATTATGGTAGGCTCTCTTAAAGGCTAACAAGTCCGGCCGGACTTCTAATATAAATAAATAGTTTACATAGGTTTCACATTGCATGAAAATTAAATCAGGAGGGAAAAAGAATGTCAAAAAAATTATTAGCTTTATTATTGATTGTGTTACTCACAATTAGTATAATGGCTGGTTGTGTGTCTCGAAATAAAGACACTAATGCTGGCACTAATACCGGCGTTAAAACTGATGCTAATGCCAATGCTGGTGCAAATGCGTCATCCGGACAGCAGCAGTCACAGATAGATGAAGAAGACGAATTTGCCAAATATGAACCAAAACCGGATGTAAAATATACAATCGAATGGCTCGGATCTCACAGTAATTCACCGATTCCGGAAGATGCTGAAATGGTCCTTTACTGGGAAGAGAAGTACAACGTCGATTTTAAGTTGTGGTATGTTGAAAGATCCAAGTGGGATGAAATATTAAATGTCAGACTTGCAGGTGGTGAAATGCCTGATGTACTTACGGCTGAGAGCCCTGATATAATAAGATCATACTATGACCAGAATTTGATATTGGAGATACCTAAAGAGCTTCTGCAAAAATTTACACCCAAAATATATCAAACCATTGAAGAAGTGGCACAACAAGAAGGCATAAGTCCATGGATGGTTACTACAATCGATGGGAAAAATTACGGCATACCTAAGTTTAATGAAAACGGAAAGTACCATCAAGCATCAGTTTGGAGAAAAGATTGGCTTGAGAATGTAGGTATTACCAAGGTTCCTGAAACATTGGAAGAATTTGAAGTAGCATTTTATAAGTTTGTAAGAGAAGATCCTGATAGAAACGGAAAAGATGACACATATGCATTGTCTTCCGGATATCAGTCTTATGGTGGGTTCTCATCTATTTTTGGAGCATTTGGATATATACCTCAGTTTTGGAGCATCAAAGATGATGAAATGGTTTACGGTGCAATACAACCGGAAATGAAAGAAGCTCTTACTCTGTTGGCAAAATGGTATGCTGATGGGTTAATTAATCCTGAATTTATCACCGGTGAGAATAGAGGAGGACATTGGTCAATATCACATGATTTTATTGAAGGTAAAATAGGGTATACTAATAATCCTCCGTATTATCATATTGCACCTCCGGGAGTTTATGGCTCTTCAGGTGGAAGAATGTACCGTACAATGGCAGAAACACATGATATGGAAAAAACACTTGCTTACGGCAGACCACCAATAGGATATAACGGTAAAAGCGGAGATGTACGTTGGGGGCTGATAAATGGTAACGGACTTGTGTTTAATCAGGAGTTGAAAGATGAGCCGGATAAACTTGGCAAGATTCTGACAATTATAGAAGATATGTGCGCAAATTTTGAAAATTATGTTCTCATGACATATGGAATAGAAGGCAAGCACCATAAAGTTGAAAATGGTCAGTATATTTTGACATTACCGGAAGGTGTATCTCCTGAAGAATATGGTATTGGTAATGTATTTGTAGCCTGGACCGGTGTTGGATTTGACATAAATCCTGCACAATTTGAATTTGGTGACAAACATGCCGCTTATACAAACACATATTCCAATCAACTTTTTACATCGCTGCCATCTATGAATTTATATTGGGATGAACTTGATAAACTACAAAAGGAGACTTATATACGAATTATAACCGGGGAAAAGAGTCCTGATGAATTTGATAATTTTGTCGCACAGTGGTTACAGCGCGGAGGTGAACAACTTCTAAAAGAGGCAAATGAATGGTATAACTCTGTAAAATCTATAAAATAAGTATTATGAAGCATACATTCCCGGTTTACAGTAAAATAACTGTAGACCGGGTAAATTATAGCTATAAATTGTGGAATTAAGGCAGGTGTATTTTATTTAATTTTGTGTATTATATAAATTTAGAATAACATCTATCATTTTAAGGGGGGTTATTCGGAAGTTTGTTAGTGATATAATGGAAATGTTGGTTTAGTGTTAGTGATATAATGGAAGTGTTGGTTTAGTGAAATAATTAGAATGGGTCTGAATGTGAGTTGTACGGGGGGAGCTATGAAAAGACTAAGTTTTATAACCGGTTTACTCCAGTTTAAAATTTTAATGTCTTTCTTGTTGTTAATTATTGTAGTTTCAATAAGCTTTACGGGGATATACATAAATTACCTTAAAAGTAGTATTGAGAAGGAATTGATACAAAAATATTCTATGTCTCTAAAGCAATTGAGAGATAATGTGGACGGATATATACTTGAAACTGTGCAAAATACAGTCATAAATAACCTTAATTTAAATCCTGATATAAAGAAATTGTTTTATGTACCTTTTAAGAATAATAGTGTATATGCCAGCAGAACATGGGAAGAAATTAACAGAATTGTCAACCCAAGTGAGTTTTATCATGGTATTTACATATATTATAAGCAGAATGATTTGGTAATTGCAAATACAGGAATATTTCTCCTTACCGGTAAGAACAAAGAAAACTATAATTTCAATTGGATAACTGAAAGCACGGATACATTGTATCCATGGATATATATAAATGATTTTGGAAAATATAACCCCCAGTATGCAGGAAAGAGCATCCTTGCCTATGTTAAAAGATTTCCCTTAAATTCAGGCAACAATAAAAGCGTAGGAGCATATGCGGTTGCAATTGATATAGAAAGGGCTTACAAAAAAATTCAAAATTTTGCTATGCCTACATTCGAGAACATGGTTATGATAGACCGTAATGGCAATGTTATTTACAATAAAGGTATGGATGTATTCAGGCCGGATAATTTCTTGAATAATTTCAGCAATAATGTAAGCGGTTTTTATGAACTGCCTTCGCAAAAAAGTAAAACCTTTGTATTCTATAGCAAGTCTGAAGTTGGAGAGTTTTATTATATTTCTGCTGTGGATATACTTCCTGAAGTAATACAGAAACTTTTTGTTGATAAAGAGGTTTTTCTCATTGTATGTACAGAATTATTACTTCTTATAATACTATCTGTGATCTGGACTAAAAGACTTTACAGTCCTATTGGCATACTTATAACCAGAATAAAAACCATAAGTAAAGAGGTTCTAGGACAAGATGTAAATACCTACAAAGAAGACCAAGTATTAATTTCAACAGTGAAAGGACTGGTAGATAAAGTACAGGAATTACAAAACAAAGTTGTATTTGATGAGCCTGAAATTAAAAATAGTTTCTTAAGGCAACTTTTCTTTAGTACAAACAGCGAAAGAAAGAATATACAAAGGTTAATTGCCAGATTGAATGTAGAATTTCCTTTTCAATTATTTCAGTGCCTTTATATTAAATTCGAAAATAGTAGCACCTTGGAAAACGTAAAATTGGAAACTATAAAGTATAATATAATTTATTTTATTGAAAACATACATATTAATGACTGTGTAAAGTTTGCAACAGTTTTATATGATGGGGGAATCGGAGTTTTAGTAAACTCCAGGCAACAGGAAGTTGCTGTCAGGCTTGCAAAGGATATTATGGAATACGTAAAAACCATTAATGAAGTTGACATTTACATAGGTATGGGAAACGGTGAGCATGAACTGTACCGCATAAGTAAATCATATAGAAATGCAGTGGAAGCAATATCTTATTCGTTTCTATATCCGGAGCAAAAAATTTTTATAAGTGAAATAATTGCGAAAGGGCATAAAAAAGAATACGAAGATATTGGTATTAAGGAAGAAATGAGAAAGCAACTTGTATCAGACTTTGATCTTGAAAAAACAAAAAGTTATGTCAATTATATTTTAAGGGCTATAAAGAATGAGAAATACATGCTTAGTTCAGTGAAAAAATATATAAATGAAATAGCTGAAGCTATCAATGAAAAGTTAGAATATTACGATAGTAATCAATTACTTGATCTAAGCATAGCAAAAAACATCAATGAAGCTTCGGAGAAAATTATTGAAGCTCTGGATAGATTTAAAACAATAGTTATTGAAAAGGAAAAAGATAGGATGATAAAAGTAGTTGAAATAATTCAAAAGTATATAAGGGAACAAATTAGCAAAAACCAAAATGAAGATATTTCTCTTGTCAGTATAAGCGAAAGGTTTAACATAAGTCCAAACTATTTGAGTAAGATTTTTAAAGATGTTACAGGGATGGGTTTCAAAGAATTTATAATTGATGTAAAGCTTGAAAAAGCAGTTGAAATATTAAGCATGAATAAAGATATTAAAGTCTCTGATCTTGCTATTCAATTAGGATATACAAACATTAGCTACTTCATTAGAATATTTAGGGATAAATACGGCTGCACACCTAAAGAGTATGTATCGTAATAAAAATCGGAGCAGACCGAAAGTTAATAAATTCAAAAATCTAATCATCAGGAAATTTTTTTGCAATTAAGCCTAAGTGTCAAGAAATTTCCATTTCTACAAGTGCAAATTGGGTTAATGAAAATTTAGAGAAAGGGAGAAAAAACATGAAATATGATTTTATACCGTTACCTAAAAAAGTAGTATATAATGACAGTTATTACCATCTACCAGATAATACCTTATACATAACTGCTTCGCAAAAGTTAATGAAACGGCTTAGGGCAGGAATAAATGATTTTTGCAAGGAACTAAAAGAGTTTTGTAATATTTACGCTGAAGGAATTTTGGCAGTGACCCCATTGAAGGGACATATCAATCTCATTGTTGATGATTCTTGTGAATTAAATGATGAAGGTTACCTATTAGAGATTAAACCTGAAGGTATTTATATAATATCTAAGACAGCTCACGGCCTATATTATGGAATGCAGACTTTGACTCAAATATTTAAGCAAGTTACTACAGGAAAAGAGCTTCGCGGAATTCGTATTGAAGATGAGCCCGCCTTAAAGGTGAGAGGCATGATGCTGGATCTGAGAATGCAAACTTTTAAAATCGATTATTTACTTAAATTTGTTAGAACATTAGCCCATTATAAAATCAATACTTTGACCATTGAGTATAGCGATAAATTTCCATATTATGGTGAATATGAAGTGATAAGAAATCCCGATTGTTTTAGTGAAGAAGAAGTAGCTACCCTGGTTGAATACTGTCATGATCATTTTGTTGATATTATTCCGTTTGTGCAATGCTTTGGACATATGGAATATATTCTTAGGACAGAGAAATATAGATACCTTAGGGAAGTTGATGAATATGATTCACAAATTTGTCCGCTTAATCCTGATTCACTGAAAGTAACAAAAGCTCTTTTGCAACAAGTAATGCGACTTCATAAATATACTACACATTTAAGCATAGGTGGAGATGAGCCTTATCATCTTGGAGAATGTCCTCGTTGTGCAGATTATGCAACAAAATATGGGAAAGGAGGACTATATGTTTACTACGCTAATCAACTTTGCCGTATAGTGAAAGATATGGGACTTTCAACTTCCATTTGTGCTGATAAATTGCTTGCATATCCTGATATAATTGATTTTCTTAGCAAAGACTTTATCATTTTGGATTGGGATTACTGGACATATAATGATAATCCTACAAAAATAATGAACTGGAATACTTTAAAGATGGTTGACAGGGCTGGTATTAGTAAAAGCTCCCCGGAAATGAAGAAATTTATTCAAAGTGTATCCCTTGATGAAAAAGGTAATATGATTCCTTTCGCATATTCAAGGTATTTTTCACAAAAGGGATTTAATGTGATAGGATTATGTTCAACTGCTTCTATCGGACCTGACGGCTATTGGGTACCGCATTATGATGTACATATACCGAATATAAATTCTTTTTGTAAATATATAAAGGAATACGGAGGGCTGGGCATTATTAATACTGCTTGGGAACGCTTCCTATTCGAACTCGTTTATTACGGAATTATTTATTGTTCTGAACAATGCTGGTCAAAAGATCCTGATACGGTTGATAACTTCAACAGGAAGTTTGTAAAATTGTTTTATGGTATAGATGATGTAGATATAATTGAGTGGCAGTATAGAATAAGTAGGCCGTTTGTTATAGTGGAAAAAAAGTATCCTAAAGTTTATAAACTTGAAGAGTATGGACGTATTCCTATGACGGTGTTCGAAATAGCACAGAATAATGAGCTAAAAGAGAATATATTGGAAGCGCAGGAAGTTTATACAAAATCAGTAGATAAAGTCAAATGGAATAAATATAATCTAAAAGAATGGATTTTAGGAGCAAAAGTACGATGGTTTTGGTATGAGGTTACCCGTTGTTATGCAGAAGCTGCTGGAAATCCCGAAAATGATGAAAGTGTTAATGACAATATTTGTTATTTGGATTCACAATTATCAAAATTAAGAGAGGATATAACTTCTTTGCTTTCTGAAACTATGCCGGAAAAAGCCTTGGAGATAAAAAAAGTTGTCTTTTTCAATTTATATGAAGAATTGAAAAAAGAAATGCAAGTGCGTGAATTTAAGCATACAGGAGTCTGATATATATAATCATTGTTTACATAAGTAATAAAAGTACAAAAAAGTATAGAAGGAGAGTCGTTTATTATGGCTAAAGGAGATATTATAAAAAATGATATTGTATCGTTTAGGGATGAGGAATTCGGTTACTTGATTATAAAGCCTTTTGAAGCTGATATGACAAGGACAATGTATTTTACCAGCAATCCTTTTTGTAATGACAATGAACATATTATAATATCAACTGTACGCAATGACTGTGAAAATTTTTATTTATTAAACTATAAAACAGGTGAGGCTGTACAACTAACCGATCATGATAGAGTGGACATAGTACGCTCTTATTTTGATAAGAAACGTAATTATCTGTATTACTCTACCGGGCGTGAGTTAAGAAGGGTTGATATTTTTACATTAAAAGATGAAAGTATTTATAAGTCTAAAACGGATATGCAGTCTATTGGTATAACCTGTGATGGCAAATTTCTTGTTACAAGTTGTGCATGCGATTATGAATATAAAAATAATGATGGCCATAGTATTACTACAAAAATGTATAGAATGTTTAAAGTAAACCTTGAGACCGGAATAGAAAGTCATATTTTATATAGGAACTTTGAAATTGATCATATTCAATGCAATCCGGTAATCCCTGATGACATTATGTTTTGTTCCAGAGGTTATTTTGCATGCAATCACAGAATATGGAGAACTAATCTTGACGGGACATCAGGTGGAGCCATTGGCCCGGAGCAGCCTAATGAACATCGTACACATGAGTATTATACTCCATCGGGAAAAAAGATCGCTTATCATGGTAAGTTCTTTACTGTAAATGAAGAACTAAGATTTGAAAAAATCCTCGATACTTTCGGGACAATGAATATCGATGGTTCGGAGGATAAATATTACAAGTGCCCAAAGGGTTTAAGCCCTATACATAGTTGTATGTCTCCAACAGAAGATCTGATTATTTGTGATCAAAAGAATTATCTGAGTATCATTAAATTTAATGATGAAACAATGGAGTTGGAGTATGAGAATATATACAGGCACGATTCAACGATGAGTTGCAACTTTGTTCATCCTCATCCGTCAATAAGCAATGACGGACGTTATGTTGTATTTGCCACGGATCGAGGGGGCAAAGATAAAGGTAATATCTATCTTTTAGACCTGCATAGCAAATAACGCTTAAAAAGAGGAGAGAATGTTATATGTATAAAGAGAATTTGGTAAAAAGTTTCATAATTGATAAAATGGAAGTCGGTATTTATAAGACAGAGGAAGCCATGGGTATAGCCGATGCTGTTATGATCAGTGAAACATTAAAAAAACTATTAAAAGAAAAAGAAACGGTAAATATGGTTTTTGCGCCTGCAGCTTCTCATTATGCAGTCTACAAACATTTATTTAATATTGAAGGAATTGAGTGGGATAGGGTTAATGCCTTTCACCTTGATGAATATGTGGGATTGAGCGATGATTCTCCCGAGAGAATAGCTAATTTTGCAAAAGTGCACATATTCAGCAAAGCGCCTTTTAAAAACACTTACTGTATGAACAGTAATGTTTCTGACCCGGAAGCCGAATGTAAAAGATATGAGGAACTGTTAAGAAAACATCCCTTGGATATAGGGGTTATTGGAATAGGACAGAACGGGCATATTGCATATAACGAACCTCATGTTGCTGATTTTAATGATCCAAGATTAGTAAAAGTAGTTGAGATAGATGAACAATCCATTAACCAGGCAGCAGAGAAAGATAATATTTTCAAAAATGAAGATAGTGTACCCAGAATTGCAATGACAATGACAATCCCTGCAATAATGTCAGCAAATTATCTGTTTATTGCAGTTCCTAAGTCTCATAAACAGAAAGCAGTAAAAGATGCAATTGAAGGTGAAATAACTGAAAAATGCCCTGCCAGCATTCTTAGAACACATAAATGTGCCAAGTTATTTCTTGACATGGAATCTGCAGCAGCATTAAAAATATTGCAATATTAAAGAAATCTTTGATTAGCTTATTAAGTTTAGTATTTTAGTATCATGTTAAAGTTATAGTAGAATAAATTAAGAATATTCCGAATGTCAAATATAGAATATTTGATAGATAAAAAGTATTTGATACATAAAAAGTTTATAGCCGAAACTTATCATTTCCGGAGTAAAATTCACTCCTTGAATGATAAGTTTCGCATTTTGTTTTTAAGGAATACTATATAAATCATCCATACTTAAATCCAATTCGTCTACCACAGGTAAAAGTTTGTCTTTTATAAAAAGCTGAGATACGGAATGGGCATCTGATCCAAAATAGAATTTACACCCTGCTTCTTTAGCCAAGCGATAAACACTCAATAATATATCTTTATCTTTTTGCCAATCCGGAGCAAATGAAGAGGCATTCAATTCAATTCCGGTACCATTTCGTGCAAAAAAATCGAATATTTTCAAAAGACGTTGGCGAGACACACATTCAATAACATCTTTAATGTTGCCTTCTTTAAAAGTTAGTTTAGTTGTTAAATGGGCTATTCCTACTTTTTTCCAAGGCAAATCAATTTGCTGGAGTTCTTCTAATCGTGTTAACAACAAGTTAGCTACTGCTTCCGGTGTATTAACGGATGAAGGGCGGATGAAATCCAACATATGAAAATGATTCACCGGAACAATTATGAAATCGAAAGAATCAAACGATGATTTATCTAAGCCTAATTTATTTCCACCACAATATTCGGTTTCGCATCCGAAACAAAAACGTATACCATCTGCTGAAGGCAAAGGTAAGGATTTCATAATATATTCAACCGTCTGGGGAGCATACCAATCTGAAGCTCCGGGAACGCGGGCATCCCAAACATGATCAGTGATACATATAGTATCATATCCTTGCTCAATAGCATTAGCAAGTAACCGTTCGGGAGTCATTTCTTCATCATGACAGCAATCTGATAAAATGCTGTGTATATGTAAATCATGAGTGATATCTGCTTTTTTAGACATTTCAACACATCCTTTTATAAATATTAATCTTTATAATAAAATAATTTATATGTTTAATAAAATTAAATTTATGTTTTAACATAACGATAAACATAAACTTAAAATAGAAATAATATTTTCTCACTTTTGCCTTATTAATTCGTATAGTAGTTCATTTGGAGAAAAATTTCAATATTCTAAAAATATTTTTGCAAATTTTTATAAGAGTTTATAAATCTGTAAAAGAGTAAACGGGATTATTCAGGTAAAATTAATCATCAAGTGGTTGAGTATGTCCAAATATATTGATATCATAAAATTATCAGGGAGTATTTAATTATTAAATAATTGACAGTTTTATGTCTAATTA
>DUMC01000038.1 GCA_012840075.1 Clostridiaceae bacterium | reverse complement strand
TAGGCGGCGGAAATGTTGCCATGGATGCAGCAAGAAGTGCTAAACGTCTTGGTGCTGAAAACGTATATATAATATACAGAAGATCTGAAAAAGAAATGCCTGCAAGGCTTGAAGAAATCCACCATGCTAAGGAAGAAGGAATAATATTTAAGCTGCTTACCAATCCTACGCGAATCATAGGAACTGAAGACGGATGGGTAAAAGGGATCGAATGCATTAGAATGGAATTAGGAGAGCCGGACAGCTCAGGAAGAAGAAGACCTATTCCTGTAAATGGTTCAGAGCACATTATTGATGTTGAAACAGTTATAATAGCTATCGGACAGAGCCCTAACCCATTAATAAAGTCTACAACCCCTGATCTTGAAACTCACAAATGGGGTGGAATTATAGTTGATGAAGAGACAGGAGCAACAAGCATTGAAGGAGTTTATGCCGGCGGTGATGCAGTAACTGGAGCAGCAACCGTAATATTGGCGATGGGTGCAGGAAAGAAAGCGGCTGCGGCTATTCATGAGTATTTAAGCTCAAAGAAATAGCTTAAACTAAAAATAGCTTGAACAAAATAAGAAAAATTGCATAAGATATTTAAGATTGGGGGTGATATGATATGTCGGAAGAATACTATGTAACCCTAAAAGAAATAATCGATGATTTTCAACTTGAAGTAATTACCTGCCATCATAAAATATATGATACTAAAATTATTATTTCCGATATAAATAGACCAGGACTTCAACTTGCAGGTTATATGGAAAATTTTGGAAAAGATAGAATTCAAATAATGGGGATGGTAGAAACAAGTTATATTTCAAATATGACACCGGAGGAAAGATACAGAAGGCTTGATAATTATTTTAAACTCAGTTTTCCGTGTATTGTGATTACAAGAGGCTTAGATATTTTCCCGGAAATGATAGAGGTTTCTAATAAATACCAGATACCGATTTTAAGAACCAAGGATATTACGTCGAACTTTCTGAGCGGCCTTATTAAATACCTTAATGTGCAGCTTGCACCAAGAATTGTGAAGCATGGTGTTATGGTTGAAGTATACGGAGAAGGTATTCTAATACTCGGTGAGAGCGGAGTAGGAAAAAGTGAAACTGCTTTAGAATTGGTAAAAAGAGGACATAGGCTCATAGCAGATGATATTGTGGAAATCAGGAGAGTGTCCGATACTACCTTATTAGGTTCTGCTCCTGATATCATAAGACATTTTGTAGAAATTCGCGGTATTGGCATTCTCGATGTTAAAAACTTGTATGGAATGGGTTCTGTAAAGGTACAGGAAACGGTCAATCTGGTAATTCATCTTGAGATATGGGATAAGAACAAGAATTACGACAGGCTTGGACTGGATGAAGAATATACGGACATACTTGGGATAAAAGTACCTTCATTAACCATACCGGTAAGACCCGGAAGGAATCTTGCCATAATAGTTGAACTGGCAGCCATGAATAACAGACAGAAGAGCATGGGATACAATGCTGCAAAAGTGCTTAATGAGAGAATAAATGCCAGAATTATGGGAGAATTAAATAAACATAAGGAATTAGAGCAGAAATAAAAACGCTAAAATAGAAGCATAGGAGAAAAGATGTTTTTAGGAAAGCAGATATGTTTCATATGAAAGAAGCTCTCATATAATGATTGACAATATCATAATCATACTATTAAAGAACATATTTTTTAAAGTAGGGAGATAATTCCGGAATGAGCAATGAATATAATCTTATAAAAGCAGGGGCGAATATAAAAAACATTGAAAAGAAACAATCCTGCGGTTATGAAGAAATAAAATACGAGTTGGAAAAGATAGCAGGAATTGAAAATATAAAATATTGTGAACCTTTAAAAAACCATACTTCATTTAAAGTAGGAGGACCTGCTGACATTTTCATAACACCTCGCAATGTTTCTCATGTTATCGATATAGTTGAGGTATGCAAATCTCATGGGGTGCCTTTTTTTATAATGGGAAACGGTACTAATTTGATTGTAAGGGATAAGGGCATCCGAGGAGTTGTAATTAAGATCGGGGAATATCTCAATAATTATCATGTCGATGGAGAAGTTATTGAAGCAGAAGCCGGGATATTACTTTCTGATCTTTCAAAAATTGCATGTGAGAATAGCTTGACCGGTCTTGAGTTTGCTTGCGGGATACCGGGTACTTTAGGCGGAGCAATAGTAATGAATGCCGGAGCATATGGAGGAGAAATGAAGGATGTGGTCATCAGCACTCATTATCTTAATAATGAAGGTGAGTTAAAAGTAGCAGTAGGAGATGAGCATTTATTCGGATATAGAACCAGCTTTATTCAAAAAAAAGGTGGGATCGTACTGAAAACAAAACTAAAGTTACGAATAGGTGATAAAGAACTTATCAGGCAACAGATGGATATATTAAATGAGAAACGAGCAAAGTCCCAACCTTTGGAAATGCCCAGCGCAGGTAGTGTGTTTAAAAGACCACCGGGATATTTTACAGGTCCTTTAATTGAACAATGCGGATTGAAAGGATATAGTATAGGCGGGGCCCAGGTATCAACCAAACATTGTGGATTTATTGTAAATAAAGGAAATGCATCGGCAAGTGATATTATTGCCTTGATTAAATTTGTGCAGGATAAGGTTAAAGCAGAATTTGGCGTGCATTTGGAGCCGGAAATAAAAATTGTTGGGGAGGAGTAATTTGAAAAGTATATGGAATTCGTCGTTATAACAGGAATGTCAGGAGCCGGTAAAAGTATGGTTGCCAAATACATGGAGGACGTTGGCTTTTTTTGTGTTGATAATCTACCTCCTGCTCTGATACCGAAATTTGCTGAAATTATTTCCCAAAGCAGCACGAAATTCCACAGAATAGCCTTGGTGATAGATGTAAGAGGCGGTGAGCTTCTAAACGACATCTTTCCTGCACTCGACACTTTAAAACAATTAGGTTTTACTTATAGAATACTTTTTTTGGAAGCTTCTGATGCCGTGTTAATAAAAAGATATAAAGAAACCAGGAGAACCCATCCTCTTGCGCGTTCAGGAAAATTAATTGACGGGATAAACGAAGAGAGGAAAATTCTTAAAAGTATCCGTGACAATGCTGACCACATTATTGATACATCAAATTTTTCAATTGCAAAACTAAAGGAAGAAATAAGCAATATCTTTTTGAGAGGAATTGAGTTTAAAGGGATAATAATAAATATAATTTCTTTTGGTTTTAAGTATGGAATCCCCATAGAGTGTGATCTGGTTTTTGATGTCAGGTTTATACCTAATCCATACTATGTTGAAGAGTTAAGGAATCTCACGGGTAAAAATGAAGCAGTGAAAAAATATGTAATGAATAATGAAATTACAAAAATTTTTTTTGATAAAGTTACGGATTTAGTTGATTTTCTTCTACCTAATTACAAGAAAGAAGGCAAAACTCAGTTGGTAATCGGGATAGGATGCACCGGTGGGCAGCATCGCTCGGTAGCAATAGCAGAGAGCTTGTATCAATACTTGTTAAGCAAGCAAAATAGCGTAGTAATAGATCATAGGGATATAGATAAAGCTAATAGAGGTATATAATGAGAAATTTTACCGGTTTAAAACGGTTTTATTATTTTTATAGTCATGTTAAAGGATTTAAACAAAAAAAATATAATAGTAAGGTGAGTGATTTTAATATTTTTAACTCAATGAACTTAAAAAGTGTGAGCAATTTAAGAAAGAATTTGCAAAAAGGAGCAAAAATTGTAGCCATTGGTGGCGGTACGGGTCTATCTACAATGTTGAGAGGTTTGAAAATGCACACTTCCAATTTGACAGCAGTAGTAACGGTAGCTGATGACGGAGGAGGCTCGGGTATATTAAGAAAGGATCTTGGTATAATACCACCCGGAGACATAAGGAACTGCATACTTGCTTTAGCTGAAACTGAGCCTGTAATGGAACAGCTTCTTCAATACAGATTCCAAGAAGGTATGTTAAAAGGACAAAGCTTCGGAAATCTCTTTTTGGCAGCGATGAACGGAATCTCCAGTAGTTTTGTAGAAGCCGTAAAAAGAATGAGTGACGTTTTAGCCGTAAAAGGAAAGGTGCTACCTGTAACCACCATTAATGTACAACTTTGTGCTGAATTGGAAAACGGAGAGATTATAATAGGAGAATCTAAAATAGGAGAGAGAAATCCAAATAGAAAATGCAGGATTAAAAGGGTTTATCTAAAACCTGAAAATGCAAAGCCTTTGGATGAAGTGCTGGAAGCTATTAATGAAGCTGAAGCTATAATAATGGGACCGGGCAGTTTATATACCAGCATAATGCCCAATCTTGTAGTTCCGGGAATTAGTGAAGCGATAAAAAATTCAAAGGCTATAAAAATATATGTATGTAATATAATGACACAGCCGGGAGAAACCGATGGTTATACAGTTACCGATCACATAAAAGCCATAGAGGATCATACATTTAATGGAATAATTGATTATTGTATTGTTAATACAGCATCAATACCTCAAAAACTAAAAGAAAAATACCTGGAAGAAGGAGCGCAAGTGGTACGTATTGATTGTGAAAAAATCAAAGAATTGGATATAAACATGATATACCGTGATCTTATAGACGAAAACAATAATTTTTTGAGACATGATCCTCGCAAACTGGCAATGGCAATAACGGATATTATTAACCGGATTTACAAGAACAAAAGGAACAAATTGAATCATAAAATTTCAGGAGAGACTTCCTTACAAAGAAATCAAGGCAAAGGATTATACTTTTTCTAGATTCAATTACAAATGAAGAATTTGTGAAGAAATTGCGAGGTGCTGAAATTGTCTTTTTGTTCCCGTGTGAAAAATGAATTGAGCAGAATAAATAAAAATAAAAAATGTTGCCTTGAGGCGGAATTATCAGCAATAATTTCCGTCAATAGCCTGCCTGATTCGAAAAAGAGCGAAAAATCAAGTATTAAAATAGTAACGGAAAACGCAGCGTTTGCAAGGAGAACATTTTCTTTGATAAAAGAATTATCCGGAATTTGTCCTAAAGTCGTTTGCAGAAAAAGTCAAAAGCTAAAAAAACATACAACCTTTATACTCACTATTCAAAATGGCAGGGAAATAGAGCAAAAATACCGAAGAAAATTCGAATTTATAAAAACAAGAGAGTGTTGCAAGCGCGCATTTTTAAGAGGAGCATTTCTGGCGGCAGGTTCAATAAGCGACCCTGAAAAAACTTATCACCTTGAGATATCAGTAAAAACTCTTGAACTTGCAAATAAACTGGTTGAGCTCATCAATAGCTATGACTTGAATTCAAAAATCATTAAAAGAAAAGGTTATTACGTAGTATATTTAAAAGAAGGAGACCATATTGTAGATTTTCTAAATATCATAGGTGCCCACGGTTCTCTCCTTGAGTTGGAAAATATTAGAATATTAAAAGATATGAGGAATAACGTAAACCGCATTGTAAACTGTGAAACTGCAAACCTTGACAAAACAGTAACTGCTTCGTTGAGGCAGATTAAAAATATTGAATATTTAAGAGATAACTTCGGCCTTGATAATTTACCGGAAAACCTTAGACAAATAGCAGAATTAAGGCTCAAATACAGCGATGCAAGCCTTAAAGAACTCGGACAAATGCTAAATCCGCCGTTAGGAAAATCAGGAGTAAATCACAGACTTAGAAAACTGGAACAATTAGCCGAAGAACTAAAAAGAAAATAGACAGGGGGACGGTTCTTGTGTCTAAACACATTTTCATCAATTAATGGAAAAATTTTTTAATCAAACCTTAATCAAAAGGATACATTTCTTCAGAAAGATAATTTTATCCTGTCGTTCTTTATTTTTTAATAGTTTATTTTTCTGTCACAATTTATCGAAAAAAAATTATTTTATTACAAAAAATTACAATATTCTTTGAAGGGATTTTTTTGTGTTTATAGAATTATATTATAATATGTTTTGCTTGCAAAATTATAAAACTTAACCTACATTATTATAAAACTTAAACCTGCATTAAGAGACGGAGGAGATGAACTTGCAAGTTAAGTTTTCCAATAAGGGTAATATTCTGATAGTAAGATTGATTGGAGAATTAGACCATCATGCATCGGATTATGTTCGAAGGAAGATAGATGGCGAGATGATTAAGCCTACAACTAAAAATATAATTTTTGATTTGTCAAATCTAAGTTTCATGGATAGTTCAGGTATTGGAATAATTATGGGTAGGTACAGAGCTATTAGCAGGATAAACGGACAAATAGCGGTAGCATGTTCAAATGCGCAAATATTAAAATTGTTGGAAATGTCAGGTATAAGTAAAGTTATACAAATTTTTAGCGATGCAGATAAGGCTGTTAAAAGCATGTTGGGGGTGACAAAAAAATGATGGCTAAAGATAATGGGACGGCTTCAGCAGGGAAAAAGAAACCGATAAATGAAATGACATTGATTTTTCCGGCTTTGTCCAGAAACGAATCGTTTGCAAGGGTTGTAGCTGCTTCATTTATTTCTCAGCTTGATCCAAGCATTGAAGAACTTGCTGATGTCAGAACTGCTGTATCAGAAGCCGTAACTAACGCAATAATTCATGGATATGAAGACAAAGCAGGCAATATAAAAATGATCTGTCTGCTTTATGATGATTCAGTTGAAATAACTGTAATTGATGAAGGTAAGGGAATAGAAAATATTGAGCTGGCACGGCAACCCTTGTATACTTCAAAACCTGATATGGAACGTTCAGGTATGGGGTTTACAGTAATGGAAACCTTCATGGATGAAGTTAAAGTTGAGTCAGAAGTCGGAAAAGGTACGAAAGTTACGATGTTAAAATATTTTAAATCACTGAAAGATAAGGAAAGAAGAGCAAAAAATGATAAGTAATAATTTACAGTAATTTATTAGCAATATGTATAAAATAATACATAAATGGTTATAATGTCAACATAACATAGATTTTATATTGTCAATATAACACAGATTTAAGGAGTATAATAAGGTGTATAATATGAGTGTTTTTTCTGAGGTTAATACTTCTGAATATATAGAGAGAGCCAAAAAAGGCGATAAAGATGCCCTGTCTGTGTTAATTGAAAATAATATGGGGTTGGTATGGAGTATAGTAAAAAGATTTCAAAACAGAGGTTATGAAGCCGAAGACCTTTTCCAAATAGGTTGTATCGGCCTTATAAAAGCCATTTCTAAATTTAACCTCTCGTATGATGTTAAATTTTCAACTTATGCAGTACCGATGATAATTGGTGAAATAAAAAGATTCCTTAGGGATGATGGGCTCATTAAGGTAAGCCGTTCATTGAAAGAATTGTCTAATAAAGCAAAAGCAGCTAAAGAAGCTATACAAAAAGAAACGGGAAGAGAACCATCAATAGGGGAAATAGCAGATTATCTAAACGTACCTCCTGAAGATATAGTTATGGCACTGGAAGCAACATACAGTCCTGAATATTTATACAGCAGCGTAGCTGAAGGAGACAACTCTCCCGTGCTCTTAATTGACAGATTGGATGCTGAGAAAGAAGGACAGGCGGAAACCGATTTAATTGACAAAATTGCACTAAGACAGGTGTTAGATACTTTAAACCCGAGAGAAAAACAAATTATTTTTCTTAGGTATTTTAAAGAAAAAACCCAGACGCAAATCGCAAAAATGTTAGGAATTTCACAGGTTCAGGTTTCAAGGCTGGAAAAGAAAATCTTAACTGAATTAAAGAGTAAAATAAATTATTGAAGCATATATTTAGTCATATATCTAGTCACGTATTTAGTCATATATTTAGTGTATGTATTTGTTGCATGTAATTATCATACATGTTGTCCAATATTTATCATACATAACCATTATTTGCACAAAAATGACAGATATATTGTTTACGTTAAAAGATAATAAAATTTTCTTTTTTTTTATTATCACAATAATACTTTTTATTATTACAATAATACTACTATGTTGGTATTCCAAAAAATTTACCGTGCATTTTAAGTTAGAAGAAAAGAATATTGATTTAGTTTTTAATCATACTAATATTGAATCCTGGGTTATTGATCTTGAATTTGAAACTTTAACTGAAATATTTTTTTATGTTTAAAGCAAATAATAAGTAATGGAGCTAATAATAAGTGAAAATAGGCTATGAAATTTGAACTATAAAAAACAGGAGTGATATTAGTATGATTGATGTAATAAGAAAAAATAAATTAATTATAATATCCTTAGGCTTAATGCTGATATTGTTTATAATATTGGCATTTATTTTCTTAAATAAAAATTCTGCCAAAGTTCCCATAAGAGGAGTTTTTGTAAATAATGCAGGTTTTCTTTATTATATATAAGAAATGTATAAGAAAAATAAACTTTTAGTCAGATAAAAACGCATAATTATTTTAGAAAATATAAAAAGTATAAACATTTAATGCTGCAATTACTTCAATAATTAAGATGTGATGATATGACGATATGACAACATGATAGTATAATAAAATGACAAAATGACAATATGACAATATAACAATATAACAATATGACAACGTGTCTATGTGGCAAACATGATAACATGATGGCAAAATGGCATCATGAAAATATCTTAACGTGTCATCATAGTAACAAAACATGCAGTATGTCTTTTTGCATACAAACAATAAATTAAAAGCTTATTATATAAATAAAATAAATAATGTTAAGATAAAAGCTTTAGCCTGCTCTTGAACTCTTGAAATAAAAACTTGCTATATAATATAAAAGTTCACTATACAAATGAAGGAAAATGTTCTATAATGTACCGGGGAATGGAATGTACAATCTGATGTAAATAAAAAAATGAATTGGACAAGAGAGAATGCTCTCTTCTCTTTTGATGTAAACTGTTCGATATTTGAAGGGAGAACTGCAATGGGACAAGTTGTGTTGAAAAGGTGCGACAGTTATGATGACTCCGATGTATTGCAAGCATTGAAGGAAGTTTTTGATGCACTTGGCGGAATTGAAAGATTTATAAAACCCGGTACAAAAGTAGCTCTTAAGCCAAATCTTGTAAGAAAAAAACGACCGGAAGAAGGAGCCACTACTCATCCTTCTATTATAAAAAACCTGTCCATCCTTATAAAAGAAGCAGGCGGCATAGTTACTGTTGTTGAAAGCCCGGGTGGACTTTTTACAACTTCTTTATTAAAAGGTGTTTACTCGTATTGCGGCATTGAAAAAGCAGCAGAATCTTCGGGTGCAATTTTAAACTATGATTTAAGCGAAATAGAAATTGATAACCCGGAAGGAAAATATCTTAAAAGAGTTACGGTAGTAAAGGCTATAAAAGATGCAGATATTATCATTAATTTGCCAAAATTAAAGACCCATGGACAAATGGTATTTACGGGTGCCGTTAAAAATATGTTTGGAGCCGTACCGGGTGAATTGAAAGCTGAGTACCACTATAGAATGCCCGAATATAATGAATTTGCAAATGCATTAATTGATATATATTTAAGCGTAAAACCATCACTTAATATAATGGATGCAATTATAGGTATGGAAGGAGAAGGACCTACTGCCGGCAAACCCAGACGCCTAGGCATGATCATAGCAGGAGAAGATGCCTTTGAAGTAGACTTTACTGCTTTAAATATAATAGATGCTGATCCGATCAGCGTACCTATTATTAGCCAAGGGATTGAAAGAAAACTGTGTCCCAATAAAATTGATCAGATAAATATCATAGGAGAGAATATCGAAGATGTAAAAATAAGGGGATTTGACATACCTCAGCTTGATACTTTAAAATCGATAGCTTTTTTGAGTAGGGGATTTCTAAAACACTTAACAAAAAAATTAAAACCCTATCCTGTATTTAACTATGATCAGTGTATCGGATGTGCCGAATGTATGCGAGCGTGTCCCGCCCATGTAATTTCAATGAATAACAAAAAACCTGAAGTAAATCTGTCAAAATGCATTAGCTGTTTTTGCTGTCAGGAGCTATGTCCGCAAAAAGCAGTGAATATAAAGCGGCATCCGATAATTGATCTTTACATAAAATATCGCAGGAGAAAAAGGCTTGTACGGAGTTAGATTTGAAAAAGTTTCGAGGTAGGATCGTAAAAATACGTAGTTAGGCGTGGAAAATTCGAAGCCTATGTTGGTGACAATTCAAGCCTGATATTATGTTGCTGTTTGTTGACGAGTCTGACCTCATGTTGTATTACGCATATTGTCATTTATTTCTTTTTATGATAATATGAAAATGTTAAGTAATACCATAAATTTTTACTTTACTGTAACTTATTACTATTTATTACAATATTGTAACTTTCTAGGAGGGAAAGAGTTGAATATCGTTCTGGTGGAGCCTGAGATCCCTCAAAATACAGGCAATATAGCAAGGACGTGTGCCGCAACGGGTTCTGCTTTGCATTTGGTGAGACCTTTAGGATTTTCAATAGATGATAAATATTTGAAGAGAGCAGGTCTTGATTATTGGGATAAATTGGAAATATATTTTTATGATTCTATTGAAGAAGTAAGGGAAAAGTATAGAAATAGTAATTTTTATTATGCTTCAACAAAAGCAGCAAAAATATACACAGAATTTGATTATCCTGAAGACAGCTTCTTTGTATTTGGTAAGGAAACTGCAGGATTACCTGAAGAACTGCTTTATGCCAATAAAGAATGGTGTATCAGAATTCCTATGAAAGATACTATACGTTCCTTAAATCTTGCAAATTCGGTTTGCATAATATTATATGAAGCATTAAGGCAACATTCATTTAAAAATCTCCAGCTTTATGGAAAGATGTACTCAGAATAAATAAAAATAAACATGTGTTCAGAATAAAATAAATTAAATAAATATGCACCAAATTAAATAAAGATGTACTCAGAACAAACTAAAAGAATTGATTGAGTACCCGAAGGAGAAAAATCTATAGTTGAGGGGGTTACTTATGATTAAAAAAATAGGTGTTATGACCGGGGGAGGAGATTGTCCAGGGCTTAATGCCGTTTTAAGAGCCGTTGCTAAAACTGCAATGTTCAAGTACGGTTGGGAAGTAATTGGCTTCAAAGACGGATACAGAGGCATGGTAATAAATGATTACATGATTTTTGGTCCTGATGATGCATCAGGTATACTGGATAAGGGCGGTACAATTCTAGGGACTTCCAACAAAGATAATCCGTTTAATTTTATGATAGAAAAAGACGGTAAAATAGAATTTAAGGACATGTCAGACCAGGTGATTGAGAACGTCAACTCCCTTGGAATAGACGCCATGATAATAATAGGCGGTGACGGAACACTAACAAGTGCGAGGGATTTATATAGAAAAGGTTTAAAAGTTGTAGGAGTACCAAAGACAATAGATAATGACTTATCAGGAACGGATTACACATTTGGATTTATGACTGCGGTAGATACAGCAACCGAAGCTATTGACAAGCTCCATTCTACGGCAGAATCCCATCACAGGGTTATGATCCTCGAAGTTATGGGACGATATGCAGGATGGATTGCAATTGAATCTGGAATTGCAGGAGGAGCTGATGTTATACTTATTCCTGAGATACCATATGACATTAACAAAGTAGTGGAGAAAATTTTGGAAAGAAAAAAAGCAGGTAAGCATTTTAGCATAGTTGTGGTTGCCGAAGGAGCTAAATCCATAAACGGTGAAATGGTTATCAAGAAGATAGTGGAACATAGCCCTGATCCTATAAGACTTGGCGGTATAGGACACAAAATTGCCGAGGAGATTCAAGAACTGTCAGGTATAGAGACCAGGGTTACCGTTTTGGGACATTTACAGAGAGGCGGAAAACCCATACCGTATGACAGGATTCTTTCAACCAGATTTGGAGTTGCAGCAGTAGAGTTAGTTAAAAACGGTGAGTTTGGTTATATGGTATGCTTGGACGATAACTGTATATCAAAAGTTCCTCTCGATGAAGCAGTAGGAAAAATTAAAACCGTACCTCCCGACGGAGAATTAGTAAGGATAGCTAAGAGCATAGGTGTAAGTTTTGGAGATTGAGTCGAGATTAAGTTGTAAATAGGTTATAAAATCGAAGCTAAGTTATATTTATAAGTTATATTTTAAAGTAATATTCGTTTTGTGTGCGTTCAGAATTCCTTTAAAGCTTCTAAGAATACTTAAGAATACTTTATTCTTTAAAGCTTCAAAGAATACTTTTTGGCAGGAATACTTTTCAAAATGCCTATTTAAAAGTTTTAATTGATAAATATAAAGAAATACAATAATGAGGAGGTTGAAAGATGCAATATAGAGAATTTGGTAATACGGGTGTAAAAATATCTGCTTTAGGATTTGGCGCAATGCGGCTACCGGGAGAAGAAAAGGACGGGCAGTTTATAATTGACGAGGAGACTTCTATTAAAATAATTCACAGAGCCTTTGAGCTTGGTGTAAACTATATTGACACAGCCTACGGATATTGCGGGGGAAAGAGCGAGATTGTGGTAGGTAAAGCTTTAAAAGGTTACAGAGATAAAGTCTATCTTTCAACAAAAATGTCTACATGGAATGTGAAGCAGCATGGTGATTATAGAAGATTTCTGGAGGAACAATTAAAGAAATTGGATGTGGATTATATTGATTTTTACCATTTTCATAGCCTTGGGAAGGATAGATGGGAAAATATTGTATTAAAATATGATCTTGTTAAAGAGGCTTACCAAGCGAAATCAGAAGGTCTTATAAAGCATATTTCATTTTCATTCCATGATAAGCCGGAAGTTATGATGCAGTTAATTGATACAGGTATTTTTGAAACGGTATTATGCCAATATAATTTGCTGGACCGAGCCAACGAAGAAGCCATAGCTTATGCCAAAAGCAAAGGTTTGGGTGTGGCCATTATGGGACCGGTAGGAGGAGGAAGATTAGCAAGTGCCTCGGAAATAATCACCGGTGCTATGAAAGGTAAAGCAAAAAGCACACCTGAAGTTGCCTTAAGATTCGTCTTAGCGAACCCGAATGTTAGCTGTGCGCTATCCGGTATGAGCACAATTGAAATGGTGGAAGAAAATGCTCGTGTTGCTTCTATCGAGGAACCTTTAAGCGCAGAAGATTGGGAAAACATCAACATTACATTTGAAAGAACCAAGAAACTTGCCGATTTATACTGTACAGGTTGCGAATATTGCTTGCCATGCCCTCAAGGGATTAATATACCGAAAGTATTTAGCATAATGAATTATCATAAGGTTTACGGCTTAACGGAGTATGCGAAAAAGCAATATGAAAATCTGGGTAAAAAAGAAGAGTTTGGAAGCTCACCCGAAGATTGCATAGAATGCGGGCAATGTGAAGATAAATGCCCTCAGTTTATAAAAATAAGGGATCAGCTTAAGAGAATACAAAAAGAATTTAGCGCACTTTAGACTTTAAATAAATAGTGCTATTTAGATGTGTTAAATGATTTGTTATCGTTTTCGTGATGTCAAAGTTAAGAAAGTTTAAAACTTATAAAAGATTAATTTTATAAGATTAATTTTATAGCCGGGGATAAATTAGAGCACAGGATTTTCAGGTCGAATTTTTGCATAAAAAGAGATATTCAGGAAAGAATATTGTTAAAAAATTAATTAATTTTACCATTACTATTGAAAAAAAATTCTAAATAATATAAAATGTTCTATAAAGCGGATAAACTTTAAGTGACATAGTTAATGCTCATTAGAGCCTGCCAACTTAAGTTGTGCAGAGTTTAAGATAATTTAGGCAATATATTTGTTGTGTTTGTTAAATGTACTTAAAAATCCAATATTTTAATATAATTCTAGATTTTAGGAGGTATTTAAATGGCAGTAAAAATAGGAATTAATGGATTTGGACGTATAGGGCGTCTTGTATTCAGAGCAGCTATTGACAATCCAAATATAGAAGTCAAGGGTATCAATGATCCTTTTATCGATTTGGATTATATGGTGTACATGTTAAAGTATGATACCGTACATGGAAAATTCCCCGGAACAATAGGAATAGAAGACGGAAAATTAGTTGTAAACGGCCAAAAAATAGCTGTTTACAATTCAATGTCTCCAGCAGAAGTACCATGGAGTGAATGCGGAGCAGAGTACATCGTAGAATCAGCAGGTGTTTTCACAACAGTTGAAAAAGCATCAGGACACCTTAAGAGCGGAGCCAAGAAAGTAGTTATAACTGCTCCTTCAGCTGATGCACCTATGTTTGTAATGGGAGTAAACCACGACAAATACACAAAAGATATGACAATAGTATCAAATGCGTCCTGTACAACAAACTGCCTTGCACCGCTTGCTAAGGTAATACATGAGAACTTCGGAATTGTTGAAGGATTAATGACCACTGTACACTCAGTAACTGCTACGCAAAAGACTGTAGACGGACCTTCAAAGAAAGACTGGAGAGGTGGACGTGCAGCTTTCCATAATATCATACCTTCCTCTACAGGAGCTGCAAAAGCAGTAGGAAAAGTTATTCCTGAACTCAACGGAAAATTGACAGGAATGGCATTCAGAGTTCCGACAATTGATGTATCTGTTGTAGATTTAACCTGCCGTCTTGAAAAATCTACTACTTATGAAGAGATTAAGGCTGCTGTTAAGAGAGCTTCTGAAAATGAATTAAAAGGCATTCTTGCTTATACAGAAGACGATGTTGTATCCTCAGACTTCATCCATGATGCTCATACCTGTATATTCGATGCAAACGCTGGAATAGCTTTGAATGATAAATTTGTTAAGTTAATAGCTTGGTATGACAATGAATGGGGCTATTCAAATAAAGTAGTAGACCTAATACTACACATGGCAAAAGTTGATGCATAATAAGATGCAAATATGAAGAGAAGCACAGTTCTACATATTGAAGTGTATGAATTGTGTCTCTCGATATTTACTATGTGTACATTATATGTATTTTTGTCAAGGCAGATTAAAAGGTCCGGCAAAATAAAACCGGACCTTTTATAGATAGTGATTTTGACTTAAGTTAAGAGGGGCGGTATTATCTCAGGCAACATTAACGACGGTATTATTGCAGAAACTAATATCGTTTAAGTTTCAAGTATTAACTTTTAATTCAAAAGCGGTAAGTTTTGCAAATGCAAAAAGTGTTTATGTACTTAAAATACTTAATATGCTTAAAACACTTAAACAATTATATACTTAATGTACTTAATATACTACAATCTACAATATACGAACTTTGCACTTAAAATATTTATATAGGAGTGTGAATAAGTAGTATGCTAAACAAAAAAACCATAGAAGATATCGATGTAAAAGGTAAAAAGGTCTTAGTAAGAGTTGATTTTAATGTTCCCCAGGATGAAAACGGAAATATTACCGATGACAAAAGAATAGTCGCAGCATTGCCCACAATAAAGTATTTGATAGATAATAAGGCTAAAACAATTCTTGTTTCACATCTCGGAAGGCCAAAGTCAGGATTTGAAGAAAAATACAGCATGAAACCGGTTGCTAAAAGACTTTCGGAACTACTTAATCAAGAAGTTATAATGGCTAAGGACGTTATAGGAGAAGACGCCAAAGAAAAGGCTGCAAATCTTAAAGAAGGAGAAGTTCTGCTTCTTGAAAATGTAAGATTCCATAAAGAAGAAACAAAAAATGATCCGGAATTTGCAAAAGCATTGGCAAGCCTTGCTGAGATTTATGTAAATGATGCTTTCGGTACGGCTCACAGAGCACATGCATCAACTGCAGGAGTTGCAGATTATCTTCCAGCAGTCTGCGGATTCTTGATTAAAAAAGAAATTGAAATAATGGGTAAAGCATTATCAAATCCTGCACGTCCTTTTATTGCTATTTTAGGCGGAGCAAAAGTTTCGGATAAAATAGGCGTTATTGAAAATCTACTTGACAAAGTAGATGCTTTGATTATAGGCGGAGGAATGGCATATACATTCCTTAAAGCAAAAGGATACAAGATAGGTAATTCAATTTGTGAAGATGACAAGCTTGATTATGCAAGAGAATTAATGAAAAAAGCAGAGGAGAAAGGCGTTGAAATTCATCTTCCGGTAGGTAGCATTGTCGGCAAGGAGTTCAAAAATGATACTGAAACAAAGTACGTGCCTTCTGACGATATGCCTGACGGCTGGATGGGTATGGATATAGGTCCTTTGACGGTGGAAGATTTCAAGAAAGTTATAATGAAAGCTAAGACTATCGTTTGGAACGGACCTATGGGAGTATTTGAATTTCCTAATTTTGCTCATGGAACCAAGGAGATTGCAAAAGCAGTTGCTGAATCAGGCGCTGTTTCAATAGTCGGCGGTGGTGATTCTGCTGCAGCAATAGAACAATTGGGTTATGCTGATAAAATAACACATATTTCAACCGGTGGAGGAGCATCTCTTGAGTTCCTTGAAGGAAGAGAATTGCCAGGAATAGCCGTTTTATTAGATAAGAATCCAAGAAAAAAAATCATAGCGGGAAACTGGAAAATGAACAAAACACCTAAGGAAGCCGCTGATTTTATTAACAACCTTAAATCAAGAGTTGCGGATACCAAAGATGAAGTAGTAGCTTGTGTACCTTTTGTATGCATTCCTGCAGCCGTGGAAGCAGCTGCCGGTTCAAATATCAAAATAGGTGCTCAAAACATGCATTGGGAAGAAAAAGGTGCTTATACAGGAGAAGTATCCGGACCTATGCTAAAAGAATTAGGAGTAGAATACGTCATCATAGGTCACTCCGAAAGAAGACAGTACTTTGCTGAAACTGATGAAACTGTTAACAAGAAGGTTCATGCAGCTTTCAAATATGGCCTTAAGCCAATCATATGTGTTGGTGAATCTTTAACCCAAAGAGAACAAGGTGTTACTGAAGATCTTGTAAGGTATCAAGTTAAGATAGCTTTATTAGGCTTAACTGCAGAACAGGTTAAACAAGTAGTTATAGCTTATGAACCGATTTGGGCTATAGGAACAGGAAAAACTGCAACAGTTGAGCAAGCTGAAGAGGTATGTGCAATAATCAGAAATACTATTGAACAGCTTTATGGAAAAGAAATTGCTGAAATAGTGAGGATACAATATGGTGGAAGTATTAATGCTTCCAATGCTTCCGACCTGTTTAACTCAGCTAATATTGATGGCGGTCTTGTTGGCGGAGCAAGCTTAAAATTAGATGAATTTACATGTATAGTTAATTATACAAAATGCTAAAAAAATAATTATTAGTGCTAATTAATGCAGAATACCAAGCTTAATTAAATATCTAACCGCTGGTTTTTAAAACTAACGGTAATTTTCCTATAAAAAAGTTACTGTTTAGAGCAATTGAAAAAAGGGGATATTGTAAGTGTCCCCTTTTTTTAAGAGTTTTAAAGACAAGGAAAGACAAGGGAAGACAAGGGGACGGTTCTCGCGTCTCACCTTAATTTCATCAAGACAAAAGAACCGTCCCCTTGTCTAAAAAAGAACCGTCCCCTTGTCTAAAAAACGTCCCTTGTCTGAAGGAAATTGTTTCTTTGTTCAAAAAAGAGAAATTCATCCTCGAAGTAAGGAGAGTAATATAAATATGAAAGACAGATTAGTAACATTGATAATACTTGATGGTTTTGGAATAAATCCAAGAGAAGAAGGAAATGCAATAAAAGCTGCATATAAGCCTAATTTTGATAAATATATTTCTCAATATCCTAATACAATAATCAAATGCAGTGGCATGGATGTAGGTCTCCCAAGAGGACAAATGGGAAATTCCGAAGTCGGCCATACAAATATAGGAGCAGGCAGAATCGTATATCAAGATTTTACCAGGGTAACAAAGTCCATTGAAGACGGAGATTTCTTTGAAAAGAAAGAATTCTTGGACGCTATCGAGAATTGTAAGAAGAATAATTCAAAGCTGCATTTATATGGACTGCTTTCAGATGGAGGAGTTCATAGCCATAACACCCATTTGTATGCATTACTTGAACTTGCAAAAAGGCAAGGGCTTAAGGATGTATACGTTCATTGCTTCTTTGACGGCAGAGATGTTCCACCTGATAGTGCATTGGGGTATGTAAAAGAGCTTGAAAACAAGATTCGTGAAATCGGTTGTGGAAAAATAGCTTCAGTTATGGGCAGATATTATGCTATGGATCGAGATAACAGGTGGGACAGGGTAAAGTTGGCTTATGATGCCATGGTGTTTGGTAAGGGATTAACTGCCAAGAGTGCGGAGGAAGCAGTAAGAGAGTCTTATGCACGAAAAGAATTTGACGAGTTTGTAAAACCCACAGTTATAATGGATGGAGATAAGCCTGTTGCAACAATTTCAGAAAATGATTCAATAATATTCTTTAATTTCAGACCGGATAGAGCCAGAGAGATTACAAGAGCATTTACAGAGAAGAATTTTACCGGTTTTGAAAGAGAGAAAGGTTACTTTCCGGTACATTACGTTTGCATGACTCAATATGATAAGACTTTTGAGAATGTAGTAGTGGCCTTTAAACCGGAAAGTTTGCACAATACTTTCGGTGAATATATTAGCAAATTAGGGTATACTCAATTAAGAATTGCTGAAACTGAAAAATATGCTCATGTTACCTTTTTCTTTAACGGAGGAGTTGAAACGGTTTACGAAGGAGAAGACAGAGTGTTAATTCCATCACCTAAAGTGCCCACTTATGACTTAAAACCTGAAATGAGTGCCTATGAAGTTACTGAGGAAGTCTTAAGAAGAATAGATTCACAAAAATACGATGTGATTATTTTGAATTTTGCAAATCCCGATATGGTTGGGCATACAGGTGTATTCGAAGCTGCAAAAGCTGCAATAGAAGCAATTGATGTCTGTCTTGGGAAGATTATACCTGCAATTCTCAAGCAGGGAGGAGTTGCAATAATTACAGCTGACCACGGAAATGCAGAACAGATGATTGACTATGAGACCGGAGGACCTTATACAGCTCATACAACAAATGTAGTGCCTTTGATTTTAATCGGTATGGGAGATGTTAAATTAAGAGAAGGTAGATTAGCAGATATTAGTCCTACTTTGCTGGATATAATGGGAGTGGAAAAACCTGAGGAAATGACCGGAAGTTCTTTAATTGTAAAATAAAGGGAAATATCTTTGCAAAGTGATATGTTTACATTTTGCGTTTAACATTATTTATTTATTTTCATTTGTGTTTTTGTGTTCTATATATTGAAGATACATCTGATATATTTGCGAAGATATACACAGGATACCAAAAAGATATAAATTAATGATGGATATAAATTGATAATTAATGATATAAAAAACAGAAGAAAGGCTCATTCCCATATGTATATGTAAAGCTAAGTAAATATGTGTCATCATAAAGAGTGGGAAATGAGCCTTTAAATTTTTACAAATGTAAGATTAGCACTACTTGTTTTTTGTTATTCTTATACGGGAAAACCTTTTTACACGGGAAAAAGATTTTATTTCCCAGGAAATAAAACTTTCTTTATAATCCTAAACTCTTAAGATAATCTCTGCTTTCTTTAGCTGCCTGTAATGCAGGACATGTCGGAGATTGATCCTGTTCGACGACGACATACTCAGTTCCGGCCTCTACTGCTGCTTGTAATATAGAAGGTATGTCTTGGATTCCTTGACCTAAAGGTCTGAATTCAAATCCGACTTCTTCCCTGGTAGGTTTTTTCTTTTCTTTGCCTGTTTCATCAATAAGTGAATATACAGCCCCCATATTAAAATTCTTGCATATAAAATCTTTCAAGTGAACTATTGGTGCACGGCCCGAATATTTCTTTATGTATTGTACAGGATCTTGTCCGGCATATTTTACCCAGCATGTATCAAGCTGTGTTTTCAGCAAATCTTCAGGTATGCTTTCATACAACCAATCCAGTAAAAACTTACCTTCATAGGTTTCAAATTCGAAGTCGTGATTGTGATAAAGAAACTGGATGCCTGCATTTTTAAGTGCTTGACCTACTTGAATGAATTCCTTTTTTGTTTGTTCAAATCTTTCCGTTCCGGCATGTCTTTCCTTTCCCATCCAAGGAACTGCACAATACTTGGCGCCTATTGTTTTTAAAAAGTCAATATTTTCCTTTTCGTTGGTTAGGAAAACATCATAGGTTTGATGAACGGAAATGCATTGAAGACCATGCTTGTCAAGAAGCTCTCGAACTTCGTATGCAGTCTTGCCAAAGTACCCTGCAAATTCAACATAGTCATAACCCATTTCTTTTACCTGTTTTAAAGTTGCGTCCATATCCTTTGCCATATCTTCCCTGACTGAATAAAGCTGCAACCCTACTTTAAGATTTTTCATAAAAAAATTCCTCCTATAAAAAATAGATTTTGTTTTCATAATTTGATAATTTTATTACTATTTATTATTTATTTTAATTTTAGTTATACTCACTGTAAAGCTTTAAGTAAAACTTTCTGTTACTACAGATTGCTCTTTTTGGTTTTTATTTCCTGAAAGACAAACGATAGCTTTAATCAGGCGATGATCTTTTATCTCAGTTACTTTTATATATAATCCATATTCTTCTAGTTCAGGAGTACTGCCGTCTTCAGGAATACTGCCCAATAGTCCGAAAACAAAACCTCCAAAAGTATCGTAATCATTTTCCGGTAATTGCACACCAAGTTGTTTTGAAACAAGTTCCAGTGGGGTTGTTCCGGCTATCTTCCAGGTATTTGAATCAATTCGCTCAATAGGAGGAGGTTCTTCAGGTGTCGATGCATCATCGTCCAAATTCCCGACTAGCTGTTCTAATAAATCATTCATGGTTACAATACCATTCATACCTCCATATTCATCCAACACAATTGCAAAGTGATTTTTAGTATTCTTCATATTTGAGAACAATATATCAGCCCTCACTGTTTCAGGAACGAAGTATGCAGGTTTTACAGCGTACTTTAAAATATTTTCGCGGGATTTATCTTTTAGCCGGAAATAATCTTTCGCATTCAAAACACCGATAATATTATCAGTACTTTCACTGCAAACAGGATACATAGTATGCCGGCTTTCAAAAATGGTATTTTCCCACTGCTCGTCAGTTTCTTCAAGCCATAATAAGGTAACTTCCGTCCTATGAGTCATTATATCCGCAGCAGTTTTATCATCAAATTCAAATACATTATGGATCAATTCCTTTTTTTCATCATTTATGGCGCCTTTCTCACTTCCCTCATCGACAATCATGCGGATTTCTTCTTCTGTAATTTCATCATCCTCTGCATTGGGATCTATACCCAGGACTTTCAAAACTCCGTTGGTAGATGCAGTTAATAATGTGACAACAGGTGAAAATATCCTTGATAAGTAGAAAATTATCCCTGACATTGTAAGAGCAAGTTTTTCTGCGTATCGCATAGCAACACGCTTAGGGACCAACTCTCCAAGTACAAGGGTAAAGTATGATAACACCATGGTAATTACAATAACAGATATTGTATCCAAAGTGCGAAGAGGTATTTTCAAATTAAAACCGGCAAGCCAGTCTACTAATTTATCGGAAAAATTATCGGCTGCAAAAGCACTGCCAAGGAAACCGGCCAATGTGATACCTACCTGTATGGTTGCAAGAAAACGTGAAGGCTGTTCGGTTAATTTAGCTAGTCTTAACGCACGTTTGTCATTTGCTGCAGCAAGTTTTGCAAGCTTGCTGTCATTCATGGAAATGACTGCAATTTCTGCACACGCAAATATTGCATTAACAAAGATCAAAAAGAGTTGTAAAAGTATCTGCCACGTTATTGAGTCTCCCTCAGACAAAAAGACAACCTCCCATGATTCATTATGATTTTATTTATAAATTTTTCACATTTATCTAATTTTTTAAAATCATTCTGTGTTAAAAAAGCAACGTTGCCAAGACACATCCTGTCAAATAAAATTACAAGGATGAAACCACAAAAGTTGTATTAATAGTAAATAAATGCCAAAATGCGGCACTCAGATGAATACAGAATATTCTCCATACTCATCTAAATGCCGCATATATAAAATTTTTATCACAGCTTTCTTGTATTTAAGCCTGTAAGCATTTATGCATCGTTCAGGCAAAGGTACATCGTCCACTTAAACAAAACACTCCTTAAAAAATGAACCTTAGTTTCAAAAAACATAATAGCATATTAACATTTTTAAGTCAATAGGGGTATAAATCTGAAACCTGTTTATAGACTTGCTTTTATAAGATATATGTACTATGATGAATTTAGTAATAATTATAAAATTATAATTGGCAATAATTATAACCAGATTATTTTATTTTACATTAATTAAATCTATTATTTTACATTAATTAAATATATTATTACAAATTTATGGTAATTTGCAAAAATGTAAAATTGATAAAATTTATGGTAATTATACAAATTTATGGTGAATGAATTTGTTGTAATTGAACTTGTTAAAATGCAAATAATGTTAAAATGGAGGATTATTTATGAGCTGGGTTAAGATAGAGTGTTTTATTCCTGAAGAATATGTTAATGCATTGAGAGATGAATTAAATAAAATAGGAGCTCTTACAATTGATGAACGTTACGATTACTGCATGTCTGTTTCAAAGGTAAAAGGTTCCTGGAGACCTCTTGACGGAGCTAATCCATACCTGGGAGAAACGGGAAAGGTTTTTGAAGCAGAGGAAGCTAAAGTAGAATTTACATGTAAAAAGGAAATCTGCAAAGCTGCGGTAGAAACTATAAAGAAAGTACATCCATACGAAAAACCCGTAATTAATGTAATATCCCTTTTGGATATATAGTATTACTTTAATTTCTAAATGTATATGGAAAGAGGAAAGTTGAAAACTGAAATACATAGATTGAAAGAGGTAAATGTTTTAAGAAAAACTTTCCTAAATGAAGTTCAAATTTTTAGAGAAAATTATTATAGTTTAGAGTAAAATTATAGTTGTCAGAAAAAGGTTCAGATTTGCTAATATTGATAATTAGCATAAAAACATATATAATGTAACATAATATGGTTAACGGTTATACTTGAACTACTTTTAAGATTAGCAACTTTTAAGATTAGCATGGGATAGAAAACTTAACAAATGATAAAGAATGATAGGTAAATAGGTAAAGCTAATATTTACATTAAAGAGATAGTGTTTGGCACGAATCAGTGTTGATTTAAGAGGAGGGAAAATATGCTGGATATCAAATTTGTTAGAGAAAACCCAGATATTGTAAAACAAAACATAAGAAACAAATTTCAGGACGAAAAGCTCGGTTTAGTAGATGAAGTTATTTCATTGGATGCAGAATTAAGAAAAACAAAACAAGAAGCAGAAGCTTTAAGAGCAAAAAGAAATAAGATTTCCAAACAAATCGGGTTTTTAATGGCCCAAGGAAAACGGGAGGAAGCAGAAGAATTAAAGAAGGAAGTTACTTCAAATGCAGAACGCCTGGCTGAACTTGAAGTAAAAGAAAAGGAATTGGATGAAAAAGTCAGAGAGATCTTGTTGTTAATACCTAATATAATTGATCCAAGTGTTCCCATTGGTAGGGATGCAAGTGAAAATGTCGAGGTTGAACGTTTTGGCGAGCCAAAGGTGCCTGACTTCGAAATTCCATATCATATTGATTTGATGGAAAAATTAAACGGTATTGATCTGGAAAGTGCAAGGAAAGTTGCCGGTCACGGTTTTTACTATCTCATGGGTGATATTGCAAGACTAAATTCTGCAGTATTATCTTATGCCAGGGATTTTATGATAGATAAAGGATTTACATACTGCATTCCACCTTTCATGATACGAAGTGAAATTGTAACAGGTGTCATGAGCTTTGCTGAAATGGATGCAATGATGTACAAAATTGAAGGAGAGGATTTGTATTTAATCGGGACAAGCGAGCATTCCATGATTGGAAAATTCATAGATACGATATTGCCTGAAGATTCTTTACCTCAGACATTAACGAGTTATTCGCCATGCTTTAGAAAGGAAAAAGGCGCCCATGGTATTGAAGAAAGAGGTATATATCGTATACATCAATTTGAAAAACAGGAAATGATTGTTATATGCAAACCGGAAGACAGCATGATGTGGTTTGAAAGGATGTGGAGATACACAGTAGAACTATTTCGTTCAATGAATATACCGGTACGGGCTCTCGAATGTTGTTCCGGAGATCTTGCAGATTTGAAAGTTAAATCGGTGGATGTTGAAGCATGGTCGCCTAGACAGAAAAAGTATTTTGAAGTAGGAAGTTGTTCCAACCTGGGAGATGCACAAGCAAGACGTTTAAGAATCCGTGTTGACGGAGAAAAAGGCAGATACTTTGCTCATACCTTGAATAATACCGTAGCAGCACCACCAAGAATGCTTATTGCACTTCTGGAAAACAACCTGAACGAAGACGGTTCTGTTAATATACCGGAGGTACTGCAGCCATACATGGGCGGCAAGACGTTGATCAAGCCATAAATAAATGGAGATCCATTTTAGGTAGTGATGCATTTAATAAATATTATTTAATAAATATTACTTCACATAATACTTCACATAATTCACATAAATTAAATGAACCCAATAAGTGAGGTCAAGCTTGAATAATTCAAGCCTGACTTGAATTATTCAAGCCTAACTCTATTATTGCTGACCCCATTATATTAACCTTGCTATATTAATGCCGTTGCTATTATACCGGTCCTGTTATTACTCAAATAAAGGCTTACTTTAGTGATTCAGCGATCTTTATTAGTTGTTTTTTAGACCATTCTGTACTCTCAGGTTTTTTGCTAGTATTGTTAGTCTCCAGGCAGAAAATTGTATTATTAATACAACCAAATATAAGATAGTGTTCGGAATCGGCAGCAGGATTACTTACGGTCATAAAATATCCCTTATTATTATTAATAATACATTCTTCAATTTTTGACTCCCAGATGGGAGTTTTAGCTTCATCTTCAATGTTTTTCATAGTTATCAATTGAGTCATAAAATTATGGTATATGATAACAAGATCAATCAACGCATCGGTAACTTTTTCTTTATCCACACCATCAGGAACTATTATTTCCGGTATACCCATTTGATTCAGGTAAAATGAACTGGCATACATATCTTCTTTTACTACGAAGCTTGAATAAACAGAATGTGTTGACTTGATTATTATTTTTTTTCCATCTACATTCTCAGGAAGCATTTTGCTTCCACCATATGACTTTATTATTTTATTCAAGCTTTTTACATTAGGTGTAAATTCCAGTATTGTAGGAGTAGATAATGCATTAAAATTTTCGGGTATCCCGGTTGTCAACAAGTTAAAATCTATTTCTTTTTTTACATAATCTAAACTGACGTTAGGTATATATTCTCCACCCAAGAATTTTATTTTACCGATTTTATCAATATTTATTTCTTTACCCGTTTCAGCTTGTCTTTGAATTTCTTTTAAGTCTTCATAAGTTATTCTTATATCCTCAATATTTCCTATTTTGAAAACTCTTAGCGCAACCGCAATTGCATTTCTGACAGGTGAAATTGACGTACATATGGCTAACACTGCAATTATACAAAGTGTAGCTATTATTTTTTTATATCGTAACAAAATATTATACGCATCTTTAAAATTACAATATTTTTCTTGTCCTTCCGGATTAGAGATTTTCTCTTTGAGAATTGCAGATTTATGAGCATAATTAAAATTAAATACAGTTTTTGTGCAACTCTTATGTTTTTATCTATAAAATTGTAATAATTTGTTAATTTATTTTTAATAAAGACATTTTCTTCTTTTAACTGAATATAACGATTACGGCATTTTTCGCATACTAGAATATGACTGTCAATTTTATTTCTTAAATCCAAACTGACTTCATTATCAATATATTCTATCAGTATATTTTCTGACGGGCATTTCATTATTTTGCACCTCCTTATTGTATTTTTTCATGAATTTTTTTTGAGCCCGTGAAAGTATCTGGCTAATTGAGGTTCTTTTTATTTCTAGCATATCGGCTATTTCATTGTAAGTATAACCTGAGTATTTAAGAAGCAGGCATATTCTATCGCGAGGTTTCATGCCGTCAAGAATCTTTCTGATCATTCTCATTTCAGTATTTATGACAGCTGCATCTTCAATCGAAATCATATTTGATGACTTAGATTCAACCATATCCTCATATTTGCTTTTTTCAATTTTTTTATTTCTCAGGTAATTGTATGCAAGCCGTGTAGATACCTTTATAAGCCATGTACGTACGAATGAAACTTGGGGATAAACATCATAAAGCTTGATGAAAGTTTCTTGTACAATGTCTTCCGCATCGGGATATCTGCCCAGTATGAAAATGACATGCTTTAATATCTCATGATAATATTATAAATAACATTCTTCAAAGTTCATTTTGGTATCTCTTTCATTTCCGGCACCTTTTGCATTTGCAGGGTTTATAGCAACTCCCCCCTTTATACCATTTTTTCATCATTTCTTTTAACTCTCTAAACCTATCGCGATAGGTTTCGTATATATGACACATAAGTGCTTGTTTTTATGACAATAAAGAAAAACTATTATAGTTAATATTTTACATGACTGTTTTTATTATCATCGTTAAAAATCAAACATTATCGTAGATTTAATGTATATTTTTATGAACATATCTTTTTTATAATAAAACTACATAATAAATTGAATAGGTTCTTCTTATAACTCGACTAAAAATATTATTTTGACTAGCATAATTACCATTTAATTTAAATATTCAAGAGGAGTATAAACGAAAATGTTTCATATTACCATGCTCGACAATATATCACATAATAAAATGAAATCCAATAATAATCCTAATAGCAAAACGGTCAAATTAAATAAAACACTTAGCACTATATGGCGTTATAGAGCATTGTACATAATGATGCTTCCAGGGTTAATTTATTATATTATTTTCAAATATGGACCTATGTATGGTATACTTATTGCTTTTAAAGATTATCAGTTTCTAAAGGGTATATGGGGTAGCCCATGGGCAAATCCATGGTACAAGCACTTTCTTTATTTTTGCAAAACACCATATTTTAAAGAATTAATTGAAAACACGCTTTTAATAAGTATATATAAACTATTTTGGGGAATGCCTTTAAGCATTATTTTAGCATTATTTTTAAATGAAGTAAAAAATAAAACATTTAAGAGAATTACCCAAACTATAACCTATATGCCACATTTTTTATCTTGGGTAATTATTTATGGTATTACATTCGCTTTACTTTCAGAAACTTTTGGTATAGTAAATATATGGATCAAAAATCTTTTCGGTAAAACAATTCCATTTTTGACTTCTACTAAATGGTTTAGAACCATACTTGTGGCTACAGAAATATGGAAAGATACAGGATGGGGTGCAATTATTTACCTCGCAGCAATTGCCGGTATAGATCCAACAATATATGAATCTTCAAAGTTAGATGGCGCATCAAAAATTCAAATGATGCTTTACATTACAATTCCTAGCATATCAAATGTAATTGCTCTTTTATTAATATTAAGATTAGGCAACATACTAAATGCCGGTTTTGATCAAATATTCATTATGTCAAATCCTATGGTTTTGTCTGTAGCTGATATTATTGATACATGGGTATTCAGAACAGGTATTTACGATTTGAATTTTAGCCTGTCTACAGCAGTAGGTCTTTTTAAATCTGTAATTGCTATGGTATTGATAGTTACAGTTAATAAAATAGCAAGAAAATGGGGAGAAGCATTATGGTAAGAAAAACAAGTGATATAATATTTGATTTTATAGTATATTTTTCACTTATATTTTCTTGTATATGTATATTATTTCCTTTGCTTTATGTTGTTTCAGTTTCATTAACTCCATATGCAGAGGTTATAAAAAATGGCGGTTTTATGGTTATACCTAGAAAAATAACGTTTGAGTCTTACATTCTTTTTTTTAAAGAAAGCCGTTTGCCAAGAGCATACATGGTAACTATTTTTATTACAGTTATAGGAACATTTTTGAATCTTCTTTTTACAACAACCTTAGCCTATCCTTTAAGTAGAAAAAACTTACCGGGTAAAAACAAAATTCTATTTATGATTTTTTTCACTATGCTATTTAGCGGAGGAACAATACCAACTTATTTGGTAGTGAAATTTATAGGCCTTTTAAACTCTGTGTGGGCAATGATAATTCCTGGATTGGTTAACACTTATAACTTACTTATCATGAAGAATTTTTTCGCAAATATAGATGAAAGTTTATTTGAAGCTGCACGTATTGATGGTGCAGGAGAAACAAGGGTATTGGTACAAATAGTACTTCCATTATCCAAAGCAATTCTTTCAACAATTGGTCTATATTATGGAGTTGCTCATTGGAATCAATATTATTCTGCCATCATGTATATCGATGACTCAGACATACAGCCTTTACAGATAGTATTAAGGCAATTCCTGGCAGGTTCAGAGAATGACATTACTAAATACAATCCTGATATAGAAGTAGCACCTGAATCATTAAAGATGACAGCTGTTATACTTACAGCTCTTCCTGTGTTGATAGTATATCCTTTTTTACAAAAATATTTTACTCAGGGTGTAATGCTTGGATCTATAAAAGGATGATTCAAGTAATTCAAAATTTAAAAGGGCTATGAGTTAAAGGGATTAACTCTATATAAACAAATTCTGAATAAATCAAAATAAGAAGGAAGGAGGAAATAAAAAATAAGTTAAGGAAGTTCTACTGAGTAAGTAGTTAGATTTAGTTTTCAAAATGTTATAAAATAAAATTATAAGGGGGATTTTGAATGTGTAAAAAAGGTTTGTCTATCACACGCATTATTAGCTTAAAAAGGTTTATAAGTCTTTTCTTATGTGTGATTTTAATATTGTCGATTGTAGGTTGTCAATCGTCAGGAGAAAAAGCTTCTGAAGGAGAGAAGTCAGTAACCTCTTCAGCTGAGAAGGACAACAAAAGTAATGATTCTTCGACAGAAAAAACAATTGTAAAATTGACTATGTTGACTAGTGCCGCGACAAATCAACCAGCAAAGGATCAAGATATTATCCTTAAAGAACTGAAGAAACAGCTAATGGAATATAACATTGACTTGGATGTAAATACATTGACCGATTATTCAAATCAGCTAAATGTGAGAATAGCGGGTGGTAATATACCGGATATTTTTTCTGCAGGCAAAATAGAGTATGTAGAATTTGCAAAACAGGGAATTTTACTACAATTAGATCCATATATGAACAATCTTCCATCAGTTTTGAAAAATTATAGTGAAGATATAATTAATCAAGCTAAAGTTGACGGTAAAATGTATGGAATAAGCAAACGACCTTATGTAAATTATGATCTTTTATTTGTAAGAAAAGATTGGCTTGATAAACTCGGACTTGAGGTACCAAAAACTCTTGACGAATTTTATAATGTTGCAGTGGCATTCAGAGAGAACGATCCTGATGGAAATGGTCAAAAAGATACTTATGGATTTTCTACAGGTGGTCAGGGAATAAGAGGTTTTTCACCGATTTTCGGAGCATATGGTACTACTACTCCGACAAATATTTATGTTGTGGATAACACGTTAAAATATTCAACAACAGAACCAATGTTTAAAGAGGCATTGGCTTATATTAAAAAGTTTATTGACTCTGGTGCTGTAGATCCCGAGTTCTTAGTAAATACTACCGAGGTTGGAAGACAAAAAATGTTTATGGGACAAGTTGGAATGGCATATTTTCAATGGTCTGAAATGACCAAACCACCTTTTGGAGATCAATTGAAGGAAGCAGATCCAAATGCTGAATGGATATATATTGAACCTTTAGAAGGTCCTGGAGGTAAGTATTTAACATCAACTAGTAAAGCTGTTGGTTCATTTTTGTGCTTTTCAAGTGCTTTGGAAAAAGATCGGCAAAAGCTTGAAGCTGCATTAAAATTTGCTGATTTAATAACAGAAGGTCCTATTCACAATCTTTTATGCTACGGTATTGAGAATAAGCATCACAAAGTAGAAAATGGCAAAATAGTTGCACTTCCCGAAATAGGAGAGGTATCCTATAGTTGGGTATATCAATTGACAGGGAGAAATGAAATGGAATATCTTATAGCTAAGTATCCTATATGTGAGAATGAAATAATTTATGCTGCAACTGCTCCTATGATAGAAACATTGAATGGTTATATAATTAATCCTGAGGGATTTAACTATGGTGATCTATCAAAATATGAAAGTGATGAAGTAATAAAGTTTATATATGGCCAGAAAGATTTTTCTGAATATGATAAGTTTATTGAAACATGTTATTCAGCGTACAACTTGTCCTTATATTTGGAAGAAGCAGAAAAACAATTAAAACAATTTGGAATATTAAAATAAGGACTATTAATTTTATAGAGCTACTACTCTTGCTAGAGTAGTAGCCTCTTGTCTTAATTAATATAAAAATTAATGAAGACCAGCTAATTAAAGTCAAGAGTTTTTAACAAAAATTTTATTTAATATTTGAAACTTTTGACAGCGAAAAAATGGCATAAACAAGTAAACCATCCATTTAGAGTCGACATAAAATGGCTGGTCTGGAATGCAAGTTGTTCTTTGATAACTAAATATCAAGTAACAGTACTATTAAGCCATACCATGCTTAGCTGCAAGCCTTTGAGCATGCTCTTGCGGAGAACGTAGTTCATAAGGTTTTCTATCCCTGAGCACAGCAAAAATAATACACACTATTTTACGCATTACAGCTCCTAAAGCTACCTTCTTAGGTTTGTTTTGGCACTTTTACTTGTAAAATTCAAACAATACTGGATTGCAAGCTGTTTTATCCCGTTTGGTGCGTATATTAGCAAGGGCAATTGTGAAAAGTACCCTCCGAAGCAGCTTTGAACCTCTTTTAGACATTCTGTTTCGTGTTCCGGTAAACTCTCCGGACTGCATGACAGAGGGATCAATACCAAAGTAAGCAACTAGCTTGCTTGGCTTTGAAAAAGCTGAAAAGTCACCAATCTCAGCTAAGATGGTAGCAGCACTGAGAAGTCCTATACCTGGAATACTTTGTAAAAGTTCAAGTATCAATGCCAGCACAGGTGTGTCCTTTGCCATATCTTCAGCAATCAATGAACGAATGGCCTTTAGGATCTTCTCAATGTTTTCTTCTAAAGTTTTAATCATAGAGATATACACACCAAGCATGGTAATATTTGAAGAATTATTAATGCTCAAAGGTGCAAATTCTCTGGCCTTGGAGACCAAAAGCTCATACTTGGCAGTTGCCCACTTAAGGCTTCTGCGAGAATTATTCCGGATAAGAGAAATCAGTTTGTTCCTGTCAGCCTTAAGAATATGAGCAGGAGTAGGATACTTCTCTAATACAGCCAAAGCAGCTTTTGAAAAGATGTTAGGGAATACATCCTTAAAGTTAAGCATGATTTGGTCAACAATGGCTGTAAGCCTGTTTTTATAAGCAGTAAGCTCGTCATTAAGCTTATAGTACTGACGGCATAGGCTCCTTAGGCATTCTATATCTTCGTCTGGAATATTAGTAGTTTTAAGTTCCTGAAATCTATAAAGTAGAGCAATTTTCCGGGCATCCACTTTATCATTTTTCACTTTTCTTATTCCAATATTTTTGATAGAATCAGTCTGGATGGGGTTTATGATGGAGACCTCAAATCCAGCTTTACAAAGTGAATGGAAAAGGATTTTGTGATAGTGCCCGGTGGATTCCATGACGATGAAAGGCCTTGAAGCAAAGTCTTTTTCCGTTTTTTTAAGCAATTCAATGGCTTTTTCTACGTCAGAAGTGGAATCATGATGGATCTTCATACGAGCAATTACTTCATTAGATGGAGAAAGGATCGCCATCTCACTGAAAAATTTGCCTACATCGATGCCTGCAATAGGTCTGAGATTCAAGAAAAATACCTCCTTTAAAATATTAATGGACTTAAAAAGCTTCCATTCCTACTCCTGTAAGCAAACAACCTTGCATGTGACACGAGGAACCAGCTAAAAAGCTGGCCTCAACCAGCCAAATCATGTAGACTTACCGGAATGGATAAATACTCTTTATTGCGGGTAATCGGCCCGTTAAGGTCCGTCCCAGGAGGTGATACACACACCTTCCAAGTCCGGGAAATATTATACATGATTTTCAAGGTTCAGGCCAACGGTTGCTGGCAAAATTAATGGCTAAGGTGTGAAGCCGATGATGTGCTTGATGTTTAGAAAAGTTTATAACCAAATGTTATGTAAACTATTAAGATTTGTTAATTATTACAGCTAAAAAAGCTGTGATTTGATTATAACTATATTGTACAAGG
>DUMC01000037.1 GCA_012840075.1 Clostridiaceae bacterium | reverse complement strand
TACGGAATGCTGACCGCCTGATTGTCCTGGATAATGGAAGAATTGCCGAGGTAGGTACTCACAGCGAATTATTAAGAAAAAAAGGGATATATTACAAGCTGGTCATGGCACAGCGCCAGACCACCAAAATGGCAGAATAAATGGGGTCAGAGTAAATTGCATCGGGCTTGAATTATTCACTTAGAATAGCCGGGTAAAGGCCAGATAAATACAGATAAATATTAAATACAGATAAATATGAAAAGAGGCAGCTGGCTTGCAATACAATTGGATTCAGTGGAGGATTTTATATCTTCCACTGAATAAAATTATTGATAATAATTTACATGGAGGTAGAATTTCTGTCCAACTACCTAATTTTTTTTACATTTTAACAAGTTTACTTTATTTTTTACATTTTAACAAGTTTACTTTCGAAGAAATTTGCAGTGAAGAGTTTAATTATAAGCAAATTTTGGGTATATCTTTTGCAATAGAGGAATCCATATTATCAAAGACGATTTTGTGGACTATAAAAAAAGGAAAGTTGAAGATAAGTGGAATATAGCAGAAACTATCATTGCATATGGAGTATGATCTATTTTAAAATACAGGTATAAAGGAGGTTTATTATGAAGATATTCCAAGTTGACGCATTTACTAATGAAAGATTCAAAGGTAATCCAGCAGGTGTATGTTTTTATATAACTAAAGAAGATGATAGCTGGATGCAAAATATGGCAAGCGAAATGAATCTATCTGAAACAGCATTTATCAGAAAAAGCACAGATGGGTTTGATTTGAGGTGGTTTACTCCGGAGAAAGAAGTTGATTTGTGTGGTCATGCAACACTTGCAGCTGCACATGTTTTATGGGAAACAGGTGAACTTCAATTATCAGAGGAAGCAGTATTTTACACAAAGAGTGGGATTTTAAGGGCAAAGAAAATAGAGGATTGGGTGGAATTAGATTTCCCAATTGAAGAAGATAAGCAAGTAAGGCCGCCAAGAGAAATTATTGAAGTCTTAAAGGTAATACCTAAATATACAGGTAAAAATAGGATGGATTATATAGTTGAAGTAGATAATGAAGATATTCTAAGAAATTTAAGCCCCGATTATGAGATACTTAAAAAACTTGATACAAGAGGAATTATAGTTACAAGTGTATCGGATAATGATGAATTCGATTTCGTATCAAGATTTTTTGCTCCTGCATATGGGATTAATGAGGATCCGGTTACCGGATCAGCTCATTGTTGTTTGGCACCATATTGGAAAAGAAAATTTGGAAAAAGTGAGATGAAAGCTTATCAAGCATCAAAAAGAAGTGGGATATTGAAAATAAGAATTGATGGAGAAAGGGTCTTTATAGCAGGTCAGGCAAAAACGGTATTTGCCGGTGAATTAAAGTAAGAAATTGAGGATGGATGTCCGTGTCTACTCTGAAAATAGGGTCGAGTACCATACTTCAGAGAACAATGCACTTATAAGAAAAGATACAAATCAACGGTGTATACAATTTATTAAAATCTTTAGCGCCTTCAAACGTAAAATTCATACTACATAAATAAAACTTTAAGGTATTGTGCAATTAAATTATCATGCAATTAAATTATCAATTAAATTATAAAATAAATAAAAATAATAAGAATAAGTTATGAGAAAGGTTGTGTATTGATATGGATAATAAAGTTAGAGTAGGTGTTGTTGGCCTAAGACGTGGACGCGATTTGCTGCATAACATGCTTTTCATGCCTGAAGTTAGTGTTAGCGTTATCTGCGACAAAGATAAAGAGCGGCTTAAATCCTGTGAAGAGTGGCTAAAATATGAAAAAAGAATGGACGGATTTGTCTGCTTAGATAATTTTGAGGATGTACTGAACACTGATATTGATGCTGTGGTTATTGCTACAGAGGTATCAGCTCATGTACCGATGTCAATACAGGCACTCGAGGCAGGGAAGCATGTGCTTTCGGAAGTACCTGCAATTAATACACTTGAAGAAGCGAAAAACCTTTATAAGGCAGTAAAAAAGACCAATTTGAAATATATGCTTGGAGAAAACTGCTGCTTCTGGGCTTTTGTGAATACATGGAAAGAAATATATGAGTCCGGACGCTTAGGGGATGTGTGGTATGCAGAAGCCGAATATTTACATAATGTAGTTGAACTTATGAAGGATAAAGACGGTAATCCTACCTGGAGAGCTTCATATGATGCCATAAAATATTTAACTCATGATTTGGGACCATTATTGTACATACTTGATGACAGATGTGTTTCCGTAAGCGGATTTGCTCCTGACATCAACCCAATTCCTGAAGCATCAACAGGTACACCTAATGAAATAGCTATTTTCAAAACTGAAAAAGGGGCATTGATAAAAATCTTTGTATCTTTCGGATTGCAGCGGGAACCGGCACGGCATAATTTCTGCATGTATGGAAGCAAGGGAACGCTTGAAACTACAAGAAGCGGAGAATATGCTACACTGGCATATTTTAAAGACATACCTCACACTCAGGATCTTATAAAAATACCAGTTGGAATATCATATCCTGGAACATCGGAAAGAATTATCGGAGGACATGGAGGAGCAGACTATTTTATGCTGAAGAGCTTTATTAAATCAATAATCGAGGACACTGAACCTCCCATAAATGTAGATCTGGCTATAAGGATGTCTATACCGGGGATTTATGCTCACATGTCTGTATTAAATGGAAGCAAACCCATGGAGATTCCAAATTTTGATGAGGAGGGATAAACTTAATTATTAGATGAGAAAGGATAAACTGAATTATACATGGCGATATAAAACTCCTGGTATCTTAAGGTTGAGAATGCAGAAAATTTCTGAGAGCAATTAAAAGATAACAATTTAGATAAATCAAGGGTTGGGACTAATGAATATTAAATATGTTAACACAAATATTATCGCAAAGGACTGTAAAAGTTATGAAAAAACCAGACTTTTTTATAAAGCTATGGGATTTAAACCATTGGAAGTTTTTAAAAATTATTGGGATGAGAACGATCCATGCCTTTTTATGGTAAACATATAGATCCAAATTGATAGAATTAAACATTTTGATCCTAATTGATAGAATAAAGTAAAAAATCAAGATATTATTCATAATATAAGTGTATTAACAGAATTTCAGGAGAGATTCTTTGATACTGAAATAATATATTGCGGGATTAGAGAAACAAAACTATCCATTGCTTTATTAAATATTAAATAAGCAAATTCACAATTGGAAGTAAATACAAATAGCAAGCAGCAAGTATGCAGCTTGTAGGTGCAGATATAGCGGCAATTGGGACTACAGATGCAATCGACCAGGGTATAAGAGGAGCTATCACTACTGCAGTATCTTCTAAAGTGATAGCAAGCTCATTTTGATCTTTGATTATATCCTTGCATAGTTGATGGGTTAACATAATAGTCAGGGTCTGATTGCAAGATATCATGCCGGTAAGTATGGATATCATCATCGTACTACCAAAAGGTGTAAGTCGGCATGACAACAAATCTAAATACTTTTTAAATTTTTTTAATAGTCCGGTTCCGTCAAATATTCCTGAATATGAGGATGAAATACAGACGATGGCAGAAACTCTCAGCATGGACAGAATGCCACCTCCATCTATCATCCCTGCCAGTTGAGGGTCTTTTGCCCTATATCCTATAACCATCATTTGTAGAAGCTCTAAAACATTCATCTTCTGTACAACAACACAAATGATGCTTGCTGCCAGAATACTAATAATCATGATACTTTTTACGTTAATTTTAAGGAATGATAAAAGAATGACCAGTACAGCAGGTAATAAAGTAATCCAATTCAGTACGAAATTAGCAGTGAACAATTGTAATATATCTAAAGATGGAAAACTACTTTGTCCTGCTATCCCAATTAACAGATATACAACACAAGTCACAATGAAAGGAATAGCAGAGGTACGTATCATTTGCTTAATATTTTGGAAAATATCGGTTTTTGTTAGTGTACTAACTAGAAGTGCGCTGGTAGACATGGGTGAGCACCTATC
>DUMC01000036.1 GCA_012840075.1 Clostridiaceae bacterium | reverse complement strand
CTTTTTAGAAGCTTTTTGCCGGTTTTCATCATCCTTTTCCTACCTCTTGGACTCATCAAATCATTGCTAATTGCCAAACCTATTGACGTTGCAATTAAACCACCTATAATTACACCCTTTGTAAATCCATTTCCCATCATTCTCTACACCTCCCCTCACTCAAGTGTCCTTCTTCCGTTTTTTCTTTTTAAACTTGTCATTTCCTGTACAGCATCTATTCCGACTACTATGATTTCTTCTCCAAACTCATATTTTCCTATTAATGGTATTACCTTTCTTCCTTCAATAATGTCATCAATTAATCCGTCAGATAACTCAAATGCTTCAATGTGTCCGGTCTGCGCATTAAAAAAAACGTCTTTTACAAATCCCAAATCATCACCATTTCTTGAATAAACCTTTATTTCATATTTTCTATTATCAATATCCGAAAATTTCTTATTTGCGTTGCCGTTTTCCTTATATTTTTTATTTTCATTCTCTTCATAAACAGGATGCTTCTTAACTATCAAAGCTCCTGCACCTATTTCACGTATATCGTCAAAACCAAATGTTGTTATTATCTTTCTTAATCCCTTTTTTTCTGCTATAAAAGCTTTTACTTGCTTTTCGTTGATGTCTATAATAACATCTTTCAAAAAACCTGGGCTTTTGCTACCATCATCATATATAAAAGGCAATCCTAAAATATCTCTAATTTTTATCAAACCAGTCTCCCACATTCCCTTTTATCATTAGCAATAATATATTTTAATTACAACTATTATAGTAATAACTAAAATACATCCTTTTTTACTTACATTACATTTTTTCGCAAATAATATAGTATATTTGAAGCAAATAAAATATATTTTTAGTTTTTATATAGTTTAGTATCCCTTTTTTATATTAAAAAATTCATATCATTAAAACTAAATTATTTGTAATATATATTAAACACAATCACATAAAGCAAGTTTGCTTGACTATAATACCAAAATAAGTTAGAATTTAACTGCTAAATCGACTTTATGTTAAAATCTAATCTCCACTTGATTTTATTCGATTTTATTTGAAATGAAAGGCGTGGTATTAATAAAATGGATGCAATTAACAATGATAAGAATTTGAGTTTTCATGATACATCGTTAAAATTACTTGAAACCGTTGGTGTAAAAATGCCTGAAGTACTTTTACCAAATAAAAGTATAGACATGACTAAATGGGCTGTAATAGCCTGTGATCAATATACATCTCAGCCGGAATACTGGGAACAGGTTCAAAATATTGTAGGAGATAATCCATCAGCTTTAAGTTTAATCCTTCCTGAAGTATACCTTGAAAAGCCTGATGTTGATGAAAGAATAGATAATATTAACATGAACATGCAAACCTATCTTGATAATGGTACTCTGGTTAGTCAGAATCCCTGCTTTATCTATGTAGACAGAAAAACAAGCCATGTTCCATCGAGAAAAGGTCTCATCTTGCTGGTTGATCTTGAAAAATATGATTATAATGAAGGTTCTCAAACACTTATAAGAGCTACTGAAAAAACAGTAATAGAGCGACTCCCACCAAGAGTAAAAATCAGGAAAAATGCTCTGATTGAGCTTCCTCATATTCTTTTACTTATTGATGACCCGAAAAGAACGGTAATTGAACCTCTTGCCGAAAAAACAGATTCTATGGAAAAATTATATGATTTTGAATTGATGATGAACGGAGGTCATATAAAAGGTTACAAAATTGAAGATACTGAACTGATTAATAGCATTGCATCTGCTCTGTGCAAATTAGCTCAGCCTGAAGTTTTTTATAAGAAATACGGGGTAAGCAAGGAAAAAAGAATATTGCTGTTTGCTGTAGGTGATGGTAACCACTCTCTGGCTTCTGCCAAAGTTCATTGGGAAAATATAAAAGCAGGTCTTTCACATGAATCACCCGAAAAACTTGCTGAAGCATTGGAAAACCATCCTGCAAGATACGCAATGGCAGAAGTAATAAATGTACATGATGAAGGTCTTATTTTCGAGCCAATACATAGAGTATTGTTTAATGTTGATTGCAACGATGTTATTGAGAATATGAAAGCATTCTTTAGTAAATACTCTCCCGTTGACTTTAAAATATATAGTTCGATAAATGACATGCTTGGCGATGAAAAGAGATTAAGAGCATCTAGAGCAGGAGCTCATATTCTTCCCTTTATCAGCAAAGATTTTCTGGGAAGTATGATAATAGAAAAACCTATCCATAACCTGGATGTTGCTACTTTGCAGGAATTTCTTGACAAATATCTGGAGCAAAATAAAAATGTAAAAATTGACTATATCCATGGAGATGATATTGTCACAGATCTTGGATTAAAAGAAGGAAATATGGGCTTCTACTTGCCATCTATTAACAAGCATGAACTTTTCAGAACAGTAATACTGGATGGCACTCTTCCGAGAAAAACATTTTCAATGGGAGAAGCTGAAGAAAAAAGGTACTATATTGAGTGCAGGAAGATAAAAGCTTAGTTGTTATTTTTAAATTTCATCAATTCATCTCTTGCTTGAAAAATCAAGAGATGAATTGATG
>DUMC01000035.1 GCA_012840075.1 Clostridiaceae bacterium | reverse complement strand
TCAAAAATTTTTTAAAAATACTCTATTTTTTACATTGCCTTTTTACATAAAAAATGAAATCATTGAGTTGCCTCATTATTATTCACTACATAAAAACGGTTTAGTGATATCTGAATATCCGAATATTCTAATCCAATTGAACTCCGTCAAATATAATGCTATTATTATTATAAAATTATTTAAAGGTTAAGAAATTTAGCGCAGTGTACTATAGTACTATAATACACTTGCTCATGCTGCTTATAGATTATAGTTTATAGATTTTATAGATTGTATATAGAAAAAGTATTAATATGATAAAACCGATTTTTGCCTGTCAAAATACGGCATTATTAAACATTAAATAAAAAGAGTAAAAAACAGGAGATGTTATAATGGCTATTGATAACTTAACAGATAACATAAATGAACTGCTAAATATAAAAAAAGAATGCACCTGTGGAAAAACTCATAGCTGTGACATAAAAAATGTTATAGTAGAAAACGGCGCTTTAAATAAACTATATAAATTGGTAGAAGATTATAATAACATTTTATTAGTTGCAGATCAAAATACAAATAATGCATGCGGTAAAGAAGTAAGGGAATTAATCGGGAAAAAAATTGCGGATGTTTTGGTTTTCGAAAGTAAAGGTTATTTGGTACCTGATGAAAAAGCCATCGATCTATTCAAGTCTAAAGTTAAAGAAACTACTGATTTAATAATAGGTGTCGGCTCAGGTGTTATAAATGATTTGTGCAAATATGTCAGCTTTATAAATAACCTCCCGTATTTCATTGTTGTCACGGCACCTTCAATGGATGGTTATGCTTCTACAGGAGCAGCAATGATAATAAACAATATGAAGGTTACATATAATGCACATGTTCCGGCTGCTATTATTGCAGATGTAGACATAATTCGCAATGCGCCGATTGACATGCTGAAAGCAGGATACGGGGATATTTTGGGCAAATTTTCATGTCTAAATGATTGGAAGCTTAGCCATATCGTGAATAATGAATACTTTTGTGAGTATGTCTACAATTTAATATATCATGCGGTTAAAAGGACAGAGAAACTTGGAAGCAAGCTTTTGCAGAGGGACAGCGATGCGGTAAAGACTTTAATGGAAGCATTAATAATCGTCGGTATAGCCATGAGTTACGTAGGGAACTCACGTCCGGCTTCAGGCAGTGAACATCATCTGTCTCATTTTTTTGAAGTGATAGGTATTATGAACAACGAACCATATTTTCTGCATGGAATTGATGTTGCTTATTCAACATTAGTTACACAAAATCTTAGGGAAAAAATTTTAGAAACCGATATTTCAAATAGAACATTTAAATTCGATGAAGCCGAATGGGAAAAAAATATAAGAAATATATACTCAAAAGCTGCAGACGGCGTTATTAATCTTCAAAGGAAATTGGGATGGTATGAGCAAGATAAGATACATGTATATAAAGAACATTGGGATAAAATTAAAGAAGTATTAAAAGAAGCACCTTCATCTGATGAAATAATGAAACTGCTAAACTCGGTTTGCTTACCAATTGAAGATTTTGAAAATATGTACGGGAAAGAAAAAATAGATAATGCAATTTGGTTTGCAAAAGATTTAAAGGACAGATACTCGGTTTTGTGGCTTTATTATCATTGTTTTAGATAGTTTTAATATTGTCATTAAGATTTGCAGGTATAGTTTCACAAATATACTGAACCAGAGAACCAGAAAATTTAGTTGCACAGCAATCAAAAAAGTTGTATCATATAATAGGTAAAGTAATAAATGTATTTATTGATAACGGTCAGGGGAATATAAATTATCTGCTGACCATATTTTTTGTTTACGTGAAAATGTGAATTTTTTCCTACATGTAAATAAAATAAGTTTTTTATATGTATAAAATGCAATTTATGTTTAGATGAAAATTACGGGGTGTAAGTGCATGTTTGAAAAATTGGAAAATGCTGAAAGCAGATATGAAGAAATTAACCAAAAACTTACCGATCCTTCAGTTATAAACAACAACAGTGAATACCGTAAGCTCATGAAGGAACATGCTGAACTGGAACCTATTGTTATTAAATATAGAGAATATAAAAAAATAAATAAAGACGTTGACGAAGCAAGGGAGCTTCTTGAACAACCGCTTGATAAGGATTTTCGTGAAATGGTTCAGGACGAATACAATGAAGGTAAGAAGAAGCTGGAAAAAGTGAAGGAAGAATTACGCATACTATTGCTACCAAAAGATCCTAACGACGATCGCAGTGTCATCATGGAAATAAGAGCTGGAGCCGGAGGAGAAGAAGCAGCCTTATTTGCAGGCGACCTCTTCCGCATGTATTCAAGGTATGCCGAACGCAACCAGTGGAAATGCGAGATTCTCAGTTTAAATGAAACAGAGCTTGGTGGCATTAAGGAGGTAGTTTTTTCAATTGAAGCTAAAGGTGCATATAGCAGGCTGAAATATGAGAGTGGAGTACACCGGGTACAGAGAGTGCCAACCACTGAATCCGGAGGCAGAATACACACTTCTACAGCTACAGTTGCAGTACTTCCCGAAGTTGATGAGGTTGACGTTGACATTAATCCGGCAGATTTGGAAATTGACACTTTCCGTGCAAGCGGAGCCGGTGGACAGCATGTTAATAAAACCAGTTCTGCAATAAGAATTACACATATTCCTACAGGAATCGTGGTAACTTGTCAAGATGAAAGGTCGCAACATAGAAATAAAGATAAGGCTATGAAGATACTTAGGTCTAAGCTTTACGAAATGGCCCAGCAAAAGCAGGAATCAGAAATTGCTCAGAACAGGAAAAGCCAGGTTGGTACGGGTGATAGAAGCGAAAGGATCCGCACATATAATTTTCCGCAAGGCAGGGTAACGGACCACAGAATAGGGCTTACGCTTTATAAGATTGATGAAATCCTGGACGGGGATATTGATGAAATCATTGATGCTTTAATAACGACAGATCAAGCTAATAAGCTTGCCAGTGGTGAATTTGTTGATGATAACTTTTAAGGTTTTTTCATAATGTAATTTTTACAGAAGTGTTCTTAAAAATTAGCCGTAAGTTCGCAAGCAAAATGCCTTAACAAACCGTTTTTCTGGTTTAATGCGTAAACTCGGCACTAGTTGCTGTAAATTGTTGCATAAATTCAGCATATGTTATAAGTATTGTTGACATATGCTGTATTTTTTATTTTTATTTGTATTCTGAATTTAATACAAATCATATTGGACAAATACGTACAAAACATATTGGACAAAATGCGTAATCTAATATCTTTAAATATGAATTTTGTTTTAAGTAGATGAAAGGTTTGAGCAAGATTTATGCAAAAATATTGTGTGAAAGGATTGTTTTTATTGTTTTTTGCATAAATATTAAAGGAATAAATATAAGGACGGTAAGATTTTAACAAAACATAAACAAGGGGATTAGCTATGGATCATCTATTAAAGATTACATTAATAGGTCTTCTATCAGGAATTGCAGGTACCAGTATAGGTGGCTTAATAGGCATATTTTTGGACAACATAAGCAAACCTTTCTTTGGATTTATACTTGAATTTTCTGCAGGTCTCATGACATCAGTAGTGTGCTTTGAACTCATACCGGAAGCCCTTAAATTAAGCAGTACTTCTGCTACTTTTTCAGGGTTGTTTTTAGGAATAATCGTAATACTTATAATCGAAAAAATTATCGATATTAGTTTTAGCTCATTGAACAATGTCAGAAGCTACAAAAATAAAAACAAGTATAAAAAGAAAAATACTGACCTTTTAAGAACAGGTATTTTAGTTGCTGTAGGGATCGCTTTACATAATCTGCCTGAAGGATTTGCCGTAGGTTCCGGATTTCAGGCTTCTGTTTCCATTGGTACAGCAATCACTGCAGTTATTATCATACATGATATTCCCGAAGGCATAGCCATGGCTCTTCCGATGAAAACCGGAGGTTATTCAAAAATGAAAGCTCTTATTTATACCATTTTATCAGGAATACCCATGGGAATTGGTGCTTTTTTAGGAGCTGTATTAAGCGGCATTTCTGACTTTTTTATCGGTGCATGCCTTGGTTTTGCCGCAGGAGCCATGTTGTACATAGTATACGTAAATTTGGTACCGGAATCGAAAAAAATATATTTAGGGCGTTTCTCGTCAATAGGTAATCTATTAGGTATAATTTGTGGTATAATAATAACGACTTATGGTTAATAGCTAGAATTAATTTTTATCAAGCATTAATCAAACTAAACTATACATAAAAAGTGCAACTTAACTAAAGTATAATTATTACTATATATATAAACAAAGGAGATTTTAGTATTGAAGACGGAAGTAATTAAAATTGATATAAATAACATAAGCCAAGAAAAAATAAATTATGCTGCTGAAATTTTAAAGGCCGGCGGATTGGTGGCTTTCCCAACTGAAACGGTATACGGACTTGGCGCAAATGCTCTGCAAAAGGAAGCCGTTCGTAAAATTTTTGCTGCAAAAGGCAGGCCATCGGACAATCCCCTTATTGTCCACATAGCAGATATAGCTTCACTTGACAGTTTAGTAGTTGAAAAACCACCTATATGGGAACCATTAGCCCATAAGTTCTGGCCCGGACCTCTCACCATGATATTTAAAAAATCATCCGTAATACCGGATGAAATTACTGCCGGCCTTGATACCGTAGCAATCAGAATGCCCGTACATCCTATAGCCATGGCTTTAATAAAAGCTTCGGGGCTTCCTATAGCTGCTCCAAGCGCCAATTCCTCAGGTTATCCTAGTCCTACGTTGGCTAGTCATGTATATGAAGACCTGAACGGAAAAATAGATTTGATAATTGACGGCGGAAAGGCAGATGTCGGACTTGAATCAACGGTGTTGGACATCACTGTAGACCCGCCTTTAATATTAAGGCCAGGCGGGGTTACCCTTGAACAATTAAGAACCATAAAATCCGATATATCTCTTGACCCTGCCCTTGCTAACGAGCCTGAAACTGACTTTACGTTAACGTCACAAGCTAACTTAAATACTGACGAGTTTTTAAAACACAAAAGAAGGGATTTACAAGGAAAATTCATTCCCAAATCTCCCGGGCTGAAATACAAGCATTACGCTCCAAAAGCCCAAATGGTAATTGTAGACGGTGAATTGGATAAAATCGTTAGTACAATAAATAATCTTGTGCAGGATATTAAAAACAGTAAAAAAAGAATTGGCATACTTGCAACGGAGCAGACAAAAGATTATTATAAAGTTGATACGAAAGGAAACGAAAATATCGTTGTTATGTCATTAGGAAGCAGAGACTGTCCTGAAGAAATAGCTGCAAACCTTTTCAAGAGATTTCGGGAAATGGATGAACAAAAAGTTGACGTTATTTTTGCAGAAGGTATAAGCAAAAACGGTATCGGATTAGCAATAATGAACAGGATGAAAAAGGCAGCAGGTTTTAACATAATAAAAGTTTAACCGCACAGTATAAAAAACGCAGCATAAAAACTTCATTATAACAGCACGGAATACTTTTCTATATAGTTAAAAGAAATAAACAATAAATAAAAACTTAATTAAATAAAAGTTCAATAAAACTTGTTTAATTATGATAAATAAACGAAATAAAAACTATAAAAATTATTTATGAGAGGTTGATAAATATTGAAATATATATTATTTGTTTGTACTGGTAATACTTGCAGAAGTCCTATGGCAGAAGGTTTTTTCAACGCCGCTGTCCGGCAGGATCCTAAACTGTCAGAAGCTTACAAAGCCTTTTCTGCAGGTATAATGGTTATGGATGGTGAAAGTGCAAGCAATAACGCCATATTGGCTCTTAAAGAAGGCTGGGGAATTGATATAAGTTCACATAAAGTAAAAGCATTGAAATATGAATATATAAAAGATGCAGATTTGATTTTGACTATGACCAAGGCGCACAAAGATGCAGCTTTACATCTTTTCCCTGGAATGGATAAAAAAATCTTCACTTTAAAAGAATATGCTGCAAAGTTGGCTGCTAAGGATCAGAATAAAAATGCTTCATCAGAAAAAACAAAATCTTTTGATGGAAATAAACAGTTTTTTGGTAAGGAGGAACCATCAAAAGGATATAAATTTGATTTTAATTATGACTTAACCTTTGATATACCTGATCCTTACGGAAAACCATTGGATTTTTACAAATATTGTGCGCAAGAGATAAAAAATGCCATAGATATTATAATTGAAAATTTGAAACTGGGCGACGATATATTAGAAGGCGATGAAAATGAATAAAATGCGAATGTTCGTGATTAAAAAGTAAATATATTTCGTTAATGTAAAACGGAATATATAATATAAAGTGAATATTCGGTCGACATAATTTGACAAAATATATACACTATATGTTAACATTTTTTTATGAATATTTTGTTAACATATTAGGGGTATACAATTTGTTAACATAATTGTAACAAAACTTTCTTTGACTTAAGTTTTAAAATACTGTAAAATATGGAATTGGAGGTTTTTATAATTGATTGCCATAGGAAGCGATCATGCCGGGTACGAATTAAAAACCGAAATAATAAAGTACCTTGAAAATAAAGGATGCGCAGTAAAAGACTTCGGTACTTATTCTGCCGATTGTTCCGTGGATTATCCGGATTATGCCGTGTTAGTAGCTAAAGCTGTTATCAGCGGTGAATGTGAAAAGGGTATTTTAATCTGCGGAACAGGAATAGGGATATCTATTGCAGCTAATAAAATTCCCGGCATAAGGGCGGCACTTTGCACCAATACTTATATGGCCAGGATGAGTATAGAGCACAACAATGCAAATATACTTGCTCTAGGCAGCAGGGTTATAGGTGTCGGAACTGCATTAGATATTGTAGATGCTTGGTTGGAAGCAAGTTTTGCCGGAGGTAAACATGAAAAGCGTGTAGAAAAGATTTCTATATTGGAAAAAGAGTACAAAACGGGGGTAGAATTTTGAGGCCATCATGGGATGAATATTTCATGGACATTGTTGAATTGATAAAAACAAGGTCCACTTGCTTAAGAAGACAGGTAGGAGCATTAATAGTAAAAGATAAGAGGATTTTAGCTACCGGTTATAACGGTGCACCTGTAGGGTGCAGGCATTGTATAGAAACCGGCTGTCTTCGGGAAAAAATGGGAATTCCATCGGGTCAGAGACATGAACTCTGCCGTGGTATACACGCGGAACAGAATGCAATAATACAAGCTGCATATTCAGGGGTTAGCATAAAAGACAGCGTGATATATGTTACTGCCCAGCCATGTGTTTTATGCGCAAAAATGATAATTAATTCAGGAATCAAAAAAATCATCTTTAAAGGTGATTATCCTGATGAACTGGCTATGAGCATGCTGGAGGAAGCCGGAATTGAGGTAGTAAAGTTCGATGGAAAAGATTGAACCTGTGAACTTAATATTTTGAGAGAGAAATATTTATAAGCAATACGGAAATAATTATAAGTAAGCAGAAAAGTTTTATATAAGTTAGGTTGATTTTAGTTAAATTCATGTAAGTAAAAAGCAATGGCGTTATGGCAGTAGGTGCTGTGGCTTACTTATTTTTACAAAAGAAGGTGTTGGCAAATGATTATGGTTGAATATATAATTTCTTTTGCAGTAGCTTTTATTGTGGCGTTTTCTTCTACACCAATTGCGAAGAAAATTGCTTTTAAAGTAGGTGCAATCGATGTACCGAAAGATAATAGAAGAATGCATAAAAAACCTATTGCTTTAGCAGGTGGTTTGTCAATTTTTTGCGGTTTTGTATTTTCAGTGCTATTTACCGTATTAAGTTCTAAAATAACAGGTACTAACTGGTTGGAATCTTTTAGGTTAATTTTAGGGCTACTGGTTGGTACAATAATTATTACATTGGTCGGGTTTGTAGATGATGTTAAACCTTTAAGTGCAAAAACCCGTTTATTTTTTCAAGCTTTGGCAGCTATTGCCACAATTTTCATATCAGATATAAGGATCGAGAGGGTTACAAATCCGTTTTCTCCAGTGGGAGTAACCGAGTTAAGTTGGTATATATCTTATCCGGTTACTATACTTTGGATAATTGGAATAACAAATGCATTTAATTTAATTGACGGTCTTGACGGGCTTGCAGCAGGAGTTTCAACAATATCCTCGTTATCTTTGTTCCTTGTTTCAATGTTAACACCAACAGTCGGTCCTTTTTCTTCAATTATGACAGCAGCTCTGACAGGAGCATCTTTAGGTTTTCTTCCATTTAATTTTAATCCTGCTAAAATTTTTATGGGAAGTACGGGAGCTTATTTCTTAGGCTTTACTTTAGCGGCTGTTTCTGTAGAGGGTATGTTTAAATCTTATACCGCTATTTCCATCGCAATTCCAATATTAGCTTTAGGGTTGCCTCTTTTTGACACGGTATTTGCCATCATCAGACGGTTGATAAACGGTAAACCTATCATGAGTGCCGACAGAGGTCATCTGCATCACAAACTGATTGATATGGGATTAACCCATAAACAGTCCGTGCTGGTTTTATATCTTGCCAGTGCGGTTCTCGGTCTGTGCGCAATAGTTATGGCAGACAAGGGAGCTTTAAGTGCAATTATATTGCTGCTTACTATATCAATATTTGTCATAGCCGGTGCAAAATACATGGTTGATTTAAATGATACTGAAGAAGACGTTGATTCTGCACAAAATGTCACAACATTGAATACCGGTAAAACTGATTCCGATAATAAGGAAGCTTTGAACACTTTGGAAAGCACAAAAGAAGCTACGGATAATAAAACCGGCAATACCAGAACCAATATTGTGCTAAAACCCGTAAAGAAAACAAGTAATCGCTAAGGAAGCCAGATACAAAGCGAAATGCCAAGAAAATAAAATGCCATAAAGCAGGACTAAAGTAGAGATTAAAGTAGGACAAGCATTGAAAAGTATAAGTTAATTGCAAATGCAGTAGCTTGTAAATATCATGTAAATATCATAAAAAGATATAAGATAGGACGGTAAATAAATGAATAAGTTGAAAGTTGCCATAATTTTCGGTACAAGACCTGATGCTATTAAAATGGTTCCTTTAGTTAAAGAGTTGAGGTTAAATTCTAATAATATAGAAACTGTAGTATGCGTTACAGCTCAACATCGACAAATGCTCGATCAGGTACTTAATATATTTGATGTAGTACCTGATTATGATTTAAATATAATGCAAAGCCGTCAAACACTAGAACACATTACAACAAGGTCTTTGGAAGGCCTTTCGGCTGTTTTTGAAGAAATTAAACCGGATGTAGTTCTCGTACATGGTGATACTACAACTTGCTTTGCAGCAAGCCTCGCCGCTTTTTACAAGAAAATTAAGGTAGGTCACGTCGAAGCAGGCTTGAGGACATTTGATAAATACTATCCTTATCCTGAGGAAATGAACAGGCGACTTACAGGAGTGATAGCAGATTTCCACTTCTGTCCTACCCCTTCTAATAAAGAAAACTTGTTAAGGGAAGGCGTCTGCGAAAAAAGTATATATATCACTGGAAATACGGTTATAGATGCTTTGAAAACAACAGTAAGAAAAGATTACATATTCAAAGATGAAGTATTGAAAAATTTTGATTTCAATAATAAGATAGTATTAACGGTAGAAGCTCATAGGAGAGAAAACTTAGGAACTCCACTTGAAAATATATGCCAGGCAGTACGCACAATCGCTGACAGTTTTGATGACGTGGAAATAATATATCCAGTACATCTTAACCCTGCCGTAAGGGAAACAGTAGTTAAAGTATTGGGAAATCATAATAAAATACATTTAATAGATCCTATTGACGTGCAGGATATGCACAATCTTATAGACAGATCCTACATGATATTAACAGATTCCGGCGGTCTTCAGGAGGAAGCTCCTTCTTTAGGTAAACCCGTCCTAGTTCTTAGAAACGAAACAGAACGCCCGGAAGCAGTAAAAGCAGGTACCGTAGCTTTAGCGGGCACAGACAAGGAAAATATAATCAAACTTACATCAAAACTGCTTAACAATGCCGAAGAATACAGCAAAATGTCCAAAGCAGTTAATCCTTACGGGGATGGTAAAGCATCCCAAAGAATTGTACAAGCCTTGTTATATGAATTCGGGTTTACCGACGTCAAGCCGGAGGATTTTCAAAGTGTTAGTTTGATATAAAATTTGGTTTGATACAAAATTGAGTATCTACATTTCAAATAAGAACAGAGCTTAGCTCTATTGGTAAGGTCTAAGCTCTGTTTGTAATTACTTTTGTTGATTTCTGGCATCTCCGGTATCATTGTTGAACATTCTTTCATGCTTCATAAAATTTTCTTATATGAAACTTCTTTTATTTATTAGTTAATAGGCTGAATATATGTCAAATCATATATGTTCCCGGTTATATCTATATCATCGATAAGGTACTTCACCGATGTTGCTCCTTTCCAAGCAGTAACCTCCATGTAGTAAGGAGCCCTTATTCTTTTATCATCCCAGGATTTTGTACTATTTGCCAAAGGCAACACATATTCCCAATAAGTTTCATTTTCTTTCTTAGTTTCATCAAGCTCGATAGTATACGGAAATGATACATAATCTAAATTAAAGTCATCTTTGTAATCATATATATTTCCGTTTTCATCAATATATTGCATGCTTTCCAGCTCAGAACTAAACCGGATTTCAAGTTTTTCGGCATATCCGTCAGTAGTAATTTTTATTCTTACTCTTTCAAAGCTTAAAAACCTGTGTGGCTCATTTGTAAGTTGCCTGCCGAATATATCTACTTGTCCTCTCCAATGATTCCAGTAACCTTCTATCGTCACACCCGTTATTTTTAATGTTTCTACTTTAAATTGAACATCTTTTGTCTCACTTTTACCGCTAGGTGTAGAGGCTGTAAATCTTGCAGTATAAGTCCCTTCAGGTACAGTAGATGGTATGTTGTACTTGTTAGCCCAAACTTTCTTGCTTCCTTGTAAATTTCCTGAAAGATTTATTGTGGTTTGATAAGATGTTCCGTAAAAAAGGGTGACTTTTACGGTGTCTGCATATTTACTTGTATCTGCCTTTATATCAATTACAGTTTGTCCTAAACATTCCTCGGGCATTGAAGGTTCAAGATTTATTGGGGTATTAACTTTTACGGTAAAATCCTTCTCTGCTCGTTTAGCGGAGTTAGATGCGTCAACAGCAGCTACTTTGAATGTGTACGTGCCGTCTTTTATTTTAGGATCTATTTCATAAGCTATGTTACCCCAGTATATATCATTTCCTGACTTAGTATCTCTAGCTGAATTAAAATGTACTGTCTGTTTTTTATTAATACTTCCATCCTGCAAAATCACTTCAAGATTCACATTATCAGGATACCTTGTCCATGCATCATACACTTCAAGATACTCGGAAGCAGGAATGTTACTAATGCTGAAAGTAGGGTCTTGGGCACGTACTTTAGCATCAAGTAATTGTATAGGAGGTGAACTTGACAATGTAAAATTCATAGTAAAGGGGTCAGACCAAGTGCCTTCAATGTCTTTAACATAGTATCGTAATTCGTAAGTTCCAGGTTCCAATTCTTCGGGAATGTAATAATACCACTCTCCACCGGTTTTCCTAAACATAATTTTCCTTTCAACAATACCCTTGTCTTCTCTGCTAAATTGATGGTCCAGGTCGTAAGATGTACATACCCATCTTGTCTTATATATATTTTTATTTTTATCGTAATCCCAATCAAGGTCAGCGTTCGCAATTGGCTTCCTATGAGCATATATAATAAGTTCGGGTATACCGGAATAGTATGAATAACTGGCAAAGTTTGGGTCTGTTGTTGGTCTGTCTTTTATTCTTCTGTATATGCGGAATTCTCCCACATTGTTAAATTTGTTTACTTTTGTGCTTACCCAGTTATTGTTTTCTGAAAATTCCGTGGTTGCAAAGGTTTCAATTCCTGTGGGATTATCAAAATAGTTAGGATTTTGGACGTATTGGAATTTTTCTTCAACTATCGGGTCTCCTTCCTCATCATAGTTGATGGTTTTTATTTCAAAAGTATCTATACCTGCAAGGACATAATATTTCTCAACTTTTGGGCTGTTCGTTGCTATATAGTCCATGATCTCTTGCAAGATTTCTTCTATAGGGTTATTTTTTGAAATATACAAGTCATGACTTATCTGTGACTTCATGCCTTCAGTTCCTACAAGTATTAGTTTTGCATCCGCTTTCGACATAACTGATTTTAGGTCCGAAAGCTCATTCACTGTGCTGTCACTTATATATACAACATACTTATATGATGTGGGTCTGAATGGGTCGGTGTATGGCTGCCGTACATATTTATATACCGTTCCTGAATAATAGCCAATATAATCACTAACCCAAACTATATTCGACTCCCATACTTGGACCTGTTTAGTTAAAGTGCCGCTATATGTGGTTACGTAATCACCACTTTCTTTATATGAATCCAATCTTGAAAGATAACCACCGTATATAGCTTTAAATGTTGTTACAAATTTTTGGCACAAAACCTGTTTGCCGTCTATTGTTTCATACCAACTCTCTTTTGACTGGGAAACCGTCTCCGTTCCTGTTCTCGGGATATATCCATAGTATCCGTCACTCGATACATATTTGGATGACGGCGCAGGGCTTGAATGTGTGCTGCTTACGAGTTTATTATCTTTATAAATGTCCGTAACCGTATTGTAGTGGTAATCTGAAAAATATTTGCTCGAATAACTCTCACTATGTCTTCTTGAGTTATATGGACCGTTTCTACCCGTCTTAGGAATACTTCCTGAATATCCGTCTTCATTAATGTACATACTTGACGGTGGAGTGGGACTTTCAGTTTCGCTGTCTAAAACAAAGCTTCCTCCTGAATATCGATATGTTTTTGTAACTGTACTGTTAAAAGTTCTACTAAATGATTTTGACTCTGTTTTGGTTACATATCTTCCTCGGTCTTCATATCCTCCGTTATCAACCACCTTATACCTGGTTAGTGTTCCGGAATAACCACCACTTGAATAAGATATTGTTGCAGGAGGATAAGATTCTCCTGTATATCTCGTATCATCTACTGTTTGGGAATATTCATAAGTCTTCATATCCCAGTTTTCTACTTTAGGAAGTATGTTCTTTGACCTAAGGTAATTATTGAAATTAACCCTATTCGACATAATGTATTGCTTTGATGTATCATTTAGTTTTTTGTCAAGCATTATATATAAGTCTATTTCAGGTTTAACTATAGGAATATTGATATACAAATCGGTCATCGGTATAAGATTATCTACCCAGAATTCATTCTCCAGAACTTTTGTTTTTCTGTCTGATGCAGTTACGAATTCCGATATGGTTTCCTGTCCGAATTCTTCTGTTGCCGTTGCTATAATTTTGTATTTTCCTAACTTATCAGGCACAAACTCGGTAAAGTCTCCATTCGGGAATGTTTTAATCAGTTGGTCGCACACTCCGTCATTATCACTGTCATAGTATATTTGCAATGTCTTTGAAGCAATTGTGTCTTCGTCGACGCTGCTTGCTGAATAATGCAGGCTTAATTGCTCTCCTCTCGTTAATACTCCATTCCAAATGTTCAATTCTATTGCCGGCAGTGTATCCTC
>DUMC01000034.1 GCA_012840075.1 Clostridiaceae bacterium | reverse complement strand
GTGAAGCCGATGATGTGCTTGATGTTTAGAAAAGTTTATAACCAAATGTTATGTAAACTATTAAGATTTGTTAATTATTACAGCTAAAAAAGCTGTGATTTGATTATAACTATATTGTACAAGGAGGTATTATGAATGTAGGATTTGAAAAGATTATATTGATGTATAATCCTGCTACATATGAAGTAGCGGATGTGATTTCTACTTATGTATACAGACGCGGATTATTAGGAGCTCAATATAGTTTTGGTGCTGCAGTTGGCATGTTTAACGCAGTTGTTAACTTCATTTTACTATATACTTTTAACAGGATAAGTGGCAAAGTAACTGGAGTTGCAATGTGGTAAATTTGGAGGCTCAGATATGAAATATAGGAAATCTTTATTAAGTAATTTTTTTGACGTCATGAATATAATCATTCTTGTTTTTGCATGTATTGTAACAATTTATCCGCTTGTTTATGTGTTTAGTATGTCAATTAGTGATCCTGATGCAGTTTTAGCGCAAGAGGTTTTCATACTTCAAAAAGGAATTTCTTTCGAATCTTACAAAATTGTATTTAAAAATAAAGACATTTGGAGAGCTTACGGAAACACTATATGGTATACAGTGGTGGGCACGGTAATTAATGTATGTTTGACCATTATGGGAGCTTATGCATTATCGAGAAAGCATTTTTTCATAGGTAAAGAGGTTATGCTTTTCATTGCTATTACAATGTTTTTCAGCGGAGGATTGATTCCTACATTTATATTAATTAATCAACTTGGAATTTATAACACAAGGTGGGCACTAGTACTTCCTGAAGCTGTTAATGCTTGGAATCTGATTATTGCGAGGACATATTTTCAAACAGCTATTCCGGATAGTCTTCCTGAATCAGCTAAAATTGATGGTTGTTCTGATATAGGTATTTTGTTTAAAGTTGTATTACCAATATCAATGCCAATATTTTCTGTTTTGGTTATTTTCTATGCTGTAGGGCATTGGAATAGTTGGTTTAACGCACAGTTATACCTTAGTAATTCACAGCTTCATCCACTGCAACTTTTTTTGAGAAAAATATTAATAATGAATTCACCTGACTTCATGCAAGGAATGGAAAATGCTTTTGAAAGAATGGCTTATGGACTTATGTTGAAATATACAAGTATTATAGTAGCTACTGTGCCTATCTTATTAGTATATCCATTTATGCAGAAACATTTTGTAAAAGGAGTAATGTTAGGTGCAATAAAAGGATAAAATGCTTAAGAATCACTACATATACATTTGAACAAGTTAGATCAAGGTGGATTTAAGATGAAGAAAAGCATATTTAGAACTCAAAATTACCCAAATGTATTATGGATAATGACAGACGAGCAAAGAACAGATTCTCTTGGTTGTTATGGTAGTAGTTGGGCTATAACACCTTATCTTGATAAGTATGCAAAAAATGGTGTTATTTTCAAGAACGCTATTACTCCTGCTCCGGTTTGCGTACCAGCAAGAGCATCGTTGTTAACAGGTCAATATCCAAGTCGCACAGGAATATGGTGGAATCATAACGGGAAAGATAAGAGAAAGTTGGAACATCTGACTTATATATTTGAGGATGCAGGATATGCAACAGCTAGTTTTGGGAAACAGCATTACTCTTCTCCAAATAAAGCGTTTCAAACCGAATATCATATAGAGGTAAATGAGATTGTGGATTTCTATTCCTATGGGAGTAAATATAATGAAAAAGAATTCAATGTTATTAAATATCCTCCCAATCCATACGCATGGATTTTAGGCGGAAGGTATCCGGAAATGATGGAAAAAACCGTAGAATCTGAAGTAATACAAAAAGTAATAGCTTGGTTAAAACAGCATCCTAAAAACCAACCATTTTTCCTCAGAGTATCAATAAATGCACCACATACACCAGTTGTACCACCATATCCTTTTGATTGTATTTATAGAGTTGATGATATTAAATACCCTATTGAAGTTGAAGGCTTAAGATATGGATGTTCTAGGTGGATAAAAGAGGCATTATTGCATTTTGCTGATGCTAAACGGCTTACAGCTGAACAGATAGGTGAGATAAGACGTTATTATTATGGAGAAGTGTCTTTTTTAGATTATCAATGCGGTATACTCTTGAATTGGATGGAAGAAAATTCATTGTTAGATAATACTATCATTGTATTTGTATCTGATCACGGAACCCATCTAGGTGATTATGGATTGGTTCAAAAACAAACGTTTTATGAACCTGTAATTAATGTGCCGTTTTTCTTTTGGCATTCTTATGCATTTGCAAAAGGTGTAACTATCAATACACCTATAGAAACAAGACTATTATTACCAACTTTAATAGATCTAATAGGTTTGCAAAATAAGGAGATATATTGTGAAGAGAGTCTTTCAGATTGCTTAATGTTTGGAAAAGAACCTGAAATGAAACCTATCTTTAGTGAGTTTACATTGGGTTCCTTCGGTATAATGCATAACAATAAAATTGTAATGGTTAGAGATAAAAACTGGAAACTTTCCATATGCTTTACTCCGGAAATAGAGGACGGAGCACTGTATAACCTTGATGATGATCCTTATGAATGTACCAATCTTTATTACGATGCAAAATATAAAGATGTAAGACAAAAACTGGTTGAAATGGTTTTAAGACATCTTGAAAAAGAGCAATCTAAACAGCAAAAATAATACATAAATGCAAGGTGAATACAATGAATTGTATAAAAGGGTATGAAATTGTATCTGAATTAGAGGAAACTATATATTCGATAGAAGATATTGCACTTAAACATAGTTTAAAAATAAGACGCTATGATATTATTATTTATTTCCTTTGTACTACTCGGAAAATTAACTCTCGTAAGTTACATTTATATATTCCTGTTTACAAAGAACAAACCAGGGTTCCTCTAATCATGAATGTGCATTATCCTGTAAGCCCAAGAGAGAAACTAGCATTTGAATACCTTAAAAAAGGATGGGCTATATTATCTCCCACCAACTTACCTAATGATATAGGTTTTCCTAAGGGACGAGCAGGTCTGGCAGGAGATGATTTACGTTACAATATGGCAATGTTGGATTTAGCTAGAAGACTTAAATTCATAGACAGCAATCGAATCGCATTAAAAGGTGGGAGTGCAGGCGGTTATCAGATGCTTATGTTATCTATAACACATTTTGGAATTTTATGTGGATATTGTTTATCAGGTATTGTAAATTTAGCTTATGAATACAAATATATTGTTGAAAATAACAAAATTAATGAAGAATATGAAAAGTATCCTGAAAAATTTAACCATATCCTTGATGTAAACAAATTCAAACCATATGTAAATACTACTATAGAACAT
>DUMC01000033.1 GCA_012840075.1 Clostridiaceae bacterium | reverse complement strand
TAATAAGTGACATTAGCTCCACATTTTCTTAAAGCGGTAAATAATATATATGTGCTGATAACTCCGTCTGCATCATAATCTCCATATATTACAATTTTTTTATGACTTTCAATAGCTTCTTTTATAATATCCGTTCCCTTATCCATATCTTTCATTAGATAAGGATCGTGCAAGTCATTAATAGAAACATTCAAAAAGCGGCGAATTTCATCAGGCGTATCAATACCTCTTGATGCAAGAATTGTAGCCATTGTTTCACTTACACCTGCATTCTTCGCCAATTCCTTAATATTATTTTTATTTTTCTTTATAACCCATTTCAGCATAGCATACCTCTTGACTTAATATTAATTTCTAATTGATTTCAGTTCACATAAACATTTTCAATAAATAAATAAATAAACAAATAAAATACAACCCTGTATCACATATAAATTACTTGTTATTGATTATATCACAAATTCACCGAGAAGGCACCACTAATGCCCTCCTATTAATACCTTGACACACAATGACATTTCACTGTAGAATAAATCTTGTTGTCTAAAAATCTGTTAATATAAAAAAGTAATATAAACCGGTAAAGAGGAGTTTATTCGATGAAAGTAATGGATGAAGTAATTAACAAAGTAATAGATAATAGAATAAAAAGCGAAGTAGATAGAAGAAGAACATTTGCAATAATTTCCCACCCAGATGCGGGCAAAACCACGTTGACTGAAAAACTTCTTTTATATGGTGGAGCAATAAGGCTTGCAGGCAGTGTTAAAGCAAGGAAAGCCAAAAAACATGCTACATCGGACTGGATGGAAATTGAGAAGGAAAGAGGTATCTCCGTTACTTCCAGTGTGCTGCAATTTGAATATAATGGTTTTTGCATAAATTTACTTGATACGCCCGGACATCAGGATTTTAGCGAAGATACTTACAGAACTTTAATGGCCGCAGACAGCGCAGTAATGCTAATTGACGGTGCTAAGGGCGTTGAGCCGCAAACTATAAAGCTATTCCATGTATGTCGTATGAGGAGGATTCCAATTTTTACATTTGTCAACAAAATGGACAGAGCCAGCAAACATCCGCTTGAACTTATGGAGGAAATTGAAAATGTATTGGGGATCCGATCTTATCCTATGAATTGGCCAATTGGTATTCATGGGGATTTTAAAGGGGTGTATAACAGGAAATTAGCCCAGATAGAGCTATTCTCAGGTGGGAACCATGGTATGTCAATAGTCGCTTCTAAAAAAGGAAGCGTTGAAGATGAAGAGTTTTCTCAGTTATTAGGAGAACATTACTTTAAAACTCTTTGCGAGGAGATTTCACTCCTTGAAATTGCCGGGGATGAATTTGACATTGAAAAGTTTTTACAAGGTGAAATAACTCCTATGTTTTTCGGAAGTGCCATGACTAATTTCGGAGTGCAACCTTTTCTTGAAGAATTTCTCCGACTGGCTCCGCCACCTGGAAAGCGAGCTTCAAACATAGGAGAAATAACACCATATGATGATAAATTCACGGGCTTTGTCTTTAAAATACAAGCTAATATGAATCCTGCCCACAGGGATAGAATTGCTTTTATAAGAATATGCTCAGGACATTTTGCACGCGGAATGTCAGTTTACCTGACCAGAGAAGGGAAAGAGGTTAAACTGGCCCAACCACAGCAGTTTATGGCACAGGAAAGAGCCATTGTGGAAGAAGCTTTTGCAGGTGATATAATAGGTATTTTTGACCCTGGAATATTCAAAATAGGTGATACTCTGTCTCAGGAAAATCCGAGACTGGAATTTGAACCGATGCCCATGTTTCCTGCAGAACATTTTTCAAAAATTATGGCATTGGACTCAATGAAAAGAAAGCAGTTTTTGAAAGGTATAAATCAGCTTTCAGAAGAAGGAGCAATTCAGGTGTTTAAAAAACCTGATTCAGGTATGGAAGAGCTAATCATCGGAGCAGTCGGTGAACTTCAGTTTGATGTCCTTGAATACAGGCTGAAACATGAATATGGCGTGAATATAAGAATGCAGCGCCTGCCTCATAAATATGCCCGCTGGGTTGACAGCAAAATTGATGATATTGATAAGCTTAATCTTACCAGCACAACCATGCTTGTCGAGGATAAAGCCGGGAGACCCGTGCTCCTATTTGAAAGCGACTGGGCAATAAACTGGGCAATAGAACGTAACAAAGAGTTGTCTTTGAAGGATATCGTTTAGACAAGGGGACGGTTCTTTTGTCTCAGACATGGGTCAGACAGGGGGACGGTTCTCGCGTCTTAGGTCAGACAGGGGGACGGTTCTTCTGTCTTGGACAAAGTTGGTTTTGTAGACAATGGGTTGAAAGAATAGGTCGGTTCTTGGATTTTGAAGACGAGTTAACATTTTAAAGAGTATATAAAGAATATATTTTGTAAATTTACCGGGTACTGCTGTACCCGGTATGCATTTATCTAACAATTTTATATGCATTTGTCCAACAATTATCCAACAATTTTCTTTAATGCTTCTGCATCTTTTAAGAATTGCTCCGGAGTGTCATCTTTGACAAACTCAATCATACAGTATCTTTCACCGCTTACTTGCTTAATTACCTTCATATATTCAGTCCAAACATCAATTCCTTCTTCCAAGGGTCTTCTGGTTCTTTCTGCCCAATAGAAAACATGTATATTTGTCAACCAAGGAACTACCTTATTTAGCGCTCTTATGCATTCATCTTTTGCCATGCCCACTGGAGGTTGCCAATAAGAATATATGTTAGGATGATCAATTTCCTTCAAGAACTTATACGCTGATTCGCTTGTATCTGTCAGTGTATTGGCATGATATTCGAAAGCAATTTTTATACCATGCTCTTGAGCCATCTGACCTATTCTTCTAGCATCAGCAATACAAATATTCCACCAATCCTCATCAGCAGCACTTGAAGCTCGATTACCAGCCCATACCCTAATTAAAGGGGCTTTAAGTTCTAATGCAGTTTCAAGAACCTTTTCAAATGTAATGTTTTTCTCCTTCTCACAACCTACATAATAGTAAGAGCCATATGATGAAACGCACAAGCCTGCATCTTTTGTTTTTTGTGCCACTTCTCTGGCTTTCGCAATATCACCGTGAGGCACATGTATATCTCCTCCCCATTCAATTCCGTCAAGGCCGGCTTTAACAACCAAATCTATTATTTCATCCGGGGAGAGTTTTCTAAAGGTTACGGAAACTAACCCTGTTTTTATCATAAAGTCTCATTCCTTTCGAAAAATATTTAAGAATAATAACAAATAAACTTTTCAAATAAACTTTTATCATATTATTGGCTAAACTTTTTCTCATACTATTGGCATATTAGCTCTAAAAGAAAATATAAAATTATTATCTCAGTAACCAATTAAAAATAATATCTCAATAATCATTAAGAATCGAAGGGCATTTCCAAATTATGTCATAGTATATCCTCAATTACTGATTTTATATATGCTATATCCTGTTTTGCATACCATTCCCTGTCTCCGCTTCTTGGAGCCTCTATGCATATAGGTCCTGTGTAGTTATTTTCTTTCAGGAGTTTTAAATATTCCCTGTGATTAATTTCTCCTTCGCACAAACCGGTTGGGAATCTACTTCCATCCCTTAGTCCCACTGAATTTTTAAGGTGAACATAGTACAATTTGTCTTTAACTACTTCTATAGCTTCTTTTAATGTAGGCTTGTTTTTAAAATAGACTACATTCCCGTAATCCAGATTTATACCGACCGAAGGGACATTAATCATATCAACAAGCTTTTTGGTAGTCTGTGGGAGATCGTGTATGTAATTCATGTGAACTTCAAAAGCAAACTTAAAGTTCAGCTCTTCTGCTAATTCACCAAGAACCTTGAAGCCTTCCGCTGCCCATTTCCACTGTTCCTCAGTTGCTGCAAAGGAACCATGTTTGTCATACTCATAAGGTGGTATACTTTTATCAGGATTTACAACGCTTCCTGCCATCGTATTGCATACAGTAAGATTGAAACGTTTTGAAGCAAGCTTATAGAAATTTATCATTTCATTTAAATCAGCTTCTCTCTTTTCCGGATCCGGATTAGTAAAGCTAGCACCCGGACCTCCGAAAATAACAGTTTTTAGTCCGTATTTCTTAACACCCTTTTCTATTGCATCAAGATATTCTTCCACACTTTCATTTACATGAACACGTTTTCTTCTGAACTCTACTCCGTCAAACCCCCATTTAACGGCTTTTTGGCAGATTTCATCAATGGTTTGTCCCTGTTCGCAGTAATTTACATGCATAATTATATCCCAGGACATAACATATACCTCCTTTTAAATTTAAAGAATTAATTTACTATACTTAACATGTTGCACTAACTTATTAAAAAAACATTAGGTCCATCAACAAAAACTACTTTATCATAATTTCTGAAAAAAACAAGAGTAATAATTGTCTCAAGTAATGATTGTTTTGATGAATGTCTTGATAAATATCTTGATAATTGTCTTGATAAATATCTTAATAATTGCCTTGATAATTACCTTGAAGGTAAGGTTGTCTTGACAACTGCCTTGATAAGTGCCTTGATAATTGCCTTGAAAAGTATAAGTATAAGGCTCAGCTATAATTGAACTGTAATTGTTATTTGGAGAATCTGCCGGTTAAATTTTATTTCTATTTTTTGTGTAATTTATATGTTATTTACGCGTACTTATATGATTTGCGCTTAATCTATGTAAGTGACGCAACAAAAACGATAAAAAAACGTACAAGTTTTGATTTCCAAAATCTTGTACGTTTATGGTGACCCATCGGCGATTCGAACGCCGGACACCTTGATTAAAAGTCAAGTGCTCTGCCTACTGAGCTAATGGGTCATACAATGGCTGGGATGGCAGGATTCGAACCTACGAAATGCCAGAGTCAAAGTCTGGTGCCTTACCCCTTGGCTACATCCCATCGTTAAGCCGCGTTTTTTATTTTAATGCACATTTTCAAATTTGTCAATAGTAAACTTCATAATTTTAAAATTATTCCGATATCATTATTTTTCCAACATACTCTCTTCCCACATATCCGGCTTCTTTATCCCCAGAAGCTCAACAATAGTAGGTGCTACATTAAATATGTAACATGTCCGTATTTCTGGGTTTCTGATACGACATATTGTTTTATACCATGCTTTACTAACAGCTCAGAAAGGGTATTTTTAATATCAGGTGGATCCACAAGAAAGCATTTCGGAATTTTTAAATCTCCGTCATATTGCAGCATACCGGCAAAGATAACTTCTGTATACCTTACTCTATCAAACTTTGTAAAATTTTCATCTTCGAATGCCCAGCTTATTTCAATAGCTAGGTCTCCTCTGAAGTTGAATAGAATCACACTGTCAATATCATTTATTGTACCTATAGGAATACCATTTTCAGTTATCACAAAGGGTGGCAAATCCTGATCAATCACACCATATTCTTTTCTAAATGTTTCAATAGCTGATGTAGCACTCTCAAATTGCCTTCCAATTCCAAGTACATGAGTTTCCCAGCCTAATTTAACCATATTCCAGTTTGCCTCATACCTATCCATTGTTATCTTCATTCGCCCACCACCTGAAGCTATTCTTCCGTCAAAATCTGCACAATTAAGCTCAAGAAGCAGTTTTTCAAGATCGTCTACATACTTTAAAGCTGAAGTTGCTTCTACATCACGACCATCCAGCAGAATATGAATACGAGCTTTTGATACGCCCTCTTTTTTTGCCATTTTTAACATTGATTTTAGATGTGAAATATTTGAGTGTACATTACCATCGGATAATAACCCAATGAAGTGCAAAGCTGATTTGTTTTCAATACAATTGCTCATAATAGTTTTCCAGGTTTGTGAAGCATACATTTTTCCATTTGCGATGGCTTCATTAACAAGCCTTGCTCCTTGTGCATATATCTGTCCACAACCCAAAGCATTATGTCCTACCTCACTGTTACCCATATCCTCATCAGAAGGTAAACCAACAGCTGTTCCATGCGCTTTTATAGCTATATTAGGACAAATTCTCATTAGACATATTCCCCATTTTTACCCATGATTTTAAAGTCTCCCATCATCAATATTTAGAAAATTAAAGTTTCTTCTATTAATGAGGGGGAGACAAAGTTTCATTTACTTTTTCACAAACATTTAACACTAAATAAAATTATACTATTTTATAAATAACATGTCTAAAAGAATGCAATTTATCATTATATAAACTTTTATATATTAAAAATGCATATTTAAATTATTATAGATCCACCTTCTTTAAGAGTATTTCTTAGTTTTTCAGTACTGATATTTTTAACAGATAAGTTATCCTTTATTGCTAAAAATGCAGCTACTCCTGCTGCTTCCCCAGTTTGGTTAAGATTTACCATAACACGTATTGCTCCATATGCCCCTTTATCTGCATCAATCATTCTTCCGCATGCTAGTACATTATCAAATGAAGTATTTGGTATAAGACATCTATAAGGTATCTGATAAAATGGAGTATATCCGTCATCATCTCTCCACCGACTTATTACACTGGGCTCTCCTCTTACAGAATATTCTTGACTTCCATCAAGCCTTTTGAATGTAATACCCTTTTTATCTTCATGATGAATATCAACAGGATAAGTTCCATTTGCTATGGCATCATCAAAACGTTTTCCATAAAGGATATCTTCCTCCGTTAATCGATACGCACAACTTAGATGACGAGTTTCTCTTATTCCGATATAAGAACTCAGAGAAACCAATACTGGATTTATATCCGGTCTATATCTTCTAATAATATCCATATATGCACGAACTTGCCTTCTCCCCTCAATTTCACTAAAAGTAAGATCATCTGCTTCCGTACAATTCACATTAAACACATGTGTTTCAGCATGAAATGTTATTTCACTCAAATCAGGTATTCTTCCACCCCATCCCCAATCTTTTTCAAGTTGAAATTCTTCGTGATGTTTTACTATTAGATCAGTGAATTCATTTCTATCTAGCTTATGTAAACCATAAATCTTAGCACATGTAGTTGGAGGTTGCTTTTTATCAGGTAAAGTATACGGTACACCAATTGAAGTACATAAATCACCGTCTCCGGTAGCATCTATGAACATCCTAGCCATTATTGCTTTGCGTCCTGATTTTGTTTCAATAAAAATAGCCTTTAGCTTACCATCCTCAATATAAGGTGCAACAAAAAATGCATGAAAATACACTTTTAGATCGGCTTCCTTTGCAAGCTCATCTAATTCTATTTTTAGCTCTTCAGTATTCAAAATAAAGTTACCTGTTTTTTTACCACCAATGTTTTCTACTGCTTTACGTTTTTTTAGCCTTTCAATAACTTCATAAGTTAAACCTCCTATAATTTGTTTTTCACCTTTGATATCATATAAACTATGCCATACATTTACTAATCCGTTAGTCGCTACTCCTCCAAAACAATTTTGCTTCTCTATTATCGCAACCTTAGCCCCAAGTCGTGCCGCTCGTACCGCTGCAAATAACCCTGTACAGCTTCCACCAACTACACAAATATCGAAAACGCCATCTATCGGAACATTTTTGGCAGGTTCTTTTAAATATTTAATCATTTTATCACTTCCTTGTACAATATAGTTATAATCAAATCACAGCTTTTTTAGCTGTAATAATTAACAAATCTTAATAGTTTACATAACATTTGGTTATAAACTTTTCTAAACATCAAGCACATCATCGGCTTCACAC
>DUMC01000032.1 GCA_012840075.1 Clostridiaceae bacterium | reverse complement strand
TCTCAAGCCCAAAAAGTCCGTCAAATTTCAGAAGTCATGCAGATGAAATCGATCTTGAAGAGTTTTTAAGTTTTTTAGAAGCTGTAAAACCTCTAAATAAAGACTTTGATATTATGCTGGAAGCTAAAAACAAAGACGTAGCTTTATTAAACTTATCAAAAAAGCTTGAGCTTGTTGACGGAATAAAAAAAATTAATGAAAGTGAATTTGAAGTCTTATAATTAAAATTCTTATAAACTATTACGTAAATTATGCTCTTATAAATAATACATGCAAATTAATATACGTAAATGTATATTATAAATGGATATAAAATACGAATTTATATTAATACGTAAATTAACTCGAAATTTTTTATCTGACTCCACCCGATTATACAAAATTTTTATTTTGTCTAATCGCATAAATATTAAACTATATACTTCTCACCAATTCTATCAATTTTATTGCCTCATAAATTATTACACATTATAACAAGTACCTAATTACAACTAAATTGTAAAACATAATCGCATAATAAAATTAAAATAATAATAATATCATTAAATAATAAAAATATTTTAATAGTTCTTGCCACGTGCGTCAATTTTTATTTCTTTTTCGATTTTTCCATTTCGTACGCCATATATAAAATCACATAGATTTGGAATCACACAAGCATGATTTGGTATAATTTCAATTACTTGACCTATGCTCAATTTTCTTTTATCAGGATCATACTTTAACAATCCGTGTTCTTCATTCAATTTGACAATTTTTACATCCGGCATTCCTACAATATAACCAAAACCTGGCGATCTTGCTGCAGTGTCACTGGTAAGAGTCTTTGATCCCGCATCAATTGCTGCATGTCCCGGTAAAGGTATACTAACTACTCTGGCAAGAATCCTGATGGCACAATCTTTTTCTTCTGCAACCCCTAAATCTAAACCTGTTACATCATTGAATATAAAGTTACCCGGTCTTATTTCAGTTACTCCCTTCATTTTATCAAGAGCTATAGTAATCGGTGTATTGCCACCGCTTGATATAGGTTCTTCTATACCAATGTCTTTAAGTTGTTCCACACATTTTTTTAAAAGGTTTGCTTCTGCTTCCGCATGACTTTTGATTTCATCAAGAGATTTGCTTCCGTAAATCAATCCATTGTATGTAAATACACCTCTAATTTTAATGCCTTCCATTTCTTTAACCTTTAGCGCGAATTTAATAAAATCATTCCCGGGCTGCACACCGCAACGGTGAGTTCCCGAATCCACCTCAATCAAAACGTTTATCGGATAATCCTTCGTCCCGATTTCGTTAAGACCGTTAGCAATTTCCATACTGTCAACAGTTGTCATTATTTGAGCTATCCGATTTAATTTTCTCAACCTTTCCCACTTTTCTTTCCCTAAAACGGGATATGCTATTAAAATATTATCAATTCCGTTTTCAATCATAACCTCAGCTTCTGAAATTTTTGCAACGGTTATTCCTTTAGCACCTGCCTCAAGTAGTTTCTTAGTAAGGTAAACCGACTTATGTGTTTTTATATGCGGTCTCAAATTTATGCCTTCTTTTTTTGCAGCATTAGTAACACGATAAATATTTCTTTCCGCAACATCCAGGTCTATTATAACAGCAGGGCTTGGGATGTCATATATATGATTTGACATAAAAACTTCCTCCTATCTACCTATTTATATGTTTTCATAAACATAAATTGAAATATAATAGTTACTGCAATATTATATAATAGCCAGTAACAAATAACTATATATTCTTATTTAATTATTTATAGTTTATTATTTATAGAATCTTTATTCACACATAATTATATAAAGAATAAAATTATTTTACTTATTTATGGAATCAAATAATTCTTCAACCTTACATTTCAAATCTTCAAAATTAAAAGATACAACAGTGTCACCAACGCTGTAAGATTTCATAATATCAACGGAATAATCAACAAAATTATATGCATATACATTTTTGTACTTGATATCGACAATCCAGTATTCTTTAACACCTGATAACATATAAGTATTAAGCTTGTCAACCATATCTTTCTTTCTGGTACCGTCCGAAAGTATTTCTACCACCATGGCAGGTGTCCCCATGTAACGCCCGTTTTCATCTATTGTGGTTTTATAATCACAAGCAATCGTAATATCAGGCTGCATTACATCAGGCTCTTTTATGTCTTTTTTATAAAAATGAACATCAAGCGGAGCCAAATATACTTTACAAGATTTGTCTTTAAAATAGTTACTAAATAATATGTGTAAATACGCCAATACGTCCTGGTGAAAGCTAGATGGTGAAGAAAGCAGATAAATTTCGCCGTTTATATATTCCATTCTTAGGCTGGAGTTTTCATAAATTTGTATAAATTCTTCATAAGATACCTTTTTGCCACCATACACATAATCATGAGCAGTTTCCCTGACTGTAAAATATGCCTCAATTTCTGTTATATAAGGTGTCAACCTAGCAATTTTCTTATTATTCTTAGTGATTACAAATTCCTTTTTTTCTTTAGTCATATCGAGGTATTTACCTAGATTCATCTTTAATTCAGTAGCCGATATTACTGTGCTTTCGTTATAATGCCTTTTCAATAGAAAGCACCCCCGTGCAATTTTTCTCTTTTGTACATTATACCACATTAAATTTAAACGTTCAAAGTAATTATTTCGTTCAAATTAACGTTCAATATTATTAAATTTATCGTTCAAAACTTAAACATAATTTAATTAATATTCATAAATAATTAATTCTATTTAAAAAAAAACTTCATTTGTGATGAAGCTTTTTTTCTAATTATGCAATTTAACTAAACATGTTATATATTTAATAAAACTTTATGAAACTTTGCAAGATCTCTTTAAGGTCGTTCATAACCTTTTGTTTATCATCAGAAGAAATTGCCTTTTCAATACATTCAACATAGTGATTTTCAATTATGATACTTCCTACTTTGTTAATAGCCGCCCGTACTGCTGCTACCTGTGTTAAAATATCAATGCAGTTTTTTCCTTCTTCTATCATTTTTTGAATTCCTTTTACCTGGCCTTCAATCCGTCTTAACCTCTTGAGTAGATCTTCCTTGGTAACCTGTTTTTGTTTTTCCATTCTACATAACCTCCAATCTGTACAAGGTGTTTATATCGAGTTATACCAAGTACATGAAATATGGTCATAAAATAATAGCTTATATAATAAACCGCAGCACTTCCCTAATATCATTAATTTCTGCATATGGATAAACTCCCATAGTGTTCATTTTTTGAATATCACCTTTATATGATATAAATTTTATTCCCACATCGATGGATGCTTTTCCGTCAAGCCAGGCATCTCCAACAGATAACCATTCATCCGGTGAAATAGTTTTATATCTTTCAAGAACATAAATAAATCCATCAGGAGACGGTTTTAAGGACTTTACCATTTCCCTTCCGACTATAAGGTCAAAATATTGATATATATTATTATCCCTGAATGCTCTAATTGCTGCCTCTACAGAGTTATTTGTAACGACAACCAATAAAAATTTCCCGTACAATGCTTTAATCAAATCTTCTACACCCGGTTCCAGAGGTGCTTTTTCCATCCCCAGCACTTCGTATTTGGTTGGAATACTCCATATTTCTTTTTTTAACTCCTCGGTCATTTTGCCCTTTTTAGTTGCACTTTCTAATGCCCTTTCTATGATTTTGGCTGTTGTAAGGTTTAGTAACTCTGAGTTTTCAGGAAGTAGCCCAAGCTTCACAATATAGTCGTACGTATCTTTTTTCATAGCAGCAAAATTTATTTTTGATTGCAACAACGTGTTATCCATGTCAAATATGATGCCTTTGATACTTTTATTGCCCATCTTTGCCTCCTGACAGATAAAATTGCTTTACTTTTAAATCTATACCTTCAAATCTATTTTTACCTCCGGAATATCATAACTTTCTAACCTAGGCAATACATGGTTGTTTATAAAATCTTCCACTTGTTTTGGAGCACATCCCACAAACTTTTCAGGTGATAAGAAAGATTTAAGCTCTTGCAGGGTCATTCCAAAAGATTCATCTGCTGCTATCCTTTCAAGAAGATCGTTCGGTTTTCCTTCATTTTTAACTTTTGAAGCTGCAGCCATGGAATGAACACGTATTTTTTCGTGCATTTCCTGACGGTCCTTTCCTTTCTTTACAGCTTCCATCAAGATATTTTCGGTTGCCATGAAAGGCAATTCTTCCATTAGATGTTTTTCAATCATTTTTGGGTATACTACCATTCCTGAAGCAATATTAATGTAAATATTCAGTATCGCATCAACAGCAAGGAAACTTTCCGGTATGCATATCCTTTTATTTGCCGAATCATCCAGTGTTCTTTCAAACCATTGGGTTGATGCCGTAATTGCAGGATTTAAGGCATTTATAATCACATACCTGGCCAAAGCCGAGATTCTTTCACTTCTCATAGGATTTCTTTTATAAGCCATAGCCGATGAACCTATCTGCTTTTCCTCAAAAGGTTCTTCAATTTCTTTCATATGCTGCAGCAATCTCATATCGTTACTGAACTTATAAGCACTTTGAGCTATGCCGCCGAGTACATTTAAAACACGGCTGTCAAGTTTTCTTGTATATGTTTGACCTGATACCGGAAAAACTCTATCAAAACCCATTTTTTCAGCAACAAGTATGTCCAGCTTCTTTACCTTTTCATAATCGCCGTCAAAAAGGTCAAGAAAAGATGCCTGAGTTCCTGTAGTGCCTTTAGAACCTAATAACTTCATGCTCGAAAGCACATACTCCAGGTCATCAAGGTCGATTAACAGGTCCTGTATCCACAAGCATGCCCTTTTTCCCACGGTCACAGGCTGTGCAGGCTGGAAATGAGTAAATCCTAAAGTAGGCAAATCTTTATACTTCATGGCAAAACCAGATAAATGCTTCAATAAAATGAGGATTTTTGTTCTTAGTATCTCCAGACCTTGTTTCATTATTATTATGTCTGTATTATCCGTCACATAACAAGAGGTGGCTCCCAAATGAATAATCCCTTTTGCTTTAGGACATTGTTCACCGTATGCATGAACATGTGCCATCACATCATGCCTTACTTCTCTTTCTTTCTTTTCGGCCACATCATAATTTATTATATCTTTAAACGCTTTTAACTCCTCTATTTGTTCATCAGTAATGTTAAGACCCAGTTCTTTTTCAGCTTCTGCCAAAGCAATCCAAAGCTTTCTCCATGTTTTGAATTTTGTATCCGGTGAAAATAGTTCCAGCATTTCTTTACTTGCGTATCTTTCTGCAAGAGGGCTTTCGTATATATTTTTCATCAATTACAAACCTCCGATAACTTTTGTATTTATTATCTTATTTATTATCTTATTATGTAATTATCATAAATAAGTTATATAGTTATTGAAATATTAAAATTATAAAAAAATTATAACATGAAAGCGTCAATAAGCAAGTACATTATAAACTTTTAATGCATTTGCTTTACTTATGCCTCATACCAAATATTTCTTCATATTTAATATATCATAAATTAGAACTTTTTAATTTGTTCACAAGACCTCATTAATTACTCTAAGGAAATTCTCTGCAGCAATTTTTTTTATAACGGATTCAGGATAATTTCTTTTAAGCAATCCTTCTAAAATTTCAGTCGTATGCCCAATCCCGTCAATACCTTCAAAGACGGGTTCTGTTTGGTCATAATCTGCCCCAATCCCTATATGGTCTTCTCCAGCTATGCTAATCATATGGTCAATATGCTTAATCACGTCATCAACAGTAGCTTTATTTGAACCATTTAAAAAATAAGGATAGAAGTTGATTCCAATGACTCCTCCATTTTCTTTAACTGCCTTTATTTGTTCATCTTTTAAATTTCTTCTGTGCGGGTAGATTTTATAAGCATTTGAATGAGATAATATAATTGGTTGCGTTGTTAACTCTATTACATCCCAGAAACCTCTTTCTGAAATATGTGATAAATCGATGAGCATACCTAAACGATTCATCTCTTTTACCACTTCCCTACCAAAAACTGTTAAGCCTCCTCCTGAAATTTCTTCTGCAACGCCGTCTGCAATTTCGTTCCTGTAATTCCAAGTCAAGCATACACTCCTTACACCTAATTTGTAAAAAATTCTTAAGGCTGCAATACTCCCTTGCAACGCTTCTCCTTCCTCAATTGACAACAATATAGGTGCCTTTTTGTTTTCTAATGCATATAAGATATCTTTATAATTACAACACAACATAACATCATCTTTATGATTTTCACATTCCTGATATAGTACATCTATAAGTTCTATAGCTCTTTTCATAGCATTAGAAGGGCAATAGATTCGATCTATATAAACGGCAAAAGTCTGAATATAATTACCATGTTTTTTCATTCGTTTAAAATCAATATTGTAAGAATTGGAATATAGGCTTTGACCGGTGTTATAAACCTTTGTCAATGTATCGGTGTGCATATCTAAAATGAGCATAAAAATCCCCCTATATTCAAATAAATTTATCCAAGGATAAATTATTGAAAATTATCATTTATCAAAATGCATTTCTTATCAAATTTATATATTTTACTTTATTGCTTCTCCTGTACTTATTATATTCCAATATTATCTCCAAAATATCAAATCTTAAGGGTTTATCTGATAAATTGTTTTCCTTGAGAAATATCTGTGCTAATTTTTTTATTTTATTCTGCTTTTTATAATTCACTGCTTCAGCCGGAGTACCAAATAAGGTACTGCTTCTTGTTTTAACTTCTATAAAGCAAACATACTCATTTTCCAATGCTATTATATCTATTTCGCCTAACCTGCCATATCTGTAATTTTGTTTTAATATTTTAAAGTTATTTTTTATTAAATAATCATAAGCAATAATCTCGCCCAAACTGCCATATTCTCTTTTATTCTTTTCTTCTGGAAAGCTGTATTTACTTTTGCTTATTTTTTCGGAGTTAATCATTTTTTTAAAACTAATCAAAAAACTTAACACCGTCCCTTTCATATTTACTGTCAAGGTTGATTACGAATGCTAAGATTTCTGCCACAACTTGATATAACTCAGGTGGAATTTCACTGCCCAATTCTAAGGTACTTAGAACCTCAGAGAGCGCTGAGTTTACTACAACAGGTATATTATTTTCAACAGCCTTTTTTATAATATTTTCAGCTACATAACCTGAACCTTTTGCAACCAGAACAGGTGCTATATCTTTATCCGGGTCATATTTTAAAGCGGCTGCTTGTTTTATTTCCTTTTCTTTACTAATTTCTTTTTCTTTAGCGTCCTCTTTTCCTATAGTGATAGCGGTTTCTTTTTCTTTCCCCTTTATTTTATTGGAGCCGTCATCTCCTTTTATTTTCAAATAAAACTCTCCCTTCCAACTTCCCGAACTTTCCGGTATTGCAAAAATAAAATTTCAGTATTATTGAAATGATATAAGATAAAAAATAATACAAAATCAAGTGTAAAGTATAAAACAAAGGTTTAAACTCTATAATCTATGCTTGTATGATAATTGTATAAATCCCTTTCTATATTTTCTTCGATTAGAATTCTATTTGGTTGATCCGTATCTTTATTTGAATGCTCTAAATCTTTCTTTATAATCTCTGTATGTAAAACGTCGCATTTTAAGTTTAGTAAAAAATATCCTTTACTCTTTAATCCGTTGTAAAGTTCAGAATAGTAAGCATGTATGAATTCCGCAATGTGTTTATTTTCAACCTTCATATGAATATGGACGGATTTTTGTTTAAGAGAAACCAAGGTTTGTACCAGTCCTAAATTTTGAAAATCAAGCAACAGACAAGCAGTGAAAGGTTCGTTACTTATTTTTATATTTTTTTTATTATCCGTGTAGTTTCTTCGTATAAAGTACAGTTTACCGCTGAACTTTTGTCCTTCATAATGTATGGGTAATTCTAAGGATATAAGCTGATAATTCTTATTTTTGCTTTGAGTGGTAATAGTATAATCGTCATTTTTTCTTTGAACAATTGTAAAATTATCGGTTTTATCCTGCCGGACTTCCGAATTTTCGGTTTTTTCATCTGTAATTGCAGATTTTTCAGAAACCGATGATTTTGAACCTATGTTTTTGATAGATCTTAATATCCGTAAAATATCAGCTTTTTTTAATGAATCTAAGGCTCTTATTATTTCCTTCAATGTTTCCTCATTGGGAACTTCACTATTTAAAGGAATTCCCGTCAAAAACTCTTTATGTAAAGAATCTTTATTTCCAAGTTCATTGTTGTTCGTTTCAAAATTCTCCCATATTTTATTATTATCATTCTCATGAGTCTTACTATGCATAAAGATTTTATTAATTTTATCAATTATGTACTGCTCTTCTACATCTGCTCCACTAATCCTATTTTCATTTCCGTAAATTTCATTCTTCATAGTATTTGTTTTTGGAACGCTTCTAATGTCATTTTTTTCATCAACTGTTTTACTTACAAAGCTTCTATATTTTTCTTCAACTTGCTCTGCATTAGCTGATAGCTCTTCAACCATTAAATTTTCTTTAGAATTTACGTTAATATTTTTCATTAATATCAAATTTGAATCCTTCTTGATTACCTTTAGCTCAATTACTTCTCCTGCTTTGAATACGTCTTTCGGTGAAATGTACTTTATTGAGTAAGAAGACACTCCCCCTGATTCACAAAAGCTATTTCTAGGTTGAAAATTGCCCTCTTGCAAGATTATTCCTTTTATGTTGATGAATTTCCCTTTTTGAAAAGTTGTGTCTGCATATGCTTCTCTTGGATTACTTATCGCTCTGGAATTATCTATTGCGTTTGAATCGTCTGTTATTTGTGAATTATTTATCATATTCAAGATTAAATCAAGACTTTCTTCAATATTAATGCCATTAAAAGAAATGGCTTTGGCTCTAAGCATGCTGCCATCATAAAGTCTTAAGATAATGCTTTCATCAAAAATTTTTAGCACCATAGCTTTTATGATGCTGTCTGCTGTTAAATTGTTAAAAGACGAAATGTTTGGGCTATTTACAGGGTAATAACCTGATATGCCGGTTCCCGTAATCATTGCCAACCGTCCTGTTCCATTTAGATATTCTATTTAACAAAGTTTATTCAGATATACTTTTTAACAAAGCTCATTCTATGTATCGGACAAATTCCGTATTTCTTAATAGCTTCCAAATGTTCTTTGGTTCCGTAACCTTTATGCTTTGCAAAACCATACTGGGGATATATCCTGTCATATTCTTCAATCAATCTGTCTCTTGTAACTTTAGCAATAATGGAAGCAGCAGCTATGGAAACGCTCAGGTTATCACCATCAGTTATTGGTACTTGAGGTATTGAAATGTGATCAAGTTTTAAAGCATCTATAAATATAATATCCGGCTTGATTTCAAGAGAATTAATTGCTTGCTCCATTGCACTTTTGGTCGCATTTAAAATATTTATTTCATCTATGCATTTTTCATCTGTCATACCTATTCCAAAAGCAAGAGCTTTTGATCTTATTTCATCGTAAAGTACGTCTCTTCGCTTAGAACTCAGCTTTTTTGAATCTTTCAAATTCTCTATAAAGATATTCGACGGAAGTATTACCGCAGCAGCTACGACAGGTCCTGCCAGGGGACCCCGTCCTGCTTCATCAACCCCTGCGATATATTTATATCCTTTTTGGTAAGCTTCATTTTCATAAATGCATATTGATTTAAATCTTCTTATTTCCTCTTCAAAAGCTTCCGCTTTCTTTTTATATTCATCAATTAACTTATCAACATCCGCTTCCTCCAAATCGCGTATTTTGTGAAGTTCATTCAAAGCAGTTAACGGATCCAGATGAGATATTCTGTTTTTAATCTCTTTTTGCGTAAGTTTTGGATTTCTCATTATTTTTTCCCACTTTCTCCTATTTTCAGGTTCATTTAACAAAATTGAATAAATATTTGCCAATGTAATTTTTTGAAAGTTAATATATCTAAGCTCAATTTTGAAAAGGAGGCTTTTCTAAGGTAATTCTTCCAATCTTTCCGCCCCTAAATTCATCAAGAACGATAACTGCTATTCTGTTAAAATCAACTTCACCGCCTCTTATAAGGCAGCCTCGTTTTTTTGCGCACACTTCCAGTATCTCGTATCCTTTGTTTAAACTTTCTAGTTCATCTAATTTATAACGTTCTTTAAGCAAATGAGGATATTCAGCTTTTAAAAATTCCATCAAGACAGAAGCAACTTCTACAATGTCCAGTATATCATCTTTGATTGCACCTGTTATTGCTAAATTATACCCTATTTTCTTATCATCAAATTTAGGCCACAATATTCCAGGTGTATCCAACATTTCAATTCCTCGGTCCAGTCTTATCCATTGTTTTTGGCGGGTTACCCCCGGTTTATCCCCCGTCTCGGCTTTTGACCTTCCTGCGATTTTATTTATAAGTGAAGATTTCCCAACATTGGGTATTCCAACTATCATAGTTCTAATGGGTCTGTATAATACTCCTTTCGACCTTTTACGCTCAATTTTATCCTCTGCTAATTCTTTAAGCTTTAACTTTAACTGATCAATCCCCGTACCTTTTATAGAATTTATCAGTACAACAGAATGACCTTGGCTTTTATAAAAGTCACTCCATGCAAAAGACATTTTTTCGTCTGCCAAGTCGGATTTATTAAAAACAGTAACTTTGGGTTTGTTTTTTATTAACGTGTCAATTTCAGGATTTTTGCTGCTGAAAGGAATTCTTGCGTCCAATAATTCAATTACAACATCAACTAATTTTAGATTCTCCGATATTAATCTTTTGGTTTTGGCCATATGGCCCGGAAACCATTGTATTGTAGTCATTTAAGCCAAAACCTCCATCTTTAGTAAACCTCCGTATTAAGACTTTTTACAAACATCACTTGATTATGCACCAATCTTTAAGCGGCCAAATTCTAAGTATTGCTTTACCTTTAATTCTGTTAAATTCGACAAAACCAAAAGTTCTGCTATCCCTGCTGTTTTCTCTGTTATCTCCTAGAACAAAAACAGTATTAGGAGGTACTACAACAGGAAAACTAATTACATTCCCATATGTCTTACCCTTTATGTAAGGTTCATCCAATTTTTCATCATTTACATACACATAGCCGTCTTTAATATTTATTTTATCTCCGGGGAGACCTATCACTCTTTTTATAAAATCAATTTCATAAGGAGAAGGTAATACTCTGTTTAAAAATTCAAATTTACTTAAAAAAGGAATATCTTCTATTACTCCTTTCTCATATTGCAGAACAATAATATCTCCTCTTTGGGGAGGTTTAAAAAAATATTCCAGTTTATATATTATAAGCCTCTGACCGTCTAAAAGAGTATCTTCCATAGATATACCGCGCACAACCACAGGTTCGAAGATAAAACCTCTTATCAGTAGTGCTATCAATACCGCAACTACAAAAGTTTCAACCCATTTAAGAAATTCTATTAAACTACTTTGCTTTTTTTCAGCATTTGCCATAGTACTAACCTTCTTTTTTTATTTTTTCTCTATAACAGAAAAGGGACTTTTGTCCCTTTTCCATTATGTTCTTATATGTTGTTATATTATAATTACTTATGCATTTGTTTCTGTGGTTTCTGCATTTTCTTCATTTTGATCTGCAACCAAAGTATCGGCTAAACCTTTGGCTTTCAGCTTCTGTTTAACTTTGGCAGCTTTACCTAGTCTTTCACGTAGATAATAGAGCTTAGCTCTTCTTACTTTACCTTTTCTTACTACTTCTATTTTTTCAATTCTCGGAGAATGGAAGGGAAGTACTCTCTCAACACCTACACCGTAAGAAATTTTTCTTACTGTAAATGTTTCCTTAATACCACTGCCTTTTTTAGCTATTACAGTTCCTTCAAAAACCTGTATTCTTTCTCTGTTCCCTTCTTTGACTTTTAAATGTACTCTTACATAATCACCAATTTCTACTTCTTGTAAATCCGTTCTAAGCTGCTCTTGTTCTACTGCTTTAATTAGATCGATTGCCATCAACTTTCCTCCTTCCTTCAAGGATGTTCATGCAAACAATATATCCTAATTTAATACTTGCAGAGGACCATCCGTATTCAACAAGGGGCATTCCCCACCATTTGCTTTAATCCAAGCAATTTGAAAGGGGTGCATTCCCCTTATTCTAAAACAACACTTATCTATTATACACACATATTATGTTAGTTTCAAGTATTTTATTCAAGATTTTGGTTGATTTATTATTGCAATTGACCGATTTATTATTGCAATTTAGAGCATTTAGTTTTTAACCGGATAAATCTTTTAAAGCTTCCTTTAGCAATTCCATATCTTCAGAGCTTAAATTCATTTTTTCAAACAAATCGGGGCGTTTTAAATATGTACGAAGCAGTGATTGTTTGCGCCTCCATTTTTTTATATTGGCATGATGCCCGGATAAAAGTACATCAGGTACTTTCATTCCCAGAAAATCATATGGTCTTGTATATTGAGGATATTCCAATAACCCATTGTAAAGTGATTCTTCCGTATATGACTCTCCTGAAGACAATACACCGGGAATGCATCTGCTTACTGCATCTATCAATACCATTGCAGGTAGTTCACCGCCGGTTAAGACATAATCCCCAATAGATATTTCTTCGTCAACAATTTTTTCAATGATTCTTTCATCCACTCCTTCATAGTGGCCGCATAAAATAATAATGTGCTTCAATTCTTTAAGTCTTTTAACAATATCTTGATTTAACAGCTTGCCCTGAGGACTCATATAAATTACATAAGGCTTGTAGTCAATTTTTTCTATAATTGAAAGATAAGCATCATAAATTGGTTGGGCCATCATTATCATGCCCGTACCACCACCGTAAGGGTAGTCATCGGCTTTGTGGTGTTTATCACGGGAAAAATCCCTGATATTTATAGCGTTAACGGTTATTATTCCTTTTTTTTGCGCCCTTCCTATGATACTTTGATTTAAAACTGCATTAATCATTTCAGGAAAAAGAGTTAAAACATCAAAAATCATTAAGCTATCAGCCCTAGTCAAACAATAATTTTAGATACAAAAATTTTATATACAAATCTGATAATTTTATCTAATAAACCTAATTTTAATCTAGTAAACCTGAAGGTAACTTAACCCAGATTTTGCTTTCTTCTAAAGAAACTTTTTTCACTACTGTTTTTAGTGCAGGAATTAATATTTCCTTTGATTCGTCTGAATCGTCATTTTTCACCACATAAACATCATTGCTTCCTGTTTGAATAACTTCATTAACAATACCTAATTTCTCATCTGTATCCTCATCATACACTTCACATCCGATTATATCACAAATGAAAAAAGTATCTTCTGGCAATTTAACAGCATTTTCTCTGTCCACTTTAATAAAATTGCCTTTCAGATATTGTTCGGCTTCACTCATATTATGAACTTCTTTAAACTTTACAATAACCATATTTTTATGTGATTGTAATTTTACATTTTCAATATTATATTTTCTAAGATTGCTATTATCTTTCCCAACATATGCCCACTTTAAAGCCAAAAAACGCCTGGAATCATCTGTTAAAGGTATAACTTTCACTTCACCTTTTACACCGTGAGTATTAATTATTTTGCCTATTTCTAAGTAATACTGCAATTTTACCTCCATCAGCAAATACAGAAATTTTCACTTTATTTATTATCGTCAAATAAATATTTATTATCTATTGAATAAATATCCCCCAATAAATGGGGGATATACTATAATAATGACAACAAAGGCACTTCACTTAAGTGTGCCACTTACAATAATAGCGTGTCACTTAAGTTTATCAATTGTAATAAGTAGCACAAGGATTATTGAAGTATTTCGACAACTACTCTCTTGTTTTCCTTAACGGCTGCAGCCTTCATAACAGTTCTTATAGCTTTTGCAATTCTACCTTGCTTACCAATAACTTTACCCATGTCCTCAGGTGCAACTTTTAATTCAAGGATTAATGATTTTTCTCCTTCAAGTTCGTTAACAACAACATCATCAGGATTATCTACCAAAGCTTTAACTATAGTTTCTAATAACTCCTTCATAGCGCTTCAGGACTTACCACGAAACAACATAGTATTTTACTGATTAAGAAATACTCTTCGTTTCGTGGAGGAATGCTATACAGCAATTCCTACGTGCCTTTCTCCTTTCTCCTTTCTTTTGATAATTTTTTATTTAGATAACAATTTTACCTTAAATAAATTATATATAAAAATTTTATATAATCTATTTTACAAATTTTTTTATATAATTTTAATCTTATATAAATTTTATATGACTTTATTTCTATTAGCAAAATTTTAATTCTAATTACTCTCAAGATAAAAATTTCATATTATCTCCAACTTCTTTAGTAGAGACCTAACAGTATCTGTTGGCTGGGCGCCGTTTTTAAGCCATTTAATGGCCTTTTCCCTATCCACATTTATTGTCGACGGGTTTGTTGTTGGGTTATAATAACCAATTTCTTCAATAAACCTTCCATCTCGCGGGAATCTTGAATCTGCTACAACAACTCTATATGAAGGACTTTTTTTTGCACCTACTCTCTTAAGCCTTATCTTTACTGCCACGCAATCACCTCCTTTTACATTGTGCATTAGCCTATATATTATCAACAAGATATAAAATGTTTGTTTTATATCTTATTAGTATTAAAAAGGTATTTTTAGCTTGCCTAGATGTTTCTTTCCATGTTTTCCCATGCTTTCAAAAGCTTTTATCATTTTTTTCATTTCTTCAAAATCCTTCAATAACCTATTGACATCTTGAATTGTTGTACCGCTGCCTGCAGCAATTCTTTTTCGTCTGCTTGCATTAATAATGGACGGATCCATTCTTTCTTTAATTGTCATAGACCTTATTATTGCTTCCATTTTGCGCAATTTACTTTCATCAACTTTTATATTGCCCTTTAACTTAGAACTTACTCCAGGTAACATTTCTATTAACTGATCAAGCGGACCCATTTTTTTCAATTCCTGCATTTGTTCCAAAAAATCCTCAAGGGTAAACTGCTGGGAGCGTAGTTTCCTCTCCATCTCGAGAGCTTTCTTTTCGTCAAAGGCTTCTTGTGCTTTCTCAATAAGGGTTAACACGTCACCCATACCGAGTATTCTTGAAGCCATACGATCAGGATAAAAAGGTTCCAGATCGTTTAGCTTTTCACCCACACCGGCAAATTTTATTGGTTTGCCTGTTACCGATTTTACGGATAATGCTGCTCCGCCTCTTGTATCTCCGTCCAGTTTTGTCAACACAACACCGTCGATACCAAGTTTTTGATTAAAACTATCAGCAACATTGACGGCATCCTGTCCTGTCATGGCATCAACTACAAGAAGAATCTCATGAGGTTTTACAGCATTTTTTATATTTATCAGCTCTTCCATGAGCTCCTCATTTATATGCAATCTTCCGGCAGTATCTATTATAACAACATCATGCTGTTTGTTTTTTGCAAACATTATAGCTTCTAAAGCAATTTGTACCGGTTTGTTAACACCTTCAATTGTAAAAACGGGAATGTTCAATTGGCTGCCAACTATTTGGAGCTGTTTTATAGCTGCAGGTCTGTAAACGTCACAAGCTACAAGCAAAGGATTTTTTCCTTGCTTTCTAAGATAGTTTCCTAATTTACCTGCAAAAGTGGTTTTACCGGCTCCTTGAAGTCCAACCAGCATATATATTGAAGGAGGGGTTGGCGCAAATGTTACTTTGCTTGGAACTTTCCCAAGCAGCTCGATTAACTCCTCGTAAACAATTTTTACAACTTGCTGCCCAGGAGTCAGACTTTCCAATACTTCCTGACCAACTGCCCTTTCAGATATCCTACTAACAAAATCCTTAACTACTTTATAATTTACATCGGCTTCCAGCAAGGCTAACCTAATTTCTCTCATCATCTCTTTTACATCTTTTTCCGTAACCCTGCCCTTGCTCCGCATCTTTTTAATCGTTTCCTGAAGCTTTGAAGCTAAACCTTCGAATAAAGCCATTATATAACCCCTTTCAGACTCTAGGTTTCTAACTCCTTTTCAGCTGTACTACCTTATTATTGTATATGTTGTGCTGCCTTACTATCATGCCACTTTGCTATGCTGTACCGTATTATGCTGTTGTGTTTTTCGATTAACTATCCTTACCTTCTATAATTTACTATTTTCTTCAATATCAAGTCAACCCTTGTTTCTTATTATTTATTTAATTTCTTACTGTCTCTATCCATCATCTCTATACATCATTCAGCATCTCAACAACTAACTCTCTAATATATTTTATTTTATTTTTATTATCATCACTCATATTAGCAGTGTCAATACCATCAATAGTATTTAGCAAAGTTTCCAAATTTTCCTTTTGCTTAAGGTACCTATTTAAAAGGAGCATTTTTTTTTCGTATTTATTTAAAAGAGCAACTCCTCTTTTTATGTTGTCATATACACCTTGTCTACTTATTTTCAAATCTTCCGAGATCTCCCCAAGCGAATAATCGTTGTTGTAGTAGAGATCAAGTATTTCATACTGGCGCTGTGTAAGCAGTTGGCCATATAAATCAAGCAATAGGCTTACTCTATATACATTCTTCATATCAAAAATTCCACCAATATGTGTAAAGGTTTTTTACTTTACACCTCATTTTAAATCGATTTTTATATGTTGTCAAGGGTTTTTGCTTAATTTATAATATATCTTCGTTTATTATTTATCACCTGTTTCATCATCTGTTAACCTCCGGAGGAATATTTTCACTATATTAGACTAATCTAAATGGAAAATGCTACATTAAAGAAAAAATTTTTTATGTAAAAAAACATGTTATTATTATCCTATATCATATAGATTTTTCATGCAAATAAAAAGCCAGTTACTGCTTTTTATTTGCACCTGACTTTAAAATTAATGACTTTTATAATTAAATTGCTAAGTTGCATATTATAAAGTTACACAGATGACTGCGACTATGATTTATTTTGTTGAAAGCATATTCGTTTGTAACATCCTATTCCTCAGAAAAAAGTGCTTCTACAAATTCCCTTGAATTGAATTCCTGGAGGTCATCTATTTGCTCTCCTACACCTATGAGCTTAACAGGTATATCTTGTTCTGATTTTATTGCAAGAATTATTCCGCCTTTTGCAGTACCGTCAAGTTTCGTAAGAACTATACCTGTCACGTTTGTGGCTTCTCTGAAAACTTTTGCTTGAGAAAGAGCATTTTGTCCGGTTGTCGCATCTAAAACCAAAAGTGTTTCTTTGCTGGCGTTAGGCAGTTCCCTGTCAATTATACGGTTTATTTTCTTTAGCTCTTCCATGAGGTTTTTCTTTGTGTGAAGACGTCCTGCAGTATCACAGATGAGTACATCCACTTTTCTTGATTTTGCAGCCTGAATAGCATCATATACAACTGCAGCAGGATCGGAACCTTCCGCATGCTTAATTAAATCTACACCGGCTCTTTTTGCCCATACTTCCAATTGATCAATGGCAGCAGCTCTAAAGGTATCCCCTGCAGCAAGTAAAACTTTCTTTCCATTCTTTTTTAAATTATATGCGATTTTTCCTATAGATGTTGTTTTACCTACGCCATTTACTCCCACTACAATAATAACAGAAGGTGTAGTTTCAAGATGTAACCGTGAATCACCGGAAGATAATATTTTTGCTAATTCTTCTTTTAAAAGTTCTTTTACATCTTTGGGGCTTGTAAGCTTTCTTTCTTTAACCTTATTCTTAATATCGTCGATTATTCTCAGTGTAGTATCTACACCAACATCTGATGCTATAAGAGCTTCTTCCAGTTCTTCAAATAATTCCTCATCTATTTTACCGAAGGACACCAGTATCTGGTCAATTTTTTCTGTTATTCCTTGTCGTGTTTTTTCAAGTCCTTTTTTCAACTTATCAAAAAATCCCATTTGTACCAATCTCCTTTGTACTATTTTATGCAGAGGTACATACTCCTCTTGAATTACAAGTATCATTCTCAAGTATCTCCATATAATGCATGGAAAAATGATTTCCAAGCGAATTCATTAGCCGCTGGAAATCGTTTTCCATTTCCATTTCATCACTATCCTCATCATCCCGCTTTATCCTTTACCTTCATGGACACCACTTTTGAAATTCCTTTTTCCTGCATTGTTACCCCATAAAGGATATCCGCGACTTCCATCGTGCCTTTTCGGTGAGTTATAACTATAAATTGGGTTTTATCCGACAATTTTTTTAAATATTCGGCAAACCTGGCTACATTTGCATCATCAAGTGATGCTTCTATTTCATCCAATACACAAAATGATACGGGTTTTAAAAGCAATATTGAGAATAGAAGAGCAATTGCAGTAAAAGCTCTTTCTCCCCCTGATAATAACATCATATTCTGAAGCTTTTTGCCCGGAGGCTGTACTTCAATTTCTATTCCGCTTTCAAGAACATTGTCTGAACTTGTTAACCGTAAACTTGCCATGCCTCCCCCAAAAAGTTCTTTAAATACTGCATTAAAATTTTTATTTATCAGGCTAAATTGTTCAATAAATTGTTTTTCCATTAAGGCATTCATTTCACGAATTATTTTTTCCAATTTCTCTCCTGCACTCTCCAGGTCAGCTTTTTGAGCACTCATAAATTCATAGCGTTCCTTTGTTTTTTCATAATCTTCAATAGCAGATACATTAACAGTACCAAGTTCTTTTATCTGTTCTTTAAGTAGGTTAATTTCTTTTTGAGCTTTCGAGATGCTGCCTATTTCTTTTTTGAAGCTCATTGCATTATTATATGTTAATTCATACTCGTCCCACAATCTGTTTTGAATGCTCTCCAATTCTGCTTCAAGCCTCGTTTTTTTAACGACAAGCTTGTTCATTTCTTCGTTTAATAAACTAATATTCCTACTTATGTTTTCCTGACCTTCCGTGGCTTTATTCAGATCTTCTTCCAATATACGCAGTTCTTCTTCTAATCTGTCTATGGCAACATTTTTTCCTATTTTTTCTTCCTGATATTTTTTTATAGAGTTATTTAGCGCCACATTATTTTTTTCCAGATCAGCAATTTGGCTTCTTAATCTCAACTTTTCATTTTGCTTTTCTTTTATGTTTTTTAATATTTCATCCTTTTCTTTTAATAATTTTTCAATTTCTTTCTTAACATTTTTAATTTCATTTATAACCGAGTTAACTTCAATCTTATGATTAGTAAGCTCAGCCAAGATACTGTCGCGGTAGGAAATATTTTCTTTATGAAATTCCGTATATTTGTTAATTTCATCTTTCAAAGAGTTTATTTCGGCTTCTATTTCTTTAAGCTCCTCCTCATGTTTTACAAGTTCGCTTTCGGTACTTTTTATTTGTTCTGTAAGCTGAAGCTTTTCTTGTTCCAGCATTTCTTTCCTGGAAGCAAAAACCTTTAAGTTATTTATAGTATTTGAAAGCTGATTTTCTTCTTTTAACCTTAAGTTTTCCTTTTCTCTTATTCTGCTTTGCAATGCAGCGATTTCTTTCGACAATGAATCAATATCATTTATTTTAGATGTAATATTGCTTTCGGTAACAGCTAATTCATTCTTTAATTTTTCAACGTCACTTGCTAATTCTTTTATCTGGTTTGCTCTGCTTAATATACCTGAAATATTAAAATCATTGCTACCGCCGGAAATCGCTCCGGAAGTACTCAACATGTCCCCGTCCAAGGTAACTATTCTAAAACCGTAATTGAATTTACGGGCCATGGCTATTCCGGAATCCAGGTCTTTGACTACAACAACTCTCCCTAACAAATGCAAAATTATTCCTGCATATTCAGCATCATATCTTACCAATTCAGATGCTATGCCGCAAAAACCTTCACATTTCTTAATTTCTCTAACTTTTTCATTATCAAGAGGTAAACCTTTTACGGAGGTAATAGGTAAAAATGTAGCTCTTCCCATTTTGTTCCTTTTCAAAAATTCAATGGCAGCTTTGGCATCTTCCTCCGTGTCAGTTACAATGTTTTGGATTGCACCACCCAGTGCTATTTCTATGGCGGTAGAATAGTTATCACTTACACTTATTAGCTGTCCTAATGCACCCCTTATTCCGTTATTACTAAGTAAGCCTTTATTACATGCTTGCAAAAAAGTCTTTACTGTTTTATTATAACCTTCAAGATTTTCTTCCATTGCTTGAAGCATTTTAAGTTTAGAAGACTTAATCTGTATTTCCGAGTATATTGAACTTTTCTTTTCTTTTTCAGATGCTAAAGCTGCATCTAATTGTCTTCTCTTTGCAACAAGGCTTTCAAGGGTTGATTTTAAAGTATTCAAGCCTTTGGTTATTTGATTAATATTAGCTTCTAAAGTTATCTTCTTTGAAGACTCCAAGTTTATACTATTGCTAATACTATTAATTTCTTTATCTATGTTGGTTTCTTGTTTACGTAAATTTTCACTATGATTTCTTATATTTACTATCTGAACCTTTTTGTCAGACAACAAACTGATTTTACCCATGAGATTGCCTTTCATCCGTTCCAGTTGCTTCTCATGAGTATCCAAATTTGAAAGTATTTCTTCTTTTTTCCTCTCCGTTGTCTTCAAAATTTCCAATAAGTTTTCATGTTTTATTCTAAAATCCTCGAGCAATTTTTTATTCCTGGAGATACTATCCAATATGTTTTTGTTATTATTTTCTAATGATGATATTTCATCATCAATCCTGGATATATTCTGAATAAGGCTTTTAATCTTCTCATTATTCAGATTTAGTTCTCCCTGGCTTTTTTCCAGATTCCTTTCAATAGAATAATATTCGCTTTTTGAAAGATCTAATTCTTCTTTAATCTTTTTTAATTTATCCGATATTTCTGCTTTTTCCCTAGCAATTTTATCCAATTCCAATGCCAGCTTATTTTTATTCTCCAGATAAGTGTTATACACATTTTCGTTTTCTTTTAATCTTTCTTTAATATTTGTTATTAGTTCAAGTAATACGTTTATTTCCAGCTCTTTTAAGCTGTTTTTCAAGTATAAATACTTTCTTGCAATCTCTGCTTGCTCTTTTAATGGCTCTAAATGGCTATGAAGTTCATGTAAAATATCGTTTATTCTTACTAAATTCTGTTTTGTAAGTTCAAGTTTTTTCTCTGCCTCTTCCTTTCTTATTTTGTATTTCACTATTCCTGAAGCTTCTTCAAATACCAATCTTCTGTCCTCAGATTTTGTGCTTAGAATCTCATCAATCTTACCCTGGCTTATAATTGAATAGCCGTCCTTTCCTAAGCCTGTATCAAGAAAAAGGTTATAAATATCTTTAAGACGGCATTGTGTTTTGTTTATATAATATTCGCTTTCACCGGATCTGAAAAATCTTCTGGTTATTGTGACTTCCGAATATTCCAAAGGTAAGGATTTGTCAGAATTATCCAACGTTAATGAAACCTCTGCAAAGCCCACAGGTTTTCTAAATTCGGTTCCCACAAAGATAACATCTTCCAATTTGGAACCTCTTATAGCTTTCATGCTTTGTTCTCCCAGCACCCATCTTATGGCATCTGCTATATTGCTCTTTCCACAGCCATTTGGACCTACTATGGATGTTATGCCCTGATCAAATTCCAGCACGGTTTTATCAGGAAAAGATTTAAAGCCTTGTATCTCTAATCTTCTTAAGTGCAAATACAACCCTCCGTTAATCCAGTCCATGCATTTAATTAAGATTTCAAGCATTGTTAGTTTTTTTCATGTCGGGATAGTATCAATTCCCATTTCTCACCTCTACTAATATATACTTAAAAACCTGTTTTTTCAAGTGCCAAAAATGCAGCGTGTTGTTCCGCTTCTTTTTTTGTCTTACCCTTACCTATTCCCATAACTTTATCATTTATTTTAACTTGGGTAATAAAAGTTTTGTCATGATCAGGGCCTTTTTCTTCTATTAATTCATAGGTTATTTTATCATTACCTCTGCTTTGTACCTTTTCCTGCAATTGTGTTTTATAATCTTGAAAACTGTAACCTTTGATAGCATCTTCTATTATTGAACTCATGGTATCTTCAATAAATTTTCTGGCACTTTCAAAGCCACCGTCAATATAAATAGCTCCAATAACTGCTTCAAAAGCATCGGCAAGTATGGAATGTCTTTGCCTCCCCCCTGTTAGTTCCTCTCCCTTGCCAAGAAGTAGGTACTGGGAAATTCCGATCTCATTTGCGCAATTTACCAAAGAAGTTTCGCAAACAATTGCCGAACGTGCTTTTGTCATTTCTCCTTCAGTAAGATCCGAGTATTGTGTGAAAATTTTCTCGCTGATTATAACATTTAATACGGCATCACCAAGAAACTCAAGCCTCTCATTGCTGACAAAATTGTTATGCTTGTTTTCGTTGGCAAAGGAGCTATGTGTTAAAGCACATATTAAGTTGTCTTTGTTTTTGAATTGGTAATTAATTCTTTTTTCCAAACCTGCAATTTTATCTATCAGATTTTCTCTTGAGTAATTTTTCATTTCATCAAAACCACCTTTGTCTTGGACGGCATATTTAATATTTTTTAAATATTAAAGCAGAGTTATGCCCCCCAAACCCCAATGAATTACTCAAAGCATATTTTATTTCTTTTTTTCTTCCGATATTCGGAACATAATCCAAATCGCATTCAGGATCAGGTGTTTTATAATTGATTGTTGGAGGCAAAAATCCTTCTCTCAGAGCACATACACAAATAATGGCTTCAATTGCCCCTGCTGCTCCCAACAGGTGTCCTGTCATTGACTTGGTTGAACTTATGGCAAGTTTTCTTGCATGATCTCCGAATATCGATTTAACCGCCATGGTTTCATATTTGTCATTATAATACGTAGATGTTCCATGAGCATTGATGTAATCTATATCTTCAGGTTTAATACCTGCATCTTTAATCGCAAGTTCCATGCACCTTGCCGAACCTTCTCCGTTTGGTGCCGGCTGTACCTGATCGAAAGCATCACATGTACATGCATATCCTACTATTTCTGCCAGGATTTGAGCACCTCTTGAAACAGCATGTTCATATTCTTCAAGAATCAATATACCCGCACCTTCTCCCATAACAAATCCGTCTCTTTCCAAATCAAAAGGCCTTGAGGCAGTTTTTGGATCAGGATTGGTTGACATTGCTTTCATGGAACAAAAACCTGCAAAAGAAAGAGGAGTAATTGGCGCTTCCGACCCACCTGTTATTATTATATCTGCGTCACCGCGCTGGATCGCTTTAAAAGCATCTCCTATGGAATTGGTACCTGTTGCGCAGGCTGTAACCACACATTCATTTATACCTTTAGCACCATATTGGATTGCTATTTGACCAGGAGCCATATTTGCTATCATCATTGGTATGAAAAAAGGACTGACTCTATTGTGACCCTTTTCAAGAAGAATCTTGTGCTGATATTCAAGAGTCTCAATTCCTCCTATACCGGAACCGACAATAACTCCCATACGTTCTTTGTTAATTTTTTCCATGTTGAAAGCTGCTTGTTCAATAGCTTGTTGAGTTGCTGCAATAGCATATTGGGTATATCTATCCATCCTTTTTGCTTCTTTTTTGTTGATATAATCAGTAGGCTCAAAATTTTTAATCTCTGCGGCTATTTTGGTTGGAAATCCCGTGGCATCAAATCTTTCCACCATGCTTATGCCTGATCTGCCTTCTTTTATTGCATTCCAGAAATCATCAACATTAAAACCTAAAGAAGATATAACTCCCATGCCTGTTACAACTACGCGTTTTTTCATTATTTTAAACCCTCCAAAACTTGATGATAATATACTTTTGAAGATGATATGTTCTTTTATTGTATAATTTTTATAAATATTTTAATTATATACTTTATGGGTGTATTTATCAATTTGATGAAAATGTTGAAAGGGTTCACATCCCTCTCAAACATTTTCATCAATTAATTAAATACACCCGCTTTGTATAAAAAAAGTCCCATTATAGGGACTTTTTTTTATGTTGTGTGATTCTTAATATATTCTACAGCATCACCAACCGTTGTTATCTTTTCAGCATCGCTATCAGGTATTTCCAATCCAAATTCTTCTTCAAAAGCCATGATCAATTCAACAATATCCAGTGAATCTGCTCCTAAATCGTCAATGAAGGAAGCTTCAAGAGTAACGTCTTCCTCTTCAACACCGAGTTGCTCAACTATTATCTTTTTAACTTGTTCAAAAATCATACATTCACCTCCTTCCGAGAAAACCTGCAACCAGTCTACTATTTTCATTTAATTTGAGGAAAAAGGACAATGCACTTTTTGCCCAATGAATTTCTTCAGTAAGAATATTATTACATTACCAAGCCTCCGTCAATATGTATTACTTGACCGGTTACATAATCTGAATCAGGAGATGCAAGAAAACCTACAACATTAGCTACATCTTCAGGTGTCCCAAACCTTTTGAGCGGTATGCTGTTTAGATATTCTTCTTTTAGTTTTTCCGGCAATACTTCCGTCATCTTGCTTTGAATAAATCCCGGAGCTACGGCATTACATGTAATTCCACGGGAAGCAAGTTCCCTTGCCGTAGATTTTGTCAATCCTATCAGTCCTGCCTTTGAAGCAGAGTAATTAGCTTGACCGGCATTCCCCATCACTCCTGAAACAGACGCAATATTTATTATTTTTCCGCTTCTTTGTTTGATCATGACTTTAGCTACAGCTTTAGTACATAAAAAAGCCCCTTTTAAATTAATATCCAAAACATCATCCCAATCCTTTTCAGTCATTCTTATTAGTAAAGCATCTCTGGTTATTCCGGCATTATTTACAAGAATATCTATCCTGCCGAAAGCTTCAATAGCTGTTTTGACCATATTTTCCACATCATCCGGGTTACGCACGTCTCCCTTCGTTACTACAACGTTATATCCTAAAGCCTTAAATTCTTCAGCTGTAGCATCTATATCTTCAGAACCCGAAATATCATTCAAAACAATATTTGCTCCCATTTGCGCAAGTTTTAGTGCAATAGCCTTACCAAGGCCTCTTCCGGATCCGGTTACTATGGCTGTCTTACCTTTCAATTGCATTTTTTGACTTCCTCCTTTATGAAAATATCCAATGTTTCAAGATTCTCTATATTGTATGTCTTCACAGTTTTGCTTATTCTTCTTATAAAACCGGTTAAAGTTTTACCTGGACCTATTTCAACAAAGGTATCCACACCGTCGTTGATCATTGTTCTTACAGAATCTTCCCATAATACTGAGCTACTTACCTGCTTTATGAGCAATTCTTTAATGATATTGCTGTCAGTCACATATTGGGCTGTAACATTTGATACAACAGGTATGGAAAGATTGTTTATTTTGACATTATCCAGTTCCAAAGCTAATTTTTCTCCGGCAGGTTTCATCATGCTGCAATGGAATGGAGCACTTACCTGTAGTTTTACTGCTCTTTTAGCTCCTTTCTGATTGCAAATTTCAATTGCTTTATCTACCGCTTTAATTTCCCCGGCAATAACTATTTGTCCGGGGCAGTTAAAATTTGCAGGTTCTACTATACCATCATAAGAAGCTTCTTTGCAGGCATTTATGACATCATTGGATTCTAGACCGATAATTGCAGCCATTGTTCCAACACCAAGAGGTACTGCCTCCTGCATGTATTTGCCTCTTTTTCTCACCAACCTTACAGCATCTTTAAACGGAAAAGCTCCTGCTGCCACAAGAGCGGAATACTCACCAATGCTTAAGCCGGCAGTAACATCAGGTTTTATTCCCATCTCCAGTAAAGGCTGCATACATGCAATGCTTGCTGTTAAGATGGCAGGTTGAGTGTTTTCGGTTATTTTTAGATCTTCCTCACTGCCTTCAAATATCATCTTCTTAATATCAAAACCTAATACCTCGGAGGCCTCATCAAAAATTGCGTTCGCCTTCTCATATTTTTCCGCTATATCTTTTCCCATTCCTACATATTGAGCTCCTTGGCCTGGAAATATAAACGCAAGTTTACCCATGTATTTATTCCTCCTTAGACCATTTAATCAAAGCAGAAGCCCAAGTCAGGCCACCGCCAAAACCTACCAGTACAATATAGCTTCCCTTTGCAACAAGTTTCTTTTCAATACATTCTATTAGTGCTATAGGAATAGATGCTGAAGAAGTGTTGCCGTATTTTTGGACATTGGAAAAAACTCTGTCCGGCGGAATATCCAGCCTTTTTACAGCACTTTCTATTATTCTCATGTTTGCCTGGTGAGGAATAATAAGACTTAAATCTTTTATTGATATACCTGATTGATTTAAAACGTTTTCGGTTGCTTGTACCATTACTCTTACGGCAAACTTAAAAACTTCGCTTCCATCCATCCATATTACCATCTTATTGTCGGATAATCTTTTTTGGCTTTCTTCACTATCAATATAGCAGCAAGGTATAGTAATGTTATGTCCCATGGAACCATCAGCACCAATGTGCGTAGCCAAAATTCCATATCCCTTTTCCACCTGGCCGACTACCATAGCTGCAGCGCCGTCTCCAAATAAAACGCAGGTTTTTCTGTCCTTCCAGTCCACTACTCTTGACAGCCCTTCACAACTTACCACCAAAACATATTTGTAGTAACCTGTGACAATAAATTGGCTTGCTACCGTTAAACCATATACTGCTCCTGTACATGCGGCATTCAGGTCAAAGGCAGCGGCATTTGATGCTCCTATGCTCTTTTGTATGAGGCACGCCATTGAAGGAGTAAGATAATCCGGTGTTTCCGTGGTAGCTATTATCAAATCGATCTTATCCGGTGTTAAACCTGCATTTTTTAGCGCTTCTATGGCAGCTTTACTTCCCAGCTCATATAAGGGCGTATCCTTGTCAAGAATCCTTCTTTCAAGGATTCCTGTACGCTGAACAATCCATTCATTGGATGTATCAACCATATTTTCAAGGTCTTTGTTAGTTAAGACATTGTCAGGCACACATTTTCCCATGCCGAGAATGCCCGCTGAGTATTTCAAACCGTTATACTCCGACATTGCCTACCTCCATATGGGATATTTCATGCTTTATTTGTTCCATAATCGTACTTTTAGCAAAGGAATATGCTTTCAACACTGATTTTTTAAAGCTCCTGGCATTAGAATTACCATGGCATTTAATAACAGTACCGTTTATACCTAAAACAGGAGCCCCCCCATATTCTTCATAATCAAGCTTTTTCCTGAATTTTTTCAGCTCATTCCTTACGAGTAAAGCAGAAAGTTTTGATAAGAAATTTTTGTAGTATACTTCTTTAAGACCTTCATAAATGAATGATCCGACGCCTTCCAAAAATTTTAGAAGAACATTTCCCACAAAACCATCGCATACAGCCACATCTATTTCTCCGCTGGGTATTTCACGTCCTTCAACATTTCCAACAAAGTTGATGCTTGAATTAGAAAGTAGGGCGTAAGCTTGGCGAATTGTTTCATTGCCTTTTATCTCTTCGGAACCTACGTTAATCAGTCCAACCCTTGGCTTATCGATTTTAAACATTTCTTTCATATATATTGAGCCCATAATTCCAAATTGAAGGTAGTTAATAGGTCTGCATACGGTATTAAAGCCGGCATCTATTAAAAGGGCACCGCCTTTTTTAGTTGGAATTACAGGTGCCAGTGCAGGACGGTCTATTCCGGGGATTCTACCTAAAATTAAAGTTGCTCCGGTTAAAAGTGCCCCGGTATTTCCGCAAGAGATAAATACATCGCCGCAATTTTGCTTTATCATATTAAAACCTATTACCATGGAAGAATCTTTTTTAGTTTTTATTGCTTTTGTTGGTATATCATCATTTGTTATTACTTCGGTAGTGTTTTTTATGCTGATCCTGTTGTTATTAAATTTATTTTCACTAAGGATTTTCTCAATTCTTTCTCCATCGCCCAAAAGCAGAACATCGAAGCCTTCTTGTTCATTTACGGCATCAATACATCCTTTTACTATTTCATTAGGGGCATTGTCCCCTCCCATTGCATCTACAACAATTAACAAGAACCTTCACTCCTTAAAATAATTTACCTGTTATTTATTCTTTATTCATATCCAATTTTTCTAAAGATACAAGTATAAACTTACCCCTGAAAACTTCAACTTGTTTATGATATATTTTAACCCAAACAATATAGCTATTTCCACGTTGTCTTTTTACTTCAGCTTTTGCAACTAACTTATTTCCTGCATATACAGGTATTTTATATTTTATATTCGCAACGCCTACCAGCGCAACATCAGCATCTATTAAAGCTATGGCTAATGATTCCGCAAGTGCATATATAAAATGTCCTCGTATTACATTGTTTTTCTCAAATGTCATTGTCTTATCTGTTTCTAAGATCGAAATAGCTCTTTTTCCAAGCTCAATTTCTATGAGTTCGCCTACAATATCTTTACTTCCCAAAGACTTCACTTTTGCATAATTGTTTTCTGCCACACTTTTAATTCTTTCCCGAAGTTCAGGTATCCCCAGTTCCAATCTGTCCAGCCTTATTGTAGGTACACTTACATTAAAAAACTCTGCAAGTTCTTCATCAGTTAAAAAAGGATCAGCTTGCAATTTTTCAACAAGTATACTTTGTCTCTCTTTTTTTGCCAGGGAAGACTTTCCCAATTAAAACACCTCTCAAAATATCTATGTTGTTATGTATTAATATTATATTTAATTATATTACATATAATCAATTATTAGTACCAGATAATAAATTCTAATGATATTAGTATATTATAAAATTTAAAACTATGCAATGATTTTTAGAAAATTTCTTTTAAGAAAACTTTATTTTTTAATTTGTTTTCAATAAACAAGTATTATACCGGATATAATATCTCATTTATTACATAAAAAAATGTCGTATTTACTACACAAAATATAAAAATATTATTAAAGCTCATTCATCATGTATATCATGAATGAGCTTCTTAATGCCATAAGCGAATCCCTTATCCTGCGGCAAACAATAATTTTAATTATTACTCCTAATTAGTTTTATGTTCTTTGCAAGGTACTCATAACCAGAATAGATAGTAATAATAACTGCAAGGGTCATTGCGTAGCTGTCAAGCTTAAAGTCGGTAAATAAGCTTAACGGGAAATTTTCAAGTAAACTTGCTGAAATTGCCACGATTTGTATTGCAGTCTTAGCCTTACCAAGTTTACTTGCTGCTATTACCACACCTTCACCTGCTGCTACAAGCCGAAGACCCATAACCATCAATTCTCTTCCGATAATTATCATCGCAGCCCATCCGGAAATATTTCCTCTTTGAACAAGTGCTATTAACGCAGATGTTACTAATAATTTATCTGCCACCGGGTCTAAAAAGATGCCGAATTTAGTTATTTGCTTGGTTTTCCTTGCTATGTATCCATCTATTCCGTCTGTACTTGATGCTATGATAAATATTATTGCCGCAATATAATGTCCATAATTGGAAATTAGGTTATTTATCGCCCTTAACTGTGCCTGCAAAGAGTCCCACGGTATACTTCTTAAAAGGCTTTCAGGCAGAGGTAGAGCAAATATCATGAAAATCGGCACAATGCATATTCTTGATAAAGTTATTTTATTCGGCAAATTCATTTTCTACAACTCCTATTAAATCATACTCCTCAACATTTAAAATTTTAACTTTTACAAAGCTTCCTTCTTCCAGAGGGAAACTACTGGTAAAATATATTAAATTATCTATATCCGGAGCTTCCTGATAGCTTCTCCCGTAATAAAATATACCATCATCTGCAACTCCTTCAACTAATATATCATAAATTTTATTTAACCTACCACTGTTTTTCTTGGCTATTATTTCATTTTGTATAGCCATCAGCTTTTTGTACCTTTCTCTTTTTGCGGGTTTTCTTACCTGTCCCTTGAGTTTTGCAGCAGGTGTGCCTTCTTCTCTGGAATACATAAACACTCCCATTCTATCAAATTCCATCCTCTTTACAAAATCGCATAAAACCAAAAAGTCCTCTTCTTCTTCACCGGGAAAACCTACAATAAAGGTTGTCCGTATGCAAATTTCAGGGATTTTCTTTCTTAGTTTTATTATTAATTCTTCTATTTCGGAGGAATTGCCTCTTCTGCTCATTTTTTTTAGAATTTTATCGCTGATATGCTGAATAGGTATATCTATATATTTGCAAACCTTATCATTAGTTGCAATTTCGTCAATTAGCCCATCATCAATCTCATCCGGATAGCAGTATAAAAGGCGTATCCATTTTAGCTCTTCTATTTTACTAATCTCTCTTACAAGGTCCTTGAGCTTTCTTTCTCCGTATAAATCAATTCCGTACCTTGTAGTATCCTGTGCTACTAATATAATTTCTTTTACTCCGTTGGAAACCAAATACTTGGCTTCTTCTATTATAGCTTCCATACTCCTGCTTTTATACGGTCCCCGAAGATATGGGATTATGCAGTAAGTACACCTATTGTCACACCCATCAGCTATTTTAATATAAGCAAAACCTTTATTGGTAGATAAAACCCTTTCGGTACCGCTAAAATCACAATAACCTAAGTCACCGTATAAAAGCGGTTTTTCTGTTAAATCATCTGCAGAATACAGTTTGGATGAATATGCTTTTTTGATTGTCTCCACAATATCCCCAAAATGGCCTGTTCCTATAACTGCATCAACCTCAGGAATTTCCTCCAAAATCTGCTTGTTATATCTTTCCGCAAGACAACCTGTAACAATTAGTAGTTCGCAATTTTCTTTTTTAAGTTCAGCCATTTCCAAAATCGCATTTATTGATTCTTGCTTAGCATCATCTATAAAGCCACAGGTGTTAACAATGATAATATCCGCTTCATGCTCATTATTAGTTATAGAAAACCCGTCCTTTTTTAGTAAACCAAGCATAACTTCACTGTCTACTAGGTTTTTCGGACATCCTAAAGAAACCAATCCTATCTTTTTGTTATTCAAATTGTTGTCTGTCAGCAAATTTTTCACTTCCTATGATACTTGTAAATTTTAGTATTTCATATGTGTAAAATATTTAGCTATCATCGATACAATAATAACTTCAATTTACAATTATATTTTCACCATGTATTTATTTATATACAATGTAATTGGTTTACATATTTCTTTATAATAATAGCACGGGTGTGCTTGCAAATCAATAACGAAAAACATAATGTAAAAATGCCTTAATCTTTTTGCTATTGATTAAGGCATTTCATCTTCATGGCCATTTGTAATTTGATTGATAGCATCTATTATTTCACTATGGGTAAAACCTCTGTATTTTAAGAAAGAATAGGCTTTTTGCTTGATTTTCATATCTGAAAAATCGGCTTTTTTAAACTTACGAAGTAATAGATCCTTGGCTAAAGAAACATTGTCCACTTCAAAATTTTTTAATTCTTCTTCAATTACTCCTTCATCAATACCTTTATTCTTCAGTTCAAACATTAACATATTTTTTGATTTAGGTTTCAACTTCATTCTATCCTTTATATATCTTTTTACGTATAATCTATCGTTTATATAGCCGTCTTCTTTTAATTCTTTAATTACTTCACTGATAACGTAAGGATCAAAACCGTCTTTCGCCAGCTTATACTCAACTTCCTTTGCGGTTCTCATTTTGAAGGATAAATATGCTAATGCCTTTGTTCTGGCCGTAATAACATCTGATGTTTTTTTTATTACTTCCAGTTCTTTTTCGGTGATTTCCGATTTTTCATAAAGATTTAGCTTAAAATAAACTTCTTCGGGTATTGAAAAAGTAAATTTGTTATCTATGCAGATATCAAAAACACATTTACCGCTATCCGTTTGCCTGTTATTTTCTTCCGGATATCTTTTGTTTACTGAAGTAATAAGCATTTTACCACCTTACAGCATTAAACCTGATAAAACCTGTCCCACTTGTATTAAGCCTTATATCTTACATGCTATATTAAAAATCGGGTACTTCCTCTTCACCTTCATCATCTTCGGAGTGGATTCCCATGCTTTTGACAAAAGCTAATCTGTAATTTTCTCTTATTTTTCTTTCGATTTCATCAGCTATATCCTTATTTTCCTTCAAAAATTGTTTTGCATTTTCCCTTCCCTGGCCAATTCTTTGGTCATTATATGAATACCATGAACCGCTCTTGTTTACTATATCAAGATTTACAGCTACATCAAGGATATTTCCTTCTCTTGAAATACCTTCCCCATATATAATATCAAATTCCGCCTCTTTAAAGGGAGGTGCAACTTTGTTCTTAACAACTTTTACCCTGGTTTTACTTCCGATTATTTCATTACCTTGTTTCAAAGTTTCTACTTTTCTTACTTCAAGTCTTACGGAAGCATAGAACTTCAAAGCTCTTCCACCGGGGGTGGTTTCAGGATTCCCAAACATTACCCCTACTTTTTCCCTAAGCTGATTTATGAAGATTGCAGTTGTTCTTGATTTGCTTATTACTCCTGCAAGTTTTCTCAATGCTTGGGACATCAATCTTGCCTGAAGTCCTACATGAGCATCGCCCATTTCCCCGTCAATTTCAGCTTTAGGAACTAATGCTGCAACTGAGTCTATAACGATAACATCAATAGCTCCGCTTCTTACAAGAGCTTCTGCAATTTCAAGAGCTTGTTCGCCTGTATCCGGTTGGGATACTATTAGATTTTCAATATCCACACCGAGATTTTTAGCATAAACCGGATCAAGAGCATGTTCTGCATCAATAAAAGCAGCTTCTCCGCCGTTTTTCTGAGCTTCAGCAATTATATGGAGAGCAACGGTAGTTTTACCGGATGATTCAGGTCCGTATATTTCTACAATTCTTCCTCTGGGAACACCACCTACGCCAAGTGCTATATCAAGAGCAAGAGAACCTGTAGGTATAACTTCCACATTTAGAGCTGCACTTTCTCCTAACTTCATAACGGCACCTTTGCCAAATTGCTTTTCAATCTGGTTTAAAGCCATTTCAAGGGCTTTTTTCTTCTCCATCATCTTGAATCCTCCTTGCACATACCGAACTAATGTTTCTATTATATTATACATCAATATTTCATTAACGTCAATAAAATTTTTAAAAATTTTACAAATTTTGTTTTTTTTGTATCATTTAGTCAAATCGCTTCTTATCTCACTCTTAATAAATTTAGATTTTATTAAAGCAATAAAATACCTAGCTTCCTCAACTTTTAGTACGATTGTGATTATTAAATAAGCTACGACTCCTATGGTTATTATCAGCATTAGATACCATAGTTCTTGAATTTTATTCTCAATAGTAAAAGTTCTGGAAAAATCGATGGGCACATTTTTAATAACAAAAAACAGAATAACACCCATCAAGAATGATGAAACAATAATTTTAACAATGAAATTTATTAATTCTTTTAGATGTATTCCTTTTAATTTGCGGTTTAAAATATATAGCAGAATTAAAGCGTTTACGGTACATGCAATGGAGTATGCAAGAGCCATTCCTGATGCTTCCAGATTAGTGAAACGATAAAATATGTAGCAAAATAAAACATTTGTCCCTATAGATAAAATTCCTGAATATAAAGGAGTTTTAGTATCGTTACAAGCATAAAAAGCCCTGTTTACTATGGCCAATATAGATTGGGAAAATAAGGCTAATGTGTAAAACATCAAAATTTTCCCTGTTTCTGCTATTCTTTCAGTTCCCAAATTAGCAGACCACTTATATATGGCACTTATAATCGGTTCTCTTAAAACAATGAAACCTACTCCGGAAGGTATCGTCAAGAAAAGTACCGTTTTTATGCTTTTATTCAATATTGTTTTAAAAGTTTCCCTCTCACCTAGAGCATGCTTTTCAGAAAATGTCGGTAATAATGCCATTCCCATGCCCATGGCGAATATACCGTGCGGAAGCTGCCATATATCATTTGCATTATTTAAAGCCGTAACACTTCCTTGCTTGAAATTTGATGTATAAGATTGAGAAATTACAGTATTTAATTGTGTTATTGAAGAAGCCAACAGCGACGGTATGGCTAGCTTGATAATTCTTTTATAACCCGAGTGCTTATAATATATTTTAAAACTGTAGTTTCCGGCTATATGCCTGTAAGCAAAGGTAAGTTGAAACAGAAAATATATTAAGGCGCTTACCATTATACCCAAAGCTACTTTATCTACACCATACCTATATAGAGCAAAGATACTAAATACGGTCCCAAGATTGTATATAGTAGGACCATAAGCTGCTGCAGCAAAGCGCTGGTAAGAATTCAGAACTCCATTTGTAAGTCCTGCCAACATTATAAATGAAACTGACGGAAAAAGGATTTTTGTAAGTGTAATAGTTACTTCATATACATCCTCATCGTATCCGGGTGCAGTTAAATTTACAACCTGAGGAGCAAATATTATCCCCAGGCTGCTAATTAACAACATAATTAGAAATATGGAATTAATAAAAGATCCTACTACTCGCCATCCTTCTTCTTCTTCGTTGCGTGCTATGTACCCGGATAATACCGGTATAAGCGCTGCAGCTATTGAACCTCCTACCAGCAAATTGTACATAATATCGGTAGTTTTAAATGCAGCGAATAGTGCATCTGAATCAGACTTCAGCATCAGATTTGTTATGAGCGTTGACCTTAAGAAACCGGTTATCCTGCTTAGAATCATTGATGTCATAACTATGACAGCAGCGCTGGTTATTTTTCTTTTCTCTTTCGTATCCAATAATTTGTAAATCCTCCGTTTCTAATTTTATCTGTAACTTTTATCTGTATCAATTTTAAAATTTTCATACATGTAAATATTAGAAGTTAATATTGAAATTAGCATTGAAGTTAATACTATAGTTAATACTATAGTTTAAGCAAATATCTTCTTACCATATCCAGAACATGTAAGCATGTTACGTTTCTTATCCTGGTTCTTTCACCCCAAAGCCTAAGTTCCTTATATTCAACTCCGTCTTTTGTTGCCATGGCAATATAAACAAGCCCCACGGGTTTTTCCTCAGTACCCCCTGAAGGTCCGGCAATACCGGTTGCAGATATACCTATATCAGTATTTGAAATTTTTCTTACATTTTCTGCCATCTCAATTGCAGTATACTTACTAACTGCTCCATACTTTTCAATAGTTTCAGGTTTTACTCCTAAAATATTAATTTTAGCATCGTTGCTATATGAAACAACACCACTTATGAAAACTTTCGATATTCCCGGTATATCCGTAAGTGTTTTTGAAATAAGACCGCCTGTGCAAGATTCTGCAACCGAAATAGTTACATTCTTTGACAGGAGTAAATCTGCCACTACCTCTTCCATTTCTTTATTTTCAGTGGAATAAACAGCATCTCCTAATCTGTTTTTTATCTCATTTACAATCGGGTTTATTAACTCATCGGCTTCTTCTAAAGTGTTGCAATTTGCAGTTATTCTGAGCATCACTTCTCCCGGTTTTGCATAAGGAGCAATTGTAGGATTAGTCTGATTATCTATAAGATCCATTATTTTATCTTCAACGGCAGACTCTCCTACTCCAAATATTTTTACATATCTGGAAACTAACCTGGAGTTACATTTATTTCTAAAATACGGTACAACCGTTTCGTCAAACATGGGCCGCATTTCAGAAGGCGGTCCGGGTAACATTATTATTATTTTCTCACCATGTTCAATAATACAGCCCGGTGCCGTACCGTTTTTGTTTCTGATTATTATACTACCTTCGGGCAAATATGCTTGCTTTAAGTTATTTTCAGTCATTTTTCTATTATGCTTTGCGAAAAAGGCTTTCATGACATTTAAACTATTTTCATCAAGTACAAGTTTTTTATTCAAAACTTCTGCAACTGTTTCCTTTGTGATATCGTCCTTTGTAGGACCCAGTCCGCCTGTCATGATTACCACATCTGACCTGCTTAATGCAATATTAAGCGCATTTTTTATCCTATTAGGATTATCTCCTACCACACCATGATAATAAACATTAACTCCCACTTCCGGCAATCTTTGTGAGATATATTGAGCGTTTGTGTTGGCAATTTGTCCTAGCAATAATTCCGTGCCAACTGCTAAAATCTCTGCATTCATAAATCCCATCTCCTTTATAAGTGTAATTATATCAATGTTGTCATGCGACAATCAAGAACATTAAATTTAATTTATACATAAGTTTTGTGTCCAAATTATTTTTATTTGTTTGCACGTATCTTGCTATCAAATTTGTTTACAATTTTGTATTTTACTAAAATACTCTCATTGTCGCATAATTTAAATTAAGAAGATATAACTTATTTGAATGCTCTTTACATAAAATATTTTCTAAATTAAAATTATATGTAATAATATTTATGTATTACTAGGAATCATAATTTATATTATTTTTATTTACTTAAAATCATAAATATTTTTTTAAACGTAATTAAAATTATTTACTTATACTTAATACTTCGGCTTTCTTGGAATAACATACAACATATTTTTATTACAAAATTAAGTTTTTTACTACATACACCTAGGTTGACCCGGATTATCGAAAGTCATCTTATATTTTTACATTTTTTGGTTATTATTTTCTGTTAAATGTCTATATATAAAGCGGGTAAATGTGCTTTGTATATCAAGCAAGCAAAAAAAACGATAAAACACAAAATATAAAGGAAAGTTGGTTAATTCATATGGATGATGCTTTAAATACTTTCAAAAAAATCATTGAAAATGTAGAAAAGGTAATTTTGGGAAAGAAAGAAGCTATTGAATTAACATTGGTTGCATTGGCTTGCGGAGGTCATGTACTGATAGAAGATGTTCCGGGGGTAGGAAAAACCAGCTTGGTTTCATCAGTGGCAAAATCCATTGACTGTTCTTTTAAGAGGATTCAATTTACTCCCGATATCTTGCCTTCGGATATTACCGGTTTTTCCGTATACAATCCCAAAACAGGGAATTTTGAATTTAAACCCGGAGCAGTAATGGCTAATATTGTTCTTGCGGATGAAATCAATAGGACTTCTCCAAAAACTCAAGCCAGCCTTCTCGAAGTAATGGAAGAGCGCCAGGTTACTGTTGATAACATTACTTATAAGGTTCCAAAACCTTTTATGGTCCTGGCAACACAAAATCCTGTTGAGTATCTTGGCACTTACCCCCTTCCCGAAGCCCAATTGGATCGTTTTACTTTAAAGATTACCCTTGGATATCCGTCTCCCGCAGATGAAAGCCACATACTTACGAGATTTAAAACTCATAATCCGTTACACACCTTAGAACCTGTGGCTGACGGGAACTACATACTCGAATTACAGAAAACCATCCGGGAAATACATGTAGATGAAACCTTGAATCAATATATAGTTAATATAGTCAGCGCTACGAGAACACACCCTGATGTAATATTGGGAGCAAGTCCAAGAGGATCTTTAAGTCTTTACAGGACGGCACAAGCATGGGCTTTTTATAACGGAAGGGATTATGTTTTACCGGATGACATAAAAAAAATGGTTATACCCGTTTTATCACATAGAATCTTTTTAAAGCAAGAAGCAAAGCTTAAGAGAATAACAGCGGAGGATATTTTGAAGGATATTTTGAGGAATGTGAAGGTGCCGGTCTGAGGTAAAGGGGCACACCTCTGCCGTGCAGAGGGGTATTCCTTTAATGTTGAGGAATGTCCCCTTTTGATTGAGAGAGACATACCTCCCTCAAGTGACCGGGATCCCTTTTTGGAAGAGAAATATCCTCTCTGGTAATTGGGGCATATTTTTTTGTGTAAGAGGAACATTCCTTATGTATTGAGAAATGTCCCATGCTATTGAATGGAGTTGGGTGTATGAGGAGCAGTAGAATACTTTATTTGATATTATTAGTATTGTCTTTGGTTTTTGTGTATTTTTATGGTGGAGCAGTACCATACATGATACTTTATGTTGTGTTGATACTTCCTGTTGTTTCTTTTATTTACGCCCTGGTGATCTTTTTTAGATTTAAATATTTCCAAGAAATAGATAAGAAGTTTATCATGAAAGGTGATCGTGTCAAATATATCTTTACCATTACTAATGAGGATTATTTTTTCTATCCGTATTTGCGAGTAACTTTTTTTGGTTCAAAGACAATATTCAATGAACAGTTTAAAAAGATAAACCTTTCACTTCTTCCTCAAAAAGAAAAGACTTTTACATTTGAATTATATTGCAGGTACAGCGGTAATTATGAAATAGGCGTTGAAAGAATAGAAATAGAAGATTTTCTCGGCTTGTTCAAATTAACTTACAAAATACCTTTTCCGCTTAGCATTACGGTTTATCCTAGAATTATCACTTTGGAACGTTTTAAATTAAAGACAGATTTTACTTCGGAATCTTATTCATCATCCATTAGTAGAAATGAAGATATGGGAGTTTTGAAGGATGTCCGTAAATATGTTTACGGTGATACTTTAAAAAAGGTTCACTGGAAACTTTCTGCAAAACTGAATGAAATCATGATTAAACAATTTGAAAATACAACTGAAAGCAGTGTCTTAATCATACCTGATTTTAGGAAAAATGATTATACCATTGAACAAAATACCGTAATTGAAGATAAAATCCTGGAAAGCACTATTGCTGTAGTTAATTATTGCTTAAATAAGTGGATACCTGTTAACATAATTTGCTATTCAAAAGAAGCTTTAGAGATTAAAGCCGGCAATCCAACTGATTTTTCAGATGTCTATAATAACTTGGCACAAATAAGATTTGCACATACACTAAAAATATCAGATATAGCAGATGTTTACGTGAAAAGCACTACCTCAAAATCTAATTTGGTACTGTGTACGGCTGATATTGACTATAGTTTATATAATGTAATTTACTATGCCAGCTTTTCAGGATTCAATGTAATAGTAATTTATATTTCTCCTGAGGAGTTAACCGGTATCAAAAATAACGTTGCAGAAGCTATTATTTCAGATATACCCAGAATCGGGGTAAAAGTATATAAAATGGATATTAGCGATGATATAAAGACTGTCTTGGAGGTTGAGTAAATTGGCAGTAGCTAAAAAAAGTATTTCAATTTCATCCTCTGACAAACAATATTTGCTTGAAAGATTGTCAGATTCCATTCTTGCTTTAATAACATCTTTTAGTTTGGCAAACGCTTTAATTACTACCCTAAGTTTTAACTACTCTCCTGTTACTGTTCTAAACATTGTTTTAATGTTCATGGTTTTGTTCAATATTGTTTTATTTAATAAGAAAACCACACTTGTATTTACTTGTTTATCAATTGCATCAGCATTAATTTACATTATTTATATGGTTATTAAAGGAAACTTAACAGAAAACATTCAAAACGTAACAGGATTTACTGAAAAGTTTAATGATGCATTTTTGTGGTTCACAGATTATATAAACGGTTATGAACAACTTAATAATGAATATGCCTTCTTGGTAACCTTAATTATTTGTTTTATTGTAGCTTTTCTGGTTTATATTTTTACCGCTAAATATTTTAATTTCTACTTAATCCTTTCCGGTGGCATTCTCATCTTTGTAGTACAAATCATGATGAATTATTTAATAAGTTATTTATCTTTTTACTTATTTATCGCATTAGCACTTATGTATTATTTTAAGCATATTTATATTAAAAAATCAGCACTGGAAGAAAATAATTATACAAGAAAAAGCGTTTTTATGATCTTTTCTTTACCCATAATCCTGATCATATTCTTAACTTCTTTTTACCTGCCTAAGAGCAGCAAACCTATTGAATGGAAATGGTTAGATGATAAAATTAATGCTTGGTTCGACTTCTATAATGAAAAGTTTCGTTTTGCTTCATATGAATATTTTTCCTTTTCTTCAACCGGATTTGGCAGGAATGACGGAAAACTGGGCGGAAAAGTAAATCTTGATGATACTCCTGTAATGGAGGTGGAGACGCCGAACAGGACATATCTCAGAGGAGCTATAAGAGACGTTTATACTGGGATTTCCTGGACCAACAGCCAAAACTTTTTTACAAAGTATGATAATGAAAATAATATCGAAAATGAAACTCAGTATGACATTATTGAACCACTTATTGGTATGACGTTATTTAAAACCAATAATGATTTAAAAAATGAAAATTCTCACAGTAGTTCTGACAGCATAAATAGTAATGCGAACAATAATGATAAGGATAATGTGGATAATAATATAATAGATAATAATCTAATAAATGATTTAATCAAAAAATTTAAATTAAAAATAAGGTATCTAAACTTGAGAACAAAAACAATATTTACTCCTACAAAAACACTAAAGCTAAAACCACTAGGGAAATTTAACGATAATATTTTATTTGATGCTGAAGGTATATTTTCCAGTGAATCTAGGTTGAACAAAGGTTTTGAGTATGAGCTGGAAGTATATAATATCAAATATAACGATGAAATTTTCAAGAAAGCTATAAGGAAAAGTTATCGCGGCCTTTATGAAAGCATAATCAACGGGAAATTCGAACTAATATATAAAGATGTAAGTATTAATGAGCTAAACGAGGATATAAATAAAAATTTAGAAGCGCTTTTTAAAAATGGATTGGAATTCGACAATAAGAATATAAACATAGATATGGATGATATTAGAAAGCTCGCAGATATTTCTGCGGATATTTACGACAAGTATCTTCAACTGCCTGAAACTTTACCGAAACGTATAGAAGAGATAGCCCTGTCAATAACTAAAAATTTTGACAATAACTATGACAAAGTTAAAGCTATTGAAAATTATCTTGCTAGGAGTTATCCATATACTTTAAAACCTAAACCGACCCCTAATGGGAAGGATTTTGCCGATTATTTCCTATTTGATCTAAAAGAAGGTTATTGCGTATACTATGCTACTGCCATGGTCGTAATGCTAAGAAGTATTGGCATACCTGCAAGATATGTTGAAGGTTATATGTTACCCCCTGAAGCAGTTTATATAAATAAACGCAATAATTCAACAGATTCGGAAAATTCAATGGGAACTTACAGGGTCACAAATGAAAATGCCCATGCCTGGGTGGAAGTATACTTTGAAGGTTTTGGATGGATACCTTTTGAACCCACTGCACCTTTCACTTCAAGCTTTTATATGAGCGATAATTATGGAGGTTCATTGAGTCCTGACTTTATGGAAGACCCTTATTATCTCGAATATTTAATGATGCTTGAAGAATACGAATCCATGGGAATGGAAAATATCATCATATCCGGCAGAATGCCCCAAGATGAATTTGAATTGCCGTCATATAACTACAAAACTTTAGCAATGATTTTTGCAATTTTAATCCTTGCATTGATTATTTCCATTATCATTTTTAATGTTATCAAAAGCAAGGTATTCATAAATACAATTATTAAAACTGAACCTAAAGAAAGTGTAATAAATATGACAAAGTTTTATTTTAAAATTTTAAATTCCATAGGTTTTAAAATTCAAAATAATGAAACACCCATGGAATATGTAAAGAGAGTCGAAGAAAAATTTGCTTATGAAAAATATAAATTTGAGAATGAATCCTTTGAAAACTTTAAAGTAAGAGTAGGCAATCCGGGAATTCTAAGTAAGCATTCAGGTTTAATATCAGTAGCTGAAATATATCAGGTTGCACGATACAGCAAGGAACAAATAAACAGCGAGCAAAAAAACAAGGTATTGGAATATTATCCTAAAATCCTTGCAGAAGCTAAAGATACCTTGGGTTTTGCTAAATACTTTGCTTACAGATATTTGCTGGGAAAATTTTAAATAATGTTAAACAGAAAATAAAATAATATGGGTTAGTATTGAGCAATGTAAGTGTGGTCAAAGAATGTTTAAATGTTAAGCAAGGCCAAGCTCGAATAATTCACATATGTCCTATGAGTAATTATTCAAGCTTGATCCCACTTGCCTCCTAACCTGACTCCGTTTACCATCTTTAAATTACTACAAATTAAATTATTACTATAAATTACATTTACCGTTTATAAATTATAAACATCTTCTTGCTCTAATACTTTAATATTTTTTTCAGTTAATACTTTAATTGCTTCGCAAGGTTTATCAGGACGTAATATAACAAGTGCTTCATTTTCTCGTTTCCCTACAAAGGCATATATGTATTCTATGCCTATTGAATGTTCTGCAAGTATTGCTAATGCCTTGTATAATCCGCCGGGTTTGTCTTCTACCGATATAGCAATTACATCTGTCAAACCTACTGAAAAGCCCTCTTTTTTTAATACTTCTTCGGCTTTTTCAGGATTATTCACAATAAGCCGAAGTATTCCAAAGTCTGTTGTATCAGCGATGGACAAAGCACTTATATCGATACCGTTTTCGCCTAAGACCTTCGTAACATGAGCTAACCTTCCCGATTTATTTTCAAGAAAAATAGAAATTTGTTTTACCAATTTAGATCACCCCTTTTGTTTTAATCACCTCTTAAATCACATTTAAATCTTGCGATTGTCAATTACTCTCTTAGCCTTGCCTTCACTTCTTGCAATAGATTTTGGTTCTACTAATGTAACTTTGGTGCTAATACCAAGGGTACTTTCTATGGCACTTCTTATACGTTTTTCCACGCTCTCAATATTCTTTACCTTGTCGGAAAACATCTGAGGTGTCATTTCAACTCGTACTTCCAGCATATCAAGTTTGCCTACTCTGTCAACCACCAATTGATAGTGAGGAGCGGTTTCTCCCAATTCGAGTAAAACGCTTTCTATCTGTGACGGGAAAACATTAACACCTCTTACTATAATCATATCATCCGTTCTACCGCACACTTTTTCCATTCTGACAAAAGTCCTTCCACATTCACATCGTTCATAATTCAATGATGAGATATCCCTTGTGCGGTATCTTATAAGCGGTAATCCTTCTTTAGTTATGGTAGTAAATACAAGTTCCCCGACAGATCCTTCGGGAAGTACTTCCTCCGTTTCAGGATCTATAATTTCCGGTATAAAATGGTCTTCATTAATATGCAAACCGCATTTATATTTACATTCACAGGCAACACCGGGACCTATTACTTCACTTAATCCATATATGTCAATAGCAAGAATTCCCAGTTGTTCCTCTATTTCTCTCCTCATCTGCTCAGACCAAGGTTCTGCGCCAAATATACCGGCTTTTAGTTTAAGATCTTCCTTCTTTATACCAGCTTCATGCAGCTCTTCGGCAATATAGAGAGCATATGACGGGGTGCAAGCTAATATGGTTGTGCCAAAATCCTTCATTATTTGGATTTGTCTTTTTGTATTACCTCCCGATATAGGTATAACTGCAGCGCCTATTTTTTCCGTACCGTAATGCAACCCAAGACCGCCGGTAAAAAGCCCATACCCATAAGCTACTTGAACTATGGAATTTTTATCTGCTCCTGCACAAACTAAAGCACGGGCAGTTACTTCAGACCACGTTTCGATATCCTTTCTGGTATAACCGACAACGGTTTGTTTACCTGTAGTACCCGAAGAAGCATGAATTCTTATTATTTCACTTAAAGGAACGGCAAACATCCCGAAAGGATAAGTCACTCTTAAGTCATCTTTGTAGGTAAAAGGTAAACTTTTCAAATCATCAAGTGACTTTATGTCACCTGGTTCAATTCCTTTTGCCTGCATTTTATTTCTATAGTGTGGTACGTTATGATATACTCTTTTAACTGTTTCCACCAATCTTTCAAACTGAACTCTTCTTATGTCTTCCCTACTCATACATTCATACGTAGGGTTCCAGTATTGCATATAATCCTTACCTCCCAATACCCGTTTAATATTCTTTTAACAAAAATATATTTCATCAGCTGCTAACTTTGTCGTTTAACTTCAATGCTAAACTTCAAGTTATTTGACAGCAAAATTATATCCTATTTCAAAAGCTTTCTCATTTACACTTTGAAGCTTTGCCGGCAATACCTCTCTTAAAGCTTCAAGCCATACTTCTTTTTCTATAGAAGTCTTACTTGCCAATATGCCTATTAAAACCATATTGACTACGCGTAAATTGCCTAATTCTTTTGCTACTTTTAATGCATCAATACTTATTACATTATCTTTGTATTTACTCTTAAGAAACTCAATAATCCCTTCGGGATACTTTTCTTTACCTGTTATTACAGGCATCGGATCAATTCTCTGATCGTTTATTATTAGTTTTCCGTCTTCTTTTAGGTACTTGATCCACCTTAATGCTTCAAGCTTCTCAAAAGCCATAATAATATCCGCACTGTTTTGCTCTATTAACGGTGAATTAATTTTTTCACCGAGTCTTACGTATGTTACTACACTGCCACCTCTTTGGGACATACCGTGTACTTCTGATACTTTTACATCAAAATTTTTCTTCATTGCAACAGTGCCGATCATTTTGCTGGCAAGTAAGGATCCCTGGCCTCCAACCCCAACTATCATTATGCTAAGATTAGTCATTGTTATCACCTACCCTTTCAAAAGCATTGAAGTTGCAGACTTTAGTGCATAAATCACAACCAACGCAAAGTGCTTCATTAACTTCAATATAGCTGCCGTTATCCACTATTGCAGGGCAGGCTATTCTCATGCATATCTTGCATAATTTGCACTTTTCCCTGTTTATCCTCAAGGGACCTTTAAATTTTACGTTCTTTAACAATGCACACGGTCTTTGAGCTATGATAAGGGAAGGCTCTTCAGCCGCTATTTCTTCTCTTATAACGGATTCAAGCTCCTTAAGATTATAAGTGTCTACAATTTTTACTCTTTCTATGCCGATGGCATATGCTAATTTTTCTAAATCAACTTGTTTTGTTGGTTCATTTTTAATTGTAAAACCACTACATGGGTTGTGCTGATGACCGGTCATTCCGGTTATAGAGTTGTCAAGAATAATCACGGTTGAATTTCCTTTATTATATACAATATCAATTAAACCGGTTATTCCTGAATGTATAAATGTAGAATCCCCTATAACAGCAACAGTCTTTTTACCAAATTCTCTTGCCCTTGCTTTTTCAAAGCCATGAGCCATTCCAATACTTGCACCCATACAGACGCATGTGTCCATACTTTCAAGAGGTGGCAAAGCACCCAGAGTATAGCATCCGATATCACCCGTAACTGTAAGCTTAAGCTTTTTTAATACATAAAACACGCCTCTGTGAGGACAACCTGGGCATAATACAGGTGGACGTGTGGGGATAGGCATGTTTATTTCATTTGTACTGTTTTCGTTGATACCTAAAATCTTTTCCCTGATTAAATTGGCACTTAACTCTCCTACTAAAGGGAACAACTCTTTGCCAATTACTTTAATACCTTCTTTTTTTGCTAAGTCTTCGATAAAAGGTTCCAATTCTTCAATTACATAAAGTGTTTTTACTTCACTTGCAAATTTTTTAATTAATTCAACAGGCAACGGATAAACCATGCCAAGTTTTAGGTAAGAAGCATTTTCGCCTAATGCTTCTTTGGAATACTGATAAGCTATACCGCTTGTAATGATACCGATTTCCTTACTTCCCCATTCTATCCGGTTGAGATTGGTTTTATCTGCAAAATCCTTAAGGTCATCTATTCTTTTTTCAACTATTACATGCCTTTTTCTTGCCATGGCAGGCATCATTACATATTTGTTAAAATCCTTCTTGTAGTCTTTTAACGCATAATTTTCTTTTTCACTAACCTCAACCAGGCTTCTTGAATGGGCAATTCTGGTAGTGAGCCTTATAATAACCGGAGTATCAAAAGTCTCACTTATTTTATAAGCTTCTTTTACAAAATCCTTACACTCTTGGCTGTCAGCAGGCTCGAGCATGGGAACTTTGGCAGCTCTGGCATAGTGTCTGCTGTCTTGTTCATTTTGTGAACTGTGCATTCCAGGATCATCAGCAACTACTATTACCAAACCACCGTTGACTCCTGTATAAGATACGGTAAAAAGCGGGTCAGCAGCAACATTAAGACCTACGTGTTTCATTGAGCATATGGCACGGGCTCCGGCTATGGAAGCACCAATTGCAACTTCTAATGCCACTTTTTCATTTGGTGACCACTCTGAATAAATTTCGTCGTATTTAGCAATGTTTTCCGTTATCTCAGTACTTGGTGTGCCAGGATAAGCAGTGGCAACAGTTACACCCGCTTCGTATGCTCCTCTTGCTACAGCCTCATTACCCAACATTAATTTTTTCATTTATAAACCCCCATAAAAAATTGCTCTTTTTAAGCAAAAAGTATTTTATAAGTAGATATCGTAATAAAACCGCAGTAATTAGCATTAGTAAATTGAAATTAATGCACTACTTAAAAGCTATTATAATAAAAAGTTACATCTCGTAAAACATGATTTATTTTACGAGATGTTAGCGTAAATAAATCATTAATTTATTCTACTTCAAAATAAGCGTAAAATCAACACATAAATCTAACCTTATTTTTACGTCATTCTATCCTGACGGTTTCCGTTACAGGAGCAGTTGTTTTGGAGGTTATAACTTCCGTGCTCTTTGAAGTAACTGCGCTAACTATAGGTACGGTTATTAATGATACTATCATAGCCACTGCCCCGATATTAGGTGCAAGACCTGCATTCATTCCATATAACAGAGCGCCTCCAAGTGAACAGATTAAACCTGAAATTATTCCTGCCCATGCACCTGCTTTGGTAGTACCTTTCCAATAAAGGCCATATAAGAACGGACCTATGAATGCTCCTGATATAGTCCCCCATGAAAAGGACATAAGAGTAAGTATGGCATTTGGTGTAATTGCAACTATAAATGAGAAAATTACAAATATGACACAGAATATTCTTAAAAGTAACATTTCCGTCTTTTTACTCATGTTTTGGTATACGGTGCTTTTTAAAAGGTCTATGGTCACCGACGAGCTAGATACCAAAACAAGAGATGAAAGAGTTGACATAGATGCTGAAAGTACTAATACTATTATTAATCCAAATAGTGCATCAGGAAGTGCCCATTCAAGTACCATAGGCATTATCATATCTGAATTGCCGGGTACCGCAGTATTATTATATTGAAAGAACAACCTTCCGAATCCTCCGACAAAATAAGCTCCCCCAGCTATAATTAGGCAAAACAGAGTAGAAATTATTGTCCCTTTTTTTATTGCACTTTCATCTTTAATTGCATAGAATTTATGAACCATTTGGGGTAAGCCCCATGACCCCAAGCTTGTTAGTGTAACAAGCCCTAGAAGATTAATTGGTGACGGGCCGACTGGTGATGTAAGATCAGGGTTAATGGAAGCGAGCCTGGATATACCTTCACCTAATCCTCCTACGGCAGGGTTGGAAATTATATAATACAACATCGCTATTACTCCGGCAAGCATGATAATACCCTGGATAAAGTTATTCAAAGCAGTGGCAATATAACCGCCAAGCATTAAATAAATGCCTGTAAGAACTGCCATGGCTAGCATGCAATATACATATGACACTTTAAAAGCTTGTTCAAAAAGATATCCTAAACCTTGGTATACAGAAGCTGTGTAAGGAACAAGGAAGATAAATATAATCGCTCCTGTGATAATTTTCATCGGCTTACTGTCATATCTTTTTTCAAAGAATTCAGGCATTGTAGAGGCATTCATTTCTTGAGTCATTTGACGGGTCCTTTTAGCCATGATTAACCAGGCGAGCAAACTCCCTATAACTGCATTTCCTATACCTATCCAGGTAGCGGAAATACCGAAGTTCCAGCCAATTCTGCCTGCATATCCGATAAAAATGACTGCTGAAAAATATGTCGTGCCATATGAAAAAGCAGAAAACCAAGGACCTACCTTTCTTCCGCCCAATAGAAAATCATTGGAATTTGATACTTTCTTCCTGCTGTATATTCCTACAGCGACCATGAAAATAAAAAATAACCCCAGAAGAATAAATTTAGACATTCCTACCATCCTTCCATCCTAATAATTGATTGAAATAAATAATTAATAAAAAATTTAATTACACCATTCTACCAGGTTACTTAAATCTACCATACTACTCAAAACCTATACTAATAATACATATTTTATAATACAAGTGGAAAAAAATAAAGTGCTTTTTTTGATTTTTTGCATACATCAATTTTCTGTTTTTTAGCGAATGAATGAAATATTATAATATTTATACAAAAGAATACTTTTGTATAATATATGATATCAACAATTTTCTTTTAGTATCATTATCAGTTGATCTATACCTTTCAATGCAGGAAAAAATCCCCAACAAAGTTAGACAGTTGTAACTCTGTTGAGGATTATAAGGATTATAAATAAACTTTTGTTTAACAAATCTTTTTGCTTATATTTTAAGCACATGCTTTATCATCTTACTGCTTCAGCTACAAGTTTTGCAGCATTTTCCAAGTCCTTTAATGAAATCATTTCCGTTGGGCTGTGAATATATCTGGTAGGTATGGATACTGCTCCTGAAGGTACTCCTCCTCCCGTGGTATGTATTGCTCCCACATCCGTTCCGCCGCCCTCCAGGATCTCATACTGATATGGAATGTTAGCCCTTTTAGCTGCAGCTTCAAGCAAGCTCTTTACTGCAGGGTGACAAAGAATAGAACTATCTTTTATCTTTATTGCCGGTCCTTCTCCCAGTTTTACTTCCATAATATGGGATTCAGGAGTATCGCCGGTTCTTGTAACATCGACTGCTATCGCATAATCAGGCATTATTTGATAAGCTGCAGTCTTCGCCCCTCTCAAGCCAAGCTCTTCCTGGACGGTAAATACAAAATAGATATCATTGTCTGTTCCAGTTTTGCTTAATATGTTTATTACTTCAGTTGCTACAGCGCAACCTGCTCTATTATCCATGGCTTTGGATATTGCAAAATCACCTTGTTTTACAAAACTTCCACAAAAACAAGCGGTATCACCTATTTTAACAAACTTCTCCGTTTCTTCACGGCTTTTGGTGCCGATATCTATATACATTTTGGAAAGTTTAAGGTTTTTGATGTCATCGAGTTTTTGCTCATAAGAAACAACTCCTGTTATGCCGTTCTTGAATTCAACTTTCTGACCGATAGATGTGTAAGGAGAAACTCCTCCTATGTTAGAAAATCTTATATAGCCCTTATCATCGATATGAGTTGCAATGACCCCGATCTCGTCCATATGTGCGGCAATCATGAATTTTTTGTGGTTTTGTGCATCGGCATTACCTTTCTTCAAAGCTATCAAATTTCCTAATGCATCTGTTTTTATCTCGTCAACTTTATCTTTTATTTCATTGATGATAAGTTCTCTTATAGGTTCTTCATTACCTGATACTCCAAATGTTTGGGTTAATCTATTCAATAATTCGTACATTTATTTATCCTCCTTTAGCAATTTTTTCAAATTATCCCCATTGGAACTCATATCTTTTAATGTCTCAACAGCAAGCTTCATTGCACTTTCAAAATCACTTTTAGCCATTAATGATACCGGGGAATGAATGTATCTACAAGGTACAGAGATAATTGCAACCTTTACACCTGCTCTTGTCCTTTGAATTTTTCCGGCATCATTGCCGCCTGTGGCTGTCTCTTTAAATTGGACAGGTATATTTTTATCTTTTGCAATATTATAAATATAATTTACAAGGTCTTTATCTGCATAGGAGCTGCCGTCAATTATTGTTATAACAGCACCCTTTCCTAGTCTTGTAGAATGAAGATGTTTATCCGTTTCAGGAACATCGGAACAAGTTGTCCCTTCAAAAACCAGTGCAATATCCGGTTTCACTGTGTATGCGGCTGTTTCGGCTCCTCTTAATCCGATCTCTTCTTGAACCGTAAAGCATGCATATAGATTAAAATCATAGGTTTCTTTTAAAGCTTCCATAAGTATTGCACAGCCGACTCTGTCATCAAGAGCCTTAGCTTTTACACAATTTTTCCCAAATTCTTGAAACTCACTTTTAAATGCTATATACTCTCCGAGTGGTGCAACTTTTTCCGCTTCTTCTTTTTTTTCAGCGCCAATATCAATATATAAATTTTTCATCTTCCAATTTCTTTTGAATTTTTCCTTTTCTTGCAAATGTATGGCTTTTGCGCTGATCACTCCCGGTATATTATCCTTGCCTACTAGTACTGCTTTCCCCGGAAGTATCCTTTCATCTACCCCGCCTATATTTGTAAATTTCAGTAAACCGGTGTCTGTGTATCCTGTTACCATAAAACCGACTTCATCCATGTGAGCTGACAGCATCACTTTTATATTAGAAGATTTTCCTTTCTTATATGCGATTAAATTACCAAGAGCATCCACATAAATTCCATCTGTATAAGGAGTAATCCTGTTTTTTATATAATCCCTGACAGCTTCTTCATTACCTGATACTCCGTTAAGTTCTGTCAGTTCTTTCAAAATTTGCATATCCATGCCGGTATTTCCTCCTTCTTTTCAAAGTCTTCATCAGTCAATGATGCTGCAAATCTTGCAATAAGCTTTCCTGTCTCAGTTAAATCGGTAATATTTAGTGTTTCAACGGCTGTATGCATATATCTTAATGGAATGGATATCAGCACAGTCGGTATACCGCAGCGTGAAACCTGTGTTGCCCATGCTTCAGTTCCTGTCCCTCCAGGTTCTACATCAATCTGATACTTGATGTTTTCGTATTTAGCCTTGTCAATAAGCTTATTTGTAAACTTTTTGTTCAAAACAGGACCTACTGCTATAGCAGGACCTTTTCCGCAAGGAAAAGTTACTTCCTTTGGAACATCCGGCATATCCCCATGGCATACATCTACAACAATTGCCATATCAGGATCTATATTATATGAAACGGTAATTCCGCCTGTCAGACCAATTTCTTCCTGAACTGTTGCAGCAAAATAAATATCACATTCATGTTTCAAATTTTTTAATTCTTCCAGTGCTACCAACATGGAAGCAAAACTACACCTATTATCTAAAGCCTTGGATGAAAAGTAATTAGACTTCAGTTCCAGCGAAACAGGTTTAAATGTTATATAATCTCCTATTGAAACATATTGCGTTATTTCCTCGTAGTTCATACCTGTATCTATGTATAGGTCTTGAAGTCCCATTGTTTTATTTCTATCTTCCGGGCTTAATAAATGTGGAGGCTTTGCACCTATAACACCTGGAATGGAATTTTTCCCATGTATGACTACTTCTGTTGCAAGGAGTATCTTAGGGTCTATTCCGCCGATTTTTGTAAATCTGATGAAGCCTTCTTTATCAATACTCGTTACTAGCAGCCCAATTTCATCATAGTGCGCTGTAATCAATATTTTCCTACTTGGGTTTGAGCCTTTTTTTCGTCCAATAACACTGCCAAGTTTGTCTACCTGCACATCATCGCAATATTTTCTTAAATGGTTTGCCAAAATTTGGGATACATTGTGCTCATATCCACTTGCACCGTTTTCCTTAGTTAATTCCTTTAATATGGATTTTATTTCCATATCATCACCTCTTATAATGAATTTACTATTTCTTTATATTTATTCCCTCGCTCCTCAAAATTCTTAAACATATCAAAACTTGCACTGGCAGGAGACAGAACAACTATGTCTCCTCTTGATGCTATATTATATGCCTTCTTAACTGCCTCTTCCAAAGTGTCTACTTTATATATTGGCAATTGTGGTTTTGAATTATTCTTTTTTTCATAATCAATTACTGCATCCATAACAGCTTTTTCAATAAGAGGAGCGGTTTGTCCTAAAAGTATTAATGCTTTGGTTTTATTTATGATTGTTTCTCCTATTATATCATAAGGTATGTGCTTATCATATCCTCCGGCAATTAGAATAACTTTTTTGTCAAAAGAATTAAGGGTAGCTATAGTCCTGGTTGGGGAACTTCCGATGGAATCGTTATAGAATTTTACTCCGTCGACTTCCCTTACAAATTCATTTCTATGTTCAACCCCTACGAAAGTTGATGCAACCTTGCCAATAACTTTAGGACATGCCAAATCAATAGTTGCAGCTATTGCAGCAAGGTAATTCTCAATATTATGAACTCCCGGCAAAATAATATCTTCTGTTTTAATTATTTCTCTTTCATTGCCGTCTTCTTTAAAAATAATTGTCCCGTTTCTGATAAATACACCTGAATCCGGTAGTTCAACCCTGCTGAAATATCTTACTTTGCCTTTAGCATCTTTACATAAAATGCTGGTAATGGCATTATCATAGTTTAAAACAACTATATCATCTTTCCTTTGATGAAGGAAAATATTTTTCTTGGCTTCTACATATTCTTCCATTGACTTATGAACGTCAAGATGATTTGGTGATATATTAGTAATAACTGATATATGAGGGCTTATTTTCATAGTATGTAGCTGAAAGCTGCTTAACTCCAGAACCACTTTATCATCTTCATTGATTTCTTCTATTCTGTCTATTAGAGGTGTTCCGATATTTCCCCCAAGCCAGCAGTTATAACCTGCTTCCTTCAGTATATTATAGATGATAGTTGTAGTTGTGGTTTTTCCGTCACTTCCCGTTATTCCTATAATTTGTGCAGGGCACAGCTCCATAAAAACTTCCATTTCTGATGTAACTAAAGCACCTCTGCTTCTTTCAGCTTCCAATTCCGGTATATCAAACCTTATCTTTGGAGTTTTGAATATAATATCAAAACCTTTCAGATATTCTAAATAATTTTTGCCTAAGAAATAATCAAACTTACCATACTTTTTAAGTTGCTGAAGAGTATTTTGCAACCGGCTTTCTTCAGCCATGTCAAAAGCTGTTATATCGGCATTTAGACCAAGCAAATACTTAATTAAAGGAGTGTTGCTGATACCTAAGCCAAGCACGGCTATTCTTTTATTTTTTATAAATTTCTTAAATTCTTCAAGTTTTTTATTCATAGATTTCACCATTTTCAACCTTATTTTGGATATATTTTATAAATACATTGATATTATAATACATAAATATTAAAAATAATACCTAAAATCTTCAATAATTATAGCAGAGTTGATAAATATGATTAAAAAAATATCATAGTTAACTTATAAAATAACAATATAAAAAATAAACACCTCGTTCCCTTACTTGAAAACGAGGTGTTCTCTCTAAATTATTTATATTTATTCTTTTGGTGCGGATAGCAGGACTTGAACCTGCATGAAATTGCTTTCACACGGACCTGAACCGTGCGCGTCTGCCAATTCCGCCATATCCGCAAATCAAATTGCAATAATTATTGTACAACAAAAAATTCTTTAATTCAATAGTATTTATAAAAAATTTTAATTTTTGATGTAAAAGAATGTTCTTATTGATGAAAGGCCATATTTTGCAGGAGTAAGTATCTGCTCCGTACTTCCCACAAAAAGAATGCCTCCTTTTTTTAAAGCATCGCTGATTTTCCTGTACACAATGTCCTTACCTTCTTCTGTGAAATAAATAAGCACATTACGGCAGATAATAAGGTCACAATTTTGCGGATACGGGTCATTGAACAGATTATGGACCTTAAATGTTACTGCCTTTTTTATTTCATCTTTAATTTTGTAATTGTTTTTTTCCTTGGTAAAATATTTTAATAAATTTTCTTTTGGTACCTTTTCCAGGCTTTTTTCTATATAAATTCCGGTTTCGGCAATTTGCAAAGCTCTTTTATCAATATCCGTTGCAAGTATGTTTATCTTGCTTAACGGAAGATACTTGTTCAGTATCATAACCAAAGTATAAGGTTCTTCTCCTGTTGAACATGCAGCGCTCCAAATTTTTGGGGATGGATTTTTTTTCAATATATCAGGTAGAATTTCCCGATCTAATATATCCCATTGTTCGGGATTTCGATAGAATTCCGATACATTTATTGTTATGTAGTCTAAAAATTCATTAAATAAAGCTTTATCCGTTTTAAGACCTTCGAGATAATCTTCATAACCTTTATAATGATTTTTGGCAATAAGAGAGTTTATCCGCCTTTTCATTTGTTTTTCTTTATACATGTTAAGATCTATATTAGTGATTTTATATATTTCTTTTACAAACGCCGTATAATCCATTTTGCCCCCAATTTCCCCGTAAAATTTATATTATTTATAAATTTAGACAGGTTTAAAGTCTTTAAAATTCTGTATAAATAAACTTAGCTACAATAAACCTGTCTATTCTTATATTAATCTTATATTAAATAGTTAATTTCATCTAAGTTAATTAGGTTATTATTAACATTATCTAACATCACTTATACCCATATCTAATACTACTTATGTCTAATACCACGTATATCCAATGCTATTTACATGTAATATATTTTATACTTATTCTTCTATATTTTTTAAATCAATTTTTCCCTTCAATGCTTCTCCAATGGTTCCCGATAGCTCTTCCTTATGTTCCGTCGGTATTTCTTCTTCACCTGATGCATGCTGAGAATTATCCGCCTCGTCAGTATTTGTACCCGGGTCTATTGGATTTACTTCTTTAATACTAAGACCGATTCTTTTATTTTCAATATCCATCTCAATAATTTTTGCAGCTACTTCTTGCCCAACCATTAAAACTTCTTCAGGTTTTGCAATTCTTTTATTTGATATTTGTGATATATGAACCAATCCGTCTAATGCTTCATCAAATTGAACGAAACATCCGAAAGGAACAATGCGCACTACCTTTCCCTTTACTACATCGCCAATATAATATTTTTGTGCAACGGTTTTCCAAGGATCATCCGCAGGTTTTTTATAACCTAAGGAAATTTTTTTCTTTTCCTTGTCAAAATCCAAAACTTTGACTTCTATTTCTTCACCGATTCTAAGCACTTCTGAAGGATGTTTGATTTTCTTCCATGAAATCTCCGAAATATGAAGCAACCCTTCAACTCCGCCTATATCTACAAAAGCACCGTAATTAGTAAAACTTTTTACCTTGCCTTTATATACTTTGCCGACTTCAATTGACGACCACAATTCTTTCGCCAGAAGTTCTTTTTGTTCTTCTAATATTACTCTTTGGGAACCTACAATCTTCTTTTTTCTTCTGTCGAAATCAAGAATTCTAATTGTAACTATCTGTTTTAAATATTCATTTAAGTTCTTAACATACCTGTCGCTTAACTGAGATGCAGGTATAAAGATTTTTATACCGTAAGCTATAGCCATGACTCCGCCATTGACGATTTCCATAACTCTGGCTCTTACCGGTGTTTTATCTTCAAAAGCTTTTTCAAGGATATCCCAGCCTCTAATTACATCGGCTCTCTTTTTAGATAAAATTACATCTGCTTCTGAATCATTCACTCTTAAAACCAGAACTTCAATTTCCTGTCCCACTTTAAGATTTTCTTTGGGGTTATAATAAGGGTCATCAGAAAGCTCATCAGGAGGGATTGTTCCTTCATATTTGCCTCCCAAATCAACAATTACACCTTCGTTGCTAATCTTGAAGACAGTTCCTTTAACAATCTCACCACTATTTATTTTCATAAAGGAACTTTCAAGTGCCTCTGCAAAGTTTATTTCCTGTTCTGGCTCCTGGCTTTCAATATTGGCTTGCATCTGGTTTTGAGTTTGTGATTGCCTATTTAGTTCTTCCATTTTTTGTAAGACCTCCTTGATAATCCAATCTGGTGTAGAAGCACCAGCAGTTATTCCTATTTTTTTTATTTTGTTTATATTTATAGGTGGTAATTCACCAACTGTTTCAATTTTGTAAGTTTCATTACAATACATCTTGCATATTTCATAAAGCTTACTTGTATTAGAACTGTTCTTTCCTCCTATTACTATCATCATATCTACTTTTTTGGCAATCTCTTCAGCTTCCTTCTGCCTCACGATTGTTGAATTACATATGGTATTATAAAACTCGGCATCTTTACATTTTTCTTTCAACATGGAAATAAGTTTTTCCCACTTATTTTGATTGAACGTAGTTTGTGATACCACACATATTTTCCCGCTTAATTCACCGATATTGTCTATATCTTCCGGTTTATCTATTATAATTGCATTATCCTCACATTCACCGTTGATCCCTATCACTTCAGGATGTTTTGCATCCCCCGTGATTATGATTTTATACCCATCTTCATATTTTTTTCTAACAAGCTTGTGAATTTTTTGAACATAAGGGCATGTCCTGTCTATTACCGATAAATTACCATAAGTTTTTAACTTATTATAATCATAAGGTGGTATTCCATGGGCACGGATAATCAGATTTACATTATTATCTTTAATCTTTTCAATTTCATCAATATCATTTAAAGTTACAACGCCTTGCTCCTCAAGATAATTTACCATTTGCTCGTTATGAATTACCGGCCCAAACGTATATACCGGTTTTTCTTTTTTTTCTATTAATTGAAATATAGTCTTTAGAACATTATTAACTCCGAAACAAAAACCTGCACTTTTGGCTAATATTACTTCCAAAATTATTCTTCCTCCAATAACGAGTATACTTTGTCCATAATACTCATGGAAATTTTTTCAAGTTCATCTTTTGTATATTTTTTATCCGATTCACTGTTTATATAAAATGGCTTCCCAAACTTTACTTTTACTTTACTGAACAGTTTTCTATAGTCACCTGAAATTGCTGCAGGAACTATTGGTACGTTAGCTTTTACTGCAATCAATGCCGCTCCTGCTTTGGGCCTTATTTTTCTTTTGGTATTAAAACCTGTTCTTGTGCCTTCCGGTAAAATACCTAAAATTTTTCCTTCCTTCAATAATTTTAAAGCAGTCTTTATTGAATTTATATCAGCTGTACCCCTTTTTACAGGAAAAGCGCCAAGTTTGCTCAGTATATATGCTAGTATCGGATTTTTAAACAATTCTTCCTTAGCCATGTAGTGGACTAACCTTTTTACTTTACAAGCAATAAAAAACATATCAAAAGTCCCTGGGTGATTAGAGCAGAGGATTACCCCTCCCTTTTCCGGAATATTATCCAATCCTGTAACCTCAAGTCTATAGAAAAACTTTCCTAAAAATAACATAAATAATCTAACTATCTTTTCCATATCATCGCCTACTAAATCATCTGTTTTATGTCATTTCACGTCATAAGCAAATAGTAATTTTGCTGTTTTCTCTTATTAAAAAAGCATATTTTAATATAATTTAACTTATGATTACTTAAATGAAGCTATACGCTGTGACATATTATATATAATTTTATCTACAACTTCTTCAACTGTCAAATTAGTTGTTTCAATTTCTATTGCATCAGGGGCTTTAATCAGAGGTGCCAAACTTCTGCTGCTGTCATTTTTGTCCCTGTATTCAATGTCTCTTTTCACGTCTTCCATGGAAATTCCGGTAGTGCCTTTTTCAATCAATTCTTTGTATCTTCTTTCCGCACGTTTTTCTAATGTTGCCGTAAGAAAGATCTTTAATGTAGCATTTGGTAATACAAATGACCCAATATCTCTACCTTCCATTACTACATTATGTTTTTCTGCAAATTTCCTCTGAAGCTCTGCCATTTTCAGCCTTACTTCAGGTATTGTTCCTACATTGGAAGCACCTATAGAAACTTCAGGAGTTCTAATCTTTTCAGTTACATCTTCATTGTCAAGGAACATATGTTGCTGATTATCAATAAAACGGATTTCCATATTTATATTCTTAACAATATTAGACAATTTCTCCCTGTCCAGGCTGTCTACGTTTTCTTTGATGGCTTTTAACGCTACCGTTCTGTACATGGCGCCGGTGTCAAGATATATAATTCCAAGTTTTTTCGAAATGGCTTTTGCAACTGTACTTTTCCCTGCTCCGGCAGGACCGTCTATTGCTATGCTGATCATTTTACGTTAACCTCCGGTTTATTTTACTAAATCAGGTCTTAATTTCCTGGCTTCTTTTAAATAAATATGTTTTAACTGCGAGTTTAATTTGTCAGTATTAATGTGCATCATCACGCGAATACATTTTTCCAGACTGCCCGGGACATCCATTTCGTTAGTACACATAAGAGGAATGTCCGTCCAACCCATTTCTCTTGCAGCTGTAGCGGGAAAGGCCGCATTTATGTCCTTGGTAGCCGAAAAAATGACGCTGATTATATCATCTTTGTTGATATTATTAGCTTGTACAATTTCCATGAGCAATTTCTTGGTTTCATGCATTATATCTTCCACGGAATTTTTTTCAACAGTAGTCGCACCTCTTATAGCTCTAACAGGCATGTCAGCATTCATCCTTTCAATAAATCGGTAATCACTTTAACCGGTAACACTTTTTTTAATAAAAATTAGCCCATCCATCGTACAAGCTTGTAGCTTCTGCAATGGAGAAGTAAATAAAATTGACGATCTTTTTGAAATAATGATAAATATTTTAAACTAAACTATTGGTAAATCTTACTAGATTAAATTACCCGATGACCGAATCCAATTGAAACTTCATTAAGGTGCAACAATCCAATGCCAAAAAACACAGCAACCCCGACATGATCATCATATCTTGCAATACCTATCTTTCCACCCACATTCAAACCCAATGCTTTCGGCATGATCTGGGATAATGCTTCTCTTGTAGCACCTGCAATTGCACCTTCTTCTCTATGGCTTTCCCCGATTACTCCTTCTCTCTTTGCAGAAACAACAGCCCTTTCAACAATTTTCATAACGGAAGTAACAAATTCTCCTCCATAATTAACCGCAGCTGTTAATATCCCCGTTTTCGCATATTCTTGTTGAAGGAGTTTTTCTTCCCTTCTATCGGTCGTTAATGCAATCTTAATAGCTGCTGCTGCCACTTCCTTGCTCCCAATCTGTTTATTTGAACTTTCCATAGGATATTTTTTACATCCTCACTTATTTATATTTATTAAAATAAACATAAAACATTATTTTTTATTATATAAAATAAATAGTTTAAAAACAATAAAATTATTGAATTTTTACTTTTATAATTCTTTTTACTTCTGCATTTAAAACAAATTCTTTACTAAAATCATCATTTATAATGTTGGGACTTGTTTTTTTTATTGTAACCTGAACTTTACTATTCACATTTGTTGAATCAATCTCTATTATATCTCCGTGCTTTACGTTAAGAGATAGTTGTCCGAAAGAAAAATCTCCTGCTTCTTCTCCGTTCACCAGGATTTTAACTTTATGACCTTCTTTTCTATATTCTGAACGCAACTCAAGCGTTATTTCTCCTTCTTTATATAAATACTCTTCTTTTTCAAGGGGAAAACCTTCTATTCTACTATTGATAATTAAACCTTCTTTAAGTCCCAATAATGTAAACATAACCTGTGTAAGCAAAAGAAGTGAAAAAAATATAAAAAAGCCGGTAAATAGTATTTTTTCTATGTTAATACTCATGGCAAAGCTCTTTAAAATATTGTTCTTCTTAGTTGTTTTTAACATTTTCCCGGCTTTGTGGCTTTTTCGCTTCATTATGTTGGAACACTCCGAATATTATGCTATATATTATATATAATGATTGTAACCGAAAAAGCAGGTTTTAATCAAAAGATTTATTGATTCTAAGCAAGTGAAACTAAAACAGTTAAAAATTTCGTATATTTTATATGTCCTTAGGTGATATACCTATATTATCATTTTTTTCGTATACTTGATATTCGTCCCATATTTTTTCCAAGTATTCAAATGTTTGATATATTTCCTTTTCTTTTTTGTTGCCAATAGCAACAATTAATGCGTTTATTACACTTAACGGTGCTACTAAAGAATCTACAAATGATGCCATATCACTTTTAGCTATGAGCGAATAATGAGAATTTAAAGCCACGGGTGATTTTTTACTATCCGTTATTGCTATTACAGTACATCCTTTATTCATTGCAAATTCCATAGCTTTTATGGTCCTCTTGGAATACCTGGGAAAGCTTATGCCGATAACAACATCTCCTTTGCTGGCCCTGATTATTTGTTCAAACATCTCACTTACACTGGTAGTATGTACCAACCTTACGTTATCAAATATCAAGTTGAAATAAAAACCTAAAAAGCTAGCAAGAGCGGCAGAACTTCTGACGCCTAAAATATAAATTTTTCTGGCATCTAAGATACATTGGACAACAGTATTAAACTCTTCCAGATCAATCTGTTCAAGAGTGCTTTTTATTTTATCCATATCAGATTGAAGTACGCTTTTTAATACATTATCAGGACTGATTCTACTGGAAGAAACAGCTATTCTCTGAACTGAAGTCAGTTTGCTTTTTATCAGATCCTGTAACATTCTTTGCAGTTCAGGATACCCATCAAGTCCCAGTTTTGTAGCAAACCTAACTGCTGTGGATTCACTTACTCCTACTTCTTCTCCAAGTTTTGATGCCGTCATGAAAGCAGCTTTATCATAATGATTTATAATAAAATCGGCGATGAGTTTTTGACCTTTACTAAATTCATTGTATTTATCCTGTATTTCTTTAAGTAAATCGTATGGTTTATTATTCAATCTTATCCACCACCCTAAACCACTTTTGATGATATTATTATATACTATTTTCGCTTTATGCACACGAAAAGTTTTATTAAAAACACAAAAAACTTTCATCATTTTGGAATATTTTTGAATATGAGATGAGAAATCTAAATAATTAGATAAAAATTTATATAAATAAGTATATAAAAAACAAAAGTGAGAAGCAGTAGAAGAGGAAAGTTATTGAAAACATCCTACTTAAACCTCTTTCTTTCACTTCTCACTTACGTTATAATCCGACCTAATCCTTTAATTTTTAAGATAAAAGTACTTTCATCAAATTTTCATTCTGCCCATACAAATCACTATTCATTAAATAGGATGTGTTTGGTTCTCATAGTCAACAAGGCCGCTGTCAATTTTATATTTCTGTGCCTGACGATATTTGAAAAAATTCAATGCAACCTGCGGGAATAATGCATAAGTCAATACGTCTTCATCTTGCTCAATGTATTCCTTAATCTCGTTTCTGATGCTTTCAAGTTCCGGCTTAATAAGGTCTGCCGGTCTGCAGGTAATAGGCTCTTCACCTTTGAGTATGAGATCTTGAATTTCTTTTGAAATAGGAGCAGGCGTCTTTCCGTATTCACCCTTTACTAGTGCTTTGGATTCTTTTGGTACCATTTTATATCTCTCGCCTGTTATTACATTCATGACTGCTTGAGTACCTACAATTTGGCTTGTTGGCGTGACCAGAGGCGGATACCCGAAGTCTTTGCGTACTCTAGGTATTTCCTGTAAAACTTCTTCAAATTTATCTTCCTTATTAGCTTGTTTAAGCTGGGATACCAGATTGGAAAGCATTCCTCCCGGAACCTGATATTTCAAAGTATTAACATCAACACCCATTACTTTGGTACTCAATAAGCCGCTTGTAAGGTATTTTTCTCTTAATGGCCTGAAGTAAGCTGCAATTTCAGTTAATAAATTCAGGTCATAACCTGTATCGTAGGGTGTACCTTGTAATGTAGCTACCAGCGGTTCTGTAGAAGGTTGTGATGTACCCATTGCCATTGGCGAAATAGCGCAGTCAACTACATCAACACCTGCCTCTATTGCTTTCAAATAAGTCATTGAAGCTACACCGCTCGTATAGTGAGTGTGAAGTTGTATTGGAATGTTGATATTTTCTTTAAGAGCTTTTACAAGGTCATAAGCAGCATATGGTAAAAGCAAACCTGCCATGTCTTTAATACATAAAGAATCTGCACCCATGTCTACAAGCTGTTTTCCAAGCTCAACGAAATACTCGAGATCATGAACAGGGCTTATAGTATAAGATAAAGCTACCTGTGCGTGTCCCCCTGCTTTTTTACAAGCTTTTACGGCTCTTTCCACGTTGCGAATATCGTTAAGAGCATCAAAAATCCTTATAATGTCTATACCATTATCAATAGCCTTTTCTACAAAATAATCGACTACATCATCTGCATAATGTTTATATCCAAGAAGATTCTGTCCTCTTAGTAACATCTGAAGCTTTGTATTTTTAGCAGCAGCCCTGATTTTTCTTAATCTATCCCAGGGATCCTCGTTTAAAAATCTCAAAGATGCATCAAAAGTAGCACCACCCCAGCACTCAAGAGAATGATAACCTACTTTGTCCAATTTTTCTATTATCGGCAACATATCATCGGTTGTCATTCTCGTGGCTATAAGAGATTGGTGGGCATCTCTTAATACAGTTTCTGTAATTTTAACTTTAGCCATAATTAAATTTTCTCCTTTCCAAAATCTGAAACTCTGCTCAACTTATATCAAACTGGCAGATTTTACAGAACATGTCTATCTAAACAAGTATGCGCTCATGCTATTAGCAAATACAAATTCATGTTATTAATATGAAGCCAATAATTTCACAGTTGTATAAGTTAAGTATGTTAAAGTATTTTAATTATTTTAGTGATACAAGTACATCTCCTGCATTAACAGATGCACCTTTTGAAACATTGATGGAAGCCACGGTTCCGTCTGTTGGCGCAACAATTTCGTTTTCCATCTTCATAGCTTCCAGGATCAACAATACATCGCCTTTTTTAACGGAATCACCGACGGATACTTTTATGTCAAGAATAACACCTGGCATAGGTGCGTTAACAGTTTGAGCCCCTGCCGGAACTTCTTTGCTTACTGTAGGTTCCGATGGTTTTTGGGTAGTTGCCGGTGCAGGAGTCGGAGTTGGTGAAGGTGCAGGTGACGGTGCTGCAGGTTTTGCTTGCGGTGCTTGAGCTACCGGTGCTGCAGGAGCGTAATTAATATTTGTTTGAGGTGATACACCTATTTCTTCAACTTCTACTTCATATTGAATGCCGTTTACTTTTATTAAAAACTTCTTCATAGTAAATCCTCCTAGTCATTTTCTAAAGTCATTTTCTAAATCATTTTCTACATACAGTTAAAATTTTATCATTATTTGAGTTATTAATAATTTAAATAATGAATTTATAATGGTATATTTCCATGCTTCTTAGCAGGTCTTGTTTCACGCTTGCCTGCCAGCATTTCAAGAGCACTGGCAATCATTGGCCTAGTTGTAGCAGGATCTATAACGTCATCGACGTACCCTCTGGCAGCAGCAACATATGGATTTGCAAATTTTTCCCTATACTCTTGGATTTTTTGTTCTCTGAAAGTTATTGGATCTTCCGCTTGAGCTATTTCTTTTCTAAAGATTATGTTAGCAGCACCTTCAGCACCCATTACTGCGATTTCAGCTGTCGGCCACGCATATACTATATCGGCACCAAGAGTCTTGCTGTTCATCGCTATATAAGCGCCGCCATATGCTTTTCTTACTATCACATTAATCTTAGGCACTGTTGCCTCAGCAAAAGCATATAAAAGTTTTGCACCGTGCCTTATTATGCCGTTGTGCTCTTGTCCTACTCCGGGTAAAAATGCAGGTACGTCGGTAAATGTTACTAAAGGAATGTTAAAAGAATCACAAAATCTAACAAATCTTGCTGCTTTATCTGAAGCATTAATATCAAGGCTTCCAGCCATTACATTTGGTTGATTTGCAACTATACCGATGGTTTTACCGTTCATTCGGGCAAAACCAACAATAATGTTCCTGGCGAAATCCTTATGTATTTCAAAAAAGTCGCCATTATCAACTACTCTTGTTATAATTTCCATCATATCATAAGGTTTGTTAGGCTCATCGGGGATGATGTCAATCAATTCAGGTGAAAGTCTGTTGAGGTCATCATTTACGGGATATGAAGGAATTCCTGCAAGATTGTTATCAGGAAGAAAACTTAAAAGTTTTTTTACATTTCTAAAACACTCTTCTTCCGAAGAATATTTAAAATGAGCAACTCCACTTACTGAGCTATGAACTGAGGCTCCTCCCAGTTCTTCCAATGTTACATCTTCGCCTGTTACGGCTTTAACCACTTGGTTTCCGGTTATATACATCTGTCCGATTCCTTCAACCATGAAAATAAAATCCGTGATTGCCGGAGAATAACAAGCACCGCCTGCGCATGGTCCCATGATTAGTGAGATCTGGGGAATTACTCCCGATGCTAAAGTATTTCTTAAGAATATATCACCATAACCGCTTAAAGCATCAATACCTTCATGAATTCTAGCCCCGCCTGAATCATTAATACTTATAAAGGGACAACCGGTTTTCATAGCCATGTCCATGACTTTAACAATTTTTTTGGCTTGTGCTTCACCTAAAGCACCGCCAATTACTGTAAAATCCTGCGCTGCTATAAAAACAGGGCGGCCGTCTATTGTGCCGTATCCGGTAACAACCCCGTCACCGGGTACTTTTTTATTTTGCATTCCAAAGTCGGTACTGCGCGTTTCAAAAAAAACATCCGTTTCAACAAAACTGCCTTCATCCAAAAGAAGTTCGATTCTCTCACGTGCAGTTTTTTTACCGGCTTTATGCTGCTTCTCTATTGCTTCTTTGCCTCCGCCTAGTTCAACAGCTTCTCTTTTCATTTTTAGTTGGTTCAATTTGTCAGCTTTTGTCATCAATCTTCCCACCTTGTTCAATTAATTTAATATAGTAAATTTATCTATTAATTATAAATTATAACTTACTTATAATGTATCGGATCATAGTTACCTTACTATAATATATAACATTTAATACGGTAATTTAAACAACATATACGATAATATAATACTATAAAATTTAATAAAAAATAAAGCAAACATAAGTGTATTATAATATAATATGACAAAATATGCAAATAGTATTTTGCCCTGTTTCTAATGACCTGATTTGTTAAAATTACTTAATTTTTTCTATGCATAATAAAAAAGGCGGACAGTTGATCTGGTTAACATAACACGCTTTCATTACTACGAACTCTTTAGGATTTATTTGACAAACAAATTCCATAACCTTATCCCTTTCCTCAAATCCAGTGTCTCCTCCATAATATACAACTATTGAAATAAGCCCCCCTGTCATAATAATGTTCATAGCTTTTTTTATAGCTTCTATAGTAGTACTTGGTTTCGTTGCAATGCTGTGATCTCCGCCGGGCAGATAACCAAGATTGAACATTACGGCTTTGACTTTTCCTTTTTCAGTCACGTACTTGTCCATATTTTGATGTCCGTCTTTTATCAATACAACCCTTTTTTCAACACCTTCATCCGATAATTTTTTATATGTATTGTTAATGGCTTTTTCCTGTATGTCAAAAGAATAAACTTTTCCTGTTTCACCAACCAGCTTTGCAAGCATAAGAGTATCGTTTCCATTTCCTGCAGTTGCATCAACTACTATATCCCCTTCTTCAACAACAGCTTTTATATAATTGTGAGACTGTATTAAAGCATTTTTTAGAATAATCATTTCTTATTACTATCCCCCTTAACCAACTTAGTCACTTATTCTTGCCTTTAATTGCTTATTCTTACTTAAAGATTTTTATTATTTATTTTATATTGGCTATTTTATTTGAAATTTTTCTTTATGATTCTTCTTTAAGATTCATTAAGCTTTGAACTTCCTTTTTCGTAAGATATCTCCATTTTCCAACAGGCAAAGAACCAAGACTTACATTGCCAATGGAAATTCGGCAAAGTTCAATTACAGGATGACCTATGGCTTCACACATCTTTCTAATCTGCCTGTTTCTGCCTTCATGAATTACAATTTCAAGAATAGACTTATTACCTAATATTTTTCTGATTTTTAATTTTGCAGGGGCTGTGATATAGTCATCTATTTCGAGACCGGTCTCAAATATTTTTATTTCATCTTCGGAAGGGATTCCTTTAACTTTTGCAATGTATACTTTCTTTATTTCATACTTCGGATGAGTGAGTTTATATGCAAATTGTCCGTCATTTGTCAGCAATAAAAGACCAGAAGTGTCATAGTCAAGCCTTCCCACGGGAAAAATTCTTTCAGGAATGCCTTTAATAAGATCAAGAACAGTTTTCCTCGAAAACTGTTCTTTTGCGGTTGTTATATAACCAACAGGTTTGTTAAGCATAATATATACAAGTCTTTTTTCTCTGAAAATAGGTTTATCATTTACTCTGACATCATCGCTGTCATCTACCATAACCCATGGCTCTAAAACCACTTTGCCATTTACCTTGACCATTCCGGATTTTATCAAATCTTCCGCTTTTCTTCTAGATGCTATCCCGGATTGAGCAATATATTTTTGCAATCTTACTTTTGCCATTTATTACCTACCGACATTGCAAGGTTATTTTTATATTTTTGCTAAATTATAACATAAAAAGTTTACTCTTTCAATTCTTGATTACTTTCTTCCTTACCTGACTTAACCGGTTCGATCTCCTTTTTTACAACTATTTTCTTATTAGTTTCTCCTTTCGCTTTATTTAATAACTCAGGTATGAGATCCAGCAGCTTATCTATGGACGAATTGACATTTACGGGTAGAAGCTTTATCTGGCCATTTCCCACTACCATAAATGCAACGGGATTTATGCTTACACCTGCTCCGCTCCCGCCGGCAAAGGGAAATTTTTCTGTAGAATGGTTGTCTTCACCGTTGTCTTCTCTTGAATTGCTTTCTTTATTTGTCACTTTCTTATTATACTCTCCGCCTCCGGAAGCAAATCCAAAAGTCACCCTTGAAATAGGTATGATAACCGTTCCATCCGGAGCTTGTACGGCATCGCCTACAATAGTATTAACATCAACCATTTCTTTAATACTTTCCATTGCTGTTTTCATTAATCCTTCTATTGGATGTTCAGCCATTTATACCACCACCTGTCCTTTTTATTTTATTGCTAATATATATTAATATAAAAAATATTCCTGCTTTTATAATATTAACAAGTCGGACATTTAATATACATAGTGCTTCTAATTCAAAAACATTTTTTGTAAAATCAGGCTGAATGTTTATATTTTTTTCTTCTATAAAAAAATAGTTTGAAAATAAGGAATCAATACAACCGGCTATGCCGAAAACCAAACCTCCTAAAATCCCTGTTACAAATGCGTCATTGGCACCAAATATTACTTTTATATTTAACTTTGCATAAATTTTATTCCTATCTACAAGGTATTTTTGTATTTTGAAAAGATACGGTCTGATGTAACTAATTATTTTATTAATCCGATTGTCCTTGTCTTCTTTTTCTTTTTCATCCTTTTTTACCTTATCCGTTTTTTTATATAGAAGTATTCCTTTTTCACTAAATAATAATTCATAGATGACTTTAAATAAATCCGAGATATTAGTGAGAGGAATTTCATACTGTTGCTTTAATAATCCCGAAAAAAGATAAAAGAGTATCAATATATCAGAACTATCTCTTTTCTTGATACATTCAAATTTTGTACTTACTCTTATATTACTAATTAATATCACTAAAATTAATAAAACAACTGCAATTATTATTACTTCAACATTAACAGATAAAAAAAGTGGATAAAGCATAATTACACCTCATCCACATATTATATCCATTTTGTGATATTTATAGACTTTTTTTACTCTAGAGATTCATCCAAGAAAGCTATTGCTTCTTCATCCGAAGAAAAACCGAATATCTTTAAAAACTTATCCGTTGTTTCATACAATATTGGTCTTCCGGGGGCATCCAGTCTTCCTGCTTCCTTAATTAAATCATACTCTAACAGTTTTGATATGGCACTTTCACAATTAACCCCTCTGATCTGCTCGATTCTTGCTCTGGTTATTGGTTTGTTGCATGCAATAATTGCAAGAATTTCATAAGCTGCTTGAGAAAGGACAGGTTCCTGTTTTGGTTCAGCAAGTTCTTTTAGGTATTCGTAGTATTCGGGTTTTGTGCATAGCTGATAGCTGTCTTTAATTTTTCTTATCATTATACCCCGATTTGAACTTTTATATTTGTCGTTCATTTCTTCTATTATAGCAAGAAAATCCTTTTTTTTGAGGTTAAGCACTTTTAAAATTTTTTCTTCACTCAGAGGATTGCCATGAGCAAAAAGTAAACCTTCTATTATGCCTTCAATTTTATTTCTATCTTCAATGTCATTTATATTAAAGCTCTTATTCAATTCCATGAAAAATCCTCCAGTCAAAAACAACACGATGCAATCAATATGTTTTCATTTTGTATGCTCTTTAAATTAATAACCGAAGCTGGCAAGAATTAATTCCTGAAAATTCAATCCTGTTGGGGAAAAGTTAATCCCGTAGGCTTACAAATATATCGGAATATTGCTTTTTTTGCTCCACATTAGCTTTTCCGGATTTGACAACAATCAACAACGCCATAAAAGCAGTAACAATTTCCGTTATGGATTTCTCCTTTAAAGAAAATACTCTATCAAAGATAAAAAACTTTTTACTAAACAAAAGACTCATTATGTGCCTAATTTTACTTTTAATTGTGACTTTTTCTTTTTGGATAATTTGCTGCATTTCATCAGATCTCTTATTTTCTTTAAGCTCATTTCTTTTTATAATATCTATGTATGTATCTTTTAACTTGTTTATATCCGGACTTAACTCCAGCTCTTTATTTTGACATTCCAAATCAATCCGTTCAGGCTGCTTGTAAAACACTTTTGTCCAAAGTCTTTCCCTTTCTTCAAGCTTTGCTGCCAAATCTTTATATTTCTTGTATTCTATCAACCGTTCAACCAATTCTTCCCTTGGATCTAATCCTTCCTGAGCAGAGTCTTCTTTTTCCTCATCTTTTTTTACCGGAAGCAATATTTTTGATTTAATATGTAACAAGGTAGCAGCCATGACCAAAAACTCACTGGCTAACTCAAGGTTCATTTTTTGCATTGCAAAAATATAATCCATGTATTGATCTGTTATTTCACTTATAGGTATGTCATAAATATTGATTTTGTTTTTTTCGATTAAGTGAAATAACAAATCTAAAGGACCTTCAAAGTTTTTTATTTTAATTTTATAAGCATCTGATGATAAGGCGCTTAGCACGGTTGTACCTCCGGGAGTCCTAAGATAAGGGGACACACCTCTTCAAAATGAAGGTATCTCTTCTAACAAGTGAAGGTATCTCTTCTAATTAGAGGAATATCCCCTTTTGATTCATATAAAAGGCTGTCCCCTATTAATTAGTCTTTTCGATTGTTGAATGTCCCTATCTACTGCTTATACTTCCGCATCCCAGTTGATTTTCATGGCATTTCTAACTTCTTCCAGTGTTTTTTGAGCAATTTTACGGGCTTCGTTATTTCCATGACTGACTACTTCTTTAATATATTTTGTGTTTCCTATTATCTTTTGGCGCCTTTCGTAAATAGGCGTAAGATATTCAATCATCTTCTCAGCCAGTTTTCTTTTACATTGTACGCATCCTATCTTTCCGCCTTTGCAAGCATCTTCAATCTCCGGTACTTCATCCTGGTTAAATACCTTGTGAAAGGCAAAGACTGTACATATTTCAGGATGACCGGGATCGTCCTTTCGAATTCTGGCAGGATCCGTAATCATCATGCTAACCTTTTTCCTTATTGTTTCCGGACTGTCGGAAAATGATATGGTGTTTCCGTAGCTTTTACTCATTTTGCGCCCGTCAGTCCCAGGCAAGACTTTCGCCTCGGTTAGTTTTGGCTGTGGCTCAGGAAATACTTCTCCATATAAATAATTAAATCTCCTTGCTATCTCTCTTGTAAGTTCAAGATGAGGTAGCTGGTCTTCCCCCACCGGAACATATTTGGCTTTGTATAATAAAATGTCTGCTGACATTAGACATGGATATCCTAAAAAACCATAATTTGCAATATTCTTATCCTTCAATTGAGCAATTTGGTCTTTATAAGTGGGGCATCTATAAAGCCATGAAAGAGGCGTTATCATTGAGAGCAATAAATGTAGTTCCGCATGCTCTTTCACAGATGATTGCATGAATATTATGCATTTTTCCGGATCAAGTCCTGCACTAAGCCAATCAACAATAAGTTCGGTAATATTATTGTTGATGTTTGTAGTATCTTCATATCCGGTTGTTAATGCGTGCCAATCTGCAACAAAGAATAAACATTTATATTCATCCTGAAGTTGAATCCAGTTTATAAGAGCTCCGAAATAGTTCCCCAAATGAAGAGAGCCGGTAGGTCTCATTCCGCTTACTATAATTTCATTATTCAACCAATTCACTCCCCTTTAACTTAAAGCTTCTTTTCCAAAAATTTAGAACCTGCAGTAACAACAGATCATATAAGGTTACATATTTGTGCATAAACTTAATTAATTTTAAATTTAAAGTATATGTTTGTCAATATATTGTTAAATATTCACGTCAAATGTTATATTTAACGGAAGAAATCCCGTAATTTATCTATCCACTGTACTTGCTAGACGACCACATAAGCTTCAGTTATTAACCTTAAAATAGGCACTGCTATATATCTCATAGCGGTTTCTATAATCCATATAAAAGGAGACATTATTCTACCGATTATGTTGGGAAATAAAAATAAAACGACAAGAAATATCATTCCTATCACATTCTCATATTGCATTAATGCAAAATATTTATTTTGAGGAAGCACACCCGCTAAAATTTTTGACCCGTCCAATGGAGGAACAGGTATTAAGTTAAATACTGCTAAATTTATATTTATTATATAAAAAAGCCTGCTCAAATTAAATATTATCATCGGAAGACTGAATCCTCTGTAAAAAATTAAACTGCCGGCATCGAATATAGTTGCAAATGAAAGCATACCGTACTTGCTTCCTATAAAAGCCATTGGAAAAGAAAAAAGCAGTGCAAGAAAAATATTTGACAGCGGGCCGGCTATTGATACGAGCATTGTTCCTCTCTTTCTATCTCTATAATACATTGGATTAATCGGTACCGGTTTAGCCCAACCAAATCCCGAAATTAAAATCATAATCGTTCCCAGAATATCCAAATGTTTCAAAGGATTAAGGGTCAGTCGCCCTGCATTTTTAGCCGTAGGATCCCCCAATTTATATGAACAATATCCATGCGCCAGTTCATGAATAGTAATTGAAACTAATATTACCGGTAGTAAATAAATAATTATTGACAAAGGATACCTTAATAACAAACCGATCTCTCCTTTAACAATTTTTAGTTAAGTATAGCATAAAAATCAGCATAAAAAAATATGGAAAAACAATTTCTTTTTATTTAGAATTACAGAAATTGTTTTCCCATAATTTTTATTGATAAACATTAATTATATTCAGCATATATTTGTTAAATACACCTATTTCAAGATAGCTATTTGTTTATTCCAAACCATTCAAGTATCATTCTTATAAAAAGCTTTATGAAGGAAGCTTTTTCAACTGCTTTGGCTGTTACAACTTCAACCTTTGCTATTTCCTTTCCATCAAGTACATAAGTAATTTCTCCTACTTTCTGGCCTGCTTCCACAGGTGCCGTCAAATAAGGTTCAAGATTCAAGCGGCGTTCAATTTTTTCTTTGCTGCCTTTTTTCAACATCACGGATACATCGTCTTTAACTATACCTTGAACTTCCATATCAATACCTTTTCTGACCTCTATTGTACCAACTTCAGTATTTTTGGTTTCCAAAACCGTATGTTCAAAATTTGCGAAACCATAATCTTGCAACTTTCTTGTTTCAGCAAACCTCGTATTAGAATCAGGAGCTCCTAAAATAACTGAAATCAAAGTAAGGTTGTCTCGCTTTACTACTGCCGATAGACAATAACCCGCTTTTGAGGTAAAGCCCGTTTTTAGACCCACAGTTCCTGAATAATGCCTTACAAGCTTATTGGTATTAACAAGAGCAAATTCACCGTTCCTGAAGGTATCGGTCCAGATTTTCGTGTAATCAAGTATCTTGGGATAGCGGTTTATTAGTTCTCTGGACAACACGGCAATATCATAAGCAGTGCTATAATGGCCTTCATCAGTAAGCCCTGTACAATCAAGATAATAGGTATTTTTCAGTCCCAATTCACGTGCCTTTTCATTCATCATTGAAACAAAAACGCCTTCACTTCCGGCTACTTTTTCCGCAAGTGCTACGGTAGCGTCGTTAGCAGAATGAATTGCTACTGCTTTTAGCATTTCATGAACAGTAAATTCTTCCCCGGGTTTTAAATAAACTTGGGAACCTCCAAAACTATAGGCATACTCCGATACCGGTACAAAATCATCTAGGGATATTTTACCTTTTTCAATGGCTTCCATTATCAAATACATGGACATGATTTTAGTTATACTGGCTATAGGCAACTTTTCATGAATATTATGTTCATGCAGTATTGTTCCCGTGGCAGCGTCCATAAGTATGGCAGCTTTCGATTTTAAATTGAATATGTCAGTCTCGCTCATTATCTTTGCTACAGTAGCTGTATCATATTCAGTAGGATCCGCAAAGACTTCGGAAGGATATAGGGTTATCACTGGTAATAATACTAACACAAGCGTTAAATATAACCCCAGCACTCCTGAAAAAGTTCTTCTAAACTTTAGTTTTGAAAATAATGAAACATATGATCTAAAACTAACCACCGGCATTCCCTCCACGCTTTTATCTTTAGTAAATTGTTATGCAATTAATAAATTGTATATTCTGTATTTTTGAAAAATATACATATATATCTGCTTATTTGATTATTAGATTTAAAAAGCTTTCTCCTTCTCCCTTATATTCTACTCCCATATAATCCGTAATTGTTGCCGCCACATCGGCAAAAGTCTCCCGTGTTCCGAGATTAACTCCTTTTTTTAAGTTTTTTCCGTATACAATTAGAGGTACGTATTCTCTGGAATGATCCGTACTTGGTGTAGTAGGATCGCATCCGTGATCAGCAGTTATAAAAAGAATATCATCATCTTTTAAACTATTTAAAATTTCAGGCAATTTATTGTCAAACTCAATTAAAGCATTTGCATATCCTCTAACATCGTTTCTGTGACCATACAACATGTCATAATCCACTAGGTTCGTAAAAATCAAACCTGCGAAGTTTTCGTTTATAAATTCAATTGTCCGTTCAATTCCGTCCAAATTGTTATGTGTATGCACGGATTGGGTTATCCCCTTATTGGCAAAAATATCCTTAATTTTACCTACTGCTTTGACATGATATCCGTTATCTGATATATAATCCAGCAATGTTTTCTTAGGAGGTGCTAAAGAAAAATCACGTCTTCTGTCAGTTCTGACAAAGTTTCCTTCCGTTCCTATAAATGGCCTTGCAATTACCCTTCCTACCGCATGTTCTCCTTTTAATATATCCCTGGCAATTTGACAAATTTCATATAGTCTTTCAACGGGAATAACATCTTCGTTAGCGGCAATTTGAAAAACGCTGTCTGCTGAAGTATAAACAATTGGATAACCTGTTTCGATATGTTTTTTCCCTAATTTTTTTATGATTTCAGTACCGGATGCAGCTATATTGCCAAGAACTTTAGTGCCTGTTAACCTCTCGAATTCATTGATGATCTCAGGAGGAAAACCATCCGGATATACGGGAAAAGGCTTGTCCAAAATAATACCGGAAATTTCCCAATGTCCTGTTGTCGTATCCTTTCCGGCAGATTTTTCCGCCATTCGTCCAAAGGAAGCTTCAGGATTCGGGTTTTCCGGCAGATAATCAACATCTTCAATATTTGAAATACCAAGCTTTTCAAGATTAGGCAATCTGAAACCCCGGATTGATTTTACAATATTACCAAGTGTATTACTGCCTGAATCTCCGTATTTGTGAGCGTCCGGTAATTCACCTATTCCCAAACTGTCTAAAACAATAATTACTGCACGTTTCATAAGTCCTTACCTTCTACATAACTGTGCTATATTTTATAGTTTTTTTAACTTGTTTTATATTTTTCTTGATGTATAGTTAAATGACGTAATTAATTTAATTATAACATAAAAAATATTATTAAAATATTAAAGTTTTTTTACGTATTTTTTATATTCTCATCATCGGTAAAATTTGAAACGAATTAATATGAAAGAGTAATAAATAAATAAAAAAACAATATAAATAAAAATCTATAAATAAGATAATATAAAATATAGCGTAATTATAAGCAAGAATATCAAGCTCTAGGATGTGTTTTTTTATAAACTTCTTTAATTCTGTTCCTGGCTATTTGTGCATAAATCTGTGTTGATGATATATCAGAATGTCCTAGCATTTCCTGAATTGACCTAAGATCTGCGCCGTTTTCCAGCAAATGTGCAGCAAATGAATGCCTTAAGGTATGAGGAGTTATCTCCTTCATTATTTTTGCCTGATTTTTATATTGTTTTATTATTTTCCAAAATCCTTGCCTTGTAAGCCGTTTTCCATTAATGTTTATGAAAAGAGCCGTTTCCTGGCTGTTTTTCAGCATGTTTTTTCTTGCCCTTAAAATATACTCCTGCAAAGCTTTTAATGCTATTGAACCTATAGGGATTATTCTTTCTTTCGCACCATTTCTACATCTTATAAAACCCAATTCAAAATTTACATCCCCACAATCCAGATTTATCAATTCAGATACTCTTATACCGGTTGCGTAAAGTAATTCAAGCATTGCTTTATCCCTATATCCTTTAAGATCAACACACTTCGGCTGTTCAAGCAGTAATTCGACCTCCTGCGTAGATAATATCTGAGGGAGTTTCTTTTCAACTTTAGGAGACTCCAGTTCTAATGTTGGGTTAGTTTGGATTTTACCATTGACATATAAGTAATGATAAAAAGACCTGATTGAAGCCAAATTCCGTGAAATTGTGGAGGTAGCTCTTCCTTTTTTCTGCAAGTGAAGTAAATAATTAATAATTATATTCTTATCGGTATTTTCAATACGGTCCAAATTAATACTGTTCAGGTATGCTATGTATTGCTCAATATCCCTTTTATAGGATTGAAGAGTATTATCGGCTAATTTTCTCACTTGTTCAAGATAATCAATATACTGTTGAACTAATTCTTTCATTAAATATTACCCCTTCTCTTAATTTTTGTATGTAAACATGTTAATTCTCAATTTTATTGCTAATTGCTAATTTCCAATTTAATTTTTTAGAGGAAATTAACCGGCAAACACTTAATTTATATCCTCAACGCATAATTATTACGTCAGTATAATCGACTGTCATAATTATTGCCTTTTTTTACCTCAGTTATACATCATGTATTGATTATCGGTATGATAATTCTTATAAAAACCGGTACTATGTAGGCTTCAATCAATAGTCCTCCTATGATAAGTATGCTGAATAAAACCGTTGTCATACTGTAGCTTAAAAAATCCGCTTTTAAATTGTATTTTAACATTTGCTTTATAGACTTGCTTTTTGTGATGTTCAGTGAAAAATTAATCCCATTTACTCCTAAAGCAATAATACAAGGAATAATTATGAATTCCTTTGGGAAAACAGCAAGTAAATTGAAAATTGCCCCTTTTATTCCCAAAAAATTAATAATAAATCCTGATGTAAATCCGACAACAAAGCCTCTTATTATAATAAGTAAAAAAATAAAAGGAATTCCTATTATAGTTACGCCTAAAACCCATAGCAAGAGAATTAACTTCATGTTATTTTGCAAAGATAACATAAATATTTCGTTGCTGTTCAGCTTTTGTTTATCCATAATATGTAGGAATCCTTGAAAATAGTTTATTAGTTCCTCCGATTGAAGTGTACTAAGTCCGTTCACCGTAAAAGCTCCTGCCGAAACACCTGCAACGAATGCCATAAACACCCAAAAATATCTATTGGTATTTTCTTTTATGTGATTTACCAAAATCCTTTTAATTCTGCTAAGCATGTGTATTATATGTACTCCTTTTATAACTTTTATCAATAAAAATCTTATGCAACATAATAAAAAAAAATTACACAATATTGGCAGAGGACTAATGAAACTTTGAAATGTTTAATTATACTTTTCACTTATGGATTTTGCCTTTTTCGTGCACTCTTCCATAGCTTCGATAATCGCATATCTGAAATTATGTTTTTCTAAAGTTTTAACAGCTTCAATGGTGGTACCTGCAGGTGTACATATCTCATCTTTTAGTTCAGCAGGATGTTTTCCGGTTTCCAATACCATTTGAGCAGAACCTGATACTGCATACGCAGCAAGCTTATATGCCATATTTGAAGGAATTCCTCTCAAAACTGCAGCATTAGCCATGGCTTCTATTAACATAAACACATATGCAGGGCTGCTGGACGTAAGTGCAATCACTTCATCCATTAAGTTTTCGTTCATTAATTCTACTTTTCCCACAGATTCAAATAAGCATTTAATAGTGTTATATTCTTCCTCGGAAATGGTACCGCTCTCAAAAGATATCAGTGTTATGCCTTTACCTATCAGTGCAGGTCTATTTGGCATTGTCCGGACAATTTTGGCCTTATCCCCCAATAATGTTTTAAACACTTTAATTGGAACTCCTGCTGCAATGGACAAAAGAATCTTATTGTTGTTAAAAAGCCCTTTATGTGGTTCAAGAACGGATTTGACTATGCTAGGAACGACTGCTAAAACTATTATGTCTGAATTTTTTATCAAATCTTCAATGCTTTTTTCTACAGAAACATTTAATTCATCTTGCAATGCTTTGGTTTTTTGGGAATCAACGTCATAAACTCTTACTTTTTCAGGAGCAATCTTACCGGATAAGGCAATTCCCCTGGCAATTGCAGAGCCCATTTTTCCTGTACCTATAAATCCAATATTTAAATCCATTCTAATTCCTCCAATTGGTTAGTAAATTTTCCTGTGTATCGTAAAATTTTCTAGCACCACAAATACAGAAGCAAATAAGAAGGAGATTTTATGTATTTTTGCAAGTCAAAAAGCTGGCTTTTGTGAAATCAAACGGTAGAGAATACACAATAAGCTGATTTATGCTTCTTATCTTTTTATAACATTACAAAAATCACAAACAAAAAAATATGGATTAATAAGCTAATCCAATGATGATACACATGCTAACTTTGACTAAATTATACTTTCAGATATACAATTAAGCGGCTACAGTAATTATTTTACTGAAAGCCGCTTTTGTTTTTGGTCGGAGTGACTGGATTTGAACCAGCGACCTCTTGCACCCCAAGCAAGCACTCTAACCAAGCTGAGCTACACCCCGTCCACAGCATTAAATTATAGCATATGTTAAAATAAAAGTAAAGAGGTAAAATTATTTTTAAGTTCATTCAATAAACTCGAAGAAGAAATATCGACTAGAGAAAAATAAAATAAAATAAAAAAGACTCAAAAATAATTTTTGAGCCCTTAAAGTAATCTAAACTTAAATTAGTGGCAGGGGAGACAGGACTCGAACCCGCAACCGACGGTTTTGGAGACCGCTACTCTACCAATTGAGCTACTCCCCTTCGGATAAGTTACTTCTGTATTATACAATATGTTCTTAAGAATGTCAATAATCAAATTTTAGATTTGGACTTTAGATATAGGCGCATTTGACAAATTACGAAGAAATATTTGCCAGAGACATATGTTACGATGCTTCGAGCTTCTACTTATGTCTCTTGGCAAATATTCTTTACTTATAATAATAGAAAACCATCCATTAAAGTTATTTAATAAGCTCATCAATCGCCGAAAGAAGTTCTTTGATATCATCGAGAGTAGTATCACCCATGTGTGCGATTCTAAATGTAATTTCTTTTAGATTTCCATATCCGTTGGATATCATATAACCTCTCTGCCCTAATTGCTTATTTAATTCACTTATATTTATATTTCTTGTGTTTCTGATAGTTGTTAATGTATTAGAAGCATATCTTTCTTCCGGAAAGAGTGCAAACCTGGATTTAGCCCATTCTCGCGTATACTTTGCCATTTCAATATGTCTTGCAAACCTATTTTCCAATCCTTCCGCAAGGATCTTGTCCAATTGATAATCCAATGCAAACATAAGAGATATTGCCGGCGTTGAAGGATACTGATAATCCTTTTTTTGTATATATTCATATAATGCTAGGAGATCAAGGTAGGTACCTCTGTATTTAACTTTTTTAGCCTTTTCAATTGCTTTTTCCGAAAATGAGCATATAGCCATTCCGGGAGGAAGCCCAAGACATTTTTGCGTTGATGTTATACAGATATCTACGCCGAGCTTGTCTACTTCGATCTTAGTTCCGCCCATTGAACTTACGGTATCCATACAAACTACTACTTCAGGATACTTTTTCCATACTTCGGATAACTCTTCTACCGGGTTCATTACTCCTGAAGAAGTTTCATTGTGAGTAATGGTAATCAAATCATATTTTCCGGTTGATAATGCTTTATCTATCATTTCAGGAGTAGTTGCTTTTCCTTGTTCCGTTGAAAACAAATCTGCTTCAATCCCGTTTGAAATAGCCATTTGATACCATCTGTCGCCAAATGCACCAATTGAAAATATAGCAGCTCTTTTAAGAGTACAGGATCTAACTGCACCTTCCATCAATCCACTACCGGATGTTGTAGATAATAGAATTTGACTGTTTGTATACATTACTTTCTGCATCTTTTCCGAAATGCTTTTTTGCAGTTGTGAAGCTTCTTTGGTTCTATGTCCTATCATCGGTGTCGCCATTTTCTGAAGAACATCCTCACTAACTTCTACGGGTCCCGGAATAAATAACTTCTTGTGCATTTAATTTTTTACCTCCTTACCTAAAATCAAATCGGAAAGTGAAAATTTATCAAATTGTTTGTTAATTTAATGTCAATTTTAAATTTTATTACAAACATTATAACACAACATGGAAAAAAGTAAATATTATTATATTTTGGATTTTTATCATTTAAAGACGGATTTTTATTTTGAATATTGAGAAGAAATCTCCCGAATTGCTTTGATAGTGTAATCTATATCCTCTATAGTGTTAAAACAACCCAGACTAAATCTTACCAAACCTTGCTTTTCGGTTCCGAGTGTTTTATGTGCAAGAGGTGCGCAATGATAACCGCCTCGTACGGCTATGTTGTACTTGCTGCTTAAAATTTCTGCAATTTCCGTAGAATCACAATCAAAAATGTTTAAAGCTAAAATTCCCGAATTTTCATTTATGTTCATCTTGCTGTATATTTTAACTCCGTCGATTTCTTTAATTCCTTCGTATAATCTCTTCAAAAGCATATTTTTGTATAATTTGATATTTTCAATACCGAGGCCGTTGATAAATTCGATACCTGCCTTTAACCCAACTATTCCGGGAAGATTTAAAGTACCGCTTTCATGCAAATCAGGCATAATCTCAGGTTGATCAAGACTACTTGAAAAACTGCCTGTTCCTCCTTTAAGCAAAGGCTTGACAAACATACCCTCTTTTATATATAGTCCCCCGGTTCCCTGTGGTCCCATAAGACCTTTATGACCCGGAAAAGCCATATATGTAATGTTCATTTTTTCAACATCAATATTTATACTACCTGCACCCTGAGCAGCATCCAGAAGAAAAGGAATATTATATTCAGCGGCTAATTTACCTATTTCCTCAATCGGCATTATTATACCGTTAACATTAGATGATAATGTGCATATTATGAGGCTTGTGTTTGACTTTATAAGTCTCTTTATTGAGGCAGGATCAATTTGTCCTGTTTCATTACCCCATACAATGCTTACTTCCGCAATTCCCTTTTTTTCGAGCTCTTTCAGCGGTCTTAGGATGGAATTGTGTTCCATACTTGTAGCTATAATATGGCATCCTGCTCTAGCCGTACCTTGAATGATAATATTCAGAGCCTCTGTAGCATTTTTGGTAAAGGCAATTTGTAACGGATTCCTTATATTAAAAAACTTGCTAATCGTTTCTCTTGCTTCTTGTACTGCTATTGCAGATGCCAAAGACATTTTGTGGCCGCTCCTTCCCGGATTGGCGCAATATTCCCTCATACAACGGTAAATTTCATCATATACAATATTAGGTTTGGGAAAGGAAGTTGCAGCATTGTCAAGATAAATCATATTGTAAGACCTACTCCTAGTATCAAAGCTTCAATCAAATACTTAGCCATTAACATATTATGAAAATTTTGAAGATAAGTGCTTGTACCGGACAAAGAATTGCTTATACCGAATAAAGAATTGTTTGTACTAACAAGGAACAAGAAGTGATATACCGGCACATCAATTATTCACAAAGGAAAGTGCATTTAATTCTGCGATTTATTAAATGCACTTTCAAAGCCACTTCTGAAGCTAGGTACTTCGGAAGCTTTTATTATGTCGTAAGAAGATCGGTAGAAAGAAGTTTTAGGTTTCTTAAATTTCGCTGAAAGAAGCTAAATCAATATTTTCTTTTATTTTTCCGACAGCTACGCAGCAAGGTTTTTCAGTAGTAAAAATTTGTTCTATGACTTTTTGCACTTGATCAATCGTGACCTGGTCTATTTTAGAAATAAATTCTTCCGGAGTGATAATGCGCCCAAGTATTAACTCAGATTTGCCTAAAATTGTCATCTTGTTGTAAGTACTCTCCAATCCCAACATATAATTACCTTTTAGCTGTTCTTTTGCTTTTTCCAGTTCGCTCTGTGAAATACCGGATTGTACTAATTCTTTAATTTCAAGCATTATTAATCTGCATACTTCTTTGAATTGCTCAGGCTTCATACCTGCATATATAGTAAAAGCACCTGCGTTTTTATATGCTGACGGATATGAATAAATCGAGTATACCAATCCTTTTTCTTCTCTTATTTTTTGGAACAGCCTTGAACTCATTCCTCCACCTAAAATATTATTTATTATTGAAAGAGGATATAAATCATCATTTCCGTATTCTATTCCCTTGAAGCCAATACATAAATGAACTTGCTCGGTATCTTTGTACTTTACTTTTACACCTGAATTATAATTAACAGGATTATAATCTATAGTTTTATGTTTATCATTTTTCCACCCGGTAAAATATTTTTCAAGGAGGTCCTCAATTTTTTTATCGTCATAATTACCTGCAATTGCTATTACCGTGTTTTTCGGGAAATAATAATTATTTAAATAATCCATTATCGCTTGCCTATTCAACTTGTCCAGTGATTCATAGGTACCTAATACCGGATAGCTTAATGCATCCCCGTCCCACATAACTTCTGCAAGAATGTCATGGACAAGATCATCGGGTGTATCCTCGTACATATTTATTTCTTCAAAGATTACTTGTTTTTCAATATTAAGATCTTTTTCATTGAAAAGTGAATTGAAAAACATGTCTGCAAGTACATCTACAGCAGTATCTATGTGCGTATCAAGTGTTTTTGTATAGTAACAAGTATATTCTTTGCCCGTAGAGGCATTTATTATACCGCCTATGCTATCTATGGCGGCTGCTATCTCTTTGGCTGTACGATTCTTCGTTCCTTTAAAAAGCAAATGCTCAATAAAATGTGATATTCCGTTATTTGTTTTATCTTCATTTCTTGAACCTGTACCCACCCAAATACCTACAGAAACCGAGCGTAGGTATGGAATTTTTTCGCATACAACTCTGACACCGTTATCTAAAACAAATTTTTCGATCATTTTTCCTCCTCTTAATATTCTATATAATTATTTGTATTAAATTCATATTAATTATGGTTTTATATAGTATATAGTTTTATAATTATTGTTTACATTTTTATCAGACTCTATTTTAATTTCATCAAATCTAACTAATTAATTTTGTGTGATTCTGGTGTAAACCCTATTAATTTGCACCAGAATCGTGGTAAACTATCAAAGTTAACATGTTTATTTAACTTTAATTTTTGCGCTTTTATCTTGTTCAAGTAAAGCATCTTTCCTTGATAAATTAATTCTTCCCTGTTTATCTATTTCTATAACTTTAACTAATATTTTATCTCCTACATTAATTACATCCTCAACTCTGTGAACTCTTTTTGTGTCGAGCTTCGAAATATGAACCAGACCTTCTTTACCCGGACTTAATTCTACAAATGCCCCAAATGGCGCAATCCTTAACACTTTTCCAAGAAAAACCTGTCCTACTTCTATTTCTTTGCCAATTGCTTCAATAATCCTTATAGCTTCTTTACCTGCTTCAAGGTCAGTAGTTGAAACAAAAACCTTACCGTCACTTTCAATATCAATTTTAACACCTGTTTCGGCAATAATTTTATTTATCATCCTGCCGCCAGGTCCGATAACATCTCTGATCTTATCCGGTGAAATCCAAGTGGTAAGAATTTTTGGTGCATATTTTGACAATTCTTTTCTTGGTTCCGGAATTGTTGGTAATATAACATCATTCAATATTTGAAGTCTTCCTTTTTTAGTCATCTCAAAAGCTTGCTTGATTATTTCTTCTGTAAGACCGTCAACTTTTATATCCATTTGAATTGCTGTTATACCTTCTGTGGTACCTGCTACTTTAAAGTCCATGTCACCAAAAAAGTCTTCTATCCCCTGGATATCCATCAAAATTACGAAATTGTCAGGATTTTCTTCATCAATTACCAGTCCTGCTGATATACCTGCAACAGGTCTTCGTATAGGCACACCTGCGTCCATAAGAGCAAGAGTGCTTCCGCAGACGCTGGCTTGAGATGTAGAACCGTTAGACATAAGAACTTCGGAAACTAATCTAATTGCATAGGGGAATTCTTCTTCACTTGGAATTACAGGTTCTAACGCTCTTTCCGCCAAAGCGCCATGACCTATTTCCCTTCTGCCCGGACCTCTGGCGGGTCTTGCTTCTCCTACGCTAAAAGGTGGGAAATTATAATGATGCATATATCTCTTTGTTTCTTCTAGGTCAACACCATCAAGAACCTGCACTTCTCCCAAAGCACCAAGGGTTACCGTGGTAAGAACTTGGGTCTGTCCTCTTACAAAGAGTGCAGAACCATGAGTTCGTGGAAGTAGTCCTACTTCAGCATATAATGGTCTGATTTCATCCAGCCTTCTTCCGTCAACCCTCTTCCCTTCTTTCAATATAAGCTGTCTTACTATCTTTTTTTGTATTTGATAAACAGCTTCGGCAATTGTAGTTTCCATTTCAGGATATGTTTCTGAAAAATGTTCCACTATTTCCTTAGTAAGTTCATCTATATTGTCTTCCCTTATTTGCTTGTCCGGTGAAAGAAGAGCTTCTTTTATCATGTTGTAAGCATAATCATTTACCGTGTTAAAAATATCTTCAGGCACGACAAAAGGTTCATACTTAAATTTTTCTTTTCCTACTTCAGCAACTATTCCTTCTATAAACTCTACGATTTTCTTAATCTCTTCGTGACCGATTTTTATAGCCTTGAGCATCACATCTTCGGGTACTTCATTTGCACCTGCTTCAATCATGGTTATTTTTTCTCTTGTACCTGCTAAAGTTACATACATCTGGCTTTTTTCCCTTTGCTTAGTAGTAGGATTTATAACTACATCACCGTCAACCAAGCCTAATATTACTCCTCCTATGGGACCGTTAAAAGGTATGTCGGAAATTGAAAGGGCAACTGAAGTCCCTAGCATTGCAGTAATTTCAGGCGAATTATCTTGATCAACTGATAAAACAGTATTAATAACACTTACATCATTTCTTAAATCCTTTGGAAATAGCGGTCTTATGGGACGGTCTATAACCCTTGCCGTTAATATTGCTTTGTCAGACGGCTTACCCTCCCGTTTGATGAAGCCTCCGGGTATCTTTCCGACTGCATATAGTTTTTCTTCATAATCAACACTTAACGGAAAAAAATCTATTCCCTCCCTAGGCTCTTTTGAAGCTGTCGCAGTCGAAAGTATAACAGTATCACCGTATCTGACGAGACAAGATCCGTTAGCAAACTGGGCATATTTGCCTGTTTCTACAATAAGTTCTCTTCCAGCAATCTCAGTTTTAAAAATTTTGTGCATACTTTGCCTCCTTTTTCAAATATCTGCAACTAATACTAAATTTAAGTTTTATTCTTTATGGCAGATAACAGAAAACGGACACTACAAAACAGATGAGCTTTTTCTTTTTCAGCGTTTTATAAGTTTGAATGATTTTGTGGCTTTTACGGCAAAATCTGGTCTCTAGTCTCGGTTCCCTGTTTCTGCCACTTAACTTTAGTATTATGTTGCAGATTTAGTATTTTTTAATTACACAATTGTATTAATTATTTATTAATATTATTTAGCTAAATTAAACAACTATAATATATTTCAAAAAATTAATTTTTTACAACATAACCTGAAATTCGCAATAAAATAAACCTAATACTTCATAAAAATAATGAGCGGAAATCCGCTCATTATTTTTATTTTAAATTTACATTTAAAGTCTATTTTCTGAGGTCAAGTTTCTCAATGATTGCACGATAGCGTTCAACATCTATTTTTTGTAAGTAATTTAGGAGACCTCTTCTCCGTCCAACCATCATGAGTAAGCCTCGTCTTGAATGATGGTCTTTCTTATGGATTTTTAAATGCTCATTTAAATGATTAATTCTTTCTGTTAGCAGTGCGATTTGCACTTCCGGTGACCCGGTATCTTTTTCATGCAGCTTGTATTTATTAATAATTTCTTGCTTTTTTTCCTTATTCATAACTATTCCTCCTTTTAAGATGAACCCCATTGGCTTTGTAGATGGTCGGAGCTTCCAAAAACAAAGCTAATGGTTAATTCCTTTTTTAATTCCTTTTACAAACATATATATTGTACCAATCATAAATTTAGAAGTCAAGGAATTGGGGGAAAATTTTTTCATTAGTTCCATGATGGGCAATATGTGCATTAAAAACATAGAGAAATATTAACGCCCCTGCTTTCACTCCATGAACCTCATGAACAAATTTACATAATGTGCATATTATATTATATGACCGTATTTGTATGGGAGGTTTGGTTTGCATGATGTATAATGAAAATTCTATGATAAGCCCATTTGTTAATACAATGGCAAATACCATGGCAACCCCAATGACAAACCCGTTTTATGGCGGAATGCAGTATAAGAATATGTGTATTCCCCAGGAAACGGTAATTTGCAATGTTAGATTAGCCAGAGCCTATGTTCCGTTCCAAAGATTATGCAGCCTTTATAGCCCTGAAGAAGCTTTGAATAAAGGTACTGCATTTCCTGAACTGTATTCTCCGTATTACAAAGCGGAAAAGTCTAAGACAAAAATAAGTCCATTAACAGAGAAAAGCGGTGATGATTATGAATAAGCAAGCATTGTTAAGAAAGCTCATGGAGCTTGATTTTGTAGCAGTTGAACTACAACTATATCTTAATACGCATCCTGATTGCCGAGAAGCTCTCGAAAAATTTAATTTTGTTGTAGCACAAGCCCAAATGCTCAGACAGGAATATGAAAGAAGATATGGACCTTTAACTTCATTTAGGTCACCAAGCATGTATCCATGGCAGTGGATTAATAATCCTTGGCCATGGGATTACAGTTTTAACTTCAGAACTGCAGAAAATCAACTATAGATAAGTATAGAATAGAATAATCGGAAAGGAGTTATAATTCATGTGGGTTTATGAGAAAAAATTGCAATATCCAGTTAAAATAAAAAAACCCAATCCAAAGCTGGCTAAATATATAATCACTCAATATGGTGGACCTGATGGTGAACTTGCTGCCTCACTCAGGTATCTCAGCCAGCGTTTTTCTATGGTCACACCTCAAGCACGCGCTACCTTAAATGATATAGGTACCGAAGAATTAGCTCATCTTGAAATAATCGGAACCATGGTAAGGCAGCTTATTCAAGGGGCAAGTATAGACGAAATAAAAGCTGCTGACCTTGGATCATATTACGCTGACCATGATAAAGCCATATATCCTTTAAGTGCAGCAGGAGTACCGTTTACAGCTGCCTACATTCAGTCAAAAGGAGATCCTATTACTGATTTACAAGAAAACATGGCTGCTGAAGAAAAAGCAAGATCAACATATGAATGGCTCATAAATTTAACAGATGACCCTGATGTAATAGATCCTTTAAGATTCTTAAGGCAAAGAGAAGTTGTTCATTTCCAAAGATTTGGAGAAGCTTTGCGCATTGTACAAGAATATCTGGACAGCCAGAAAGTTTTTCCTGTAGTTAAAACACCGGACATGATAAGCCCTGACAAGAAATGATTTGAGCAGACCGTGTTTACAACGCAAGTTTGTGCAGAACCAAAATGGTGCGGTGCGTATTCTAGAATGAATCGAATACGCACCTGCCGCTTTTAAAACTTATTACAAATTAAACTTAAAAGACTTATTATAAATTAAACTTTTCTTTTATCTTCAATACAGCCTTTTCGATAAGCTGCGGCAATGAATCATTTTGAACACCGGCTATTTCAATTCCGCACTTGCTCAATGGTATCAGGATTTTTAGAGCGGGACTGTCGGTTATTGCCCTAGCCATTTTAGGTGTCAATTCTCCCATAAGTGAATTTGGTACTATAATACCTATTGGTCCAATAATAACATCTACTTTACATGCATTTACCGCTATTGCATTTTCTCCTGTAGCCGCTTCAGCAGCACCTGCCCTTAACATAACACTTGTTGCAGTTGAGTTTGTGCCAAGAGCAATTATGTTGACGTTCTCACCTATTTCTCTATTAAGCTTTTCAACAATAGCTTTTCCAATACCTCCGCCCTGTCCGTCAATCACTGCTATTCTCAGCATATACAATGCTCCTTTTTATAACTAACTTATAATGATTTAAAACTCATAAAAATTCATAATAATTCGTTATTTATGTTCATTTTACGGGCTATTTCTTCCGTTTCTTTGAGAAATTGCCTTAAAAATAATAATATAAATATATTATATATACTTTTAAATTATGATAGCATACTGACTACTGCGTACACAAGCATAAAATTACGTACACACGCGTAAAATCTATTCTGGGCGAATTAAAAAGCGAAAAATAAGTAAAATCACCGGCGTAATTATGTCACAATTACCTCAATGCTTTTAAAATCCCGTTTCTGATAGCTTCTGCAGCTTTTTGTCGGTATTCTGCGGTGCTTAACTTTTTAAGCTCATTTTTGTTTGTCATGTACCCTACTTCCACGATAACAGCAGGTACTTTTGAAGTTCTTAATACTGCCAGGTTTGTTCGAGAAATAATTCCTATATTTTTTGTTCCTAAATAAGATGAAACTTCTTTTTGAATGATAGCTGCCAGGTCCTTGCTTGTAATGCCGTTTCGTTTCATTGCCGTTTCAGGATAGTAAAGAGTCATTGTTCCTGAAGTATTGTACCAATCCGCATTATTGTGGATACTTACAAGCATATCAGCGTTTACGCTGTTTGCCAGCCCAGAACGCGAATACAGATTTACATACCTGTCATCCTTTCTTGTCATGTAAACAATTATCCCTTCGTTTTTAAGAAGTTTCTCCAGCCTTAATGCAATATCCAGATTTAAATCTTTTTCCTTTATTCCCCCGTGGACTGCTCCTGTTTCGTAGCCACCATGCCCCGGATCGATCACAACAATTTTTCCGCTATAGGGTTTAGCACTTCTTGAGGCTTCCTCTTCAGTAATTATTGAACCCAGATTTGCAACTTTAATATTACCAAACCACTGGACATCAATATTTAAAGCATCAGCAACAAATCTTACAGGTACCATTACCGTCCCACGCAGAAGTACCGGCGGACAATCCATTTCTTTTACTATTTTGTTTACTGCTACGGTTTTTTGCCCTATAAACATACCTATAAAAGTATTGTCTTTTACTATGTTTACAAGATTATATTCCGGGTACCAATCCACCCTTGCCCCAAATTGTGCAAACACCGTTCTTGCAGGAGCCAGTATTCTTCCGTTAATTGCTATCAATTCTCTTTCTAATTGAATGATCCGCCCATTTACCAGTAATTTGACATCTTTTAGTGTTTCATAGTCATTTTCATTAGCAAAAGACACAATTGTAAAGAGCATTGCAATGCTTAAGAGTAAGATGCATAATGTCGTAATTTTTGCTGCCTTCTTCATAAGCCCTCCATTTTTCTTTTGTAGAGTATTTAATTTTCTTTTGTAAATGAACAAAATGAATAAATTGTATTGTTTACATAATAATTCTACAAAAAAGAACAAGAATCCTCTTTGAAAATTTTTACAATAAAAGCTCTTTTACACTTTTTTCGAAATGAAATTTGGGAAATCAGCACGGATTGTAAAGTTCACAATCTTTTTTTGATTTATTAAATATTTATTAAAGAAATGTTACAGCATTCTCAAATATGCCTTTGTCAATTTTCCTTTTTAAATGTTATGAAATCCAAGATAAATAACCGCAGTCCAAGATGAATAACTGCCGGATTCACGAATCTTATTTCACGAGAAAATTTCTGAGTCTGTGTCTATAATAATTTATAACCACTGAATATACGTAGTCGTAGAAAAAAAATACTACCTGTAAAACAGCAACGATAAACCATATAGAATAACTCAATTGTGCAATACCCTTAAATAATTTATCAGCCAGGAAAATAGCAAGGGCTAAACATGCATTAAAAAAAGCATACTTTACAATAAATTCCAGAACAATATTTTTTATGTTTTCTGCGTAATATTTCACAATGCCGTATAGGCTAAAAAATGCCGTATACGGTATTATAGCAATTTTGTCGGGTATTATTATGTACGCTAAAAGATTGGTTGTAAGAAAAAACAACCAACCGGCTGAAATTTTATATTCGATAATGATAATTGAAATAAAGAATGAACTTAGACAATAAAATGATAATTTCCCGGTTGGAAGTATGATTGCAAGTATCAAGCTGATAATTGTCATTGCTCCTAAAATACCTGTTAAAGCTATTTTTTTCGTATTATAAGCCATCGATCTACATCCCCGTGATATTTATACATTGATATAAAATCAGATATAAAATCAAAAATCTCAAATAAATTATCAGCAACAGCTTATAAGATCACCGCCCATACATTCACAACAACAGTCTGAACATATTAAACATTGGCACATTGTACAAATGTCATCTTCCGTGGTTCTTCTTCCGTATCCACCCTGCCACCTTTGGTTATATGCCATGTTTATCCTGTTAAGAGTCGACCTGTATTCAAAGTTTCTAGGATCCATATTAACCGCTGTTTGTATATAATGATATGCCTCATCTTGCCATCCTTTTCGCAAGAAAATCAACCCTTTTAAAAAATACCATTCGGCATTTCTCGTAGATGAACTATTCAGCATATCTTCGGCAGTTTTAAGATTCCCGTTGCTTATGTTATATCTAACTCTATTGAAGAAATCGCTTCCTGCATATCCGCTGTAGCTGTTACTCGAAGTTCGGCTACTGCTGTAATCATTATACTGCCTTTGGCTATATTGGCTTCTTGAAGCCCTCTGTTTCATTATCATGTCGTAAGCTTCATTGATTTCTCTAAGTTTCTCTTCAGCCAGTTTTGCCAAAGGATTATCCCTGTATTGATCAGGATGGTATTTTTTCACTAATTCCCTATATGCTCTTTTAATTTCTTCATCAGTAGCGTCTTCTCTCACACCTAAAACTTCATACGGATTCAATGCCATTACAACTCCTCATACCTAAAATTTTCTCCGTTTTTTTTAACATACCTATATTAATAATATTCTCTACTATCCCTTTAACTCTCTTTCTGTTAATTAGGTCATACGACTTTGCTATTTGGTCTAATGAATAAATAAGTATAAAATGTATTCTATCTTTTACTTCTTTACTATATGCTTTATCACCGTATTTGGCTAATATCGGATTAAACTTCTTCTCTTTTGCATCTTTCTCCATATCATCATATGCATCCAATATATAAATCCATTTTCCAATATTATAACCTATCCACCGTAAAATTTCATCATTTTTTTTATCTTCACACAAAGGTCCAAAAGTAAAGATTTCCTCCATAATTTTGGAAAAAGGATCTGCTATAGCATCCAATGAAGTGCATCCGTTTTTTTCCATTTCCATTAGTTCTTTCAGCTTATTTTCTATCATGGTACATTTGCTTTCATATTTCTTTCTTAGCCTTTTATAATATGGATACAGAAGCATGGCTCCGGCTTTGGAAGCAATATTTTTATTATCAACTTCATCATCTTTCAAATTATGATAAGAAAGTATAATGTTCATATCTGCAGCATAATCAATTATTTGATTGTCAATAACTACAAGTCTTTTTTTAGCTGGATGTAACATACATCTTTTACGTGTTATTTTCAATTCATCAGAAGACAAAGATGCTAAGATTAAGGCAAGAAATGTGGAATCATAATTTAAAGTAATACGTGGCAGATTGCCTATTCTCTTTGCCATGGATTTGCAAATCCCACAGTAAAATGCCTTAAACATCTCATATTCCTTAACTTTAAGTTCTGATTTTTCAGGCATTATATATCCAAACACAAAGTCTCACCTTTCAAGAATTAAAAGCTTTGATAAGTATATAAAGTACATATTGTATCGTATCGTTTACAAAATAGCTTCATCGCTTTTGCTCTTTTTTATCTTAATAAATTTTAATGCATACATTAAAAATGAAAACATAACCGAAATCAGAGATATAACTATAAATATATTACTAAACGGTAAGTTGAAAAGTACAGTGACTATGGTAAAGTATAAAATAACCGTTGTAAGCTTTCCATACCAGTTAGCTTGTGCGATTAAATTTTCTTGTCGGTATAAAAGATAGCTCCCGATGCCAAGGACAATATCTTTCAGAATTGCAACAACCACCAATATAGTTGGGATTTTGCCCTGTGAATTCAATATAACTATCGCAGTAAGTTGCATAAGTTTGTCCGCAACAGGATCGGCAATTTTTCCCCAGGATGTAATCATGTTATATTTTCGGGCAATAAACCCATCCAGCATATCCGTCAGAGAAGCTATACTATATATTATTACAGCTATCAAGTATTGCCTGCTAAAAATAAAATACCCAAAGAAAGGTACAGCTATTAATCTTAATATAGTTAGAGCATTTGGTATATTCACTTAGTCATCACCAGATAAATTTTTATTGTAGTTATTATTTTCTATTTTCATTGTATTCAAGTTATGACATATTGGGGAAAATATTTTTGTATGATGAATTTTTATCTTTTGCGGTTTAACTTTCCGGTTTTACATAACCATTTAAGCTGTTATACATATCAAGCAAAAGACGGAAATATGTACTGTCTTTTGATATTTAATTCTTTATATTTACATTTTTTTATAAACATAAAAATATAAACCGCAATATAAATATAACATTAACCCGTGCTTGTTCCAAACACGGGAATTTTTATTGTGTTTCTCCTTTTGATATATTTAAATTTTCAAAATTTTTATTTAATATATAATCATATCATCAACTTAAAAACCTTTTTCAATAATGACACTATGTGCTTCCTCCACCTCTGACTCCGGAACTAAAACCTCAAAATAATCATTGCTGCTTTCCTGGTTCTTGCTGATTGGTCTTAGTTTTACCAGTATACCTTCTTTAGTAAGAAGACTTTGCAGCTCTTCCGCAATTTCCTTGCTCTGAGCCATATAAACTACCGTCCACATATTCTTTTACACGCCCCTCTTTATATTTAATCCCCGGATTGTATTATACCGTGACGACAATAGATTGTAGCTTTACCTCTCAATTTAATAGCTGAAGTAGTTTCAGTAAACTGAGCTAATAGAACTTCACCTTTGTCCAATTTTTCTGTGTGATGGAATTTAGTGTCTTTTCCGCGTGTAAGACCAATAATATTTACTCCGTCTTCAAGAGCTTTTATTACAACATAATCCCCTAATACAGCTTCATTTCCATTACTCATAAGTACCACCCTGAATTAACTATATATTATTTTATTATAAAAATCAACAATTAATTTAAATAACATGCTTTTCACATTACCTTCACATTCTCTTTGCCCAGTCTTTCTTCTAATTCGGATAGCAAAGTTGGGTTTACATTTACCCAGAGTTCTCTTTCTGCAAGTTTAGCTTTTTTTTCATCATCATAATAAAAGTAAACCGGTGTATTTCCCCTGAAAAATTTTAACATCGCAATTAATGCACAGTACTTGGAGTTTTGAGCCATATTGCCACCAAATTTAAACGGGAGTTTTAGAAGTATTTTTGTTACTTTATCCGTTTTTGTTTTATCTACATAATCATTAATTTTTTTTATCGTATTGTTTTCAGTATTATTTTCCCCATCTTTTTGTAAATTGAGAAAAGATGTTATCGGCCTTATTTCTTCACAGATAATTTTAGGTTCTTCTTCTTCCTTTACACTGATCCTTCCCTTTACCAGTACAATATTTTCTTCTGTAATTAAATCCTGATATTTGGAAAGAGTTTGAGGAAATACAATTATTTCCACTTGACCGTATAAATCTTCAAGAGTTAGAAATGCCATTAAATTATCATTTTTTGTAGCTTTGATTTTTTTGTCAGCGATAATTCCTCCAATGGTGACAAGTTTTCCGTCATGCAAGTTATTAGAAGCCTCCACTTCCATTTCTACGGTGTTTTCATCTGTTCCCGTCTTAAAATCCAGGCTGTTTACTGTGGAATATCGTTCAAGTATAGGTTTATATTCTTCCAAAGGATGTCCTGATACATACAAACCAAGAGTTTCTTTTTCCATCGCAAGAAGAACTTTTGAAGGATATTCATCAATATCAGGATATACGATTTCAGGTTCGTAGCCGGATGTTCCCGGTTCATTCATTGAGATATCAAATATGGATAGCTGTCCTTCAATATTTTTCCTTTTGCTTTCATGTATTCTGTCTAATACCTTTTCAAAAACTGCCAAAAGTTTCGACCTGTAAATTCCTAATGAATCAAAAGCACCGCACTTAATAAGACTTTCAATGCATTTTTTATTTACGTTCCTCAAATTAATCCTTTCGCAAAAATTTGCAAAACTACTAAATTCCTTATTTTTATTTCTTTCTTTGATTATTTCGATAACAGCTTGTTCTCCTACATTTTTTACCGCAGCCATTCCAAAGCGTATCTTACCGTTTACTACGCTGAATTTTACGTCGCTTTCATTTATATCAGGAGGAAGAATTTCAATACCCATTGCCTTACATTCAGCAATATACCTTGATATTTTGTCTGTATTCCCTAAAAAACTGTTTAGCAAAGCTGCCATGAATTCCGTAGGATAATAATATTTAAGCCAAGCTGTCTGGTATGCTATTACAGCATATGCAGCAGCATGTGATTTGTTAAAAGCGTAACTTGCAAAGTCCATCATTTCATCAAATATTTTATTTGCCGTTTGCTCATCAACGCCTCTTCTAATTGCACCTTCTATCACTATGTTGCCATTTTCATCCGTCTTGCCGTAAATAAAGTTTTGACGTTCTTCTTTCATTATGTCTGCTTTTTTCTTTGCCATTGCCCTTCTTACAAGGTCCGCTCTTCCCATTGAATAACCGGCAAGAGTTCTCACTATTTGCATAACTTGCTCTTGATAAACCATACAACCATATGTTACGTTCAAAATATTTTCCAGAAGGGGATGATCATATTTTACCATGTCAGGATTATTTTTGTAAGTAATATATTTAGGTATCTGGTCCATAGGACCAGGCCTATAAAGGGATATACCGGCTATGATATCTTCAATGCAGGATGGTTTTAGTTCTTTCATAAACTGGGTCATTCCGTTGCTTTCTAATTGAAATATTCCTGCAGTTTTGCCTTCGCTTATCATCTTATATACATTAGGAACATCTAATTTCATTTTGTCAAAATCCACAATTACACCATGGTTTTTCCTGACAAGTTCGGCTGCGTCTCTTAGTACCGTAAGTGTTCGCAAACCTAAAAAATCCATTTTCAAAAGTCCGAGTTCTTCCAGGTTTCCCATGGTGAACTGAGTAGTTATGACATCATCGTTTTTTTGCAAAGGTACATATTCAACCAGCGGTTCCTTGGATATTACAACACCTGCTGCATGAGTAGATGAATGTCTCGGCATTCCTTCGAGAATTTTTGAAGTATTTATCAGTTCCTTTACATCATCATCGTTTTCATATAAATCACGAAGTTCAGGATTAATCTCAAGAGCTTTGTCTATTGTCATACCTATTCTGAAAGGTATCATTTTAGCAATAGCATCCACCTGAGCGTAAGGAATATCCATGGCTCTACCTACATCTCTTATAACAGCACGTGCAGCCATTGTTCCAAAGGTAATTATCTGGGCAACCCTGTCACTACCATATTTCCTGACGACATAATCAATGACTTCCTGCCTTCTTTCATAACAAAAATCAATATCCAGGTCAGGCATGCTAATTCGTTCGGGATTTAAAAATCTTTCAAACAGCAGGTTAAACCTTAAAGGATCTATATTGGTGATACCAAGGCAGTAGGCAACGATGCTTCCTGCACCTGAACCTCTCCCGGGACCGACCATTATACCGTTGTCCTTTGCATATTTAATAAAATCCCACACTATCAAAAAATAATCGACATAGCCCATTTCCTTAATAACTGATAATTCATAATTGAGACGGTTAAACACTTCAGGAGAATAATCTGTGCCGTATCTTTTTATCATGCCGTCCATACATAGTTTTTTCAAATATTCAAAATGATCCTGATTATCCGGCACATCGTATTCCGGTAAATGCAACTTATTGAACTCTATTTCAACATTGCACCTTTCTGCAATTTTTACCGTATTTTCCAAAGCTTCAGGTATATTTTTAAATGCTTCATACATTTCCTCAGGGCTTTTTAAATAAACATCATCCGTATTAAATTTCATCCTGTCCTCTTCATAAATCCTTTTGCCTGTTTGAATACACAATAAAATATCATGAGCCTTTGCATCTTCTTTTCGCAGGTAATGCACGTCGTTGGTAGCAACCAAAGGAATTCCGGTTTCTTTACTTAACTTGATTAAATTTTGATTTACTAAGTTCTGTTCTTCTATGTTATTTTTCTGCAGTTCAAGATAAAAATTATTCGTTCCGAAAATATCCCTATATTCCAGGGCAAGGGATTTAGCTTTCTTATAATTTCCCTGCAAAATTGCAATAGAGATATCACCTGATAAACAAGCGCTTAAGGCAATAATCCCTTCGCTATATTTTCGAAGAACTTCCATATCTATTCTTGGTTTATAATAATATCCCTCGATGAATCCGCAGGATACAATTTTCATGAGATTTTTATAACCTATGTTATTTTCCGCCAGAAGCACAAGATGTCCCCTATCGGAATCTATATTTGAATCTTTGTCAAATCTGCTTCTTTGTGCTGTGTAAACTTCACATCCTATTATTGGTTTAACATTATTCTTTAATGCTTCCTTATAAAAATCAATTACTCCGTACATTACTCCATGGTCAGTTATTGCAATGGCATCCATTCCCAACTCTTTTACCCTAGGCATTAATTCATTGATTCTCACAGCACCGTCAAGAAGGCTGTATTCCGTATGGACGTGCAAATGTACGAATTTCTTCAAGCCTTAAGCCCCCTCATCTCCATTTATGATTAAGATTTGATGAAAAAACATTTTTATCAAATCTAACAATTCTAACAGCAATTTATTATTCCCAGCACTTTCGCTTTAAGATCTTTTAACTTTTCGGATGCATCATTTTTATTAGCTCCAAAAACTTCAATATATATCTTTATTTTCGGTTCAGTGCCTGAAGGTCTTATGCAAAACCAGGAATTATCATTCAGTTCGTAATATAAGACATTGGATTTCGGCAACTCGAGGACTTCTTTTTCCTTGGTTTCTAAGATATATCGTTCTCCGGAAAGATAGTCCCTTATAGCTTTTACTTTGTAACCATCTATTCTTATATCTTTATTTTCTCTTAACTTGTCCATAATAGCAAGCATTTTTTTCAGGCCTTCCTTGCCTTCCAAGGTATAAGATATAACATCAACGTCATTATAACCGTAAATTTCATTTATTTCGTCTAACACATCAGTTAATGTTTTGCCCATTGATTTATAATACGCTGCTATTTCAGAAATAAACATTGATGCCGACACTGCATCTTTATCTCTTGCGAAAGTTCCTATAAGAAAACCATAGCTTTCTTCAAATCCCATGATAAATTTCATTTTTCCGCTGTCGTCAAGAAGCCTTATTTTTTCAGCTATATATTTAAACCCTGTAAGCACTTCAATAACGGTTATTTCATATTTTTCACAAATTTTTCTAGCCAGTTCCGTAGTTACAATGGTCTTTACAACAAAGCCATTTGAGGGTAAAATACCTTTTTCCTTATTTTGAGATAAAAGATAATACAACATCAAGCAGCCAATCTGATTTCCTGTAAGAGGTTTATATCCTTCCTCTTTATCTTTTACCACAATACCCATCCTGTCGCTGTCAGGATCCGTACCTATTATAATATCCGCATCTTTTGTTTTTGCCAATTCTAAGGCTAATGTATATACGTTTATATCTTCAGGGTTAGGCATCTTTAAATTTGAAAACTCCGGATCAGGATTTTCTTGTTCTTTTACAACATGAACATTGTTAAAACCTATTTCTTTTAAAATTCTTCGTACAGGTTTGTTTCCGGCTCCGTTAAGAGGAGTATATACAATAGTGAAATTGTTGTTTTGCTTTTTTATTATTTCTGTATTTAAACTGTATTTTTTTATTGTTTCCATAAATCTGTCATCAATGGTTTTATCTATTATTTTTAGTAATCCTGATTTTACGGCTTCTTCCTTGCTGATGATTTTAACCTGAGAAAAATCTTTCACATTTTCTATTTCTCTTGACAAAATATCCGATTCATCCGGTAGCAGTTGAGCCCCGTCTTCTCCATAAACCTTATAACCATTATATTCTTTGGGGTTATGACTTGCCGTTATTGCAACACCTGCTATAGCTTCCAAGTATCTTATGGTAAAGGACAGGACAGATACAGGTTTTATTTCATCAAAACACCAGGTGGTAATGCCGTTGGCAGTAAAAACAAGAGCAGCTTCAAGGGCAAATTCCTGTGACTTACGACGAGAATCGTAAGCAATAACAATTCCCCTTTTGGCAAAAATTTTTCCTTTTTTGTTGATATAATCAGAAAGGCCCTGGGAAACTTTTCTCACTATATATTTATTCATTCTATTTGTCCCTGCTCCTATTATACCCCTAAGACCGGCTGTACCAAATTCAAGGTCCTTGTAAAACCTGTCCTCAATTTCCTTTTTGTCATCCTTAATGGATAATAATTCTTTTTTTGTATCCTCATCAAAATAATCATTTTCCAGCCAATACATATACTTGCTATAAAAGTCCATAACTTTATGCGTCCTCCAATCAAACTTAATCTATGAATTTTAACTTCTTACAAAGCTTTAATCAACGAAACAACGGCTCTTTATAGCATTTCCGTCAAATATAATAAATACACTAAAATATATTCTACCTTAAATTTTAAGAAAAAAAACAAATATTTACAATCTTTTTAGTAATATTGCTCTAATACATGTACATATATTAGTAGTGATAATAGTGCAAGTACTACTTTTATGTCACTGCACGGAAATAGGCAAATTAAATAAGGGGGGTCTTTAGTGGATAATTATAATATATATAAACAAATAGCAGAACGTACACAGGGAGATATTTACATCGGTGTTGTCGGTCCGGTACGTACCGGAAAGTCTACATTTATCAAGCGCTTTATGGATCTACTGGTTATACCGAATATTGAAAATGAATACGATAGAGAACGAGCAAAAGATGAACTTCCCCAAAGTGCTACAGGTAGGACTATAATGACCACTGAGCCAAAATTTGTCCCTAATGAAGCTGTAAAAATAGTTTTGGACGAAAACGCAGTCTTGAAAGTTAGATTGGTCGATTGCGTTGGATATCTAGTAAAAGGTGCTGTTGGATACTTGGAAAACGGAGCTCCCAGGATGGTCTCAACTCCCTGGTTTGATCACCAAATTCCTTTTGAAGAAGCAGCGGAAATAGGTACAAGAAAAGTAATTAATGACCATTCAACTATCGGTTTGGTTGTAACCACCGACGGAAGCATCACTGAAATTCAGCGTGAAGAGTATCTTGAGGCCGAAAAAAGGGTTATAAGCGAACTTAAAGCCATAAACAAGCCTTTTATAATTATACTTAACTCAGTAAAGCCTTATGCAAATGAAACTATCAGATTGAAAGAAGAACTCGAGGAGAAATACGGTGTTCCAGTAGTTAATGTAAATGTAGCACAAATGAGAATTGAAGATATAAACAATATCATGGAAAGAGTTCTTTTTGAATTTCCGATTTCAGAAGTTGGAATAAATACGCCGAAATGGATAGATGCTTTGGATGATGAACATTGGCTAAGAGCAAAACTAATTGAAACAATAAAAGAAGTATTCAAAGGAATAAAGAAGATCAGAGAAGTAAAAACAGCAATTTCAAATTTAAGCGAAGCAGAATTTCTTAAAAAAGCATCCATTGAAGAAATCAATCTGGGAACCGGTAATGTATTAGTAGAGCTTACTCCTCTTGATAACCTCTTTTACCGCGTACTTAGTGAATTGACAGGGCTTGAGATTGAAGGAGAACACAAATTAATAGGTCTTATGAAAGATCTTGCAAGGATAAAGAAGGAATATGAAAGAATTGAATATGCACTTCATGAAGTTAAAGTTAAAGGTTATGGAATTGTAATGCCGCAGGTAGAAGAACTTACGCTTGAAGAGCCGGAAATCATAAGGCAGGGTAACCGTTTTGGAGTCAAATTGCGTGCAAGTGCTCCAAGTGTACATATGATAAGAGCGGACATTGAAACTGAAATTGCACCTTTGGTTGGAAGTGAAAAGCAATCTGAGGAGCTTGTTGACTACCTGTTAAAAGAATTTGAAAACGACCCTGGCAAGATCTGGGATTCAAATATTTTTGGCAAATCGTTACACGAGCTTGTAACAGAAGGGCTATACAATAAGCTCAGCAGAATGCCGGAAGATTCGCAGTTAAAGCTTCAGGAAACACTCCAGAGAATTATCAATGAAGGCAGCAGCGGATTGATTTGCATCATTTTATAATTTTATTTTATTATAACTATATTTTAAAACAAGATTTTAAACATAAACAGAATAAAACAAAGCAAATATAATAAAAATAAATATAACATAAAAACGAAATAAAATAAGGCAAGAGCAAGCCAAGGTAAGTGATTAAGGCTTGCTTTTTATTATTTTTAATGTTGTAATTATATTTAGACATACTAAAAATTTTATTTAGGCATACTAAAAAATAAAAGACATAATATTCTCAAAATAAAGGCTAAATAAGATTTTTAACAAAATTGATAAAATCTATTGTATTTTACAAAAAACATGCTATAATTTAACTCATGTGTTTCATGTATATTAACATGTTTATGTATATTAACATATTATTAAAACCGAGGTTCAAGGAGGTTGATAATGAAAAAAATGGCAAGAAACGAGATGGGTAAAATAAAACTTCATGGATTCAACAATTTAACTAAGACCTTATCTTTTAATATGTATGATATTTGTTATACTAAAACTGTATTTGACAGGAATGCATATATAGAATACATTGACGAACGCTATAATGCCGAAAGGTTAACCAGAATTTTAACCCGTGTTACGGAAATTATAGGTGCTAATATACTTAATATAGCAAGTCAGGATTACGACCCTCAAGGTGCAAGTGTAACTTTGCTTATATGCGAAGAACCAATTAATCAATCTGTAAATAATGAACAAAAAGATTCCCATAAGACAAAAAATTATATTGATGATAAAGATATAAATAATAACGCTATTATAAGTGAAAATAATGATGAGGATAAAGATATTAATGTCGTTAAAAATACCGGTAAGAACTCTTTAGTAGCACATCTTGACAAAAGTCATATAACGGTTCATACCTATCCAGAGTATCATCCTGATGGGGGCGTTTGTACTTTTAGGGCAGATATTGATGTATCTACATGTGGTAAGATTTCTCCTCTTAACGCATTGAATTATTTGATAGACTGTTTTGAGCCGGATATTATGACAATTGATTATCGTGTAAGAGGATTTACTCGTGATATAACAGGTAGGAAAATTTTCAATGACCATAAATTAAGCTCCATACAAAATTACATCTCAAGCAGTGTGATTGCCCGCTATCATATGATTGATGTGAATATTTATCAAGAAAATATATTTCACACAAAATGCAAACTCAGAGAGTTTGACCTTGATAATTATCTCTTTGGTTTTTCAGAGAAAGATATACATCCCGGTGAAGCAAAGGAAATAGCCAGACGTTTGCGTAAAGAAATGGATGAGATATTTTACGGGCATAATTTTTCAGATGATTATTAGAGGAGCTAATGAAATGAAAGAGATGGCAAAACTAACAGAGGCAAGATTTGAATTGCATAATAAAACCCCCATTTATACAGCGCTGGATAATTATTCGAAAGAAAATATAATACATTTTGATGTACCGGGACACAAGAAAAACAAAAATACACCTTTGGCATCTGCTTTTGGAGAACGAATAGTTTCATTGGATGCAAATTCTACCAAAGCTTTGGACATGCTTTCAAATCCTTCCGGCATAATCCGGCAAGCCGAGGAATTGATGGCAGATGCGTACGGTGCTGATTATGCGTTTTTATTAGTGAATGGTTCTACTTTTGGTATAATTTCCATGATTATGGCCGCTTGTGATCCAAAAGACAAGATTATCATGCCAAGAAATGTCCATAAGTCTGCAATAAACGGTATAATACTGAGTGGTGCAGTGCCTGTTTTCATACAACCGGAAATCGATACACAATACGGAATAACAAACGGGATTACATACGAAAGTGTAAAGAACACTATTCGGAAGAACCCGGATGCAAAAGCAATATTTATTATAAATCCTACTTATTTTGGAACGGTGTCAGATTTAAGGGCTATAATTAAACTCTGTCATAGACATGGTATTGCGGTATTAGTAGATGAAGCTCATGGTTCCCACTTCCCTTTTCATCCTGATTTTCCTGACGGAGCTATGGCTTTGGGAGCGGACATGTCTACCGTAAGTATTCATAAGACAGGCGGATCCTTAACCCAATCTTCCGTCTTGCTTTTGAACGAAAATATAATAAAGTATGAGAGAGTTAGAACAATTATTAATCTTATGCAGACAACAAGTGCTTCATATATATTGCTGGCAAGTCTTGATATTGCCAGAAAAAACCTTGTTTTAAATGGTCGGGAGATTTTTGATAAACTTTTGACTTTATGCGAAAAAGCTAAGGCAGAAATAAATAAAATGCCGGGATTAAGGGCAATAACAAGAGATAATTATGTAAATGGCAGAGAAATATATGATTATGACGAAACTAAAATAGTTGTAAAAGTAAATAATCTTGGATTAACCGGATTTGAAGTATATGACATATTTAAGGATGAATACAACATTCAACTGGAGCTTGCCGAAACATATTCAGTACTGGCTGTGACCGGTCCCGGCGATGATGAAGAAAGCATTAATAACCTGGTCAATGCTTTCAGGGATTTGAGTAATAAATATTATAAAAAGAAACAACCCTTTAGAATTCCGATTATGGAATATTTTATCAAACCAAAAACCGTTATTTTACCCAGAGAGGCTTTTTACAGTAAAAAAAGGTCCGTCTATATAGACGAAGCTGTCGGAGAAATCAGCGGTGAATCAGTCATGATATATCCACCGGGAATCCCACTCGTAATACCAGGTGAACGAATTACTGACAAGATAATAGAACTCTATAAATTTTATATAAAACATAGATGCGTAATTATGAATGATGATGGTAATCCTTATTTTATTAAAGTACTTGGAGAATAAAGAAGCAAAAAGAGGTGAAGCATATTGGATTTGTGGTTTTCCGAATTTCATACACCTGATGCAAAATTTTCAATAAAAGTAAAAGAACATTTGGTTACAGAACAAACAAAATTTCAAAGAATAGATTTCTTTAGAAGTGATACCTTTGGTACTTTCTTTACTATTGACGGTTTAATAATGGTTACCGAAAAAGATGAGTTTGCGTATCACGAAATGATATGCCATCCTGCTTTTGCTACAAATCCATATATTAAGAATGTCCTTATAATCGGTGGCGGAGATGGAGGCACGGCGCGGGAAGTATCAAGGTATCCCACTGTCCAAAAAATCGACATGGTTGAAATTGATGAACGTGTGGTAAGATTATGCCAGCAGTACTTGCCTCAAACTGCAAGTATTCTAGATAAGGATGAACGTATTAACCTATTTTTTGAGGATGGGGTTGAATTTGTGAAGAATGCTCCGGGTAACTCCTATGATCTTATACTCGTTGATTCAACAGATCCTATAGGACCCGGTGAAGGACTGTTTACAACTGAATTTTATAGCAATTGTTACAGGATACTTACTGACTGCGGTATACTTATAAATCAACATGAAAGCCCTTATTATGAACGCGACGCCAGAGAAATGAAAAGGGCTCACCAAAAGATTAAAAGGATTTTTCCAATAGCTAAGGTTTATGATTTTCATATGCCTAGTTATCCTTCAGGGCACTGGCTTTTTGGATTTGCATCGAAGTCACTGGATCCAATTGAAGATTTCAAACCTGAAGAGTGGAAAAAATTTAATTTAAAAACCAGGTACTATAATCTTGAACTTCATAAAGCCTCTTTTGCTTTACCTACTTATGTAAAGGAGCTTTTGGAAAGTGTATGATAATGATTTAAAAAAATATATTTTAGAAAACGGAAGAAAAAAGACTAATATTTTCATGAATTTTATGAATAAAAATTTTCTCGGTTGTGAGTCCTCTCTGGCAGACGCTGAACTAGTTATATTCGGCGCACCCTTCGATGGGACTGTAACGTTCCGTCCGGGTGCGAGATTTGCCCCTTCTCAAATGAGACTGGAATCAGTTGGACTTGAGACTTACAGTCCGTATTTTGATATGGATTTATCCGATCTTAGAATACATGATGCTGGTGATCTGGAACTTCCTTTTGGCGAAAAAGAAAAGGCTTTAAAAATTATTGGATATACAGTTGAAAATATACTCAGACTGAACAAGAAACCTTTAATGATCGGAGGAGAACATTTAGTTTCCCTTCCTGCCATAAAAGAAGTTTATAAAAAGTATCCTGACCTTGTCGTTATTCATATTGATGCTCATACTGATTTAAGAGATGACTATTTAGAAGAACCTTTATCACATTCTACTGTAATGAAAAGAGTATGGGAGCTGATAGGTGATAACAGAATATGGCAGTTTGGAATTCGCAGCGGAACAAGGGAAGAATTTTATTGGGCTCGGGAAGGCCACACACACTTGACTCTCTATAATTTTGACGGTTTAAAAGATATTGTCTTGAATTTGACTTCCAAACCTGTATATCTTACTATTGATCTTGACGTGCTCGACCCTTCGGTTTTTCCCGGAACGGGAACTCCCGAAGCTGGCGGAGTATCCTTTCATGATTTAATTGATGCACTAAAAACAGTTTCCATATTGAATATTGTCGGAGCAGATATTGTAGAGCTCTCACCGCATTATGACCATAGCGGCGTATCCACAGCCGTTGCGTGCAAAGTTTTAAGAGAATTAATAATGGCTGTCTTATGTAAGAAATAAAGGGTGTATTTATTAATGCATTTTCATCAAATAAATAAATACACCCTTTCATTATTCATTAAGCATAGATACCTGCTTATTGTACGAAAACACTCAATTTTTTATTAATAAATTCTACTGTAATCGGAAGAATAGGTCCTTTTTCACCGTCAAGAGACAGTGCTACATCGCTGTTCCCCTCAATTGTACATTTTTGTGCTTTAAGGCTTATGATGTTTTTGTCTTTTTCCAATTCATTTGCAAGAACTTTAATAAGCATTCCCGCAAGGTCGATATGCCAGCAGTTTTTTATAATAATGATGTCCATCAACCCATCCGTAAGGTCGGCTTTCCATGCTATATTGTTAAAACCGCCTACATGCCTTCCGTTTAATATCAAAAACATCAATGCTTCCAATTCAATGCATTCATTTTCAGTTTCTAGCTTGAGGTGGAAGGGCTTTGTATTACTAATTTCACCAAGAGCTTTTAAATAATATGCAAGAGAGCCTATATTTTTCTTGAGTTCACCGCTAGTACTATATGATACATTGACAAAAATGCCACCGGCACAAGTATTTAAGAAATATGTTTTTCCATTTACCAGACCTACGTCTATGTCCAATGTTTTTTCAGCCAGTATTATATCCACACATTTATCTATTTTTGAAGGCATCCCTATACTTCTTGCAAAATCATTGCATGTACCTGACGGTATTACTCCTATGGGCACGTTAATATCATTTGATAGCATTATGTTTGCTACCACGTTAACAGTACCGTCTCCACCGGAAATAATAACACTTGAATAGTTTTCGCTTCTCAATATTTGAGGAAGCATTCTAAAATGCTTTTCGTTGTATGCCCTATACGGTTGTAATAAAATTTCTCTCGACATAAACCGCGCAATAATATTATCAAGTTTACTTGATAATATTCTTTGCCCTGAAAACGGATTATATACGAGAATCGCCTTTTTCAAGGAAATTCCTCCAATCCTATTGTCTCACTATAATAGTATAAATCTATTATAGCACATTAAACTAAAGCCAATGTTAACAAATAGAAGGCTGCAGTTACAGTATAGACTAGAATTATTATTATTATAGGCCAGTGTGAGATAACTGAAATAATATCATCTCTAACACTGCTTATAGGAGGTTTATAAGTACTCCGTTTATTGGTTACTTTCTTGAAAATGGTAATTAGTATACTTAAAACTATTAATCCAGCCATCCCATATAAAATAGTTGCCAATAAGTCTCGGCCGGATATTGACAAATATTCAGCTTCTACTTCTTGCGCAAGAAAAAATTGTAACAATTCTGCAAAGGCATTATTCAAAAAATGAGCAATAATACCGGCAAATATTGAATCTGTCCGTATGACATAATATCCGATTAACAAACCTAAAAAAATCGGTCCCAGCAGATTGGTTATATCAAAATGGAATATACCGAAAAATATGGATGAAATAACCAATGCTTTAATAGTTCCTCTTCTTTCATATGCCCTTAAAATTAAGCCTCTATGTAGCATTTCCTCACAAATGCCGGGTGTAGCGGCGATAAAAAATAGTCCTGCCAATAACTCAGGAATATTTCTAGGTACAGGAATAGGTTGAGTAGGAATCCTGCCTATGAATTGCAGGAAATAAATAACCGTACTATTTAAAGCCAAAGCTACAAAATATGCAGGAACAGCCATAAGTATTATCAAAATGGTAGGAAGTAAGCCAGGGCTTTTGAATCTAAAAACATATTTAAAATCAATGTTTTTTGCAAAAGCATAAATAAGCACCGGTCCCAGTATAAGAAAATACTCATTTACAAAGGTTAAAATATAAATATTATTCTTTATAAACTGAACGGGGCTGTCTATGCTGCCTGTAAATACCAATATACTCATAAAAACCGATAATATAAATTGTGATAACATATATGATAACACAAATGCTAAAAACACTATATTAGCTCCGGTTACCGTAACTTTTTTATTTTTCATAAGATCATCCTCTTTTCCGTTATAATAATATCAAGAGGTATGTCATGGGATTCAACGGGTAAAAATTCGACGATTTGTTCTTCAAAAGCAATACCTATTGTTACATAATCTACCTTGGATTTTCTTTTTAAATGCTCTTCTTTTACACTTTGTAAAAATCTATCATAATATCCTGCACCAAAACCTATTCTGTATTTATTATTATCAAATGCAATACCCGGTACTATTATTAAATCAATATCTACACAATCAACTTCCTTTCTGTTATTTGGCTTTGGTTCCAAAATTCCGAAACTGCTTTTTTCCAAGTCATTATCCAAACTATTGATTTCGCATGGGATTATTGCTTTGTTCCCTGTCGGCAGTTTTGCCACGAATGGAACAGCTATCCTTTTTCCTTCGGAAAGGCTTTTATTTATAAAATCAGTAGTTATTACTTCATTTCCAAAATTTACATAACTCATTATAAGGTTACTTTTTATCCAGGCATCCATGGACATTAGTTTTTCTATAATAATTTTACTTTTGCTTTCAACTTCGCTTTTAGCCATAGCATTTCTTTTTTCAAGAATTCTTTTTCTAATGGCCCTTTTTCTTTCCTTAATGCTCCTGCCATCTTCAGCATTAATGTTTTTTACCTGTTCCATAAATACCTCCAATTTAATATATAGTTACCACCTTAAATCGCTTAGTAATAAAGCTTTTAAGGGTTGCAACACAAAACTTGAAAGACAAAACAATATTAATAGTATTCCAAAGGTACCACCTACTACTAAGAAAACGGAGTTAATTCTTTTTAATGCGGATGTATGGTTAACTACGGTAAATACAATTCTGCCGATAGTATAAATCAACGAACCTATGCTTATGGTGGAAACAAGTACCCATGGAAAAACTCCGGTCTTCAATATTAAAAAACCCATTACCAGGTTTGCAATAATTAAGAAAATAATCTCTTTAGTGCTTTTTAGAGATTTTTGAGTGTTTTCAATCATTGGGTTATAATTAGCCGTAGGTATCAAAAAAAACGGCAATGCCAACCCGAAAAAAGCTCCGCTGAAATATCTGATCATATTATTTGTTTCTCTTATTCTCAAGTAAGATGTTCCCCCGTCTATGATCATAAAAAGCATTAAAAAACACAAAATCAGCGTGCTTTTAATGTCAGGAGGCAAATCAGCTTTGTTTCTTTTATTGATGTAAATATACATCAGTGATATAAAAAAACCAACATATATTCCGGTATCTCTTGCACAAAGAGGAAGCGGTATGTTATTAATATGTATTGTCCTGGAAGGCAATTGGTGGCAAATTAGAGAACCTATTGCTCCGTATAGTTTTATTAAAAAGTCCATCATATCATGCATTTATACAAATTACCCCATATCTTTCAATAATTAAAATTTCATTGTATATTTTGTAAAAATTCTCCTGAGAATAATATAAGCAAGAAGCAAGAAAAACATGATATTACAAATAAAATAAGTGATGCTACCAAAAGTGCCACACCAAATGAGCGCTTGTCAACATCATCCTCGGAATTCATAAAAATAATAGCCAGAATTATTCCCGCAATCTGTCCAAGTCCCGGAACCACGGAGGATATAACGGTGATAAACACTTTCATACCATTGGTAAGGACGCTTTTATTGTCAATGCTTCCAAAATAATTCCTATTTTGCGTATAATTAACCTTGCTTTTTGCATAATTATTATTCAGGTTATAATCGCTAAACCTTTCTTTTGTCTTATAAATATCTTCACCATAAAAAATTTTTTCACCTTCAGGACCTTCCTCTATGCTTTCCTCATATGATGTTGGTGTATCATCATAGTTATGTAATAAGTCTTGGCTATACTGATTATTTCCTGTATCAAGATAATCTTCTTCATCAGAAAAGCTTTTATCATCAAGCTGTCCAACGAAACTATCTTGCTTTTCCGGGTGTTCTTGCTCTTCTAAGTAATGTTGGATTTCTTGTTTTTTGCGTATATTCAAAAGGCTTCCGCAGAAAGGACATCTTCTTGCTCTTTCATCAATGCTTTCATGACAATATTCACATTCTTTCTTCCCAATTTCCAAGCTAATTCCTCCCATAAATTATTTTTATAAGCTTTTATTTTGTTTTTATTTTAATACAAAATATTATTTAAATAATTGTATTAATAATAGTATATAAATAACAAGGAATATATACAAGAATATATCCGATTTATTTAATATAAAATTTACCATAAAATAAAAAAGCCTGGTTTAACAGGCTTCAATTACTATAAAAACTAAAATCCTTTGTTACATTATTCAATTAGTTATACTTTTTTAGTTATGCTTTATTCTATTCAAAAAACATACAGTTTACATATTCATCTACAAAATCAACCAATGCGGATAATTCAATATATTTGACTTTATTTTTTATCATTTCCGTTTCACTTAAGTTATGTTTTGATAACAGTCCCAACACAGCACCCGCTCCTGCAGCATTTCCGATTGAAACAACTTTCTCGGAATCTAATTCGGAAGGAAGCAATCCAATTTTAAACGCACTGCTAATGTTAATGTAATTACCAAATCCTCCTGCCAAATATACTTTTTTTATATCTGAAGGATTTATACCTGCTTGTTTAATTAGTATTTTAATACCTGCTGCAATTGCCGCTTTGGCATTTTGAAGCTCTCTTACATCCTTTTGGGTGATCACGATGTCGCTATTAATAGCGGTTTCTTCTTGTCTTGCAATTATAAATGCATTCATTCCATCCAGTTGGACTAATCGGTCCAAATAATCATTTGACATGGTATTGCTATCAGATTCATATTCTGATTTATCAAGAATTCTTCCCGTTTCGTCAATTATACCTTTATCCAGCATACCTGCTATTGCATCAACAATACCTGAACCGCAAATTCCAATGGCTTTTTCCGAACCTATTGTATGAAATTCAAGCTTCTCGCCAAAACTTATTTTATCAATTGCACCTTTAATGCCTCCGACTCCATATTGTATATTAGCTCCTTCAAAAGCAGGACCTGCTGCTGTTGAACAGGAGTACATCCAGTCTTTATTCCCCAAAACAATTTCTCCGTTTGTTCCTATGTCTATAAGTAAGCATGTTTCATCTGAATTATTCATATTACTTGATAAGATTGCTGCAACCGTGTCTGCCCCTATATATGCTGAAACACAGGGCAAAACAACTACCAAGCCGCTATTGTTGATATTTATATTCAATTCTGAGGGCTTTACCTTTTGCATTTTTGTCGTAACCGGTATAAATGGAGAAACTGCTATATATTTTGCTTGAAGGTTCAAAAGAAAGTGCATCATTGTTGTATTACCTGCAAAGACCATTAAATATATATCCTCGTGCGATACTCCGTTATTTTTTTCAAAAGTATCGATGATTTTATTTATACAATCTATAATTAAACCATGCATTTCTAGACGGTTATCTATTGAATTATTAGTATATTCAATTCTTGAAAGTACATCCGCACCGTATTTCCTTTGCGGATTTAATGTAGATTGAACGGCAATCCTATTTCCGGTTTTTAAGTCATAAAGATAAGCGGCAATAGTCGTTGTACCTATATCTACAGCAATCCCGTAAATCCTATCTTCCGTATTACCTTTTTCAATACCTGTAATCAAACCTTCATGCTCTATTACCGTAACAGATTCTTCGTCTCTTATAATTTCCGGTATATCTCTTAGAAGTTCAAGAGAATCCAATCGGTAGGAAGATGATTCAACTGCAGTCGAAGAGCTATATGCTTCAATTATCCTTTCCTGATCAGTTTTTTGACAAGTAAGATCAGGAGATTTTACATTAATATTCTTTTTTACAATCAAAGGCGATAATTCGGTTTTCTTTCCAACCCCTTCTGTTACAATGCTTGCTTCTCTGTTAAAATCTTCAAGGAAGATTTCAATATTATCTTCAACCACATTATAACAAGCCAGCCTGTAATCATTAGTTTCATCGGTTATTTTAAGAAGCTTTTTTTCCTTTTCTGAGGCCTCTTTTAAGTATCCTTTAACTTTAATTCTGCACTTTCCGCAGGTGCCTTTTCCACCACACGGTGTTGAAACATCATATAAATTTTCTCTTAGAAATTCTAAGAGATTTTTCCCCCTCTCAACCTGATAGGTATATACTTTACCCTGGTTATGAACTTTCACGGAATAAACCATATAATCGACCTCTTTTTGTGTATATTTTGTAAAATTCTTTTTTCTGTATACTTTTATCCTATAACTAATATTCTATCTGTTAACGGGAAACTTTTATATTTTAAAATTGTTATCTTTTGTATTTTATTGTACTAATGAAATGATTTTAACCTAAAAATATATATGACGTCAACTAAGGTAAAAGTAGGTAACCTTGACATATATAATACTGAAGAATATAATTTAATTGATTTTGGACTTTCAGGGGTTAAGTAGCGATTAACATTATTGGTTTTTAGTTTTATTAGATTTTAACTTTAAAGACTTTAGATAATTTTAAGCTGATATTATTATAATATAAGATTGTATTTATTGGGATTTTCACTGTACTATCAAATTGGAATTAAGAGTTGAAACAGTAGTTTTATTTTTATATTTTTTAATAAATGAAAGGAGAATACCAGATGCCAGATACTATTGTCAGAACCAGGTTTGCTCCAAGCCCAACAGGCTATATGCATATAGGTAATTTAAGGACGGCACTTTATGGGTATTTGTTAGCTAAGAAATACAACGGAAAGTTCATTCTCAGAATTGAAGACACTGATCAGGACCGCTATGTAGAAGGTGCTGTTGATGTAATATATAAAACCCTTGCTTTGGCAGGTATTAAGTATGATGAAGGTCCGGATATCGGCGGTGATTACGGTCCTTATGTTCAGAGCGAGCGTAAGGAAATTTATATGAAATATGCTTTGGAACTCATTGAAAAAGGCGTGGCTTATTATTGCTTCTGTGATAAAAAGCGCTTGGAATCTTTGAAAGTATCCCATGAAGGCTCGGAAGCGGTACTTAAATACGATCGCTACTGCCTGAATCTCAGTAAGAAAGAAATAGAAAAAAATCTTGCCGAGAAAAAACCTTTTGTAATAAGGCAAAAAATGCCGGATACAGGTACAACCAGTTTCACTGATACGGTTTACGGTACAATAACGGTGAATAATTCCGAGCTGGATGATCAGATTTTGATCAAGTCTGACGGGATGCCTACTTATAATTTTGCAAACGTAATAGACGACCATCTTATGGGGATTACTCATGTTGTAAGAGGAAATGAGTACCTTTCTTCTACTCCGAAATACAACCTACTTTATGAAGCTTTCGGCTGGGAAATACCCACCTACGTCCACTTGCCCCTTATATTAAGACCAACAGGGCAAAAGCTTAGCAAGAGAGCAGGAGATCCTTCTTTTGAAGACCTTATTTCCATGGGTTACCTTCCGGAAGCCGTTGTTAATTATGTAGCATTATTAGGCTGGAGTCCCGGAACGAACCAAGAGATCTTCTCAATGGATGAGCTTATAGAAGCCTTTAGTATTGAAGGCATAAATAAAGCACCTGCTGTATTTGATATGGCTAAACTAACATGGATGAATGGTGAATATGTAAGAAAGCTCCCGCTTGAAAAATTCCATGAATTTGCATTAAAATATTATAAGGATGCAGGTTTAAGCGAAAACATCGATCTAGTTAAAGTGAGTTCATTGTTACAACCTAGAACGGAAGTATTTAATGCTATACCTGAAATCATAGATTTTCTGGTTAAACTTCCGGATTATGATATTTCCTTGTATACTCACAAAAAAATGAAAACAAATGAGGTTAACTCACTGGAAAATCTTAAAGCTGTTTTACCTGTTTTAGAAAAACTGGAAGATTGGAATAATGATACTATTTACGGAACGCTAACAAAATTGGCTGAACAATTGGGTGTAAAGAGTGGCCAAATCCTCTGGCCTGTTCGTGTCGCATTATCAGGAAAAGCAGCTACACCCGGCGGAGCTTCTGAATTAGCAGAGATATTGGGCAAGGATGAAACACTAAAAAGAATCCGCATAGGTATCGAGAAGCTAAATAAAGAGGTTTAGGTTTAGGATAGAAAGTTAAACAAGGTCAGGAGATAAACGGGGTCATGCTTGACCCTCATCTAACCATTATAGAAAGAGAGGCTTAATACTTAATAATGGCTTGGACCAACTTTCATAATCACTGTTATTATGATGATGGAAAATGTTCACCGAAAGAACACATAGAACAAGCGATAAGGCAAAATGTTGATGTATTGGGGTTTTCCTGTCATGCTCCTCTTCCCTTTGAAGCATCTTGGACATTGACGAATGAAGGACTTATTCAATACTTTGCGGATATTGAAAAGCTGAAAGATGAATTCAAAGATAAAATTAAAGTATTTTTAGGTTTGGAAATTGATTATATACCCGGGATAAATTCTCCTAATATGGAAAAATATAAGCAAATGAATCTTGATTACTCAATTGGTTCAATTCACCACCTGGAGCAAGATGATAAAGGTGTTTATATACCGGTCGACGGGCCGGAAGAGATGTTTGTAGCCGGACTCAAATCTGTTTACAAAGGCAACATAAAAAGGGCTGTAGAAACATATTACAATTTTATTGAAGATATGATCAACCTTGGCGGATTTGATATCCTGGGGCATCTGGACCTCATAAAGATAAGGAATAATAACAATAAATACTTTTCAGAAGACGAAAAATGGTACAGGGATATTATTAGTAAAATAATTGGTGCAATAAGAAGATCAGGATGCATTGTTGAAGTTAATACCGGTGGAATGGCAAGAAAGTATACTGACGACACATATCCCAGCTTATGGATCCTGGAAGAATGTTTTAAGAAAGGCATTCCGATTACTTTAAATTCGGACTCTCACTCACCTGAAAACATCATATTCGGATTTGAAAAGGTTGCAAAAGATTTAATCAGTATTGGATATAAAGAAATTTTTGTACTTGATGAGAATGGATGGAAACCGAGAGCTCTTGCATAACATGGCAAGAGCTCAAATTTAAGCATTACAAACTTGATTTATTTCTACATTTCATCAACGATTAATATGTTTTTCCTTCCTTTTGAAATAACCAAAACCTAAAATGCACACTGGTATAAAATATATACACCAAAATTCAAGAATGATAGTTCCTATGATACTGTCTGTACTTTCTGTGAAAACAGGAAATAATGGAATTAATATACATGGCAGGAAAAATGCGCCATGTATCCAAAGCATCCACTTGAATATTTTATCGTATTTTGTTTCAGGTTCTACAGCAAAAGCCATCAGAAAAGTAGATAAAGACATGAAAGCGTAACCGAGCAAATCATAATTAAAAAACAAACTTCCCGTATAGCCAAAACTGATTATTGATAAAGCCTCGTCACTTAAAGATGCATTCAGTCGTACAGTAGTGCACTCTGCATAATATACAAGAAATATAATAACCGCATAAATTACCGCAAAAGCAATTCCTGAATATCCTACTGCTTTAATATCATCATTTTTATTGATTGTCAACAGGGAACACATAAACGGCACAAAACCTATAGCAATGAAAATGCTTGAAAGACAACTTGCAAATAAACTATCTACAGCTACTAATCCTATTATCATCGATATTGCAAATGCCAATACCGCTATTCCTGTTACAACTGCTCCGATTTTACCAATAATAAAATTCATAATATTATACCTCACTCTTCACAATAATTTAGTTTATCTTTACATTATCATTGTTAAACTCCAATATTACCTTACAGTTAAAAAATTACTGGTAGGATAAGGTATTTTCTCTTCTCGCTCATTATACTATATGTTTCATTTGATTAACAATTCATAATATAATCTTTTTTGTTTAGCCTATTTTCTTATCTAAATGTTTATCGAAAATAAATTTTTCAATTCAAACTGCATACCAATTCTTTTGTGCCTTATACATTTTGGCATATATACCATCATTTTGCATTAATTCTTCATGTGTCCCCTGCTCCTCAACTTTGCCGTTATTGAAAACTATAATTCTATCAGCACGCTTTGCAAAACCTAAACGATGTGATATAAATAATACTGTTTTTTCACCTGAAAGCTCATATATCATATATTTCAATTTCGGATATCGGGTCAAGATATGCAGTAGGTTCATCCAGTATCCATATTGTTGCATTAGGATTAGCCAAAAGCCTTGCAATAGCAAGTCTTTGCCACTGTCCTTTTGACAATTCCACTCCTTTGCCAAGCTGCCCAAGCTGAGTGTATATTCCTTTTTCCAATTTCAACACAATATCCTTTAGTCCTACTCTATCAAGTAAAGATATAATTTCCTCATCAGTAAACTTATGCTCTGCAAAGCCTGCTTCAATATTTTCTTTGATTGTCATTTGATATTGAGCAAAGTTTTGTAATATACAGGATATTGAATTTCGCAAATTTATGAGGTTCTGACCATCTGTTATAATACCTTCATATTTGCTTGTAAGCCCCATTAATATATTCGTACATGTTGTTTTACCACTCCCGTTATATCCTACAATAGCTATTTTTTCACCTTTTTTTATGTACAAATTCAGCTTATTCAGTGCTTTAGCTTCAGATTGGGGATACTTGTAGGTAATGTCTTTCATATATATGTCTCCCATGTATATTTTTTCTTTGTATGGTATTTTATTTGAGATAATAATATCATCTTTGTAATTCATAACTTCCTCATATGCCTTAATGAATACACTTTCGATTTTATTATTCGTTAAATTTTTCTGTATGCCAAGACATGTGTTTATAATATTGTTGAACAAGGTGTTTGCCATTATTAAAAACCCTATGTTGTGGAGGCCGGCAGCGATTTCTAAAGCTATAAATATCATCATCGATATATGGTATATTGAAGATAATCCTTGCTGTCTGAAGTGTTATTTCATGCTTCTTAAATATTCTAAGCTTAATACGATATTCACTGTCATAATATTTTTCCCATAAACTGCTGGCATAGTTAAAAAGCCGGTTGAATTTATATTCCTGATGAGTTGTTTTATCACCTGAAAAATTAAAAAAATATTTTTGCCTCAGGCTGTAACTTTGTATTCCTTCCCATAATTGACCTAACTGACTGAACATTTTCCCAGAAATCAATAGGTTAAAAACAATAACCGAAATAAAATAAATTATGACTGCAAATATATTTATTTGTGATAAATAATAGCTATATATGATTACCATTGGAACAACGGTTATATAATAAATTGTTGAGCTAATCATGTTTTTTATGCCTTTCAGTGAGTGATTTTTAACTTCATGAATTTTTTCAAAGGTTCTACTGTTCTCGTAATATTCCCATTCTATGTTCCCAAGTTTATCATTTAAAGCCTTTTCAAAATAATATGTTATGTCAAGCATAAGCTTGTTGTTTAGCAATTCTCTGGTTATTCCCAAAGCGATAAAAGCTAACGTAATTAACATAAAACCTAAAATACCAAAAGTTACAGATTTTAAACTGGTTTTTCCAGTAAACAGATTGTATGCAGAATTAATTATATATTCCGTAAAAGCCAGATCTATAAATGTGTTTATGCACATGATAAGTGAAATAATTATTAGTGTTATGAAGGATTTTTTGTTCGCTTTTAATGCTATTATGTTGGAGTATTTTAATGCTTTAAATATGTATGTACGTTCTTTTTTTCTATCCATTGGCATCACGAAGCCTTGCTAAAACCCAGTGCTCACTCCCATCTTTACGCTTAGGACAGATATGTTGTAATCCTTTTTCATTTATTACTTTTTTATATGCGTTTATAATGACTCTAAAGACTAATAATGGAAGAAATGTATACAATAAGAAATTATCATTAGTATTACACCCAATAAAACCTGTACTTTTTATTTCATAAAGGCAAGATTTTAAAGCATTATAAAATTGTAGTGCAATGGGCAATGTATTTTCAAATAAAAATTTATATTGTGCCAAAATGAATTGTCTATCAAGAATGTAAAAATTAGTTTGATATCTATTCATTCCTACCTTCTTCAAATAATCCATATACAATAATTTTTCTATTTTATCTTCCAGATAAACTGCAGCAACACCGAGAGTTCGAGCAATATCTTCTATTGTTAATGCTTTCTTCCCGCAAATCCAGCAAATATTTTGCATTAGCAAATCAGAACACAGTCCGTTCATATCATTGCTTTTTACCCATCCGCTATGACCTATTTCCAACTTAACAGGTACATAAGGTGCATTATATTCATCCATTTCTAATCTCTCCTTTAAATCAGTTTTCATTTGCCTTAAATGCCATCTAACAGTAGAAGAAGGTATTCCGAGAATTTGGGATATTTCATCACTACTTTTATTTTCATAATAAAACATTATTGTTATCTCACGCCTCATTTTACTGAGATACATTATTTCCTGCCTTAATTTATCCTTAAATTCTTTTGTTATATAACTTTCTTCAATATTTTCATTGCTCTCGAGCCAATCAATTTCTAGTGCATTATTGCTTGCTTCCCACTCATGTTTATTTTTTCTTAGATAATTTGACCAGGTATAAAAGCAAATTCTGTAAATATAAGCATCCATGTTTTCAATATCTTTCTCTGCAATTTTCCCGTCACAAAGCTGAACAATAATTTCCTGAGATAAATCCTCTGCATTATATGTATCTCTTGTTTTTGAATAAGCAAAACAATATATTTTTTTAGCATATTCTTTTATAAGAGATTGAGTTAATTCCACTTTATCCTAACTCCTCCTTAGGTTAGCCCTTCATTAATATAAGTAGCATAGAAATCGTTTTTGTTGGAGTGAATTGAAAGATTATATCATAGATAAGTAAAAATATTATATACAAAAAAGTACCAGTTTCATGAAAAAGGCTGGTACTCTTTTCCACCTGATTAATAATCAATTTCACATTATATCACTATTAAGAAATACCTGTACTAAATGTGCTATTATATATAAAGTATTGCTCTAGTTAACGATCATTGTTATTATAAATTACATGTTTTATTTCCTGCATAGGTTTCAAAAATGTTGGTGCTGCTATTTATATAACGGGTTAATCCTTGCCATAATGTATTGATTCTCGTATTTGCCATTTCTAATAGCTGCAAGGCGCATAAGTCCTTCCTTTTCAAAACCTAGCTTTTCATAAAGATGAATAGCTCTCTCATTATCTTCAAAGACTGTTAACTCAACACGAACAAGCATAAGCCAATTATCAGCAATGTCAAGCAGAGCTTTCATCAAAGCGGTACCAACACCCATATTCTGATAATCCTTATGAACCATAATTCCGATACTTCCACTATGGCGTGTACGGGGGCTTGCATTAACAGTTAATACTGCTGTACCAATAATGAGTTCTTCGCCATTCTCAAGTTTAGTTACAGCAACAAGTTGGTGATGATTGCTGTCTAGATTCGCAATAAAATTTTCGCTACGCTTTACTCTTTCAGATGGAATTCCAAGTATATTTTCAAACACTCCTGGCATACGTCTAAGTGCATTTATACCTTTAGCATCGCCTATTTCCACAGGTCTTATTGAAAATTCCATTATATTACCTCCCTAAATTTTTCAAACTTACATGGTTACATCACTTTCATTCCTTCCGAAAGCATAGGCTCATACATCATGATGGCATGATTTTCTGTAACAAGCTCATCTGAGATCTCATTATTACTATTATCAAATGTCTTTCGTCTTATGATGTTATGTCGCATGTAACCGCCCCACCATTCATGGCTTATGTAATGATTGCTTTCATAAACTTTATATTTAAAAGGACAGGGTTGTTCACTTCTCCATTCACCTTCCAGGTGGTTATCGCTTACCCATACTTTTAATTGATATTCATATGGAGTGTTATTTTTAATTTGCAAGTCCACATAATTATAAACTACAGTTGCACCGCTACCAAACGGTTGAGTTCGGTTTACATCCGGAAATACATCATGAGTATGCCTCCAGCGCTCCGTTACTGTTAAAGGTGTATGAAGTGTCATCCAATAAATAAGATTCGATAACTGGCAAAGCCCACCACCCACACCTGTAGTAATTGAACCATTTACCAAAACCATACCTTCCAAAAAGCCTTTTGCTTTTGTTGGTTTTCCGACCAGTCGCCAGAAGGAAAAAGTCTCTCCGGGTTTTAATATAATATCGTTAAGCTTTTTACATGCCAGTTTTAAATTTGTTACCTTGTTTTCCTGCAACCACATATCAACATTTCGGAGCTGTCTGTACAATGGTGTTTTATGAGATGCTATTGTGTAAGTAAGGTCAACTTCTCCAAAATAAGAAGCATATTCTATTGATTTATTAAATATCCATACCAAGTAACGCCTAAAAGTAAAGTATGATTTTCCGAGAACCATTCTGACTTTTGAACGATGAAAAGGTTTATTAAAATACTTCTTATGATTTTTCAACCAGACAATCTCTCCCTTCTATTCTGATCCGATATCTTTTCGCTATTTCCGGTTACCGAAAGGTATACCGAAATTAAAAATCCTACCAGCAAAGTAACACCTGTTATAACGATTCCGGATCTAAAGCTAAAACTTAAATATTATCCCAAATAACAAATTTTATCCTACATAACAAGCATAACAAGCATTATCTAAGACTTTTGAAATTTATCAGCACTATCAAATCATCTCCATAAAGTGATTGAGGGAGCAGGTTTAATGTCTTCGGTTATATCTTTCATCATGGACACTAAACCTGTCCTCCTGTTCCATCACTCTATCATCTTTTTAAAATCCTCTTCGCTGATTATTTTAATTCCAAGCTGTTGTGCCTTAGTCAGCTTACTTCCTGCATCCTCACCCGCCAACACATAATCGGTTTTTTTCGATACGCTGCCGGATGTTTTTCCTCCGTACTTTTTAATTATTTCAGAAGCTTCGCTTCTCGTAAATGATGAGAGAGTTCCTGTTAAAACGAATGTAAGTCCCTTAAAACGGTCATCAATTATGCTTTCTTTTGATTTGCTTACAAGATTGACACCTGCAGCTTCAAGTTTTGATATCATTTCACGGGTCGTTTCTTGTTTGAAGAATAAAATGACGCTTTGAGCCATGGTTGCACCAAAATCTTCTATCTTCATAATATCTTCCATCGAAGCATTCATTAATTCATGTATGGAACCGAAATTTTCACTTAGCAGTTGAGCTGCGCGTAATCCTATATGCCTGATGCCAAAACCAAAAATCAATCTGTCTATATTGTTGTCTTTTGATCTTTCAATGGAATTCAGGAGATTTTCTACCGACTTCTTCCCCAGTCTTTCCATTTTTACTAACTCTTCTCTGAAATTATGAAGATAATATAAGTCAGCTACGCTTTTTAAATATCCTTTATTCATCAGCGCTTCAATCAAAGCAGGACCTAATCCCTCTATGTTCATGGCATCTCTTGATGCAAAATGAATAATGCTTCTGTAAAGTTTAGCAGGGCAATCCACACCTATACACCTGTAAGCTACTTCTCCTTCTTCCCTCATAACATCAGATTTGCAAACAGGGCATTTTTCCGGCATGGTAAACTTTATTTCATTGCCTTTGCGCTTTTCAAAGACAACTTCAACAACTTCGGGAATAATGTCTCCGGCTTTTCTTATAAGCACCGTATCTCCAATTCTTATGTCTTTCTCAATAATATAATCCATATTATGAAGAGTAGCACGGCTTACTGTTGAACCTGCAAGCCTTACGGGCTCCAGCAAAGCATTAGGTGTAAGTACTCCTGTTCTTCCGACATTTACATATATATCCTTAATTACCGTTTCCTTTATTTCCGCAGGGTATTTATAAGCAACTGCCCATCTCGGTGCTTTAGTTGTTGAACCTAAAATTTCTCTTTGTACCAATGAGTTTACCTTAATAACTGCTCCGTCTATTTCAAAAGGAAATTCATCCCTTTGTTCTCCTATCCTTTGTATTTCTTCCCAAACTTCGTCAATACTTTTACATACCTTGTAACTCGGACTTATTTTAAAACCTAGGTGCTTCAGATATTCCAGTGTTTCAGAATGTGTACTGAAAGTTTTACCCCGGATACTTTGAATGTTAAACACGAAAATATCAAGCTTTCTTGTAGCTGTAATACGGGGATCAAGTTGCCTGAGCGAACCTGCCGCTGCATTTCTTGGATTGGCAAACAAAGGTAATTCCGCTTCTTCCTGGAGTTCATTTAATCGAATGAACTCTTTCTTTGACATGAAGACTTCTCCTCTGACCTCAAGGTATGGAATGCTTTCTTTAAGCACAAGAGGTATGGATTTTATTGTCTTTAAATTTAATGTAACATCCTCACCAACAATTCCGTCACCCCTTGTTGAACCCCTAATAAATCTTCCGTTTTCATATTCGAGGGAAACGGATAGACCATCTATTTTCTTTTCAACAACATATTCAACGTCGCTGCCCAACGCTTGTTTAACCCTGGTATCAAATGCATATAATTCGCCTTTATCAAATACGTCGTTAAGACTTTGCATGGGTACGACATGTATTACTTTTTCGAAACTTTCCAGAGGTTTTCCTCCCACACGCTGTGTAGGTGAATCCGGAGTAATAAGATGAGGATTTTCTTTTTCAAGTTCTTCTAGTTCTCTTAATAACATGTCATACTCGTAATCACTGATTTCCGGATTGTCTTCAACATAGTACTTATGATTATGGTAATTAATAATTTCTCTTAGCTCCTGTATTCTTTCTTCAGGCGTTTTCCCGTTTATGGTTGTTTTATCATTGCTAAAATCCATTGTTTTGTCTTTATTAAAATCCATAATTACCTCTCCATGGATGCAAATGATATTATTTAGCAATAAAGCCATAAATATGATTTATAAATAATGATTATATTTCAAAATTTCTGATCAAATCCTCCAAGGTATCTCTTCTCCTGATTATTCTTGGTGTTCCGTCCAATTGTATTAACACTTCAGCAGGTCTCAATCTGTTATTATAATTAGATGCCATTGAATAACCGTAAGCACCGGCATCCATTACTCCTATGATATCTCCTTCATCAATAACCGGTAATTCTCTTTCTTTAGCCATAATATCTCCTGATTCGCATATGTTGCCTACAATATCAACCACTTCAGTTTCTGTCCCTTCTGAAGGTTTGCCGTTCTTGTATACTTCAATATCATGATGCGAATCATACATAACCGGTCTCATAAGAACATTAAATCCCAAATCAGTACCGATGTAGGTATGCCCGTAATTTTTCTTTTTAGCATATACAGTACCTAAAAGAACTCCGCATTCAGCAACAATATAACGTCCGGGTTCAATTTTAATCCTTACATTTTTGCCATATTCCTTTCTCCAGGCCGTAATTATTTCAGCCAATTTATTTCCGAGTTCCTTCAAATCAAGCCTGGGTTGTCCTTCTTGCTTACGGTATGGTATTCCGAAGCCACCGCCGAAATCAACAAATTCAAGATTTTCGAATTGTTTTGCAACTTCAAGGATATATTTAACTGATTCTACGAATGCAGAGGCATCCATAAATAAAGAACCAATGTGTTGATTAATCCCAACCAGCTTCAGATCATATTTCTTAATTATTCTCTTCACATCATCTATAAGATCAAGGTTAACTCCGAACTTTGTCTTTTTGCCGGCTGTAACGACCTTCTCGTGATGTCCTGCCCCAACACCCGGATTAAACCTTACGGCCACATCGCCACCCCTATTTATCCTTCCTAACATTTCTAACTGGGATAACGAATCCACGCTTACCAAGATTCCTCTATCTATGGCATATTTCATTTCTTCTTCGGATACATTGTTAGATATATAAAATATCTCCTCAGGTTGAAATCCTGCCTTTAGCAAAACAAATATCTCTCCCGGTGACATTGCATCTGCATGAAGTCCTTCTTCCCGGGCGATTTTTAAAAGCTCAATATTGGAATTTGCCTTAATCGAAAAATTTGACTTAAAATTCTCAATCGGTATTAGATTTGCCATTTCCCTACATCTTTCTCTAAAAATAGCTTCATTATATACATAAAGAGGGCTTCCGAATTCTTTAATTAACTTATCCGGTGATGTTTTCCCATAAAAATTTGTATTTACTGTAAAGTATTTATGCATAAATATCCTCCTATACAATTTCATCCTAGTTCATCCTAGTACAATTTCACACTTATTCACACTTAAACCTGTAGACTTTTTCTTCCTGTTTCGGCATATTAACTGTAATATAAATAAACCTGGAATTATAAAAAACAAGAGCTTAAGTGCTATGAGTTTCTATTTATCTTTTATATACTTATTTTTATTTTATATAGTAACATGCATAATTTGTCAATACATTAAATTTTTTGACCGACATTACCTTTTTTCAAATATATACAGCATTTTATTTCTTAGATTTCGTCAATTTTTTGCCAATTTAGATTTTCTAAACATTTCATATATTCCCATTATTAGTAAGAACACAGCAAATATTTTTTTTAAAACATTACTGGAAAATTTTATGGCAATGCAGGAACCTATTATTGCACCTATTATTCCTGGTATTATTATAGGTAAAACAATTTTAAAATCAATCCTTTTATTTTTTATGTGTATTATAAGTGCAATTATAGCAGTTGGAATAAAATAAATAAGATTAATACTTTGAGAAATATGCTGTTCAGTATTAACAAACAATGTAAGGGCAGGTATTAAAACCGTTCCTCCTCCTATTCCCATCCCACCGATTGTACCCGAAACAAGACCTATTAAAATGAGTACCAACCATTTCCACATATCTTTATCACCACAACATCCTAATAGCTGCGAAAATCATGAACCCTGCAAAAATTTTTCTTAAAATATTTTCAGGGCATATGTTTAAAAGTTTTGCTCCAACGTATCCTCCTGCTATCCCGCCTATGACGACTTTCCAGGTTATATCCCAATCTACATAATTATTCTTAAAATAAAAAAAGGCACTTATTATTGTTAGGGGCAAAATAATTAAAATTGCCGTAGCATGAGCTTTATGTTCTTCTACATCCAGTAAAAGAACCATAGCAGGTACTACTATTGTACCTCCGCCGGAACCGAAGAGGCCGTTTACAATACCTGTAATAATGCCTATTGCAATTTTTTTTATTAAATCACAACCGCTTTTTTTATTCGTATTCGAGTTTTTATGATTATTTTTATTTTTCATACACCTTTATTTAATTTATACTTTTTCTTATCTCTCATACACTTTTAGTTGTTATATTTTAATTTTTAACAAAGTATAAAATTTTAATCAACATAGATACAATTTTGAATAGTATAAAACATTTTATTAAGCATAAAAATTATATACTTAACATTTAGTCTTGACATAAAATAAATAATAATACCATCATAGTTATCACAAATTATGTAGATTATCGGATTTAATACGGAAATTACTGGATATTAGTTAAATTTAATTAAATAAGACGGGTAAATAAATAAGATAGGTATTAAAATGATGAGAAAATAAGCAGTGGAATGTAAAAAACAGTGAACAAATAAGTAAGCATCTGTTCACTGTTTGATTATACATATATTTGCTCATAATTTTCTAGCTTTTTAAGAACAATTCGATAACAGGTACAGTAACATTTGGTTTTTTGACGGGTAATTGCAATATCAATGTAGAATCATCTATTAAAGAGTCTCCACCATGCATTGAAAATGAATCCTTATATAGCATTTTTATCTCGGAAGCATCGTTAAGCAGTTGAGCATATTCAACTTTGTCTGCCATACCGTCTAGGTAAATGTGTTTAAAAGGCCAACTGAAGATATGCAGATAAAGCCTGTTTGTCTTTGGATTGTAAGTATACCTGCAATCATTCGGGCATTTAAATTCCTCAGGTGCTCGAGTACAACCGTAAATAGAACGACTATGGCGTTTCATCCATTCTCCTATACCTTTAAGTCGATCCAAAGCCCTTTCATCAAATTCACCACGAGCAGTAGGACCTACATTAAGAAGCAAGTTTCCACCCTTGCTAACTGTATCAATTAACATCTTTACGAGCGTTTCGACACTTTTCCAGCTCTCCTCATCCCTGTGGTATCCCCAGGAACCGCTGAATGTATGGCACGCTTCCCAAATTACAGGTTTTCCGTTAACTTTTACCCATCCTCTTGGTACAAATTGTTCTGGAGTTTTTATGTCTTGGTCAATCTGAAGCCTGTCGTTTATAAGAATGCCTGGCTGAAGTTCTCTTACCATCTTGATAAGCTTTTCACTTTGCCAGACTTCCTTACCTTTACCAGGAAATCTATCGCTGGGAGGTACCGAAAAGTCAAACCACATGATGTCGATCTTGCCATACTCGGTAAGCAGCTCTCTCACCTGGCCATACATATATTCTATGTATTTTTCTATGTCTCTGTCTTTGTCAGCTTTAATGTATTCTTCGTTTTCAGACATAGGATGGCATCTGTCAACTGTATAATGAGGATGGTGCCAATCTAGCAATGAATAATAAAATCCGACTTTCATATTCTGCTTTCTAAAAGCTTCTACCATTGGTCTTAGCAGATCCCTGCCTGCCGGAGTATTTGTAGCTTTATAATCAGTTAATTTGGAATCCCAAAGGCAAAAGCCCTCATGATGTTTCGTAGTTACAACAAAATATTTCATTCCGGCATCGCTGGCAACTCTTGCCCACATTTCGGGGTCATATAAATCAGGGTCAAAATGCTTGAAATATTTTTCATAAGTCTCATTGTCCATTTTCTCATATTTTTTAACCCATTCATGTCGTGCAGCTAAAGAGTATAACCCCCAATGGATAAAAAGCCCAAAACGATCATGTACGAACCATTCTGTATTGCCGGGTGTAGGATCCGGTTTTGGTATGTTCATATGGTTAACACCTCCTAGATTTTTAGGTAAGGGGACACACCTCCAACCCTATCCAATGTTCACAATTGTATTTTATCTGCATTATAGTAAAATATAAATAGCACTAATTAACTTGCTTTTGTAAAAAACTAACCAATAGGAGAGGTAAAATAATAATATGCTAAAAAATTACTTTTCAAATCTGCATGTTAATCTAATAGTAGCAGCATTTACAAAGTGTCCTTTGACTTGGAGAGATATTGATTATATACCTGATTATAATAAATTTTATTTTATATGTGATGGTGAAGGAATGCTGAAAATAGGTGATCAGGAGTTTTACCCAAAACCCGGACAGTTTTGCTTAATGCCTGCAGGTATAAAACAGTCATATTCTTGCATAAGTTCAAACACCTTTTTAAAGTATTGGTGCCATTTTACGGCAAAAATTGGTGAAGTGAATATTTTCGACATAATAAAGACACCACTGTTAATTGATGTAAAGAATAAATCCACAATTGAATCCTTATTTCGAAAGCTTATTTATTATTACAACAGTTCGGAATTGACTTCATCGCTTTATTCACAATCGACGCTAACAGAAATCATTGCTTTTTTCCTGGACAGCATACCAAAAGAAAAAATTATTATTAATTCATCATCAACAATTAATAAGCTTGAAAAAATTCTTTCTTATATTGAAAATAACATATGCGAAGATATTAATATTAAACAACTTGCCGAAATGACCAATTTTCATCCAAATTACTTTATACGTTTTTTTAAAAAAAATACAGGTTTCTCACCTGCTCATTACATAAATAGGTTAAAAATGGAAAAAGCAAAAAGCCTATTAATCCTTGACGATATGAATATAACTCGAATAAGTGAAACTTTAGGCTTTAAGGATATATATCATTTTTCCCGAACTTTCAAAAACTACACAGGATTTTCACCTACTGAATACAGGAAAGTCATGCTTAGGCAAGGGGACTGAGACAATGAGACAAGGGGACGGTTCTCCTGTCTAGTTTGAGACAGAAGAACCGTCCCCTTGTCTCATTGGTTGTATTACAATTTCATTTAAAGTGTCGTCGACATCTATAATAGCTGTTGAGTTTTCGTCCAGTTCGCCGTTGATTATCAGTTTTGCAATTGGTGTTTCAATGTGTTTTTGAAGATATCTTTTAACAGGCCTTGCGCCGTAAACCGGAGAATAAGCTTCTTTTGCAATAGAAAGCTTTGCTTTTTCAGTAGCTTCCAGCCTAATGTTTCTGTCTTCAAGCCTTCTTTGAATATCTCCTAATGATAAATCAATGATTTTTATTATTTCTTCTTTAGAAAGTGGTTTGAACATAACGATTTCATCTATACGATTAAGAAACTCGGGTCTAAAACATCTTTTAAGCTCAAACATTACAAAATTGCGGGTTTCTTCCTTTATTTTTCCATCGCTGCTTATGCCTTCAAGTAAATATTCACTGCCTATATTTGATGTCATAATTACTACCGTATTTTTAAAATCAACGGTTCTTCCCTGGCTGTCAGTAAGTCTTCCGTCATCAAGCAATTGTAATAAGATGTTAAAAACCTCAGGATGCGCCTTTTCTATTTCATCAAATAAGATAACACAGTATGGTCTTCTCCTTACAGCTTCAGTCAGTTGCCCTCCTTCTTCATAACCTACATATCCCGGAGGAGCTCCAATGAGCTTTGCTACAGAGTGCTTTTCCATATATTCGCTCATATCTATTCTGACCATGCTTTCTTCACTATCAAATAATGCTTCCGATAAAGCTTTAGCAAGCTCTGTCTTACCAACGCCTGTAGGTCCCAAAAATATAAAAGAACCTATAGGTTTTTTACTGTCTTTAAGGCCGGCCCGTGCTCTAAGCACAGCATCCGCTACGGCTTTTACGGCTTCATCCTGGCCTATTACTCTTTTGTGAAGGACACTTTCCAAATTTATAAGTTTTTTCTTCTCGCTTTCAATAAGCTTTGTAACAGGAATACCGGTCCACTTTGAAACAATCTCTGCAATTTCTTCTTCAGTTACTTCCTCTTTTAAAAGCATTCTTTCCCTCTTTGCCTGTTGTTTTTGCTGTTCTTCCTCAAGCTTTCTGTACAGCTCCGGTAATTTCCCGTGTTTGAGAATGGCTAGTTCATTCAAGTCGTAACGTCTTTCCGCTTCCTCGATTTTCCGTTTTACTTCTTCAATCTCCTTCTTTAGTGCTTTTGACTTCTCAATACTTTCCTTCTCAATCTGCAATTGCGCTTTTAAAATATCTGCTTTATTCTTTAGCTCTACCAGTTCTTTTTGAATATTGCTAAGTCTTTCCAATGAATGTCTGTCGTTCTCCTTTTTTAAAGCTTGTTCTTCGATTTCTAACTGCATGATTTTCCTGCTTATTTCATCAAGTTCTGCAGGCATGCTGTCGATTTCAGTTCTTATCATTGCAGCGGCTTCATCCATTAAATCAATAGCTTTATCCGGCAAAAACCTATCACTAATATACCTGTTTGACAAAACAGCAGCTGCAATTATTGCATTGTCGGTAATCCGTACTCCGTGATGAATTTCAAACCGTTCCTTTAAACCTCTTAAAATAGAAATTGTATCTTCAACTGTAGGTTGCTCTATCATAACCGGCTGGAACCTTCTTTCAAGTGCAGCATCCTTTTCTATATATTTACGATATTCGTCTAAAGTAGTTGCTCCTATGCAGCGAAGTTCACCTCTTGCCAGCATCGGTTTCAAAATATTGCCCGCATCCATAGCTCCTTCTGCTTTACCTGCTCCTACGATATTGTGTATTTCGTCTATAAACATAATAATCTGACCATGAGAATTTTGAATTTCATTCAATACAGCTTTAAGTCGTTCCTCAAATTCACCACGATATTTTGCTCCGGCAATTAACGAACCTAAATCCAGTGCAAAAATTTTTTTGTTTTTGAGTCCATCCGGTACGTCTCCTCTTAATATTCTTTGTGCCAAACCCTCTACAACTGCTGTTTTACCAACTCCAGGTTCACCTATCAACACAGGATTGTTTTTAGTTCTTCTGGAAAGAATGCGTATTATTCTCCTTATCTCAGCATCTCTGCCAATTACAGGATCCAGTCTGCCTTCTCTGGCAAGTTCTATTAAATCTCTTCCGTATTTTTTTAAAGCTTCATATGTTTCTTCAGGATTTTTGGAAGTTATCCTCTGGTTGCTTCTCACTTTAGTTAACGCTGAAAGAAACTTTTCCCTGTTAATATTGTATCGTTTAAATATATTTTGAGACGGTGTGTTTCTTTCATTTAAAAGAGCAAGGTAAATATGCTCAACTCCGGTAAACTCATCCTTGAATCTCTTTGATTCATCTTCTGCGTTGATTAAAATCTCATTGAATCTCCTGGTTGCATAAGGAATTGAAGCCGAACTGCCGTATATTCTTGGCATTTTTTCAAGCTCTTTTTCTACATCTCTTACAATCAAATCTATGTTAATGCCCATCATTTCAATAAGCTTTGGAATGAGACCGTCTTCCTGCTTTAACAAGGCATAATGTAAATGTTCTCCGTCAACTTGAGAATGTCCCATCCTCAAAGCAATATCTTGAGTTGCTATAATAGCCTGCTGCGCTTTTTCAGTAAATCTATCTATATTCATCAAGTAAAACCTCGCTTTCCCAGAACACTCGGTATTTGAAGTCAGGCTTACGGTACCTAGAGTAGACTTGAATTATTCACTTGCCTTAATTCACGCTTCTCACGCTACTCGCAAGGCTTATAAAGTAAACAATTTAAGCATGACCCCACGTTTCCCATGTCTCTTTTAGCCTTCTAAATAATTCCCTCTGTTGTTCTGTTATATACGGAGGATTGTTTATCCTTATTTTGAGGTATAAATCTCCCTTGGTTCCGCTACTGCTGCGATAGCCACAACCCGGTATTCGTATTTTGCTGTCGCTTCTGATGCCCGCTGGTATTTTTACCATTATTTTTTTGTCTATTGTTTCAAAGGAAATTTCTGTTCCCAATGCTGCATCCCAGGGATATATGTCTACGGTGGAAATCAAATCCATACCATCTACTTTAAAACGTGACTTTTCGGAAAATTTAACCTTAAGGTACAAGTCTCCGTTATTTCCACCGTTACTTCCGGGTTTTCCCTGACCCGCTATTTTAATTTTTTCATTCTCTTTTATACCCGCAGGTATTTTAAATGATATTTTTCTTTCCTGTCCTCCAATATTGATTTTTATACGTTTCTCTACCCCCCTGTAACCTTCTTCAGGAGTTATCTCTATTTCAGTTTCCACATCATCCCCTTTTATAGGATAATGGATATTTGAAGAAAATCCTGTTTTTGAAAATCCTATATTTTTACCTAAATCATTTAGTATGTCATTTAAATCAAATCCATTTTCTCCAAAGAAAAAATTAAAGAAATCGCTGAAACCGTTACCTGTAGTTGTCCTATAAGTATATTTTGTATTTTTTCCGAACTCGTATTTAAAAGGATCAAAGTCAAAATTGCCGAAATTACTAAAATTGCTACCTAAAGCATCATATTTTTTCCTTTTTTCTTCATCTCCCAGGACTTCATAAGCTTCATTTATTTCTTTAAACTTTTCTTCAGCGTTTTTATCACCCGGATTTGAATCCGGATGATACTTTTTAGCCAATTTTCTGTAAGCTTTTTTTATTTCCTCCTGGCTTGCATTCCTATCTACTCCGAGTATTTTGTAATAATCTTTGTATTCCATTTCTAACACCTCTCACCCCTGAGCCTCGTAGTATATCCACTTGACTTTGACCATCTTTGACTTTCACTATAATAATATTATAATCCAAATAAAAAATCAATACCATTTTTTAGAATTCTAACAACTGAATTTCAATCAATCATCCGAACTGTCTCCATATATATCAGGTATTTCCAAAACTTGCCCTATCTGAATTTTGGAAGGATCCGTTATATTGTTATATTCCATAATAATCCTATATTTAGTTGGATCACCATAAAAGTACTTGCTAATATTGTAAAGTGTATCACCTTTCTTAACTGTATATTTAGTAGGCAATGTTTTTCCATTTTCCCCATTTTCTGCTGTATTTTGTAACGTACCGCCCGTAGTACCTTCACTTATATTGTTTCCGTTAGTTTCCGTGTTATTCGTGTTATCATCTGTAGTTGAATCAGATAAATGTTCATCATCTTGTATTGTATTTTCAATTGAGTCTTTATTTGATGCTACTTTGCCGGAAAGGCTTTTTATAAGGCTGACACCGCCGATAATTACAGCTATTACTAGGATAAAAGCAATTACTGACGGATAGCTTTTTCTAATATCAAATTTCCTTATTTTCCTTATAAATCTAATTAACAGTAATGTCATAATACTTTTTGGTGTAGTTTTGCGGGGAGTTTTTCGGGACTGAACAGGTTCTCTTACATATGTATTGGTTATTTTTTCAATTCTTATGGCCATTACTGTTATATTATCTTCTGCACCGCTTTTTACTGCTATTTTAACAAGAGAATTAACTGCTGTTTCAATATCATTATGTTTCTTAAAAGCCTCATTAATATCTTCAATTTCAATTTGATTCATTAGTCCGCTGGTTGATAAGACAAATAAATCCCTCTCTTCCAAAAGAATTTCTTCGCTTTTTTGAATCTCATTTATGCTGTTTTCTGTTGGAATTCCGTACCTTGTAGCCAAATCAAGCACTTGTTCGTTGGTTATAATACCTAGCTTAAGCAATCTCTGTGTTTTTTCCCATTCGGAAGAAAGCTGTTTTATATGCCCACCTCGTATTATAAATGCTTTGCAATTTCCGAGGCTTATAACAGAAGCTTTATTGTCTTTAATCAAAAGACATGCGATTGAGGGGAAACTAAAGCCCTCACTATCTGAGTAAATGCTGTTTATCAGTTTACCTGTTTCAGATATAATACCGGCTATTTGCTCTGTCCTTGTACTTAAATCACTTTCTTTGTATTCAGGCTTTTCATGATATTTCTTTATATCTTTTGTGACAGAAATAAAAACTCCTTTTTCCTTATCTGCAATATCTATAGAATTACTCACTGAAAAAATAAAACTATCAGATTTGTTTTCTATTGAAGCCAGAACACTGTCAGTTTCGTAATCATCCATGAATTTGCCGTTTATATAGAAATTATCTTCATTTTTCTGTTTTACTATACCTTTACGAGATGTTACAGAAGCTATTACATTACTCACATATCCCATGCTATAACTCCCCTTCATACCATTTCCAAAATATTTATATTAATAAGATTAAGTGTTCTTGAAATACAGTTGTTCCAAGAAGCTTTTTACTGGAAAACAATTTCTTGCAGGTATTTTTTATAAATATCAAGTTGCTAATCAAAAGCGTGTTGTCAAGTAAAATGTAAAAAAAGCGTGAATAAATGGTTAGTTTATCCGCACCCCTTGCACGATTTGCTTTGTATTTCCATAATATCACATAATTCTACTTTATTCAATTACATTTGTATAACTTTTCAAAACATGTGCTTGCAGAACTTTAATGAAAAATCAGGAAAAAAATTAATATTTTTGTTTTTATAAATAAAGGAAATTTTTGAGAGGTTGTAGAATATAATTTACTAATATAGTATAATCAGATTTACTAGTATAGTATAATCAAAATTAATATGTTAATATTAATTTCTCCGGAGGAATATTATGAGGTATTTAGAAAGAGCCATTAATTTTATTACCAGGTATTATATTCTTGCAATTCCATTGTTCATTTCAACAGTTTTTGCAGCTTTATTAGGTAGTTCTACATCCGGACTGTTGGGGATTATACGAAGTTTTATCAATGAAATGAGATTTGAAAATTATTATTTTACAGAACCTTTTAGTTTTGTCAAGCTCATCGCAGCTTCAATAATTTCTTCAGGCTTAGGGCTTATAAACTTAATATTGAGGCTTGTCGTTAATCCTGCGACTTATGGCATGATAAACAAGGCTCTGGATGACGGGTATGCATCAATCTATGATTTTATGCCTCAATTAAAAAATAATTTTGCAAAGTATTTGGTTTATTGGCTTGGCAATATCGTCGTATGGATTATTACAGTTCTATGTATTGGTATTGTCACTTTATTAGGCGCTTTGATTATTGCTTTAGCAAAATGGACTGTTATGCGCATTCTCTTTATAGTTTTCATATTTGCATTGTTTATTATTGCATTTGTTTTTATTGAAATTAATATGACATTGTGGTTTCCTGCCATGCTGGTTGACCATCTTGATGTTATATCGGCACTTAAGAGATCTTTTTCAATTGTCAAAAAGAATTTCTGGATGATTCTCGGTATAAGTTTGCTGGTTTCATTGGTTGCTTCGTTAGCAAATTTAATATTAAGTATTTTCGGAATTATACCTTTGTTCGGATCAATTATATTGAGCATAATTCCAACTATTTCCACTTTCTTAATGATGGTATTTTACTTAATGTTTTATAAGGATCAGAGTATAAGCTTATTACAATAAAGTTTAAAAATTACCGGTTATTTGCACCAAGCTAAAATATGTAAATTTAGGGGGACACACTAATGCCCCCCTTTAATTGAAGTATGTCTCCGTGAATTATGCTTGTTTTATCAAACACTTTATAACTTTACCAATATACATCCTATGATAATCTTTCTTCGGATAATTCTTGCCAATAACCGGATCAAGGAAGTTTTCAGGATTTATATCCTGGAAATATATTTTTTTGCACAGGAGCACAAGCCTTGCTTCATTAAAATACACCGTGTTGCAGTCTCCACCTACAACTGTAAGCCCCGTAGCCGCTGCTTTATCAACATCCCTTCCCGAATGGGTACCGCAGTATTGAAGAGCTTTTCTATATTTTTCATCAAAAAAAGAAAGACTGTAAGTTTCATTTTTCTCTACAAAATTATAAGTATATCTGTGAGGTCTTATAAAAATGTAGGAAACCGGTTCTCCCCAAAGGATTCCAAGCCCTCCCCAACTAGCGGTCATAGTATTGTAACTTTCCGGGGTTCCTGCTGTAATAAGCATCCAATCATCGCCTATCAGTTTAAAAACATTATCAGATATGTCTGTTGGTTTAATCTCTTTAAAAACCTCACTCATAAGAAAACCTCCTCTGTTTTTTTGCAATTTTTTATCCTTGACGGCAAGTTATATAAAGTTAAAATCCATTATTATTTTATATGAATTTTCTTTATTTTACCACTGTATGCAAAATCTTCACCCTATTAATTTATATGCACCCATGCTAACGAAATCTTGTTGCCATTTTGTATAATATACTGGTATAATATGCATTGGTTTATAATTAATTTAGCAAAAGGAGTTCATTGATGTATGGGTTCTATTAGAAATATGCTGCAAAATAGTTATAAAACAAGCCGTCCCGTAGCTATTATTTTTTTAATTTTAACTGCTATTTTATGGAGTTTCGGTGGACTGTTAATTAAATCTGTTGAATGGAATTCTTTTGCAATAGCAGGTTCCAGAAGCATAATTGCTTCACTTTTTATACTTGCATTACTTGGAGGAAAACCTAAAATAACCTGGTCTTTTCCCCAGATTGCAGGCGCCCTGGCTTATTCTTTAACTGTTATTTCTTTTGTTGCCGCCACTAGAATGACTACTGCTGCAAATGCTATCTTACTTCAATATTCGGCTCCGATATATGTTGCAATCTTCGGCTCATGGTTTCTAAATGAAAAAGTTAAATTATCGGACTGGATTACTATATTTTTTGTTATAGCAGGTATGGTTTTATTTTTTATAGATGATATAAACATGGACAATATACTTGGTAATGCACTTGCCATATTCAGCGGAGTCACTTTTGCGGCTACTGCGGTATTTATGCGTAAACAAAAGTCAGATTCATCGATAGAATCCGTACTTTTGGGAAATATTGCTACTTTTATTTTGTGTTTGCCGTTTATGTTTAAATCCGGTCCCGGAGTTAAAGGATGGATGCTTCTTTTAATATTAGGAATATTTCAACTGGGCCTTTCTTATGTTTTGTATGCTATCGCAATAAAAGGGGTTACTGCCTTAGAAGCTACTTTAATTCCCGTACTTGAGCCATTGTTGAATCCTTTATGGGTATTCCTTTTTACAGGAGAAGCTCCTGGTAAATGGGCTCTTATTGGAGGCTTAATTGTCCTTGTTTCTGTAACCGTTAATTGCGTAATTTCTTCAATTAAAGATTCTTCTAAAAATTCTTCAGATAAAATAGAAGCACAAATAACACAAACTATCAACTAATAAATCTTTTCCAGAATAAAATGAACAAATTTATCAGGTAAAATTCTTTTTAATATGACTATAAGCTTATAAGACATCCCAACAGCAACTCTAACCGGCGGATTTTTTTTCTTGGCGGTTCTAATAACGGCTTTCGCCACTGTTTCAGGTCCGGGGCCGTTTTTCTCATCTTTAATCATCGTATTGATCGACTTTTTAAATTTTTCATAATAAACTGAACCTTTTCTCGCTCCTTTTACTATTACTCTATTGTCCGTGAAACCAGTGTTTGTATCACCTGGTTCAATAATAACCACTTTTATTCCAAATGGCTTCAACTCAATTCGAAGGGCTTCTGACATGGCTTCTAAAGCAAACTTACTTGCACTGTACATAGATTGGAATGGGATGGAGATTAAACCTGCAACTGAACTAATGTTGATTATTAAACCTTCTCCCCTTCTCCTCATCACGGGAACAACATTTCTTAAGACCCTTAGCACACCGAAAAAGTTTGTATCAAACTGGCTAAAAGCTTCATCAAATGTAGTATCTTCAATGGCTCCTGCAATGCCAAATCCTGCATTATTAATTAATATATCAATGCGTCCTTCTTTTTTTGAAACATAATCTATAGCATTTTTAACAGAATCTTCTGATCTGACATCCATCTGTATCATTTCAATAAAACCGGTAGCACCTGGGGTGTTATTAACTATGCCTTTATCTCCCATACTCCCGGTTAAAGTAGATTTTTTATTAAATTCCGGCTCCGTAGAAACTGAATCCGGATATATTCTGCTCCCTGTCACAGCCTTTCGTGAAGTACCATATACCCTGTTGCCTCTTACCATAAATTCATGTGCTATTGCTTTTCCTATGCCTGAAGACGCACCTGTTATTAGCACTACTTTTTCTTTTATATCTCCTCTCACTTACCCCACACCTTTTTTTATTAATATTTAAGCATTGACAGCATGTATAATTGGTATATATAAAACAGTATATATGATTACCGGGGAAATATAAATAGTATTATTAAATTTATTTCTTAAAAAGAAATAAAAAATGCTTCAGAAAGCTTTTTACGTCACCTAGGGGTTCTAAATCTTTTAGCTTTCAATTTTTTAATTACAGTAAGAATTGCTATTTTATAGTAAACAAGCTATAATATTTATGTAATCCCATAATCTTTGGAGTTTTATTGCCCCTTTGTTTTGAGCAAACATCATAGTATTTTACAATATCTAAAAGGAGAGAACCAGATGGATATTTTTGAAAAGTGCTTTAATTACACAGACGCAAAAAAAGTTATGGAGGCAGGTATTTATCCATACTTTCATGTGCTGGAAACAAAGCAGGATACAGAAGTTATAATTAACGGTAAAAGGACGATAATGATCGGTTCTAATAATTATCTGGGGCTGACAGCGGATGAAAGAGTTATACGTGCTGCACAAGAAGCATTGGCTAAGTACGGCTCCGGATGCTCGGGATCCAGGTTTTTAAACGGTACGCTGAGTATACATATTGAACTTGAAAAGCGTCTTGCACAGTTTATGAAAAAAGAAGCTGTTCTTACTTTTAGTACAGGTTTTCAAACTAATTTGGGAATTATTTCTGCCATAGCGGGGAGAAACGATTATATTATCTGTGACAGTGAAAATCATGCCAGTATAATCGACGGATGCAGATTAAGTTTTGCTAAAGTTATAAAATACGAACATAATGACATGGAAGATCTCGAAAGAATTCTGAAAAAAATACCTGATAACTGTGGTAAGTTAATAGTAACAGACGGTGTGTTCAGTATGAGCGGAGATATATGCAATCTTCCTGAAATAGTCAGGTTGGCAAGATCATATGGTGCACGTATCATGGTGGATGATGCTCACGGACTTGGTGTCCTTGGTGAACATGGGAGAGGTACAGGAGAATATTTCGGACTTGAAGACGAAGTAGATATTGTTATGAGTACTTTCAGCAAATCATTAGCAAGCCTGGGAGGTTTTATTGCAGCCAGGGAGGAAGTTATACATTATGTTAAACATGTTTCAAGACCTTTTATATTCAGCGCATCAATTCCACCTGCAAATGCAGCGGCAGCTTTAGAAGCAATAAACATTATTGAGAAAGAACCCGAAAGAATCAAAAGGCTAGCAGAAAACGCAGATTATATGAGGGAAGGATTTAAAAAACTTAACATCCCAATTGGCGAATCAAAAACACCTATTATCCCGGTAATGACTTATGAAAACGAAAGAACATTTGTGATTACAAAAATGTTGCTTGATGAAGGTGTTTATGTAAATCCTGTTGTCTCACCTGCCGTAAAACCAGGTAATTGTTTGTTGAGAACAAGCTATACTGCAACCCACACAAAAGAGCAGCTTGATTATGCACTTGAAGCATTTAGAAAGGTTTTTAGTAAGATTTAGTAGTAATAATTTCAAATAGAAAAATATAAACGCATGATAACATGACAACATAACAACATGATAGCAAAAAAACATAAGCATACATAAAAATCTGATACCAAAGTTAAACATCAATCTGATAACAAAATTAAACATCAGCATTCAAAACACGGCAGCATAATACAAAAATTATGCTGCCGTGTTTTTATTTTTTATACAATTAAGGAAAAGGTCTTTATACATTAAGAAAATATTTTAAATTCCCATTATATTATAACCACAATCAACAAACATAATTTCTCCCGTAATTGCCCTGGATAAATCGCTTAACAGGAAAATTGCCGCATCTCCCAGTTCATCTTGTTCTACTGTTCTTCTAAGAGGTGATCTTTCTTGCGAAATTTCCAATATATTTCCGAATCCCTTTATAGCTTTTGAAGAGAGCGTTTTAATAGCACCTGCTGAAATTGCGTTAACTCTTATATTCGCAGGACCAAGATCATATGCAAGATATCTAACACATGCTTCAAGAGCGGCTTTCGCAACTCCCATTACATTGTACCCGGGGAAGACCTTCTCCGAACCCATATAGGTTAGCGTAAGAATGCTTCCTCCTTCCGTCATTACCTCGGCAGCCCGTCTGCTCACAGCAACCAGCGAATAAGCACTTACATCCAAGGCATGCAAAAAACCTTCCCTTGATGTGTTGATAAAGTTATTTCGAATATCTTCCGTGTTTGCATGGGCAATTGAATGAACAAGCCCATGAACTATTCCGTGATTCTTTTTCAGGTTATCAAATAAAGTATCAATTTCTTCATCTGAAGAAATATCGCATTTATATATTGATGAACTTCCCAGGCTTGCTGCTAAATCAGCAACATCCTTTTCCTCTCTATCGCTTTGATATGTGAAAATTAAATTTGCTCCGTTTGCAGCAGATGACTTTGCAATACCCCATGCAATACTCCACTTATTTCTCACGCCCATAATTAGTATATTCTTACCTTTTAAAAGCTCCTTCATATACACTTATCCCTTCTTCCTTTCTTTGTGTAATTATCAAAATACTAACACTAATGATAATTTATTTAGCTAGAAGCTATCAATAGAAAGCAATTACCTTTTTGTATTTTGTTAATAATAGTTAGTTTTATTATCTGGTCATATATAATTATATACTAAAGTTTCAAATTAATCAAATAAATAATTATTATGGATGCATTCAATCAGATTCATCGGAACACTCGCATGAACTGTTAACCTTTTTTTGTAATACGTATATTATACTGGTACAGAACAGCATTACCAATGCGGTTAAAATGAGGATGTATTGTTTATTTTGCATTTCAATATTAAAGATTTTAATAAATTTATTCTCCGTAATTTTTATAAATTCTTTTCCCAGTGTAACACCAAGAAGGGCTGCCAGGTTGTTCATTGTTGAATAAAACCCGATATAATTGGTCTGATTGCCTGAAGGTATATTTATGTATGGGATATTTGAAAATGTAAGGTTTATGCCTGCTGCAATTATAAATGCGTAAACAACGGCAAAAGGGTACAGCATGAGGGTTCTGCCGGTGACAAAACACAATGAAATGTAATAAACGGTGTATAACCCCATGGATATATATAAAGCTTTGAACCAGGATGTTTTCTGAATGATTCTTGACCATATGGGTGTAAAAAATATTAGTACCGGAATGTTTAACATATTAACAAAATTAAGAAAAGAATACTTAACGTTCAAATCCTTAAGTAAGTAAATAGTATAATAGGGACCGGGAATATTTGCTGAAAAACTCCATAAACATGCTATTATAACGGTAATTAGGTATTTCTTTTCTTTAAATGGTGCAACAAAGACATTAAGCAAATTTACTTTTAACGTATTTTTTTCGTTAGGATACTCCTTTATTTTAGTCTGAAGATATATATCCAATGAAGCTGTAATAATAGCAATTATTCTAAGAATTATTAATCCTTTTAATTCATTGCCTCTTACCTTGTAACTATCCACAATTGCACTGGATATTAATATTACGGTATATATAATTATACCGCTGGTAATTCTGTAAAAAGAGAAATATTGAGCACGTATCCTTTGTGGAATACTTTTTATGTGCCATACACTAAAACCAGGTGCAAATAAAGCATTGATAATATTCAAAAGAAGTATAATCGATATTACAATTGTAAGCTTTACATTGTTAGAAAAAACAAAAAAAGGTATAGAACCTATTATAATTATATTAAAAAAGTAAATTGTGGCCCTGCTGATGAGGAGCAATTTTTTCCGGCGTTCATACCTTTCAAGCAAAAGGGGAGACAGTAATTGAAGAAGATTTCCAAAAAAGCCGGCCATCGTTACCCATCCCATGAATGCATCATCTGCATTCATCAACAGCAAAAAACCGGTTAAAAAAGTTCCTCCAATGAGATTATTTGTAGTTTCCGCTGCATAAGATGATAAAGCTATGTACTTTCTGCTAACAGCTCTCTCATCTTCAGGGTCATATCTAATTAATGAATATATTTTAAATTTTGTCCTATTAAATATTACATTTAATAACGCTTTAAAATTATTTTTCATTCTAACCCCTTTACACTTACAACCTTAAGAAGAAATTTCATTGCAAAATAATATACATAATAATATATAATATATTCGGGAATTTTGCATTATATAATCTTTTATAGAACAAAATAATATCATAGAAAAATGCACGTTTCAAGCTGTAACTATGCGGCTTTCTTCATGCAAATTCAACTTATCAATAGCATACTCCCGCAGTTTATATTTCAATACCTTACCCGCAGCATTCATCGGAAATTCAGTTAAAAACTCCACATATTTAGGTGTCTTATGCTTTGCCATATGTGTGCGAACATAATCCTTTAGCTCATCGGCAGTCATGCTTTCACCCTCTTTGAGAATAACGCATGCCATAATTTCCTCTCCGTAATGCTTGTCAGGTACACCGATTACTTGGACATCCTTGACTTTCGGATGGGTATAGATAAAGTCTTCAATTTCCTTTGGATATATGTTTTCTCCGCCACGAATTATCATATCCTTTATACGTCCGGTAATTTTATAGTTTCCGTTTTCATCACGTCTTGCCAGGTCTCCGGTGTGAAGCCATCCGTCTTTATCTATAACTGCTGCGGTTGCTTCAGGCATTTTGTAATAACCTTTCATTACGTTATAGCCGCGAACCACAAATTCTCCATCCACATTATCCGGAAGATCTTCACCGGTTTTAGGATTAACAATCTTGCATTCTATTCCTGGTAAAGGACGGCCTACCGTATTGACACGTACTTCAAGGGGGTCATCAACACGGCTCTGCGTACAACCGGGTGAAGCTTCGGTTTGACCATATACTATAGTAATTTCCTTCATGTTCATTTTTTCTACTACATCCTGCATCACTTTTACGGGACATGGACTTCCGGCCATAATACCTGTTCTCATGTGCGAGAAATCAGTCTTTGCAAAATCTTCATGCCCAAGCATTGCAATAAACATAGTGGGTACTCCGTTACAAGCAGTTATCTTCTCCCGATCAATGCATTCAAGAGCCACTTTCGGAGAAAAATACGGTATTGGACACATTGTAGCACCGTGAGTCATGCAAGCGGTCATAGACAGTACCATGCCAAAGCAATGGAACATTGGGACTTGTATCAGCATTCTGTCTGCTGTAGAAAGATCCATACAATCTCCAATGCATTTTCCGTTATTTATTATGTTATAATGAGTTAGCATTACACCTTTTGGAAAACCTGTAGTTCCTGAGGTATATTGTATATTGCAAACATCGTGTTTATTTATAGAACTTGCCCGTCTGTATACTTCCTCAAGAGGAATCTTCTCTGCCAACGCCAAAGCCTCGCTCCAGGTCAGACAACCTTCTAGTTTTGACTCTATAGTAATTATGTTACGCAAAAAAGGTAATCTTTTAATATGCAACGGTTTTCCCTCTTCAGCAGTTTCCAGTTCAGGACAAAGTTCTTTGATTATGCCGATATAATCTGAATCCTTGTAACCGTCTATCATTACAAGAGTATGCGTGTCTGATTGACGAAGCAAGTATTCAACTTCATAAATCTTATATGCGGTATTCACTGTAACAAGTACGGCCCCGATCTTTACGGTTGCCCAAAAGGTAATGAACCATTGTGGAACATTAGTTGCCCAGATTGCTACGTGATCACCGGGTTTAACACCAAGGGCTATCAATGCACGTGCAAATGTATCCACATCGTCCCGGAATTCAGAATAAGTTCTTGTATAATCAGTTGTAATATATCTGAATGCGTATTGATCAGGAAACTCTTCAACTACACGATCCAACACTTGCGGAAAAGTAAGATCAATTAGAATATCCTTTTCCCATATATATTTCCCGGTCTTTGTTTTGTTTTCAAAAAGGCGGCCTCTGATTGGACCCTTTTTAATATAACGACGCATATAATTTGCAAAGTTGGGAAATACGACACCAGCATCATCAAGATCAGTTGCCCAACGTTTAACCCATTCCAATGATATATATCCATCATAATTGATTGAATCTAATGCCTTAATCATATCATCAATAGGCAAATCTCCTTCGCCCATCATACGATACCGTACCATGCCGTTTTCCATTACAGAATCCTTTATGTGGACATATTTTATGTAAGCTCCGAGATTTTCTACAGTCTTTGAAGGTTTCTCCCCTCCAAAACGATAAGTATGATGCATATCCCATAAAGCAGCTACTGCATCGCTTGCTACCTGGTTAAGTAAATTACACAGACGAGCGGTATCTGTATACACACCATTTGTTTCTATAAGTAAAGTTACACCTTTTTCCTCAGCTAAAGGAATCAACTTCTGTAAAGCTGCAAGAATAACCCCGTCATCCACCTCTCCCGAAGGTTGTGGCTCAGAATCAGCCAATATTCGGATATAAGGTGTACCTAGTTTTGAAGCTAGCATAATATATTGGTTAATCTCCTGGCAGTTTTCCTTTTCCTTATCAGCAAATTTAAGACAGCAACCTGAAGAAAGGCATGGAATTTCCAGTCTCAGTTCAGAGAGCTTTTTAATAGTATTAGGAAGCTCCGATTCCGTAAAAGGTTGTGCTCGTACTGCAAAGATTTCGTCACCAAGTCCGCGAATCTCAATACCGTCAAAGCCAAGATCCTTCGCCATAGAATAAATATCAGGCCAGCTAAAATCCGGACAACCAAGGGTAGAAAAAGCAAGCTTCATTGTCAATTCCTCCTAATATTACAAAATTTTAAACTTTCATATATTTTTCTTCATGTTTTTTTTCATATATTCTTTATAATTAACCACTCACTACCGAATAACTAATAGCTTTTAGCTTTTATACTAAAACTTTAATACACGAGATATTTAATCAAATTAAATCCAAACACAAAAAAACCTTCATCTCCTTCATCTAGAGACGAAAGTTATAAACTTCCGTAGTACTACTCTTCGACGATTTTTCATATATGTTATCAAAATTTGGCGAGTTTGTCAATTAGTTTTTTTGAATTGAAATTGTACAATTTTACCGTTTTACAATGCAAAAATACTACTTTTCACCTCCTCTTTCACAGCCGTTAACCTAACAAAATCCATGGCAGGAGCGTAATATTTTTCCATTTCAAAATGAAATTTTTTCGCGTTAACAATCGAGTCAACAGCTCGTTTTATTAACCTATCAATTTGTTCTTTATTTTCGTTTAAAACATCGGCATATGCTTTGCTTGCTGTTTTATCGACAAACTCATCAAAATAGAAATGTTTTTGAACATTTAATTCTGTTTTGTGATATTTATTTATCGTCGTCAATGAAATATCAAGTCCCGGAATAATAAGATGTTCAAGCTCATCGGGTAATAGTGCGCAATAAAAACATTCAACACGGTAGCCTCTATTAATTGCCTCCTCTTTTATTTTTTCAAGAACAGTATTTATTCCCATGCCCTTATCTCCTATTAGCCCATAAATCTTTTTTGTGTTTAGTACGGAATCCAAGTGATGTACTGCACCCTCCGGTGTTATTGCACTGGCAAACATCATTCTTTCCAAACCCTCTTTTTCCTGTGTGTTCCTTATTTCGTCTGAGTCGGAAAAGAGCTCTTTTATCAAACCGTAAGTTAGTTTTTTAACTTTTATGTTATCAATATATTTCATATTAATTTCTTTAATATCTTCGTATAGGATAGCTGCTGCCTTTAGGTATCTGTATGCTCTCGCAAAATTAAATTTTATTTCTTTTTTCCACAGCAGAAATTTATCCTTATGTTCGGCCAAAGCACCGGTATCCCAAAATTCTCCTAAATTTATTATTTTTTCAACAACTCCCGGATATACTGGATCAATTACATGAGGAGCAGTTCCATCCACAATTGCAACTTTTAAACCGGGAATCGAAACTCCATCCAGGCTGTCGCTGTCACTTGAACAGTGAAAATACTCAACATCATAACCTCTTTTAGCAGCTTCGGAACCGATGTAATTCATAAAAGTAGATTTGCCTGTACCGGGACCGCCTTTTAAAATATAGTATTGCTTAGCTTCCTTTAAATCCAATATATAATTAAAATAGCTGACAAATCCTTCGGATGTATTTCCACCCGCAAACATACGTCTTATTTTACTTTTACCCATAATACTTTCCTCCAAAATATTTCTATCTCAATATAACATATATAGTATATGTAAAAATTGAAATATAAGTGAAGACAGGTAAAATTATTTAAAGTTTAACCTAGCGGCTTGACACGAACATATGTTTTGGGTTATTATATTTATGCGAGGTGGAAAGTCGATGAATCACAGGATAATATTTCATATTGACGTTAATAGTGCTTTCTTAAGCTGGAATGCTGTTTATGCTTTGCAACATGGGGCTAAAGTTGATTTGAGGGAATTGCCCTCCATAGTAGGCGGCAATCAAGCAACAAGACATGGGATTGTGCTTGCTAAAAGCATACCCGCAAAAAAATACGGCATACAGACGGGAGAACCTGTTGTATCAGCTAAAAAAAAATGTCCTAATCTTATTGTAACTCCTCCTGATTACTTGCTGTATATGAGATGTTCGGAAGCCATGCTGGAGATTCTAAGGGAGTATAGTGATAAAGTTCAAGTTTTCAGTATTGATGAATGTTTCATGGATATGACGTGCATGCGCAGACTGCTGGGCGGGGATTATTATAAAATTGCTACGGAAATTAAGGACAGGATAAAAAATGAATTAGGTTTTACAGTAAGCATCGGAATCAGCACAAACAAGTTGCTGGCTAAAATGGCGTCTGACTTGAAGAAACCTGATGCCGTTGTTACCCTTTTCCCTGAAGAGATAAAAGAAAAAATGTGGCCATTGCCCGTGAGAGATTTGTATATGTGCGGCGAAGCCACAGAAAAAAAACTTAACAGTATGGGTATTTATACAATAGGAGACTTAGCTCAAACGGAACCGAGATATCTAATATACAAACTGAAAAGCTGGGGGCAAATGCTTTACAGCTTTGCACACGGAATTGAGAATTCCGAAGTAAACCCTAATGGTTCCATTCCCTACATTAAAGGTATAGGGAACTCCTGTACCATTTCCTTTGATGTTGAAGATTACGAAACAGCACATAAAGTCCTATTATCCCTGGTAGAAACAGTAGGTATGAGGCTAAGACGTGGAAATTTCTGCTGCAGGTTGGTACAGGTGTCTATAAAAACCAACAAACTAATAAGTTATTCCCATCAGAAAAAATTAGAAGTTCCCACAGACTGTACAAATGCCATATATGAAGAAGCCTGCAGGTTATTCGACAGCTCATGGAAAGGTGAACCTATAAGGCATTTAGGTGTTAGAGTATCGGATTTATGTGGAAATGACTTTATACAGTTATCGTTATTTGATAAAAATTGGGAAAAACAACGGCTTATTGACAGAGCTGTTGACGAAATAAGAATGAAATACGGATCCCATAGTGTATTCAGAGCAGGTTTCCTGCACTCCAGATTGGCTCCTCTCCAGGGAGGAATTGTAGAAGATTTCCCTGTTATGTCAAGCATATTATAGGATTACATTATGGATATTTATAGAATTGCATTATAGAAATTATGGGAAATAGGAAAAGGTAGGTGTGTATAACAGGTGAAGACATACATGAAAACAGTAAAAATGCTTTCCGTGACAGAAGAAAACGGCATGCAGACTCCTTTAAAATTTCAACTAAAAAATGAAGACGGTGGGCGTATTACCGTAAAAGTTGATAATGTAATTTTTAGAAATGAAGAAAAATTGGCCGGTAATAAAATGCTTGTTTACAGGTGCCAAAGCCAGATAAACGGTGTACTGAAGGTTTTTGAGCTTAAATATGAGGTTTCCACCTGTAAATGGTACTTATACAAGATGTAGCTACAAAATATATTCGTATTTTGCAGCTACATTTTGTATTATAACTGCGTACAATTTTCTAATAACTATGTACTCTTTTGCTTTAAACTCTTTCTGATAATTACATCTGTTTAGGTCTCTTAAAAACAGCTATTACTTTTCTGCTTGCTCCATAAGATTGGTTAGTATCAAAACAACTGACTAATTCCCAACCGTCTCTGCCACAACTGTTAAGAGCCTCATTAAAAGTACTTATATCGAGTATTCCGCCGGTAAAACCTTTTGTATCGAATTCCAATGTTTTATATTCCCAGGTTAACATACAATCATTTCCTTTCATAAAATTATTATTTTTATTTTTTGTTTTTTATGTATGTTAATAACCTTCCGACTTATTAACAACATTGACAAGCTTGTTTCCGTTCACGTAAGCTTCCAGGTTATTCGCACATATTCTTACTATTCGCTCATAAGTTTCCTGTAGGCTATATCCTCCGGAAACATGAGGTGTAATGACGGCGTTTTTTATTTTCCATAACCTGTGGTCCTTTGGTAACGGCTCAGGATCAGTAACATCCAAAGCTGCACCCAAAATCTGACCGTTTTCCAAGGCGTCACACAACGCATCCGTATCGATGGCACTACCGCGTCCTACGTTAATTAACACGGCATCTTTCTTCATAAGTTTCAAGGATTCTCTATTTATAATTTTCTTCGTAAGGTCCGTCTCAGGAAGGCTCATGGCAACAATATCCGCCCGCGGCAAAAGCTCGCTTAAATGCTCCATAGTATATAATTCATCCAGATAGTCAGGTTTATTCAAATTTTTACGTCTCATACCTATTGTATAAGCTCCTAGGGCTTTTAGCTTTTTGGCAAATTCGCCCCCTATATCTCCTACACCTATAATAAGTGCCGTTGAATTATAGATTGATTTAACCTGCCCTTCATATGCCCATTTTGCTCCTAATTGGTTGTCCCTATATAAATGCAACTTTTTTAAAAGCATCAATAAAACACCAAGCATATATTCCGATATTGCAAGGCCGTAAGCCCCGGATGCATTTGTCAATATAACGTTTTCAGGAAGTATCTGGGCATATTTATCTACACCGGCACTCTGTAACTGAAGCCATTCCAGATTAATGGAACTTTTTGAAATACTATCTTTTAGCATATTTAACGGAGGATTGCCGATAATAATATGAGCTTCCTGAATTTGAGCGGAACTTACAGACCTTCCGTCTGCATATGTGAAATTTGCAGATGGCGCTTTTTCTTCCAACAGTTTTTTATGCTTCTTATCAACAGGGATAAGAACTAAAATGTTTTTACTCAAAAGTATCACTCCGTTTTCTTAGTTTTTGGGTAGGCATATTTACAACTATTATGAATAACTATTATTGGCTATTCTGATTATTGGCTATACTTAGCAATTACTATTGACTATTCTGAAACATCGCTCTTTTTCGTCTCAAGGATACACTTAAAATTATTCCTATAGACAAATAGTTAGTAACCATTGCACTTCCGCCCTGACTTACAAATGGAAGAGGTAATCCTGTTAACGGCATAAGTCTCAGACACATACCAATATTTTGAAGAAATTGGAACCCCATCATACCTATTATGCCCATAACGAGGAAAGCTCCAAAATCATCCTGTGCATTTTTGGCAATATAAATGCACCTGTAAATTATAATTAGTATTAATATTAGCACAAAAACAGAGCCTATAAATCCTAGTTCTTCACCGATGACACTAAATATCATGTCGGATTCTTTTACCGGTACCAAATTGTTTTGAGTTTGAATTCCTTTGTATAGGCCGCTTCCAAATATTCTTCCAGAACCTATGGCTAACTCAGCTCTGTCTAATTGCCAGCTTGAACCGGTAGGTTCCGAACCGGGGAAAAAAAACTCCAATATTCTCTGCTTTCTTCTATCATTCAGCATAAAAAACCAAACAAAAGGAAAAGCTCCGACTAATAAGCCCATAAACATGAAGATATATTTATATTTAATTCCATAAATGTATATAAGGATAATAAATCCTACGATAAATATCATTGCCATTCCATAATCCGGTTGTAATAAAATAAGCACGATAGGCAGCATTGCATAAAATATAAACTTTATTGTATTTCTTCTTACGTCGTTACCTTCCTTCATCCTTTCAAGTAAGGTAGCTGATACTATTACAGATGCTATTTTCATCAATTCAGAAGGTTGAAAAGTTAACAGTCCGAGTATACTTATCCAGCTTCTACTGCCGAAAGTCTCATATCCCACTCCCCATCTTAACACATATACCAGCATTCCTATACAGCCGAAATAGAATATAAAACCTATCGATTTTAAATTTTTATAATCAAAACTACTCATTACTAACGCTGCTATTAAACCCAATACTATACTGACAATTTGTGTTCTCATTATGCTTGGTCCGCCGGACATGGTCATGGTGGCACTACTCAAAACTACCAAGCCTGTTATTGTAAGCAATAAGACACTGCAAAACAGAATATAATCAAATTGTTTTAAATAATTGATCCCCTTTGTTTCTTCAACAAAATACATAAATCACCTTCTGTCCTTTTTCGCTTTCTGTATCAAATTAATGTCAATTATCACTTTTGTTACCGTTAATGCTATCGTTTATATGATTATTTGCATTATTGGTTATATTATCATTTTTATTTTTTTCTTTACTTTCGTTGTCATTAATTTCATCTGTTTGATCTATATGCTCCACGCTACCGCTGTCACCTACATTATCAGTGCTACTTTCATTTTCATTTTCGCCTTGTGAAGCCTCAGACGATTCTGAATAAGCGGATTCCTGTTCTTTAATAATCTTTAATAATTTTCCGTATTCGCTCAACCCGATTTGCGGCGTTTCTTCTAGTAACAAAATATATTTTTTGCGCCTCACATAAAGTATAATTGAAAAAACAATCACAATAATAATCGAAAGAAACTGAGATACTCTTAAATTTCCAACCATAAGGCTGTCAGTTCTAAGTCCTTCTATCCATGCTCTTCCAAGGCCATACAGGATACCATAGAGTAAAAGCACTTCACCGTCAACCTTCTTACGCTTCCTGAAAAAAAACAACAGAATAAAAACACCAATATTCCATAATGACTCATATAAAAAAGTAGGATGTACAGGTTTTGAAGGATCGACTATTATACCCATTTTTGACAGCCTATCAGCATTGATTTGTAGCTGATTTTTTATTATATTACCTGTCATTCCCCAAGGAAGATCCGTATTCTTACCGAATGCTTCTTGGTTCACAAAGTTACCCCATCTTCCTATTGCCTGAGCTAAAGGAACGTACACAATCCCAAAGTCTAAATATTCCAAAGCGTTAATTTTCTTAACCTTTGCGAAAATGAATACCGTAATTAAAGCGGCAATTACCCCCCCATAAATAGCCAGTCCGCCTTTTCTGGTATTTAATATATCTATTGGGTTATTTTTAAACTCATCCCAGCTGAATATAACATAATAAAGTCTCGCACCTATTATTGATGCAGGAGTAAACCATAGAATCACATCAATAAGGTTATCCTGGTTGATATTATATTTTTTGCTGTCTTTAAGGCCCAATAAAACTGCTAAGAGAAAAGCAAAAGCAATAATAATCCCATACCAGAATATTTCAATTCCAAAAATCCTAAAAGCAACGTTATCTATTGTAAATTTAATACCTAATTTTGGAAACTCTATTGTATTCATTTTTATACCTCCTATTGCTTATACACTTAACATGAAGGCATTATTACTGAAACGGTATTTTATTCCTTTCTAAATATTCCTTTATCAAATATGCTCAAAATATATTCTATCACAAATAAGTTTGTTACACTATATATTTTGAAAACAGTAAAGTTGCATTTGCTATATCTGACTTCACCTGTCTTGCCAATTCATCTTTATCTTTAAATTTGATTTCATCTCTTAACTTGGCAAAGAAGTATACCTCGATCTTCTTGTTGTAAATATTCTCGTTAAAATTCAAAATATGAGTTTCTATACAAACTCTCGGATTTGAAAGTTCAAATGTAGGTTTTATACCTATGTTTGTTATACTGTTGTATAATCTTCCGTCTATAAGTGTCCTGGTGAGATAAACTCCAAAAGATGGAAGCAAAAGCTGTGGATCCGGAGTTATGTTAGCTGTCGGAAAACCTAATTTGCTTCCCAGTTTATAACCGGTCTCAACCACACCGTTTATGGAATAAGGTCTTCCTAGCATGTAATATGCTTCTTCCATCATACCTTTTGAAATATATTTCCTAATACCGGTGCTACTTATTATCTCATTATTTATTTTAACAGGAGGAATTATAACGGTTTTAAAACCGTATTGTTCACCCAGCTTTTTGAGCAAATTTACATTTCCTTCGCCTTTATACCCAAATGTATAATCAAAACCTGCTACTGCAAGTTTTATTTTAAGTTTATCTACCAAGATATTCTTGACAAAATCAATAGGTTTCATCTTGGCAAAGTTCTCGTCAAATTCTTCCAAATATAAATAATCTAATGGAAGTTGTCCAAGAATTTGCTCTTTTTTTTCGAGGGTCATTAATGAAGGAGTAAATCTGTTTTTATTTATGATATTATCCGGGTGGCTCGTAAAAGTATATACTATTGATTGTAAACCATTAAGCTTGCTTTCACTGATTAAAATATTTATTAACGCCATATGGCCAATGTGAAGTCCGTCAAAATTACCAAGTCCTACCCCTGTAAGATGAAATGATGGTATATCCTTGTTGCTTCTTATAGTTCTCATATAAAATCTCCTCAGTTTTCTTAAGTAAACATTATTAACAATTTCTAATTAAGCAATTTTTTTGGTTTGATAAAAGATTTATCACCTTTGTGTATAATCTCTCCTAGTCCTATAAACTGTTTGTTATTATCAAATACTTTCAATATTTTTCCTTCTTCATTATGCTCCTTACTTTTATCGGATATTTCATATTCTATGTAATTTCCGTTTTTGAATTTTCTTTCATTTTTATTGCTCAAATAAAAACTACCATAATCTTTGAGTGCTTCCTCTACAGGAATTATCAATTCTTTGATTTTACCGTTTTTGGCTGCTCCTGCAATCTGTTCCAGAGTATAAGAGTTATCTAATTCAAAAATACCGGTTTTTTTTCTAATAAGAAATGACATGTGGCCTCCACATCCTAAGGCATCACCTATATCCGAACACAGGGTTCTTACATATGTACCCTTGGAGCAGACCACATCAAATAAAATTTTATCTTTATTAAAACACACAATATCAATTGAATAAATATACACTTTTCTAGGTTTTCTTTCTATAAGCTTACCTTCTCTTGCCAATTCGTATAATCTCTTCCCATCAATTCTTATAGCAGAATACATAGGAGGAATTTGTTCTATTTCTCCTATGAAATTATCCATAACTTTGCGTATATTTTCAATAGAAATATCGTCATAATCTATATCCCGTTTTTCTACAACGTTACCAAAAGAATCTTGGGTATCCGTAGAAACCCCCAGCGTTAATTCCGCCCTGTAAATTTTTTTCATATCCATGATGTAATTAACAACCTTAGTGGCATTACCTATACAAATTGGCAAAACTCCTGCTGCTCCAGGGTCGAGTGTTCCGGCATGCCCTATTTTTTCCCCGGTATTCAATAACTTTTTTAAATATGCCACCACATCAAAGGATGTCATGCCCGGAGGTTTCAAAACATTAAAAAAACCATTCATTTTGTATCGATTATACACTCCTCCCAAGACCTAGCTTTTGTGAGTGTTTATAGCTTTTATCAAATCATCAAAAATTATTTTTTTTGCTTCCCCCAAAGGTGCATTAATAGTACACCCTGCTGCATTTTTATGTCCTCCGCCGTTGTGCTTTAAGGCAATTTCAGCTACATCAGCATAGGATTTGGACCGCAGACTAACTTTTATTTCCAGATCTTCTTTTTCTTTAAAAAGAGCCGCTATTTCTACACCGTTTATATTACGGACATAATTTATTATTCCTTCAGTATCTTCATCTAAAGCTCCGGTTTCCTCAAGCATCTTTTTAGTAACTGTTGCTAACGCTAATTTGCCATCTTCATGTAATTCAATTGTATTTATAGCTTTACCTATTAATTTTAATTTTTCTTTAGAAACGGCATCAAAAATCCTATAACTAATAGTAGGAATATCTAATTGGTAATTTAGCAGCTCGGATACAATTAAATGTGTTATGGATGTTGTATTGCCAAACTTAAATCCGCCTGTATCCGTTAAAATCCCCGTATACAAGCATAAAGCAATATCATTATCCAGCTCTATATCAATTGCTTTTATCAGCTCGTAAACTATTTCACATGTAGCCGCTGCTTTAGGATTAACATAATTTATTTCGGCAAAATAGGTATTTGTAGGATGATGATCTATATTAATTTTATTTTCTGAATTATTAAATATTTCAACCCTATTGCCTAATCTTTCCAAATCTCCTGTATCCAAAGCTACAACAGTTTCCGCCTTAGACATTTTTGAAGAATCTTCGTTAAAATTTGAATATTTTAATATAAATTCCTTACCGGGCAAAAAAGTGAAAACCTGAGGGATTTCTTCCTCAAAATATACTCTGACATTTTTTCCTGCCTTTTTTAGTGCAAGAGCCAAAGCAAGGCTTGATCCTAAGGCATCTCCGTCAACTGAGACATGAGGGAGGATTATTATATTTTTTGATTCTTTTAATTTGTTTATAATGTTTTGAGGTATATTATTTGCAGTATTTTTCGGTAACACGGTAACCTCCTGAATTTAAGGTTAGGGGACACACCCCTCCGAGTTACAGGGATTCCTTTTACGTTGGGGAATGTCCCCTTTTGATTTTGCATTAAGGGGGGCTTCTTTTGATTCAAGGATTCCCCCTCAATGGTTAATCTTCCTTTGCATGATCATTAATTATCTTGTTATCGTCCTTTACAACTTCACTAATTAACTTATTGAGATAAACACCACGCTCGATTGAATCGTCAAGCTCAAATTGAAATTCAGGTGTATATCTTAATTTTATTCTTTTGCCTATTTCATGCCTTATAAAGCCAGCTGCGCTTTTCAAGCCCTGTAAAGCAAGTTTCTTTTCTTTTTCCGAGCCAAGAATGCTTATATAAACCTTTGCATACCTTAAATCTCGTGATACTTCAACTTCTGTTACACTAGTAAATTCTGGTAAGCGTGGGTCTTTTAATTGACTTTGGATTATATTTCCTACCTCTCTCTTTATTTCCTCAGAAATCCGTGCAATTCTGTCAACCATTGATATCACTCCTTAGTTTACTTCTTCCATCCCATAAGCTTCAATGATATCTCCTTCTTTTATATCATTGAACTTTTCAACAACAAGACCACATTCATAGCCTTGTGTAACTTCCCTGACATCGTCCTTGAATCTTCTTAGCGATGCCAATTTACCTTCATAAATAACTATATTGTCTCTTAGTACTCTTACATTTGAATTTCTGCTGATTTTCCCATCCAGCACATAAGCACCGCCAATAGTACCTACTCCTGAAGCTTTGTAAATTTGCCTTATTTCAGCATGTCCCAATATTACTTCTTTTAATGTAGGCTCCAGCATACCTTTTATAGCAGCTTCTATATCGTTAATTGCATCATAAATCACTCTATAGAGTTTAATTTCTACCCCTGCTTCTTCGGCAACTTCTTTTACATTAGGAGCCGGTCTTACATTGAAACCTATAATTATTGCATTGGATACCTCTGCAAGTCTTACGTCAGTTTCCGTAACTGCCCCTACTCCTCCGTGAATTATATTTATTTTTACTTCATCATTACTTAATTTCTCCAAAGACTGCTTTATTGCTTCAACCGAACCTTGAACATCAGCTTTAACAATTACATTCAGTTCTTTTATATTGCCTTCCTGAATTTGATTAAACAAATCTTCAAGGGAAACCCTTGTAGTTGTTTTCAAATGTTGTTCTCTTTGTTGCTCTTTTCTCTTTTCAGCAAAGGATTTTGCAAGTTTTTCATCTTTCACCACATAAAATGCTTCACCGCTTTCAGGAACTTCAGGCAATCCAAGGATTTCCACAGGGGTGGACGGTCCGGCGGATTTAATATTCTGTCCTTTATCATCCGACATTGCCCTAATTCTTCCAAAAATAGTTCCTGTCAGTATAGCATCACCCACATGCAAAGTTCCGTTTTGTACCAAGAGTGTTGCAACAGGTCCTTTATTTCTATCAAGTTTCGCTTCAATAACCGTACCTTTAGCCCGTTTATCAGGATTTGCCTTAAGTTCCATAATATCCGCAGTAAGCAGTATCATTTCAAGAAGCAAATCTATATTCTCCCGCCTTTTAGCAGACACTGGTACCATGGTGACTTTTCCGCCCCACTCTTCGGGAATAAGCCCATACTCGGAAAGTTGTTGTTTAACTCTTTCCGGATTAGCAGTTGGTTTATCTATCTTGTTAATTGCTACAATTATCGTTACTCCTGCTGCTTTAGCATGATTTATCGCTTCAACGGTTTGCGGCATTACTCCGTCATCCGCTGCAACAACAAGTACTGCAATATCAGTTACCTGGGCTCCTCTTGCTCTCATAGCCGTAAAAGCCTCATGCCCCGGTGTATCAAGGAATGTGATGTTCCTATCATTAATCTTGACAGTATAAGCACCTATATGTTGAGTAATTCCACCTTCTTCGCTTTCTGTAACATTTGTTTTTCTGATTGCATCAAGAAGCGAAGTCTTACCGTGGTCAACATGGCCCATTACCACCACCACAGGCGGTCTTGGTACTAATTTAGCTTCATCATCTTCTCCTTCATCAAACAGCAAATCTTCTTCAGTAACTACTTCTTCTTTTTCCACTTTTACTCCATATTCGTCGGCAACAATCGCAGCAGTATCAAAATCAATTTCTTGATTTACTGTAACCATCAATCCCATCATCATTAATTTTTTAATAACATCTGCTGCCGTTTTCTTCAGCTTTTCCGCTAAATCTTTAACAGTAATGGTGTCGCCGATTTTTATAGTTTCAGGTGCTGTATTTTCAACTGTTGTTTTTGCTTCTTCAAGATTATTATTTTCAACATTCTTTTCTTTTTTCGTTTTTGATGATTTTTTCGCTTTCTTAGATACATTTTTTGTATTTTCCAACAGATCATCAATAAACAGTTCATCTTCTTGCAGAATTTTAGAAACACCAATACTTGAATCTAAATTTATATTATGAGGTCTGAATTTCTTTCTTTTAATAGAAGAACTCTTTGATTTTGATACATCCCTCTTCTGCTCGCGTTTAATGCTTTTATCAAAATCTTTGCTTTGATAATCGCGTTTTCCTTCCAGACGCTCTTCTTCTTCAATGTCAGCCATCAAAATGGTTTTTACGTTCTTTTTCTCGCTTACGAAGTTTTTATTTCTGTTATATCCCGATCTTTTCTTAGAACCTGAAGTCTGTACAATGTTATCTTGGTAACTAATACTTTTATCATCTTGTTTAGCTTTGCTCTTATCAACCTTCGGCACATTTTCAGCATCACTGACGGTAACGGATTTAGCATCATCCTGCTTAACTAAAGTTTCTGTTTCCTGTGTTTTGACGCTTTCTTCAGATTTTACTCCACTTACTTTACTTTCTTTAGACTCATCTGTCTTTATACTTTTTACTTCAACTTCATGTTTTGTTTTTTCTGCAGGCTTGCTTTCAGCTCTTGTTTCATCTTTACTCTTTATTTCTCCTTTTATTTCGTCTCTAACTTCAGTTTTGGTTTCAGATTTCATTTCTTCTTTTGCTTTTATTTCTGCTTTTACTTCCGCCTTAACTTCAGCTTTAGCTTCAGTTTTGCCTTCTTTAACCGGAGTTTCTTTTTTAGTTTTTACCTCTATTTTATCTTGCTTTTCCTTGCTTTTAACCTCAGCTTTAGTGTCTTGTTTTTGTACGGATGGGACATTTGTTTTTGCTTCAGTTTTTACTTCTGCTCCGATAGCTTGTGCAGTCGTTTGTGTGGTAGTTTGTGTAGAAGCTTGACCTTCTTTGCTGCCCGATAAATCCTTACCATCTTTATCATGACTTTGCTTTATATCTTTATCTTTCTTATCAGTATTTAACTTTTTAGTCAAAAGTTGGTGTATCATTGTATCAGTTTCCCTAACTAAACCGGCCCGTAAACCGGAACTAGCAACATTCACTTTAATTCCGCCATATTTTTTGCCGGATTTATAATCATTTTTACTTTTAGAACCTTGATGACCGCTATTTTTCTTTTTATCAGTATCTTTATATTTATTATCGCTTCTTTTTAATGTTTCAACATTATCTTTTTGCCCGTCACCCGATGATGTATGGCTAATCTCAGTTGTCCTTATTATTCTTGGTACATCTTTTTTCTCATTTCGTTTTTGGTCAGTTCTAGTTTGGGGTGTAAAGGAGGAGACGTTTTTTTGCTCGTCACCTTTCTTTTCTCCACTATGGGAAATTACACCTATATGCTTATATAGTGCTTCAATTTCATGTCCTTCCAAATAACTCATATGATTTTTAACATTTATATCAATTTCTGCTAGTTTTTCTATCAGTCTTTTACTTGTAGTATTCAATTCTTTAGCAAGTTCATATATTCTAACCTTTTCCAAAGTTTAAACACCCCCAGTTCCTGAATTTTGGTTATCTATTAGTTTTATGAGTTGCTTAGAGAAATTCTCATCCAGAATTCCTACAACAGCTCTCATAACTTTGCCGGTATACTTACCTAACAAATTCTTTTCCCCAAATATCCTTATATCAACTCCCCTGTACTTACACATGTTTGTAAAATGTTTTTTTGTATTATCAGAAGCATCCTGAGCTACCAATACCAGTTTGACATTACCCCTTTTTAAAGCTTTTTCACAGCTTTCCTCTCCGGACACTGTTTTACCAGCTTTTGTTGCCAATCCTATTAAACCATATATTCTAGAGTTCATTATTCTCCTCCATTTGTTTTCTTAATAAATCATATATTTCAGGGTTGACAACAGCTCCAAAAGCTTTTTCTAACCTTTTTGATTTAATTGCGTTTTCCAAACAATTGATGTTATTGCAAAAATAAGCACCTCTGCCGTTTTTCTTTCCTGTAAAATCTATAAAAATTTCATTTTCCTTATTTTTTACCACCCTTATTAATTCCTTCTTAGGTTTTACGGTTTTACAACCAATACACATACGCATTGGCACTTTTTTCTGTTTCATACTAAACCTCCATATCATAAACGTGCATATTTTCTTTCTTTTCTTAATTGTTCTTCACTCTGCAGGCTATACATTAAGTCCTTGATCATAATTGTTATTTATGCCGGTACTAAAAAACTGGTTTTCTATTTCTGATCTTAACTGTGATTCACTTTTTATGTCAATTTTCCAACCTGTTAACTTCGCAGCCAACCTGGCATTCTGACCTTCTTTCCCAATTGCAAGGGATAACTGATAATCGGGAACTATAACCCTTGCACTTTTTTCTTCTTCATTTATGTCAACCCTTAACACTTTAGCCGGACTTAAACTGCTTGATATAAATTCAGCAGGATTTATACTCCACTTTATTATATCTATTTTTTCACCTCTGAGCTCGTCTACTACTGCTTGCACCCTTGTTCCTTTATGACCGACGCATGCTCCAACAGGATCAACATTTTCATCCCTCGAAAAAACAGCAATTTTGGTTCTGGAACCCGGCTCTCTTGAAATTGCCTTTATTTCAACTATACCATCGTGAATTTCCGGAACCTCCAGTTCAAACAACCTCTTTACAAGTCCAGGATGAGTTCTTGATACAAATATTTGAGGTCCTTTGGTAGTTTTCTTGACTTCAACCACGTAGACTTTTATTCTGTCGTTAAAATTGTATTCCTCGCCGGGAATCTGTTCAGTAGGCAGCAATATTGCTTCCGTTTTTCCCAGGTCGATTATGACATTCTTTTTGTCATATCTTTGAACCAAACCGCTTACTATATCGCCTTCCTTATTGTAAAACTCTTCGTATATCAATTTTCTTTCTGCTTCCTTAATTCTTTGAACAACTACCTGTTTTGCAGCTTGAGCAGCAATTCTTCCAAATTTTCTCGGTGTTACTTCCACCTCTATAACATCATTCTCCTGGGCTCTGACATTTATTTTTCTTGCAGATTCTACGGAAATTTCCGTCTTCTCGTTTTGAGGAACGGCAGTAACCTTCTTAAGTGCAAATACTTTAACCTCTCCAGTATCGTGATCTATATTTATTCTGACATTTTGCCCTGTACCAAAGTTCTTTTTATAAGCAGACAATAAAGCTGCTTCAATCGCATCTATCAACAATTCCTTATTTATACCCTTTTCCTTTTCCAACTGCTCTAAAGCATGGATTAATTCCGCACTCATCCTTGACAACAACCTCCTTGAGTTTAAAACTTAATAATCCTTTTTGTAGTAGCTACCTCTTCTTTATTAAAAGATAATATTTGATCATTGCTTTGCTTTATTGTGATCCTGTTGTCTATTAATCCTAACAATTCTCCTTCAAAAACCTTTTTACCGTCTATAGCTTTAAAAAGCTTTACTTCAACTAACTCTCCTTTGTATCTTTCAAAATCTTTATCCCTTTTTAAAGGTCTATCTAAGCCAGGAGACGAAACTTCCAAAATATAGCTGTGTTTTATAGGATCCTCCCTATCCAGTTCTTCACTGAGTCTTATACTTACTTCTTCACAATCATCAATGTTTATCCCGCCTGGTTTATCTATATACACTCTCAGGTACCAATTCCTGCCTTCTTTAACGAATTCTACATCAACCAAATCAAAAGCTCTTTCTTCGAGTATCGGTAATACAAGCTCTTCAACCTGATTTTCAATCTTTTTTTTCGACATACAATTTCCTCCATTTTCAATACGTTGTAAAAGGTGTCTTTTGCTTTTCTTTACAAGAACAAGACACCTTTCAATGAGCTTATTATAATGCGAAAGAGTGGGACTTTCCCACTCTTTACCATCATTCATCAAAGATTTTGCTTTTAATGTTTGTCAAACGCTTAGCTATATAGCATCTAAAACTTCTTCCTAAACGAAAAAATTTGAAGTAGCTCTTGTATTTTTAGCGTTTTGTAAATAATATTAGCTTTTGAGTAAATACCAAGTATATTATAACACTATTTTTTGAAATAAGCAAATAAATTATTAATATTTTTGTAATATTTTTAGATTTTTTTGTAAACCAACAAAATTTTAAAATAAGCTGATCTGGTCACTTTCCGGTAACCCTTCAAGGCATTTATGCTGTCTTAAAATATCAATAACGTTTTTACCAACTTTTGTTCTGAGCCGCAGGTCCTCTACTGAAGAAAATTTTCTCTTTTTTCTTTCTTCTACAATGCTTTGGGCTGCCGCAATTCCCAATCCTGGGAGACCATTAAGCGGTGGTCTTATGCTTCCGTTTTCAATAAGAAATATTTTTGCGTCTGATTTATAAAGATCAGTTTTAAGAAATCTTATTCCCCTTGCATACATTTCATTTATTACTTCCAATATAGTTAATACGTTTTTATCTTTTTGTGAAAGATTGTTGCCTGTCTCTTCCATTTCCTTTATTTTCTCCCTTATTTTTTCGTGAGATTGAGTCATAATGTCAGCATCAAATTCATCGGCTTTTACGGTTAAATAAGTAGCATAAAATTCCAGAGGATAATGAACTTTAAACCAGGCTATCCTGAATGCCATCATTACATAAGCTGCTGCGTGAGCTTTCGGAAACATATACTTTATTTTTTTACAGGATTCAATGTACCATTCCGGCACATTATTTGATCGCATTATTTCTACGTACTCCGGTTTTAGACCTTTACCCTTTCTTACATCTTCCATTATTTTAAAAGCGGTTATTGGAGGTAGCCCTGAATGTAAGAGGTAAAGCATAATGTCGTCCCTTGTACATATTACCTCGGAAAGAGTGGCGATATTGCTCCTTATCAAATCCTGAGCATTATTTAACCATACATCGGTTCCATGGGACAAACCTGATATTTTTATAAGCTCAGACATAGTCTTGGGTCTGGTTTCAACAAGCATTTGCCTTACAAATTTTGTACCGAACTCAGGTATACCTATAGTTCCTACTTCACTGTTTATTTCTTCCGGGGTGACTCCTAATGATTTTGTACTGCTAAATATTTCCATTGTATCCTTATCATCCAGTGGAATTTCCCTGGCATTAACACCGGTCAAGTTCTCTAACATTTTAATTGTAGTCGGGTCATCATGTCCTAATATATCAAGCTTTAATATACTTCCATGCAGAAAGTTATAGTCAAAATGGGTAGTAATGTTCCTGGCATCAACATCATCGGCAGGATATTGTATTGGCGTAAAATCATATATCTCCTTGTCCTGAGGAATAATCATAACTCCTCCGGGATGCTGGCCGGTGGTTCTTTTCACACCTGTACATCCTTTTATCAAGCGGTTTAGTTCTGCATTTGTTGTAATAATGCTTCTTTCATCAAGATATTTTTTCACAAATCCGTAAGCAGTTTTTTCAGCCACCGATGCAATGGTACCGGCTCTAAAAACATGCCCTTCACCGAATAATTCTTCTACATATTTATGCGCTACTGGCTGATATTCACCTGAGAAATTTAAGTCAATATCAGGTTCTTTATCGCCGTTGAAACCTAGAAAAGTTTCAAAAGGTATGTCATAACCACCTTTACCAAGCTTTTCTCCGCAAACAGGACAGTTTTTATCCTCTAAATCCAGCCCGCAGTCAACGCTTCCGTCAGTAATGAATTCCGAATATTTGCATTTTCTGCATAAGTAATGAGCTTGCAACGGATTCACTTCAGTTATACCCGTAAGATAAGCGACAAACGAAGATCCCACGGATCCCCTTGATCCTACAAGATAACCGTCGCTTAAAGATTTTTTTACCAGCTTCATCGCAATAAGATACATAACTGAGAATCCATTTTTAATTATTGAATCAAGTTCCTTCCATAGTCTCTCTTCAACTATTTGAGGCAATGGATCTCCATATAATTCTTTTGCTTGCTGTAAGGATATATTTTTAATCTCATCCTCAGCACCTTCAATTTTGGGAGGAAAAGTACCTTCGGGAATAGGAGCAATATCCTCGACCATATCGTTGATCTTATTAGGATTTATAACTACAACTTCATATGCTTTTTGAGTCCCAAGATAAGAAAACTCCTCCAGCATTTCATCTGTTGTTCTAAAATATAGCGGTGCTTGCTTGTCCGCATCATCATAACCCTGTCCTGCCATAAGTATACGTCTGAATATTTCATCTTCCGGATCCATAAAATGGACATCACAGGTGGCAACAACAGGTTTATTTATCCTTTCTCCCAATTCTACTATCTTTTTATTAATTTCTATTAATGCTTCCCTACTTTCAACCTTCCCTTCATTTACAAGAAACTGGTTATTATCCAAAGGTTGTATTTCCAAATAATCATAAAAACTTGCAATTCTTATTATTTCATCTTCATCGGCATTATTTAAGAAAGCGGTGTATAATTCACCTGCTTCACATGCAGTGCCTAATATTAGCCCTTCGCGGTGTTCCATTATCATGCTCTTAGTCATCCTGGGTCTTTTATAAAAATAATTAAGATGGGATTGGGATATTAGTTTATAAAGGTTTTTCAATCCCGTTGTATTCTTTACAAGTATAATTGCATGGTAAGATTTCGCTTTTGTAAAATCAAAATTTTTATCTTTCGTATCATCAACTAAATAGCATTCAACACCGTATATAATTTTAATCTTGTATTTTGAAGATGCTTCGGAAGCTCCCGGATAAGCTTGTACCACCCCGTGGTCCGTTACGGCAATAGCTTTATGACCCCATTCGGCGGCTCTTTTGACCAGCTCTTCCACGGGAGTTACTCCGTCCATGGAACTCATTTGAGTATGTAAATGCAGCTCTATTCTTTTCTCCGGTGCGGCATCAATTCGCTGATTTTGATTCTCTCTTTTGACAATATCTGTTGCCATTATGATTACTTCTCCGGCAAATTTATCATATACCGTTTCCCCACGGACTTTTACTGTTATTCCCGGCTTGATTCTGTCTTTAATTTCTTCGTATTTTTCTTTTTTAATAAAAAATTTAACAGTGAAGGAATTTGTTTTATCTGTTATATCAAATATAAATAAGTATTTTTCTCCTCTTATCTCTCTTGAATCAACATTTAATATCTCACCTTTTATTGCAATCTTTCCGGAATCTTGATTAACGTCTTTCATTTTCAATATTTCATCTTTAAAATCTTTACCAAGAATCACATTATTTTCACTTTCTTTTTCTGATTCTTGGGATTTCTTTTTTCTTTTTTCACTATTACCTGCCATGTAAATGACATTCTTCAAAATCTTTTCTTCTTGTGCTTTTTTTTCTTCAACGTATTTATTGTTATAGTTTTCATCAATTACACAATCAATAAATTCCACCCTGACTTTTTTGGAAAAAAAATCTTCAATTATGTCTTCAATGTATTCTCCGCATCTTTGAGCATTAAGAATATTAGCACCCTTCGTTTTTAAATGAACGGTAAGTTTATTTCCTAATAGGCTCCAATCACAACCCGAGAGTAGTCCACGGCTTGTTGCAAGTTTTCTTCCTACACAAAATACTACATCATCCCAGTAAGAGTAAAGTAATTCCTCAAATTCTTCGTCAATTTTATACTTTATTCTTATATCTACGCAATCAAGACAAAAATATCCCGCAAACCTCTCTTCTATTTCTGCTATTGTTTGCGCCGGTATTAATCTGTCAGATATAATTTTAACTTCCATTTTCTTTGACTTTTTATAAAAATTGATCTCCTGTACTTTAACATTGGAAAATAAGGTTCTTATATCCTGAACATCTAATGCCTCTTTAGATAATATTTTTGCAAAGCCATCCTTAAACGCCAATTCTTGCATAGCTATAACCCCTTATCATGCGTTATTTCCGGAGTGCATTTAATTTATGTGAAGAAATATCTATTAAATGCACCCTTATTTTCTGCATTATATTGAAGTTGTTTCTCTTAATCTCTTAAACACATCAAGAGGGATGTACTCCCTCAGCACTTCATACCCTTAATCCCTTATATATTTGCCAATACATTCTAAATCTCTTTATTAATCCTTTAGCAACGCCGTATTTTTCTTCTTTTGTAACATGGGTCATGTTATCCATTTTTATTTTCTTCACCCGAATACCACAATTCTTTGCATGCCTTGTTAAAGCTATTTCAATTCCGTATCCTGTTATTTCAATCTTATCAATTTTTTCAATAACAGACCTTTTTACTACACGCTGACCTGAAAGATGAGGCGTCAACAGTTGTGCGATATCAGTGGAAATTCTCCCTTTATTAAATACTCCCACCGTCATATCGCATTCATCTTTTAATACAGGTTCCAGAAGTTTTTTTACATGCATTTCTTTTAGACCTATTAAATCGGCATCTAGAAAGAGCAATACTTCTCCTTTGCTTGCATCCAGTCCGGTTTTGATTGCGGCGCCTTTCCCCATGTTTTTTGGTAGTTCAATTACTGTGACTTGACGCTCCCTTGCTATTTGAGCGGTCTTGTCTTCGGAACCGTCGCTTACAACTATTATTTCACTAATAATATCCACGTTCTTGAGTGTATCAATTATTTTTCCGACTGTTTTTTCTTCGTTATAAGCAGGGATAATCGCACTAATGATCATAATTACCACCTGGAATTATCATTTGTTTTTCTTTTGTACTTCGGTGTTAATTCTTCGATGCTAATCTTAGGTATTAATATCTCGGCACTAAAAGTCAGAGTTAAGAATCTCTTCAATTAGCTCTTCTGCAATTCTGTCCTCCGATATCTTTCTTATAATTTTACCTTTTTTAAACAGTAATGCCTCACATTTTCCCCCTGCTATTCCTATATCCGCATCCCTTGCTTCTCCCGGTCCGTTTACTGCACAACCCATTATGGCTATTTTTACATTCTTTTTGTAATTCTTAAGATTTTTTTCAACTTTTTCTGCTATATCGATGAGGTTAATGTTACACCTGCCGCATGTAGGACAAGATACTATTTCAACACCTTTTTTTTCAAGCTCAAGTGCCTTTAATATTTCATGCCCTACTCTCACTTCTTCTACCGGATCTCCTGTAAGAGATACTCTTATTGTATCGCCGATTCCTTCTGACAATAAACATCCCAGGGCAACAGAAGACTTAATAGTGCCTCTAAATGGAGTTCCGGCTTCTGTTACTCCTAAATGCAAGGGATAATCCAAAGTCTCGGATATTAACCTATAAGCGGCTATTGTCATAGGTACATTTGATGCTTTTACCGAAATAACAATTTTGTCAAAGTTGAAATCCTCTAATAATCTAACACTATTAACGGTGCTTTCTACCATACCTTCTGGAGTTACTCCACCGTACTTTTCAATTATGTGTTTTTCTACGGATCCTGAGTTAACACCTATGCGTATTGGAATATCCATGGCACGAGCTACTTCAACTACTTGCTTTACCCTTTCTTTACCGCCTATATTTCCAGGGTTAATTCTTATTTTATCTGCACCGTTTTCCATGCTTGCTATAGCCAGCCTATAATCAAAATGTATATCGGCAACAAGCGGAATCCTAATTTCTTTTTTGATTTCCTTTATGGCAACGGCTGCCTCCATATCAGGCACGGCAACCCTCACAATCTCGCATCCTTCATCTTCCAGTCTTCTTATTTGGTTAACGGTCGCATTAACATCACGGGTATCTGTGTTTGTCATTGATTGCACGGCAATATGTGAATCTCCGCCGATAAAAATATCTCCGATTCTTATTTTCTTCGTTTTTCTTCTTTTTATAAAACCAATATCAAACTTATCAACAGAACGCATCAATTTATCTCTCCCAATTTATAACCTGAACTTAAAATTAACGGTTATTCTTCCAAATAATCCGTAAACTACTTTTGAGTAACCAGCCAGGTACTTTTCCGTTTATGCTCGCTCTTTTCCGACACTTTATAATTTTAACCGCCACTGGAAATCCTGAGAATATCATTGTAGAGAGTAAACAGTGCAAGGACTATTAGGAATACAAAGCCTATCATGGAAATAAAAGCTTCTTTTTCCGGAGGTATAGGTTTTTTTCTGATCCCCTCAATTAAAAGGAGCAAAAGCTTGCTTCCGTCGAGAGCAGGAAAAGGAATTAAGTTAGTTGCGCCTAAAGCTGCACTTATAAAGGCAGTTATGTCAATTAGATAAAGTAATTTATCCCAAAATGTGGATGCTTGTTTTACCGTTTCACCAATTGAACTTACTATACCAACCGGACCTGTCATATGACTTACCGAAACGTAACCTGTTAACAACCATCCTACACTGTAAGCTACATTTCTAACATTAGAATAAGCATACGCTATTGATTGCTTTATTATATCCATCAAATTTCCTTTTTCCCTGCTAAAATCAATTCCTAAATAGTACTGTTCAGGAATTTTGTTAGCAAAAGGCGTTATATCAAGGCTGATTTCTTCTCCATTTCTAAGAATTGTGACTTTAACGGTTTCACCTTTATTTTTCGACATAAATTCATCCATATCTTCTTTAGCAGATACAGAAACACTATCAAGCTTAATTATTACATCACCGCTTTGCAGTCCTGCCTTTTCAGCGGGACTGTCAGGAATTACAGCATCAACTATATTTGTTAACTTTCCCGAAATCTGCTTAACGTTAAATCCAAACAAGTATCTTACCTGTTCAGGAATCACAGTTGGGGTAATTCTTGTTGTATATTTGTGATTATCTCGTATATATTCAATTTCAGCCGTTTTACCTCTATAGACATATAGGAACTGGATAAGGTCTGCAGGCTGATAAATCCTTTTCCCATCGTATTTAACTATTATGTCGCCTTCTCTTAATGATGCATTATATGCAGGTGAATTTTCTTCAACGTAACTTAGTTTATTTGTTGAATAACCTGTAAAAGAAAAAAGTATTACGAGCAAAATTACAGCAGTAAAAATATTTGCTAACGGACCTGCCGCTATTACAGCTGCCCTTGTCAACACCGGTTTTTTATTATAAGCTCTTTCACTTTCTGAGTATTCTTCTTCCCCTTCCATTTTTACATAAGCCAGCATTGGGATTAATCTTAAGGAATAGGTTGTTTCGCCTTTTTTTATACTAAACAATTTTGGTCCTACAAAAAGCGAGAATTCAAGGACTTTAATATCTGCAAGCTTGGCTACTAAAAAGTGTCCTAATTCATGTATAATCACTATAAGGTTAAAAGCAAGAATAGCCAATAACAAATTCATTCAGCCAACTACCCCCTTTCTTAAAGTATGACAACCGAATTTTTGCTTACAGTGTCGGCTATGTTATTATAAACTTTCATTGCTTCAATTCTTGCCCATTCGTCTACTTCTATTATATCATCAATAGTAGGGTTATTATTCACTATATGTTTATCCATTACATTACTTATAATAACAGGAATCTGTGTAAATCTAATTTTATTATTCAAAAACAAGTTGACTGCAACCTCATTAGCAGCATTCATAACAGTAGGCATAGTGCCTGATTCTTTTAATGCTTCAAAAGCAATCCTCAAACAGGGAAAATTTACATAATCAGGTTCTTCAAAAGTAAGTTCCCTGTGAATTTTAAAATCCATCTTGTTAAAGCGACTGTATTGCCTATTTGGATAGGTAATGGCATATTGAATCGGAATTCTCATATCCGGCATTCCTAACTGAGCAATAATAGATCCATCTACATATTCTACCATTGAATGAATTATGCTTTGAGGATGTATTAAAACTTCTATTTTTTCAGGTGATACATCAAACAACCACCTTGCTTCAATCACTTCAAGACCCTTATTCATTAAAGTTGCCGAATCTATGGTTATTTTATTACCCATTTTCCAGTTAGGGTGTTTTAAGGCATCTTCAGGTTTTACCATTTCAAGCTGCTCCGTCTTTTTTCCTCTAAACGGCCCTCCGGAAGCCGTTAATAGAAGTTTTGATATGCTTTTTTTGTCATTTCCGACTAGGCATTGAAATATTGCAGAATGTTCACTGTCCACGGGAATAATACTTACATTATGTTTCTGAGCTTCTTCCATCACAATCTTTCCTGCAGCCACCAGAGTTTCTTTATTAGCAAGAGCTATATTCTTACCTTTGCGTATAGCCTCCAAAGTCGGTAACAAGCCGACTACTCCAACCACGGAATTTAAAACTAAATCCGTATTTTCCAAAGTCGCTACTTTAATTAGCCCTTCAATACCATAGAATACATCTGTACCTGTGCTTTTAAGTCTCTTATTTAATATATCGGCAAGTTCTTCGTCCATAACAGATACAGCTTCAGGTTTAAATTCAAGTACTTGTTTTTCAAGCAAATCTATGTTTTTTCCGGCTGCTAGTCCCTTTATTTCAATGTTGTAATTGTTTTTTTTTAGATTTCTCACTACTTCAAGAGCTTGAATTCCTATGGATCCTGTTGAGCCTAATATTGATATTTTTTTTTGCATTTGAGTCCTCCGATCGATTGATTAAGGTTATGGGACACACCTCTCTCGAGGTACGGGTATTTCTTCCGGGGAGAGGAATGTCCCCATGTTTTGGGATGTCCCTACTGACCCCGGGAATATACGGAAATCCGGGTTATAACATAAAGGTTATAATGTAAAAATATATCACCGGGGTGGTGAGTAGTACGCTGTCAAATCTATCCAGTACACCACCGTGGCCGGGTATTATTTTCCCGAAATCTTTTACCTTTGTGTACCTTTTTATTGATGATGCAACTAAATCCCCCACCTGAGATATTATACCACAAAGTAAACCGATTATTATATAATGATAAAATGGTACGTGGCTTAAATACTTCTGCAAATAAATACCGTATATAGCCACTCCTGCTATGGAACCGATTACTCCTGCTATAGACCCTTCAATAGTTTTATTTGGGCTTAGCAGGGGTGCAAGCTTCTTCTTTCCGAATTTCCTCCCGATAAAATATGCGGATGTATCGGTGGACCAGGCACCTATTAAAACAAACCATATATAAAATAAACCATGTTCAAGATTCCTTGTCAAAACGGCAAATAAAAATAAAAATATTACATAGAATATACCGTATAGTGTTATTGATATATCAGTTACATTATATTTGCCAAATTTGAATACGGATATTGCAAAAAGAAAAAAAGTGAAAATAAAAATAACAAATAAAATAGCTGCACCTTCTTTTGATATACTCCCCGCATCATAAGAGTGACTATTAATAAAAAGCTCGGGTTTGGATATCTTAGCAAGAAGCCAATCCCCATTACCTGCTAATAGAATAACCAAACTGGCAAAATAACCAACAGGTTTTATAGGCTTTAAACCAATATTATTCATTGATGAATAATATTCATGTATCCCTACTAATGCCAATAAAAAAACCGCTATTGAAAAAGTTTCCTTCGATATTACAATTGTCCCTATTATTAATATTAACCCCACAATTGCACTGATTACCCTGGTTTTTAACACTTTTATAATCCCCCGTATCTTCTTTCTCTTTTTTGATACTCAAATAGGGCTTCGAGCAAATGTTTTTCAGTAAAATCCGGCCACAAAACATCGCTGGTCCAAAGTTCAGAATAAGCTAATTGCCATAGTAGGAAGTTGCTTACCCTTTTCTCACCAGCCGTTCTTATTATGAGATCAGGATCGGGGATATCATATGTATATAGCTTGCTTTTAACAACCTGCTCATTTATATCATTAATATCCAACTTCCCGTCCTTAACATCTTGGCATATCTTCCTTATTGCCGATACGATTTCATCTCTTCCCCCGTAATTAAGGGCTATATTAAATTGTAAACCGGTGTTGTTTTTAGTCATTTTTTCAACATCATGTATTTTTTCTGCCAGAGATTTGGGAAGCTTTGATATATCTCCTATTACATTTATCCTGATGTCACTTTCTTTTAATTCTTCATGAGCTCTAGATAGAAATTCCTCCAAGAGATTCATCAAAGAATCAACTTCTTCTTTCGGTCTCTTCCAATTTTCAGTTGAAAATGCATATGCAGTAATATATTTTATACCTATCCTGGCACAACATTTTACTATTTCCTTAAGAGTCTCTGAACCACGCCTGTGACCTGTACTTCTCGGTAATCCCCTTTGTTTTGCCCAACGTCCGTTACCGTCCGGTATTATGGCAATGTGCATTGGTAATTTATTAGGATCCAAAATGTTATTGTCTTTAAAAAGATCTTTATTTTGCATTCTATCCTCCATCACCTAAAATTCTATAATTTGTCCCCAACTTTTAATAATTTGTCCACTACTTTAAAAAATTTGCTCCTCCGCTTTAGGAGGAGCAAATGAGCTATATTATTAGTTTCATAAGTGTTTCCTTTTTATTTCAATAATCAGTTAATTATCCATTGGTTTACATAATAAAAGACTCACTCTACTGCTATCAACGGCTATTATTTTCAAAACTCTAAAATTGCCGTCAAAAGCATCAGCAACCTGCCTTGGCGGTGCCGTTGTTTTTATTTCTGTTATCTCAATACCATATTCTTTTAATATATTCGTAGCATCTGCTAAAGTATAGCCAATAATATCCGGATAAGTGAATTTATTGCCATTCATTAAATTTCCAAAATTTCCTTTTCTTTAGCTTCAACGATTTTGTCAACTTCTTCAATATACTTATCAGTTAATGCTTGGATATCTTTTTCTGCCATTTTCAAGTCATCTTCGGTGATTTCACCGTTTTTCTTCTGAATTCTGTATTCCTCTATGGCATCTCTTCTAATAGCTCTAATTGCAACTTTTGTATCTTCACCTATTTTCTTTACTGTTTTTGTCAGTTCTTTTCTTCTTTCTTCTGTTAGCACAGGAAATACCAATCTTATTACTCTTCCGTCATTACTTGGATTAATCCCAATGTCGGATTTTTGAATTGCTTTTTCAATATCTTTCAAATTTTTGCTATCCCATGGTTGAATTACTATTACTCTTGCTTCAGGTACATTAATGCTAGCGATCTGATTGATTGGAGTAGGTACACCGTAATAATCTACCTTTATCTTATCCAATATTGCCGGATTGGCCCTTCCAGCTCTTAAGCGAGACAATTCTTGCTTTAACAAAGAAACTGATTTTTTCATCTTTTCTTCCGTAACTTTTAAATCTTCACTAGCCATTAATCTCTCCTCCTGTTATGTAATTGATGTGCCTATTTTTTCACCAAGAACAACCTTTACAATGTTATCTGGATCATCAATTCCAAACACTATTATAGGTATCCCGTTGTCCATACACAATGAAGTAGCAGTTGTGTCCATTACACCCAGTCTTTGCTTTATTACGTCCAAATGAGTTAACTTATCATATCTTTTTGCATTTGGATTTTTGACAGGATCGCTGTCATATACTCCATCGACTTTTTTAGCTAATAAAATTACTTCAGCATCTATTTCAGCCGCTCTCAATGCGGCAGCAGTATCTGTTGAAAAATAAGGATTTCCTGTACCGCAAGCGAATATTACAATTCTTTTTTTCTCTAGATGTCGTATAGCCCTTCTTCTTATGTAAGGTTCCGCTATTTGTCTCATTTCTATTGCAGTCTGGACTCTTACGGGTATATTTTTAGATTCAAGGGAATCTTGTAATGCTAATGCATTAATAGTTGTAGCCAACATACCCATATGATCGGCGGTGGATCTATCCATTCCTTCACCGCTTCTGCCTCTCCAGAAGTTACCTCCTCCGACTACAATAGCTATTTCCACATCTAATTCATGTGCTTTCTTAATGCTCTGCGTAATATTATCCAAAGTTTTCGGGTCGATACCAAATTTTTTATCACCGGCTAAAGCTTCTCCGCTTATCTTAAGTACCACTCTTTTATATTTAGCTTTACTCATTAAAGTTAATCTCCCATACTGATATATTTTTAATTAGTCAAAATATTTTAATTAATTAAATAATAACGAATAATAACTGTCATTTATAATCTTGCCCTTAGACTATTATATTATCAATTCAACCTTGAATCAAGTATATTTTTAGGCTGAACCGTCTGCTAATTAACAGTTGAATACAAATTTTAAAAAAACTTAACACAAAAGTAATTATGTATAAACATTTTAAAAAAAGGAACATATTATTACATATGTTCCTTTTTTGTTTATTTACCTATTTGTTTCATTACTTCTTCTGCAAAGTTTTCACTTTTCTTTGCTATTCCTTCTCCTCTTTCAAACCTTGCAAATCTTCTTATATTAATATTTTCTCCTATGATAGCAATTTTTTCCATAAGAAGTTGGTTTATGGTTTTATCAGGATCTTTGATCCATGGTTGCTCTAACAAGCAAACTTCTTTATAGAATTTTTCCAATCTTCCTTCAACTATCTTATCTACTACTTTTTCAGGCTTACCTTCATTAATAGCCTGGACTCTTAAAATCTCCTTTTCCTTTTCTATTACTTCTGCAGGTATATCTTCTCTTCTAATATATTCAGGTTTGCTTGCAGCGATCTGCATTGCTATATCTTTTACAAACTCTCTAAATTCCTTATTCTTTGCTGCAAAGTCTGTTTCAACGTTAACTTCTACTAATACGCCTATTCTTCCGTCGCCGTGGATGTAAGCATCTACCATACCTTCGGCAGCAATTCTGCCGGCTTTCTTAGCAGCCGTGGCCAATCCTTTTTCTCTTAAATATTCGATAGCTTTTTCCATATCTCCGTTAGTTTCAACAAGAGCCTTTTTGCAATCCATCATGCCGGCCCCTGTTCTTTCACGAAGCTGTTTTACCATTTCAGCAGTAACCATTTATATTCCTCCAAACTTATATTATTATCTACCTTCTTATATTATTTATCTACCTTCTAAAATTATTAACCTCAATAGTTTACATATTTTATCGTCATTAAGCTGTTATTGGACTTCACTTACTATTTCATCAACAGTATCCTCTAGAATTTCTTCTATAATGTCAATGCTATCTGAATCGCTTTCGCCCTCAACATTATCATCATAAACAATTGAATCCTCATTTAAGTCTGAGCTTATATCTGTACTTGTACTTGTCAATTGTTCTCCTTGTTTACCTTCTAATACAGCATCTGCAACTTTACTTGCAATAAGTTTTACAGCTCTTATAGCATCATCGTTTCCAGGTATTACATAATCAATTTCATCCGGATCGCAATTAGTATCAACTATCGCTACTATCGGTATGCCAAGTTTTCTCGCTTCTAAAACAGCAATTCTTTCTTTTTTAGGGTCTACGATGAAAACCGCACCCGGCAAACGATTCATATTTTTAATGCCGCCAAGGTATTTTTGCAGCCTTTCCATTTCGGCTCTTAATTTAATAACTTCCTTTTTTGGTAAAACTTCAAAAATACCTTCTTGTTCCATTCTTTCGAGTTCTTTTAAACGTTCCAATCTGCCTCTAATGGTCTTAAAATTTGTCAACATTCCGCCAAGCCATCTTGTATTTACATAGAATTGTCCACATCTTTCAGCTTCTTCTTTTATGGATTCCTGTGCTTGCTTTTTAGTACCTACAAACAGAATATCCTCACCGTTTGCAGCTACCTCTCTTACAAATAAATAAGCCTCTTCAACTTTCTTTACGGTTTTTTGCAAATCAATAATGTATATACCGTTTCTTTCGGTAAAAATATATTCTGCCATTTTGGGGTTCCATCTTCTTGTTTGATGCCCAAAATGTACTCCTGCTTCCAGCAGTTGTTTCATTGATATTACAGACATACAATTCCTCCTATGTTTAGTTTTATACCTCCATAGTAATCACCTTTATGAAAGGCCATTTTATGATGTACCATAAAATGGCACTCTTTCATAAATCTTACTATGTGTGTATTTTCCGTATTGTAGTATAGCATATACTTTTTTTTAAAGCAACATTTTTGCAAATTTTTTCGTGAAAAAATTTACAATTTTATTGTAAAGTTTGCGCAATTTATAATATACTTATTCATGTATATTCATATCAAATTTTTTGCCAAAGGAAATATATATTAATTATGAAAAAATAGGTAAAATTAATACACGAATAAAAAAATAAATCAAGCAAGAAAGGTGCTGTTGTCAAAAAAATGTCAAAATTTTCTGAACTCAGAAAAATAAAACTGTTAAGAATTGCATTAGCTTTAATTGGAGTATTATTGGCTTTATTTCTAATTATAAAAGTATACCCTTATGTTATACCTTTTATCATTGCATTTATTATAGCTTCTATTATTGAGCCTATTATAAGACTTTTGATGAATAAGGCTAAAATTCCGCGCAGAGTTGCAGCACCAGTAATATTGACGTTTTTTATACTTGCTTTTGCGCTGATTATCACGTTGGTAGTTGCGAGATTGATCCAGGAAATAAGATCAATATACGCTGTTCTTCCCCAGCTTAGTAACGAAATATATGCATACGTTATCAACTTAATTAACAGGGGATTGTATATATTTGAATGGCTGCCTAAAGATATCACCGGAAATGTTGGAAATATTTTGTCAAAATTATATGAAACCGTGTCCGATATCCTTAACAAAGTTATAAGAGGTGCTTATATTACTGCAGCTTCCATACCTCAAGCTATAATCTTTACGGTAATAACAATTGTTTCTACTTATTTTATAGCAAGTGACAGGGAGAGAATATCCGCTTTTTTTTCTTACCAGTTACCGGAAAAATGGATTAATCAAATAAAAAATATCATTACCAATATGTTTTCTGCACTTGTCGGATATATTAAAGCCCAATGCATTTTAATGGCTATTACCTTTTTTGAGCTTTTTATAGGATTTAATATAATAGGTGTTAGTTATTCCTTGTTGCTGGCTTTTATTATAAGTGTTTTTGATGCTTTCCCTATATTTGGAGTAGGTGGCTTTTTAATACCCTGGGCAATATATAGTTTCTTTACCGGTAGTATTAGAATGGGTATATCCTTGTTTATTCTTTACTTCATCGTTCTTATAGTCAGACAGACCGTTGAGCCGAAAATATTAGGTAATCAGATAGGCGTCCATCCACTGGTTACTCTTATTGCAATGTATACAGGTCTAAAATTGCTTGGTTTCATAGGTTTAATTTTAGGTCCTATAACAGCCTTACTCTTTAAAAACATTATTTCGGGAATGCTCAGGAACCGTCCTCTCAAAGAATTTATTGAAAATAAAAATAAATAAAATTATAAAAGTACAAGCACAAAATATTGTTTCCGGTCATATACTTATAAGGTACTGTTATTATGGGGGTGCCTTATTTGTTTGCCGGATTTTTTTCTGCCTTATTTGAAGTTCTGCACAATACTTGCTTATTTGTAGGTTATATATCGAATCCAAATTCTTTCCCACAACCTTTGACTCCTGAGGAAGAAGCTAAGTACCTGGAAGAATTCAAAAATGGTAATGAAGAAGCCAGAAATATTTTAATAGAACGCAATTTAAGATTGGTAGCTCACATTGTAAAAAAATACAGCAACAATACTGATGATGTTGATGATTTAATTTCCATAGGAACTATAGGTTTAATAAAAGCTATTACTACATTCGATAATGAAAAAGGAGTCCGCCTTGCTACTTATGCCGCTCGCTGCATAGAGAATGAGATACTCATGCAGTTAAGATATTCAAGAAAAATTCAAAATGAAGTTTATCTTCAAGACCCTATCGGCATAGACAGAGACGGTAATGAAATAACATTAATAGATATTATCGAAAATGACAATGAGTCAATAGTGGATAAAGTTGAACTTAAAATGCAGGTAAAAAAACTATATAATATTATGAAATCAGTACTTAAAAACAGAGAGAAACTTGTAATTGAGTTAAGATACGGTCTGTTAAACGGCTCCAGTAAAACACAAAGAGAAATAGCAAAAATGCTTGGCATTTCAAGATCTTACGTATCAAGGATTGAAAAGAAAGCTATAAAAAAACTAAGTAGAGAATTGAAACCTGAAAACTGTAATTTATAAAGTGTAATTAATCGGGGTTTAATACCCCTTTTCCATAACTCTCTTTGCAATTTCCTCAAAGACCGGTCCTCCGGCAGTCCCACCTGCTCTTCCGTTTTCTACAAACACAGCTACTGAATACTTCGGATTAACCCTTGGAAAATAACCTGCAAACCAGCCATGTACAACACTTTGACCGTTTACATATTGTCCTGTTTCGGCACTGCCTGTTTTTCCGGCTGCACCGCCGTATTTTTCCAAGCTTATCATTCTTCCTGTTCCGTAATCTATTACATTCTCCATCATTCTTTTTATTTTGTCTGCTATTTTTTTATCTAATACCCTGTACCCTCTTTCAACTTTGATGCCCCTTACTTTATTTCCATTTTCATTTACGATTGAATCTACAATGTTTATCTTGTTTTTAATACCTCCGTTTGCTATTGTAGCAACAATATCGGCTACTTGAATGGGAGTAGCCATAATTTCGCCTTGTCCTATTGAAATATTCGCAATATCTCCATATGAAAAAAACTTCTTATCTAACGGAAGATTTCCTTTTGCTTCATCAATTCCTTGTTCGTTTATTCCGGTATTATTATCTAAACCAAATTCATGTGCTTTTTGCAATAATTTCCGAATATCAATTTCATTAACTACTGCATTAATAAAATAAGTATTGCAGGACAGGGCAAAAGCTTTCTCGAGGTTAACGTAACCATGTCCTCCTTCCTCATGGTTATAACATTTGAATTCCCTATCTCCTATTTTTATTGATCCGGTACAAAAATACTCTTCATCCCAATTATCTTTAACTTCTAACATAACCGCCAGGTCTATTATCTTGAATATGGAACCAAGATCATACGACGCTACGGCCCTATTAAACAATTCTTGTTCAGTGCTGTTAAGATATTTAGCTATGTTGTTTTGATCAAAATCCGGTTTACTGGCTATTGCCACAATATCTCCGTTATTTACGTCTTCTACGACTACTGCCCCTTTAATATCATGTTTTTCCATTACATCTTCTACGATTTTTTGTATATGATAATCTAAGGTCAATTTAACGTTTAGCTTCTTATTAGTTCCCGGTATTTTCATTATTCTGTATCCCATTCCGGGGAGAATATTATTCCTACCGTCAGTTACTACCGCAACAAGAGTCTCTGCATCATATGTCAAAGCATTGTTGTAAAATTTTTCTATACCTGTGCTGCCAACACCGTCGACGGAATTGATATAACCAATAATATGTTTTGCTAAGGAGTTATCGTCATACCTGTGTAAAGAATTAATAATGGAGACTCCCTCATAATTTAAGTTCATTATTATATTTTTCCTGTGTTCGTCTGTTTCTATCACTATAGGCTCAAGCATAGATCTCATAGAACTTTTAATCTTTTCATAGTCCATTCCAAGGATGCTGCATATTTTTTTCAGTTGTTCCTCATGTTCCTGTAAAAATAAAGGTTTAAGCACGATTAAAAATTTTTTACTTCTATTAGTAAAAGGGATTTCATTCCTGTCAAGAATATCTCCCCTTAATTTTTCAATTTCTATGGAATTTATTCTCTGAGCGTAGGCTGCTTTGGAGAGTCTTTCCCCGTTTACGATTTGTATGTCAAAAAGTCTGATTACAAGCCCTACAAAGGCTATTGTAAACACTAAAAGTAACAGAAAAGCTCTTTTGTTATTCAGCAAAATCGCTCCCTTCATGCTAAATACTATATAAACCATGATGATTTATATAAATTATTTTTCCAATATTTGTGTCATATTATGCATGAGGGAACACGAGTGCTATTTTATGCATGAGGGAGCGTGAAAAAGCGACAAAAAGCAACAATGACATGAAAAGCAAAATTACTCAGCCTTGCGCCTTAGCATGCTGTACTCGGTAACATCTTGATCCATAGGCATGTAAACGGTCATCTGGGGATGAGGTGCTGACGTTATTTCTTCACCGTCTTCATTTTTCATGCTTTTAATTATCTGAGTAAAATACCCTTTCCTTCCCGGTACTACAACTTCAATTCTTTCACCTGTAAACATGCGGTTTCTCTGTTCAACTTTTGCAATCCCTGTCTTTTTATCATAGCTTTTTACAAGTCCTACAAAATCATAATTTCTAATATATAAACTTGAAGAATATCCCTGGTCTTCACTGGCAGGCTTTTTGAAATAAAAACCTGTGGTGAAGTTTCTGTGGCTTACCTTTGCTACTTCTTCCAACCAAGTAGGATCAAATTTGTAGTTTTCTGTATCAATATAATAAGCATCTATAGCTTCTCGATATGCTTTTACAACGGTTGCCACATAATAAGAACTTTTCATCCTTCCTTCAATTTTTACGCTGTTAACGCCGGCTTTGACTATTTCAGGAATATGTTCTATCATACACAAATCTTTTGAATTAAAAATAAAAGTGCCCCTTTCATTTTCAAAAACCGGCATATATTCCCCCGGCCTTTTTTCTTCCACCAGGTAATATTTCCACCTGCATGGATGAGCACATAAACCACGGTTTGAATCCCTTCCGGCCATATAATTACTTAATAGACAACGTCCCGAATACGATATGCACATTGAGCCATGTACGAATATTTCTAATTCCAGGTCTTTATTAACTTTTTCTCTTATTTCGCTTATTTCTTTTAACGAGAGTTCTCTTGCCAAAATTATGCGTTTAATGCCTTGGTTATACCAAAACATGGCACTTGCCCAATTTGTATTATTAGCTTGTGTGCTAAGATGCAATTCCATATCAGGTACTGCTTCTCTTACCAACATAAACATTCCTGGATCAGATAAAATTATGGCATCTGCCCCTATGGCTTTAACTTCTCTCGCATATTCCTTGATCCCGATCAAATCTGCATTGTGAGGTATTATATTCATCGTGACATAAACTTTTTTGCCTCTGGAATGAGCAAATTCTATGCCTTCTTTCATTTCTTCAAAAGAAAAATTGTCTGCATATGCCCTTAAGCCATAGGCTTCTCCTCCCAAATACACTGCATCTGCACCATATATAATTGCCATCTTTAGTTTTTCAAGATTTCCCGCCGGAGCCAGCAACTCAAGTTTTTTCATTTTATCACCTGTTTATTACAATTTTTTCCCATTTTAATACGGTTTATTTAACAGAAATATCCCTGCTCACACCGATATGATAGCTAATAGCAACCCCATCTCCGATTGGCAGTATAGAAGTTTCTAGATTCGGGTTATTACAAATATCGTGTAAATACGTTCTCAATCTTTTAACAATTGTTTTTTTTCTTCTTACAACAAGCTCATCATTAGCTACCATGCCTTTGTAGAGCACATTATCCGATACCAGTACACCCCCTACGTTAAGCAATCTAAAACAAAAGGGGAAAAACTCTACATACTGACCTTTAGCAGCATCAAGGAAAATAAAATCATATTTTTTATCCAAGTAGGGTAATACGTCCATTGCATCTCCTTCAATAACATTTATTATATCCTTACATCCTGCTTTTTTTACATTTTCTCTAGCCAATCCTGCCATTATATCGTCGCTTTCTATTGTATCTATAGTTCCATCCGGACCTAAAATACGAGAAAGTAAAATAGATGAATAACCAATAGCCGTTCCTATTTCCAATATTTTTGAGGGTCTTAAAATTAAACCCAGAACGGTCAAAAGTTTTGCAACTTCCGGCTGTATAATCGGTATATTATTTTCTTCCGCATAATTGCGCAGTTCTAATAATAGACCTTCTTCTTTTTTAATAGTATTTCTTATATACTCGTTAATATAATCATAGTTAATCATACAAGATTTGCCTTTCTTAAAAAAAGCTTTATCAAGTTTATGCTTTGCAATTTATAATTCCTACTCACTCTTCTTCACCTGACGGTTTAACTGTGCTTTTAGCTGCGCACTCAGGTGTTCCGTATAAGTTCTGGAAAAATAATGTCCTCCGGTACCGTCTTCTTTTGAAACGAAGTATAAATAATCATGCTCTGCCGGATATAAAGCCGCTTCAATTGAAGCAAGTCCGGGATTGCATATTGGTCCGGGTGGTAATCCTTCGTACAGATAAGTATTATATGGATCCTCAATCTTTTCATCCTCGGCAGTAATTACATCTTTTATAACTCCGTCTCTTTTGTATAAAATGTATTGAATGGTTGCACAAGATTGCAGTTTTCTTAGGTTTGGATCCTTGCTTTTCAGCCTGTTATAAAAAACACCGGCTATTATTGGTCTCTCTTCAGGTAACTTTGCCTCTTTTTCTATAATGGAAGCGAGGATAATAATTTCATCTATCGTCATATTTAATTCTTCAGCTCGCCTGTAATACTCAGGTTTAAACTTTTGATTGAAGTTTCTAAGCATTTTGAGTATAATTTCCCTGTCATTTTCATCAGGATCAAATTCGTATGTGTCGGGAAATAAATATCCTTCGAGCTTATTCTGCTTTCTTTTGTTATCTTTTAAAAATTCAAAATCAAATTGAGAATTCTCGAGTATAGATATAAAGCTTTCTCTATCTATAAGATTTGATTTTTCCAGAGTTTCGATTATTTGTTCGTTATTATAGCCTTCAGGTATAGTAACCCTAACACCCACATAAGATAACGGGTTGCTGGATATTATTTCCATAAGCATATCATAACCTTTTAGCGTATTATAGTTAACATTTTTATCAATGGCGTGCACCCCTGATCTATAAACACCGTCATAACCATTAATTTTCGAGTAGATCCTGAAAATTAACGGATATTTAATAATTCCTTTTTCCTTGAGTATATTAGCAATAGTCGCAGTTCCCGCACCCATTGGTATTTCTATCAACAGTTGATCTTCTAAGGGGATTTCGCTGATCGTGCTGGTTGCGCTGTAATTTTCTACAATATACGAATACGTGGCATAACCGCATCCTAATGTAATTGCAATATACATCAATATTATTAACCATACTATTATCGACTTACGCACAATATCACCTTCATTTTTTTATTTCTCTTGCTTTAGCCTTAGCTCTTTGTTCAGTATCAAGTATCTTTTTTCTAAGCCTGATTGTTTTGGGAGTAATTTCTACAAGTTCGTCATCAGATATAAACTCAAGGCATTGCTCAAGGGATAATATTTTAGGCGGAGTAAGTCTTAAGGTTTCTTCGGAACCGGCAGCTCTTAAGTTGGTAACATGTTTTTTCTTGCACACGTTTATAACAATATCTTCCGGACGTGAACTTTCTCCGACTATCATTCCCTCATAAACTCTAACCCCGGGACCGATAAACAAAGTTCCTCTTTCCTGTGCGTTATATAGCCCGTAAGTGGTAGATTCACCGTTTTCCCATGCTATTATTGAACCTCTGGTTCTTGTTTGTATATCCCCTTTATAAGGTTCATAGCCATAAAAAACATGATTCATTATTCCATTGCCCTTTGTATCGGTCATGAATTCAGAGTGGTATCCTATTAATCCTCGAGCCGGTATTTTGAATTCAAGACGCATATAACCTTCATTTGTTGAATGCATATTAATTAATTCAGCTTTTCTTCCACCCAGCTTTTCCATAACTACGCCCATATAGTCTTCCTGAACATCAATTACTAAGTATTCTATAGGTTCATGCAAAACTCCGTCAATTTCCTTCATTATTACTTTAGGCTTAGATACCTGGAATTCATAACCTTGTCTTCTCATTTTTTCGATTAATATTGAAAGATGCAACTCACCTCTGCCTGAAACAATAAACGCATCCGGTGTATCTGTTTCCTCTACTTTTAAACTTACATCATTGTCTAATTCTCTAAAAAGTCTTTCCCTTAGATGCCTCGAAGTAACATAAGTACCTTCCTGCCCTGCAAAGGGACTGTTGTTAACTAAAAATGTCATTGACACTGTAGGCTCATCAATATTTACAAAGGGCAGTGGTTCAGGAAAATCAGCATCAGATATAGTTTCACCAATATTAATTTCTTCTAATCCCGGAATAGCTACAATATCACCAACGGAGGCTTGCTGGCATTCAATCTTCTTTAATCCTTCAAACATGAATATCTTGCTCAACTTTACCTCCTGCAAGCTGCCGTTTTTCTTACATATAACGGCCTGCTGACCACGTTTCATTTTTCCTCTCTCAATACGTCCTATAGCTATCCTGCCGGTATATTCATCATACTCAATACTGGATACAAGCATTTGTAGCGGTGCTTCTGTATCACCTCTTGGAGCAGGTACTTCATTTAATATCGTATTAAATAAAGGTTTAAGATTAACCTTTTCGTCGTCAAGATTAAGTACGGCTACTCCGTCACGGGCTGACGTATATACCACGGGGAAATCTATCTGCTCATCATCAGCTCCTAGTTCGATGAATAACTCTAAGACTTCGTCCAACACTTCATTCGGCCTTGCACCTGGTCTGTCAATTTTATTTATTACTACAATGGGCTTTAAATTAAGCTGTAAAGCCTTTTTTAAAACAAAACGTGTCTGAGGCATTGGACCGTCAAATGCATCAACCAATAGCAGTACACCATCCACCATTTTTAAAGTTCTTTCCACTTCTCCGCCAAAATCTGCATGGCCCGGTGTATCAACTATGTTTATTCTCACATCATTATATACTATTGCCGTATTTTTAGCTAGTATGGTTATGCCACGTTCTTTTTCCAATTCGTTAGAATCTAAAATTCTTTCGTCAAGCTTTTCATTTTCCCTAAATATTCCGCTTTGTTTTAACATACCGTCAACTAAAGTCGTTTTACCATGATCAACATGCGCTATAATTGCTATATTTCGAATGTCATTTCTAACTTCAATCACAATATATTCCCTCTTTTTCAATAATGTAGAATTAAAAAGTATTATGTTTATGATGTAAGCAGTTCGTAAATATTTACGTACATGCCATGATTTATTAGGCAACATGCCTTTATTAATCAACTTGCTTTGTTCAATTTAGCAAAGTTAATTTTCAAAACTAATCTATTTTAAATTATCAATATTAGGTTGTCAACTTTCACAGTAAAAACGATTTCTAACGAATAATTACACGTAGAAATCGTTTTCAAAACTTATAATGCAAAACTTATAAAATCATCCTTTTTACTTCAACTCCACAATTGTTACTCCGGTTTCACCCTCTCCGAATTTACCTGGTCTGAAAGATTTCACATGAGGATTTGTTCTCAAATGTTTTTGAATACCTGCTCTTAGAATTCCCGTACCTTTGCCGTGGATAATAGTTACTGTTTTCAACCCGGTCATTGACGCATCGTCTAAATATTTATCTACGCTAATTATGGCATCATCCAAATTTAATCCTCTTAAATCAATCTCCGGAGATATATTTACAGCTTTTGACTTTCCGATCTCACCAGAGCCAATTTTCTCAATTTCCGCTCTCTGCTCATCTATCAGTTTCAGGTTTGTGATATGAACATTTATTTTCATTATTCCTGCCTGGACAACTACCTCATCGTTATTATTCGGAGGCTCTATAACTATTCCTTTTTGTCCTAGATTAACAATTAATACGCTGTCTCCCGGTTTAAGGTTTTCAGGAGGTTTTATATAGCCTTGTCTTGGCATTAATGTTTCAATAAGTGATGAATCGAGTTCATTAACTTTTTCCCTCAGCTTACTTTTTATTGCTTCAATCGCTTTATTCCTCTCCGATTTTTCTTTTTCTTTTTCAATTCTTCTAAGTTCTTCAATTATATTTTCAGCTTCTGTTTTAGCTTCGAGAACTATGCGACGAGCTTCTTCTTTAGCTTGACGCATTATTTTTTCTCTTTCGGCTTCAAATTTTCTTTTTTGTTCATCCAATTCCTTTTTAAGTCTTTCTATTTCAAGCCTGTGCACTTCAGCTTTAATTCTTTCCTTTTCGGCTGTTTTCCGTTCCTTGTCTATTTCTAACAGCACATCTTCAAATCTTATGTTTTCCTTCGTAAGATAATTTTTTGCATTAGCCAGTATATATTCCGGAAGTCCGAGCTTTTTTGATATTGCAAAAGCATTACTTTTTCCGGGAATGCCTATCAGCAGCTTATATGTCGGTCTAAGTGTTTCAACATCAAATTCGCAACTTGCATTTTCAGCATATTCTGATGTCATTGCATAAAGTTTAAGCTCACTGTAATGGGTTGTAGCTACAGTAATTGAACCCTTTTCATGAAGAGCCTCAAGTATTGCTATTGCAAGTGCTGCACCTTCTGTAGGGTCTGTTCCGGCTCCCAGCTCATCCAAGAGAATAAGAGAGCTATCATCCGAATTCTTAATTATGTTCACTATATTTGTCATATGTGATGAAAAAGTGCTTAAACTTTGTTCTATACTCTGTTCGTCACCGATATCCGCAAATATCTTTTTAAATACACATAAATCGGTATTATCCGATGCAGGAACATTTAATCCTGCTTGCGCCATCAGTGTGAGCAAGCCTACTGTTTTTAAAGTGACTGTTTTTCCCCCGGTATTAGGTCCGGTAATTATAAGAGAGCTAAATTTATCTCCTACCCAAAAATCAATTGGGACAACTGTCTTAGGATCTAAAAGCGGATGTCTTCCTTTTCTTATGTTTATACGACCGTTGGTATTGAGGTTCGGTTTAACTCCGTTGTATTGAATGCTGAAGTTTGCTTTTGCAAGTATAAAGTCCAGCTTTGCTAAAAGAGATATATTGTTTTTCAAATCCGGCAGTATACCGATTACCTCGTCAGTTAACTCTTTTAGAATCCTTTCTATTTCAGCCTGCTCTTTTAGTTGAAGTTGCTTTATTTCATTGTTTGCCTCTACAACAGCCATAGGTTCTATATATACCGTAGCTCCGCTGGCAGAAGAATCATGTACCAGTCCCGGTACTTCACTGCGATATTCCTGTTTAACAGGTATTACATAACGACCCGCTCTTATCGTGACTATAGGTTCCTGCAAATATTTTAGGTAATGAGGTGATCTTATCATGTTATTTAATTTGTCTTTTATAACTTCCTGCTTATTTCTAATCTGCCTTCTTATATTTCCGAGCAACGGGCTTGCTTCATCAGACATTTCTTCTTCGCTGATAATTGCACGGTTTATTTTCTCTTCTATTGGCTTATTTATGGTAAGTTGGTTTATTAAATTAACAACTACATTATTTTCATCATCTTCCTTTGATCTGACATTTTCTATAGCATGAGCCTTTAAATTTCTGCAAAGCCTAAGAACATCGGATATCCTTAGTAATTCTCCTTGACTCAAAACAGCTCCGATTTCAGCTCTCTTTAAACTGTTTCTTATATCATGAATACCACCAAGAGGCGGATTACCTCTCTTTATTATATAATTCACTCCGTCTTCAGTCTCTTTTAACATTTCATCAACTTCTGCAATATCAGTAGAAGGAACCAAATTCTCAATTATTTCTTTCCCAAGCTGCGACGCTGCCATGGAAGAAAGCCTGTTAATTATTTTATCAAATTCCAAAACCTTCAGGGTTTTTTCATTCATAAACAACTACTCCCAAATCAAAGTTATATCCGTAATTATATTATCTCTTTAGCTCTCAAGATTATATTCTACCAAAGCTTTAGGAAAAATGTAAAGAGTGAGACAGGGGGACGGTTCTTCTGTCTCACCTTTTGGAGTGAGACAGAAGAACCGTCCCCCTGTCTCATTCCAATTCTTCATTAGAACGAACTTCTCTTTCCGGTTCTTCCTTTTGTTCATTTTCTTCCTGACATTCAAGACACAAACGTGCATACGGAATTGCTTCAAGTCTTTCTTCGGGAATTTTTTTCCCGCATAGCTCGCATTTGCCATATTCTCCTTTTTCTATTTTTTCCAAAGCATTTCGTACTTCTTGTAGGAGATTTTCCTGATGTATCATTAAAGCATTATTTAAACTTATCATATACAGTTCAGTACCTAACTCTGCCGGATGATTATCATAATTTGACAATTCAGTGGGATAATCATTTTCCTGATCTGCAGTTCGATTTTCATTCATAGTCCTTATTACATTTTCTATTTCCTGTCCGTATTTGATTAATTTTTGCTTGAACTTTTCTATATTATTCATATATCAAAACCTCCTGAAAAAATTTCATTCAATTTAAACAATGTTTTACCTTTGATTCCTAATAATTTTTAATTAATGTGCTTTTATCCTTGATTTTTGATAAATGTAGGATAAAATAAAATTAAATTGTGCATACCTTTATTATCTGAAATTATTATCTGAAATTTTTATAAAATTATTTTTTGCATTTTTGCGGTAAAATAAAAAGACTAATAATTGAAAACATAATGGTTCATACTGTAAAGAAACTGCAATAGCACAAACAACAAAAATAGTACAAACCGTAAAGGTGAAGACCAACAAAGTTAGATTAATTTATTTATACAATTTTTTACAGGAGGTTGTGATGATTATGAATTTAAAAGCTGATATAGGAGTTTTTGGTGGTTCAGGATTTTATTCATTTCTTAATAATGTTGAAGAAATCGAAATTGAGACTCCTTATGGAAAACCAAGTGATTCTATCGCATTAGCAGAGTTTGAAGGCAAAAGAATAGCATTTTTGCCCCGCCATGGTAAAAAGCATCAGTATCCTCCGCATATGATACCTTATAGAGCTAATTTATATGCAATGAAAGAGTTAGGCGTGAAAAAAATAATAGCACCAACGTCGTCAGGAAGCCTTCAACCACATATAAAGCCAGGTGATTTTGTTGTATGTGATCAATTTGTAGATAGGACAAGCGGAAGAAAAGATACTTTTTTTGACGGACCCGAAACCAAACATATAAGTTCGGCTTATCCTTACTGCCCATATTTGAGAAAGCTTGCGATAGATACCGGTAAAAAGCTTGGTATAACTATTCACGAAAAAGGTACCGTTGTAGTTATCCAAGGTCCAAGATTTTCAACTGTAGCAGAAAGCCGTTGGTTTAGCAAAATGGGTTGGGATGTAATAAATATGACTCAATACCCTGAATGCTATCTTGCAAGAGAACTAGGTATTTGCTATGCTAATATCTCTTTGGTAACCGATTATGATGTGGGGTTGGAAGGACATGACGACATAAAACCCGTTACTCATGATGAAGTATTGAAAGTATTTAATTCAAATATTGAAAAAGTAAAAAGTTTGCTTTTTGAGATGATTAAATCAATTGATTTAGATTACAATGAGTGTGGTTGCCACTTGCAAGGCGGATTTTAACAGGGAAGGGGTATGCCTCTTCCCACGCTAAACTTTCCAGTTTATGTAATTCCTTATTATCGCACCCAAATATTGTAATCCCGAATTACTGTAATATTTCAGATAAAACTCTTTTAATCAAATTCTCATCGTTGACAACACATTGAGTTACCTTGCCTATATCCTCCGGTAATATAAATAGTAATTTACCTTTTCGCATTTTTTTGTCATGATACAGATTCCTATATACTTCATCTATGTCTATGCCTTTTGCTTTAATAGGCAAACCTGTTTTTAATAATACTTGGCATACTTTGTCAGTTACTTTTTCTTTAATCATGCCAAGATAATTTGCCATCTTACAGGCACCAACCATACCTATTGAAACACATTCCCCGTGAAGAAGCATAAAGTTTGAAGCACTTTCTATTGCATGACCAAATGTATGACCAAAATTAAGTATGGCTCTTAATCCGCTTTCTTTTTCATCCTGCTCAACAATATTTGCTTTTATTGAACAATTGATCCTGCTTATATGCTTAAGAGTTTCCTCATCAAAATTCATAATTTTCTCAATATTTTCACTAACATAATTGAAAAAATCTTTATCTCTTATTATACCGTGTTTTATTGTTTCAGCTAAACCTGCCCTAATTTCTCGTACCGGTAATGTGCGCAAAGAATTAACATTTATGTAAACAAACCTTGGTTGATAAAAAGCACCTATGACATTCTTTACCCCTTCGAAATCAACACCTGTCTTGCCGCCAACGCTGCTGTCCGCTTGAGCTAACAATGTTGTTGGAACCTGAACAAAATCAATGCCTCTTAAGTAAGTAGCAGCTGCAAAACCCGTAATATCACCTATTACTCCGCCGCCTAGTGCGATCAGGCAAGATTTTCGATCAGCTTTTATGTTTATTAGAAATTTATATATTTTTGATATCGTATCAAGATTCTTGCTGTTTTCTCCTGCTTCTATAACAAACTTTTCAGCCACAAACCCTGCATTATTCAAAGCTTCAGTAAAAGCAGGTCCTTGAGCTTTATCAACATTATTATCTGTAATCACTATAATTTTGCCTTCTACCCCTAATTTTTTCAGAGCAGTACCAATATTACCGTAATCCCCTGTAATATATATAGGGTAGCTTCTTTCGCCCAATCCGACTGTTAAGGTATACAATTTACATACACCCTTTCTTAGGGTTTTGTTTCACTTTCTTAGGTTTTTGTTTCAAAAGAATATATTATCAATACAGTTTGTGTAAAAAAACTCATAATTCTATGTAAAATTGCCCATAAAACTCTTAAGTAATAGAAGAAATGGATTTCCTTAACAAAAACGGAACATCCTTTCATTCATATAATAACATACTTCAGTATGAGACATTCTTCAACATGGGAACACATCTCAACCTAAAAGAAATACTTCTTAGTCGAGCGAGATGTGTCCCCTTTCCTTACACCAAATACTAAAACCTGATACCACTTAGCTGTGTTCATTTAGCTGTGTTTAGGTTTAACTGCTATTTAGCTTCGTTTAGCCGCATTTAGGTGCCGTTTAACTACGTTTAACTGCTGTTTATCCCCCTTTAACCCGAGCAACCGATTAACGTTTTACGGCAAACTCAACTTTTTCACCGTTGATGTTCCATTCTTTTATATAAGAACCTTCTGACCCTTTTCCTTCTTCTATTTTATTTGCAAGAATCTCATCAGCTATCAACTTTTTGTTTTTATTTATTATTTCAGCTATTTTCTCGTTATTGCAGTAATAAAACTCTATTCTGTCCTGAACTTCAAATCCTGCTTCTTTCCTCATGACTTGTATTTTACTGATGATTTCTCTTACAAAGCCTTCCTCTATTAGTTCAGGAGTGAGGGCTATATCAAGTACAACAGTTACATCATTTTCACTTGCTGTTATATAACCTTCTTTATGTGTTTCTTCTATAAGCACATCTTCTGCCGTCAATTCAACTTTTATACCGTCAATGTCTAAGAAATAACTTTCACCCTTTTTGAATGTATTTACAACTTCAATTCCATTAGCTTCACTTAAAGCTTTTCCAATCTTGGGTACGAGTTTACCGTATTTGGGTCCTACTGTTTTCAGTTGTGGCTTTAACTTGTAATCGACAAAGTTTAAAGCTTCTTGAGTGAAAATAACTTCTTTAACATTTAATTCATCTTTAATGATATCAACAAATATAGCAGGTAATTGGAAGTCAGCTTTTACAAGCATTTTGCTAAGTGGCTGCCTTGTTTTTACATTTGCTTCATTTCTTCCTGCTCGCCCTAACACAACTATCTTCAGAACAAGGTCCATATTCTTTTCAAGCTCTTTGTCTATCATTTCTTCATCACATATCGGGAAATCACATAAATGAACGCTTTCCGGAGCTTCAGGATTTATACTTCTAACCAGATTTTGATATATTGCCTCGGACATAAATGGAATAAAAGGAGCTGAAACCTTTATTAATGTATCCAGAACGGTAAATAAAGTCATGTAAGCATTTATCTTGTCTTGCTCCATTTCATTGCCCCAAAAGCGCTCCCTGTTTCTTCTTACATACCAGTTACTAAGTTCATCCGTAAAGTCTTGAATTGCTCTTGCTGCTTCAGTAATTTTGTAATTTTCAAGGTTTGCATCTACGGTTTTTACAAGTGTATTAAGCCTTGACAATATCCATTTATCCATAACCGAAAGTTTGTCATACTCTAGGTTGTATTTGGATGGATCAAAATTGTCAATATTAGCATATAGGATATAAAATGCATAAGTATTCCATAAAGTTCCCATGAACTTTCTTTGGACTTCACTTACTGCTTCTTCATAAAATCTGCTTGGCAGCCATGGAGCACTTGCAGTGTAAAAATACCAGCGTACGGCATCTGCACCCTGCTTATTGAGGACAGTCCATGGGTCTACAACATTTCCCTTATGCTTACTCATCTTTTGACCTTCTTTATCTTGAACCAAACCCAGAACTATACAGTTCTTGTATGCAGGTTGGTCAAAAAGAAGAGTCGAGATGGCATGAAGTGTGTAGAACCATCCTCTTGTCTGATCAAGAGCTTCACTTATAAAATCTGCCGGATAGTGCTCTTTAAAAAGTTTCTCGTTTTCAAACGGGTAATGCCATTGAGCAAAGGGCATTGATCCGGAATCGAACCAACAATCTATTACTTCAGGTACCCTCTTCATCCTACCGTTACATTTTGGACACTTCAGATATACATTATCTATATACGGTTTATGAAGTTCTATGTCATCCGGCACGTTTTCTCCCATTTCTTTTAATTCGGCTATGCTTCCCACCATATGCTGATAACCGCAACTACATTCCCAAATTGGCAATGGAGTTCCCCAATATCTTTCACGGCTTAAGGCCCAGTCAATATTGTTTTCAAGGAAGTTCCCGAATCTTCCGTTTTTAATACTATCGGGATACCAATTAATTTTCTGATTATTTCTTACCATATTATCTTTTACAGCCGTAGTTTTTATATACCATGTGCTCCTTGCATAGTACAATAACGGAGTATCACATCTCCAACAGAAAGGATATGAGTGTTCATATTCCAGTACTTTATATATTAGATTCCTTCCGTCAAGGTTCTTAATTATATCAGGATCTGCATCTTTTACGAAAATACCTTTCCAAGGAGTTACGCTTTCTACAAATTTACCTTCTTCATCGACAAGCTGTACAAAAGGCAGGTCAAACTTTTTGCCTACCTTGGCGTCGTCTTCGCCAAATGCAGGTGCAGTATGAACAATTCCGGTACCGTCCGTTAATGTAACAAAATCATCAGTAACAACATAAAAAGCTTTCTTATCAATTGTATCAAGTGCAAAGTCGAATAAAGGCTCATACTCCATTCCAAATAAATCCTGGCCTTTCACTCTTTCAAGAATTTCCAATTTTTCAGGTAATACACTTAAAGCAAGGGCTTCTGCAAGTATATATATTTCGTTTTCGCATTTCACCTTAATGTATGACTCAACAGGATTTACCGTTAATGCCACGTTTGAAGGCAGCGTCCATGGTGTTGTGGTCCACGCTAAAAGATACACATTATCTTCATTCTTTACCTTAAACTTAACATAAATTGAAGCTTCCTTTACATCTTTATAACCTTGTGCAACTTCATGGCTGGACAGCGAAGTACCACAGCGTGGGCAATAAGGCACTACCTTGTGTCCTTTATAAATAAGACCTTTTTCCCAGATTTGTTTTAATGCCCACCATTCCGATTCTATATAAGTGTTGTGATAGGTTACATACGGATTATCCATATCAGCCCAAAAACCTACCCTATCACTCATTTTACGCCATTCGCCTTCATATCTCCATACACTTTCCTTGCACTTGTGAATGAAAGGCTCTACACCGTATTCTTCTATTTGTGGTTTGCCGTTAATTCCCAGCTCTTTTTCCACTTCCAATTCAACAGGCAACCCGTGTGTATCCCAGCCGGCTTTTCTTAAAACATCATAACCTTTCATGGTTTTGTATCTTGGAATTATATCTTTTATAACTCTTGTTAAAACATGACCGATATGGGGTTTGCCGTTAGCCGTCGGAGGCCCGTCATAAAAGGTAAAAGTAGGTTTGCCCTTTCTTAATTCAATACTTTTTTCAAATATCTTATGTTCCTTCCAGAACTTTAAGACTTCAAGTTCGCGTTCAACAAAATTTAAGCTTGTAGATACCTTCTTATACAATTAGAATTCACTCCTCTTCTCTTTGTTAGCAATATATAATTATACAAATAATATACAAATGATTATAAACATGCTTATAATTGCGTTTTTTGCCATATAGTGTTTATACTGCATAAAGTTATATCCTAAATAAAAAACCTTCTCATCCGTAAAGGGACGAGAAGGTTCTACTTCACGCGTTACCACCCAAATTATTACATTATTACCGGCATATTTCATTAAATGGCAAATTACCAAACATTTGCAATTATTATAATTTGGATCATTATCCCCTGGCTTATTACCTATCGGTAATAATGTAATCACCTCATTTTCGATAACGGCTTTCACCGGCTTAACTTACTCTTACGTAATAATCAGCAAGGTACTAATTATTACATAATTTCAGTCTGCAACTCGTAGATGATTTTCGAAGCCTCCCCTTACAGGATTTCCACCAACTACCTGCTCTCTCTAAAGGTAGAGTACTCCTACTCGTTCTAGTCATCGTTTTTAAAATATTCAGTTTTAAATTAATTAACACATAAATATTGAATCAACTTAAGAATAAAAATAAACCATCGAATTATGAAGAATTATACAATAAGTTTTAATCGGATGTCAAGGGCAGATTTGAATATATTTCAGTTGTTAAGTGCGCATGACATAACATCTCAAATATAAATAAATAAACGAAACAAATGCCACAAATTTATTTACAGATATTGTGTACAATAATAGATAAAACAAACATATAAAAATAATTTAAGTCATTATTTTTTACTACTCGTCATCTATGTCCAGTTGTCTTAAAATTTCCATTTGAGACAAAAGAAGGGACTCTGCTTTTGCTTTAAAAGCATAAAACTTTTTTTTGATTTCTTCATATTCAATTTTTATCTTAAGTACTTCCTGATTTGCATCATTTATTATTTTTTGCGCTTTTATTTCAGCCTCTTTGATAATATTTTCAGCTTTACTATATGAATTCTTTTTAATTTCTTCTCCTGTCTGTTGGGCTACTATGAGTGCGTTTTGCAATGATTCTTCAATGGTCTTGTAATGCTGCAGTCCTTCATTTAGCACAGCAAGCTTGTCTTTTAATTCAAGATTTTCTTTTATGTAAGCGTTATAATCTTCTATTATTCTATCCAAGACTTCATTTACTTCATCTTCGCTATATCCCATTATGGTTTTCTTAAAAGTTAAATTCTGCAAATCATTGGGAGTATAATTCATAGTTACAACCATTCCTTTCCTCTTGTTCATGGTAAAGGTAAAAATGGCACAAACTTGTTCAACATACCGGAACATATATACAAAAATTCATACATAAATGCAATATTTATATTCTACATATGCAAGACATGTTTAAAACATCAAATTAAATACCAAATTCCTTAAAAAGCTTATTATCAAAAATGCCAGCACCGGTGAAAAATCAAGCATCATACTTCTTCCCAAAGCAGACCTTTGTATAATACTTCTTAATGGTGCCAAAATTGGTTCTGTTATCTGGTACAAAAGTCTTATTATATTATTATCCCTTGGTATTGGTATCCATGATATTATCACGCGCGCAAATATTGCCCATTGAATAAATATTAACAAATAATCTATTGCTCTGTATACCATCCACACAACAAAGAGTCCTCCATTATATAATTCTATTTTCTTTTAATAATTCTGTTTATTTACAAATTTTTCTATTATGTATGTAGCAAAAATTCAAGCATGTATAATTTCAATAATTTATCTCAACAATTTAAAGATGATCCCGTTTTTCACTTCATCCAAGGAAAAACGCTTTTGCTTTTTAAATCATCTTTAAAGTCGCCCATCACGTCTACATTATAAGGCGCAATTAAGAATATGGAATTTGAAACTCTATAAATGCTTCCATCAAGGGCATAAACAGCTCCACAGAAAAAGTCTACTATTCTTTGAGCAGGTTCTTTTTCCATGGATTCTAAGTTAACAATCACAGGTTTATTTTCTTTTAAATGGTTTGATATTTCTTGCGCATCATCAATATTTTGCGGCTGGATTACAACAACCTTTAACTGGGAAGATGAATGTATGTTTACTACCTTACTGTGATGCTTTTTATTTGAGTTTGCATTAATTGAAAGCTTCGAATAAGTTTCCTCCGATAAACGTCCTTTCTCCTCATTTTCCCCGTTATTTTCTTCCAGCTCTTCCTCTGCTAATTCCCAGCCTACAAGATTTAACATCTTATCTAATAACCTTGACATATTATTTCCTCCCTTTTCTTTTGTGAAAACAAATATATTTTTTCCTAAGTTTAAACTTTGAATCAGAATATTTTTATTGTATTTCCTATCTTATAATTTTTCTTTGATATATGAAAGTCCTATAGTAGTATACTTTTTAACAGCAGGCACATCCGGTCTTAAGATTTACTTTTCAATGTGGTTTAATTTAATAAGCTATTTTTGTAAAGAAATATTACAAAACATGGTTATTTGTACTCCCTTTTCCCAAATATGGAAGTTCCTATTCTTACTATATTGGCACCTTCCTCAATTGCAACTTCAAAATCATTGCTCATTCCCATAGAAAGGTAGACCATATCTATATTATCAATGTTTTTCCTGCTTATGTCAATAAATATTTTTTTTAGCTCCCTAAAAACAGGTCTTACTTCCTCGGGGTCAGTAACTTTCGGTGCTACTGTCATCAACCCTTTAACCTTGATGTACTTTAAGTCCTTAACTTCCTCCAGGAAATCTTCCACTTCATTTGCTCTTATACCATACTTGGTTTCTTCTTCAGCTACATTAACTTCAACCAATACATCCATGATTTTTTGGATTTTTTCCATACGGTCATTTATTTCCCGGGCAAGTTTGATGCTGTCTAAAGAATGTATCATCTTTACTTTATCGACAATATATTTTACTTTATTACTTTGAAGATGTCCTATAAGATGCCAATTAATAATTTTCCCGTACATTTCATTGGAGCTGAAAAACTCATACTTTTCAACCAGTTCTTGAACTCTGTTTTCACCTAAATTCCGGATGACATTCGTACTTAAGGCTTTCATAATTCGTTCCGGTTCTACATTCTTTGTTACTGCAACAACTTTTATCATTTCAGGTTTTCGCCCTGACCTTATGGCTGCTTTTGAAACTCTTTCCATTACTGAGGTAATATTTTTCTTAACATCATCATATGCATTATCCATTAATTTCTCCTGAATGCTCATTGTGAAATCACCTGTCCATCTTCTATGTTTTTTGGATTAGTAACATATGTATCGTATAAAGATACTCCTTTTTCAGGATTCAGGCTGCTTATTATAGCATATTCGCTATTGTAGCCTTCAATTCGAACTTCCCTTATGCTTGCATAATTTGCTTTTACTAATGCAATGTTGGCTGTCATATTTGTCTTATTTATGTTTAATAGGCTTTTTAAAGGTACCATTAGTCCCTCATAAGTTGATTTTATAATATCTATGTTAAGTTTACGTAAATCGGATAGTTCATTTGCATATTTATCAATTTTAAAGGACACTATTTTTTTGCCTGATTGTTCTTCTGAAATATAATCAACTGTACCCTGTACAACTTTATTTGTACCATTGATTCTTATCAATATAACATCCCCTACATCTAAAAAGCCCAGGTTTTCCGCATCCTTACAAATTACCAGGTAGAATTCAAGCTCAATTGCAACTTTCGCGAAAGGTTTACCTGCGCTTGTCTTTCTGCTCAGCCTATCAATATCTTGTTCTTTATCAGCCATCAGTCTTGTAAAAAACTCAGGTGTTATATCTTTAATTGCATCCGGTTTAAGAATATCTTCATATCCATCAACTGAATAAGATACTATACCCGAAAAGGGTATACTTTTTTCCTCAATGCTTTGACTCATTTGTTTTTCTAAGTCTTCTTTCTGTTCAATCAGAGATTGTATATACACATCATTGTTTTGATCGCTCCCGATTATCATGGCTTTCTTTTGAATAATATCGTCTATTTCCTTTTTCAGCTTTACAATTCCATCCATTCTGTTATTATTAATATCGTCTACAAGTAAATTTATCTTATTGCAGATTTCATTATCCAATTTTTCAATGTCACTATTAAAAATTCCTGATATTTTGTTTTTCTCCTGTTTTGCAAATATTATTTTTTTATTAATCTCGTTTACTTCATTCAACAGTCCGGAGGCTGATTCTTTTAACACGGTAGCAATTACTGAATTCGCAGAGACCTTTTCCCCTTCCTCATACAGCGGTATATACTCACCATCAAAAGGAGCTTCAATAAGTATCTCATTTCTTACTATAAGTGCATCGGTATTTATTGAATCCTCAATTTTACCGTTATATATTATAGCCGTTGCGACACTGTCCCCGTAAAACCAATTAAATAGTGAAGGTATATATATTATTATAAAAGCAATAATTATAAGGCTTGTTATTTTTCTTCTTCTCTTTAATTTACGATTCTTGCTAAGTTGCCTATTTTCCTTATTGTCATCGTTATCATCATTAGATGCATCATTATATCTAACCTTCTCATTTACGCGGTTTATCCTTTTTTTGCGGTAACTTTGATAATCGTACGTTTTTCCGTTATTGAGAGAGTTTGTTTTATTGGCAGAATTCAGCTTTAAATCTTTTCTTTTGTACCCCATATTAACCTCACCTAAAATAGACATAATTAACGAATTTATCTTTCCATGCTATAAAGAACGGCTTTAATACCCTCAGCAAAAGAACATTATTATCTCTATAATAAAAGTATACGTTTTTCTTTCATAAACTGCAAAGCTTTTATTACGCCTAGTTTTACGGTTTCATATACTAATCCTCCCTGCATGTAAGCAATATAAGGAGATTTTATCGGTGCATCGGCACTTAATTCTATAGAAGCTCCTTGTATAAAACCACCTGCCGCCATTATCACCTTACTGTCGTATCCCGGCATATCCCAGGGTTCGGGGGTAACAAAAGCATCTACCGGAGAACCTTTTTGGATTCCCTGGCAAAATAGTATGAGACTTTCAGGATTATTGAATTTTATAGCCTGTATTATGTCTCCTCGCGGTTCATTTACATCGGGTGAAACTTCAAAGCCTGCCTTTTTCATTATAGCTGCCGTAAAAATAGCTCCTTTTAAACTTTCAGCAACTACGTGGGGAGCAAAAAGCAACCCTTGAAAAAACATTCTATTAACGTTAAGTGTAGGACCCACTTCCTTGCCTATACCCGGTGAAGTCAACCTGCATGCAGCATTATTAACAAAAGACTTTTTACCTGCTACATATCCACCTGTAGGAGCCAGTCCGCCGCCGGGATTTTTAATAAGGGAACCTGCAATCAGGTCAGCACCGACTTCTATTGGTTCCTGTATTTCCAAAAACTCCCCGTAGCAGTTATCTACTAAAACAATAACATCATTTTTAATATTTTTTACAAAACTTATTATTTCTTTAATATCGCTAATTCTTAAAGCTTTTCTCCAGTCATATCCTCTTGAACGCTGTATTAATACCATCTTGGTCTTATTGTTTACGGCTTTTTTAATACCTTCGAAATCAACATTTCCGTCGGAAAGCAAATCCACTTGTTTATAACCGATGCCGAATTCTTTAAGGCAACCTTCGTTATTCTCCCTGATACCTATGACTTCTTCGAGAGTATCGTAAGGTTTCCCCGTTACCGAAAGCAATTCATCACCGGGTCTTAAGTTTCCGAAAAGGCATAGAGTCAGGGCATGAGTGCCGGATACTATCTGCTGCCTTACCAGTGCGTCTTCGGCTTTAAAAATTTGTGAATATATATTTTCCAGTATTTCCCTGCCCGTATCACCGTAACCGTAACCGGTGGAACCTGCAAAATGTGAATCGCTTAAATTATTGTCCTGCATGGCTTTGATAACTTTTAATTGATTATATTCTCTTACAACTTCAACTTCCCTGAATATATCCCTGCATTCTTCTTCTGCTTCTTCGGCAATTTTTAGAATATCACTATCTATATTAAAATCTCGCTTGTATAAATCAGTGCTGATTTTTTTATGCAAATTTTCATCATTAATTTTTTTTCCGTCAATCATTGTCGTTTATATCCTCCAAACTTGGTTTCAGCCAAACAATTATATAAATTGATTAATTTGTAATATAAAATATAAATTGATTAATTTTCTAAAGATTACTTAAATATTACAAATTAAAGCACTTGCATCGATTTCATATTGATTTCATTTAGTTATTATACACTTTATAAAATTATATACTTAAAAAAATAAACTATCAATTATTTGTGAACCTCACTTGACTAAAGTCACGTGCTTCTGTTGTCACCAACAGAATTTCCTGCTTCTTCGTCCTCGTCATCTACTATAACTTCACAGGCATCTTACTTCGGATAGTTCCTACCCTAGTTATCCGTATTAATATTGTTATATGTTATTTTTTAGTTCTTTTAATCCTTATTTTAATTTCTTTTCGCAGAATTTTCAATAAAGGTGAAAGAAGTATAAATATAAAGAATTTCTCTAAAGGAATCCAATAAAAGGACGATATTATCACATATGGTCAACATAAAACTGATTATTTAAATCAGTTATTGTAAATAGTTGTTGTAACTATTTGATTAATTATTTGTATCAATTTTTCAACAATACTAAATATATCTGGAGCTGTTAGAAGGATGCCAAAGGCAAGATGCTGTTCTAAAATGATATGATTTCAAAGATCTGAATTTATCAGAGGTACAAATTTATTTTTTTGGAAATAAAATCCGTTGCATCTTTTATAAAATTCATGATGCTTTCAATTGTTATTATTTTATTTGATGATAAATCCTGGGGTTTCTTATCTTTATACCAATTATACAGTATATTATTTCTATGTATTTCAATTTCTTCTTCAAATACAATACTATTTACATTTATTGGTTTTGCTTTCTCAAGATAAACCCAAAAATTTTCTCTATTGTCATCTTTTAATGCTAATTCAATATCAACTTTATAACCCTCTTTATGATATAAGGATCCATATCCTTTTTCTAATTCATCAGGATATTTCAATATAAAAGGCATCCACATAGTTATATTATTGTAGATATCCGACAAAATATGACAACAATAACCCAGTATAAAATCATAGTTCTCCGGGTTTTTATTTTTATCCAGAAAACTCAATACATTATCGATCCATTCATCATTATTCGTAACCCTTCCCCAATGTGCATCCCCTACACATAAATGAGATATTTTTTTATAATCCGATATATACCCTGCTCTGTTATGCACAGCATCAGGAGCCAAGTTTCCTAAATAAAACTGGGATAAATCCTTGATTTTCTCTGGAAAACGTTGATATATATTCTTTGCTATATGCAAATGTGTCATATGATATGGCATGATCTTATTTTCATCCTCTCTTTTAGTTAAATGCCAAACAACCCATTTTTTCTAACTCCATATTTATCAAATTCATGTTTATTTTCTTAAAAATGTAACAATATCTCCACACCTTTCATGGAGCATCACCTCTTTCTTTTTTATCTATATTATTATTGTACCACATTATTATTGTACCACAAACAATAAAACACTTAATCTAATTAACTTAGGAACCCTTTTTTAAATGTGACAAATTTTTATTAGTTTTCTCCTTAATAAGTATTGTATACTATGTTTATACGTTAAAATACATAAGGTCTTTATTAAACAGTATATATTTCATATCCTCAAAAGTTAACTGCAATTGATTAGCATAATATTGACCTTTCTTTACAAAAGCAAATCCGCATTTCTCTATAACTCTTTTGGATTGGTTGTTAAATGAAAAATGACCGACCGTTAATGCATCTAATTTGCATTCGTCAAAACAAAATCTAATAACTGCTTTGACAGCTTCGGGCATCAGTCCTCTTCCCCAATATACTTTGGATAAAACATAACCGATTTCTTTAACTTTTAAATGCGCATACTCACTTTCATCATTAGCCCATGATTTATGTAATCCTAAAGAACCAATTACCTTGTTATTTTCTTTATATACGATTGCAAAAACATTTTTTTCTGAAATAAATGACTCCAATACTTTTTTAGTAACATCGATTGATTCATGATGTTTCCAGCCTGCCATTTCACCTACACCTTCTACTGACGCATATTCGTAGAAGTCATCTAAATCAGTTTCCTTCCAGGCTCGCAAAATCAATCTATCGGTTTCTATAGTTATATTTGTAACATCAATAGGGACATCCATGTTTCCGTCTCCTAACATAAAATTATTTTTGTCCGGCATTTTTCCAAGCCAACAATCTTGATATTCTGTATCATTATCAATACAAAAATTCATTTCTATACATGAATTATATTTTACTACATCACTTTTTAACACTATAATTAAATCTTGAAGCTTAATTTTGCCAATATTTTCTCACCTCTCAATACTTTTCTTTGTAATGTTTTGAATTAATGACGGTATTATTCAATTTATGGTAAAATTTTCATAATTTTTTATATTGCTCTCTTAATGACTAATCATTTTTCTTTTTATCGAATAATATATAACAAAGTGGTAAAACAATACTTATGTTAACTATTATAAGTACAATAGTGTTAAATGTAAGTTTCAAAAATATCATTAAAACTACTACAAAAACAATAAAAATCCATTTTTCGTTATCTTTTATTTTATTAATTAGTGATTTTTTGTCTCTAGCTTCATAGTTTATTGCTAATATTCTACATTTTTCCTTTAATTCCTTCTATTTTCACTAGAATTTTATTCTATTAATTAACTAAAAGAGGAATACCCTCATTCACTGAAACTCCTCTAACCGGCAATCAATATTTATATTGCTTTGAAGAGCTTCTGAAAGTTAGGGTATTCCTTTACATGTTTTAATTATTAAATTGCTGATTACTTAATCACTGCATTTCCACTATAACAAAATGGTCCTTCCCATCATCTACCAAATGAATCACTTTATCCTTTACATCAATATTATCAACAGTAACCCTTCCTATACCTTTATTAACTCTATTCGGATTTTTAACAGTTATATTGTATTTAGTATTCCCGTACTTGTAAACAACCGAATATTCCGACCAGTCCGAAGGAATGCACGGGTCAACAACTAATTTGTCTCCTCGTCTTTTTATACCTAAAATATGCTCGACTCCAACTCGGTACATCCAGCCCGCAGCACCTGTATACCAGGTCCATCCACCTCTTCCCGTATTGGGTGGTATTGCATATACATCGGCTGCCATTACATAGGGTTCCGTTTTGTACCTGGCTGCCTCAATCTGGCTGCAGGAATGATTTATCGGAGTTATCATGTTGTATAACTGGTGAGCTTTATCTCCTTCTCCCATTTTTGCAAAAGCAAGTATAACCCAGACAGCAGCGTGTGTGTACTGACCTCCGTTTTCTCTTACACCCGGCACATATCCCTTTATATAACCAGGTTCAAGATCTCCATCATTAAAGGCAGGTGTAAGCAGCTTAATAATACCCTCTTCCTTATCAATCAAATAATATTGAACGGCTTTTAGCGCTTCTTTGGTGCGATTTATATCTCCAAAGCCGGTGATTCCCGCCCAGGATTGCGCCAGGGAGTCTATTTTGCATTCCGAATTCTGATTTGAACCCAAAGGCTTTCCATCATCAAAATATGCTCTTCTATACCAGCTTCCGTCCCAGGCATGCTTTTCAATTGATTGAACTATATTTTCAAGATTTTTCTTATAGAGCTCTGCCCTTTCTTCATCTCCATATTTTTTGCAAATAGGAATGAAACCATTAAGAATGCTGCTTAAGAACCATCCCAACCATACGCTTTCTCCTTTGCCTTTGTTCCCTACTTTATTCATCCCGTCGTTCCAGTCTCCTGAACCCATAAGCGGTATTCCGTGCTCACCGAATCTTAAAGCTCTGTCAATTGCTTTTATACAGTGCTCATAAATGGTACCCTTTTTGTCCGATATTCTTGGTATGCTGTACCTTTCATCATGGCCTTCAGGCAAAGGTTCATCCTCAATATAAGGTACTTCAATGTCAAGAATTGACCAATCTTCCGTAGCAGTAATATAATCTATCGTTACATAAGGCAGCCAGAGCAAATCATCGGAATACCTTGTACGAATTCCTTTTCCTGCTTCCATATGCCACCAGTGTTGAACGTCTCCCTCCGGAAATTGCCTGGATGCATGTAAAAGAATCTGTCTTTTTATAGCATCCGGCCATGCATAAATCAAAGCCATTACATCCTGGAGTTGATCCCTAAAACCAAAAGCTCCTCCTGACTGATAAAAAGCCGACCTGCTGAAAAGCCGGCAGGATATTACCTGATAAAGTAGCCATCTATTTACCATTATATTCATTGAAGAATCAGGTGTATTAACCTGGACAACCCCCAATTTGCTTTCCCACATTTCCTTAACAAGATTTAATTCGTTTTTTACATTATTGATATCCCTGTACCTAAAACATATATCACGTATCTTTTCAATGCTATCACTCTGGCCGAGTAAGAATACTATATTCTTTTCTTCACCTGGGTTTATGGTTATCCTAATTTGCATTGCCGCACATGGAACAAGACCTGCACCAATTGTACCGGATAATTTTTCTCTAAAAATAGCCTCCGGTTTTTCAAGACTTCCGTCAGGTCCCAGAAATTCCAAGTTATCACCCGTAAAACTCCTTTCTGTTTCCGAACTATCAATGAAAGCTGTTTTATTCGGAAACTCAGTATTGAAATTATTCTTAATAATTCCAATACCTGTTCCCATATCTATACTTGTAACAATATATTGAGAAGTAACTTTTTCATTTACTCCAAGTACCGGGCGTACATAGTAAAATAATGATATCTTCCTTGTATTGCCGTTTTTATTTTTTAACCTTATTAATGATATTTTCACCGGATCTTTAACTGACACAAACTGGCAAAGTTCCTGTTCAAAATCGTTAACTAAGCTCATAAAACTTGTATAACCTTGTCCGTGTCTGATTATATAATCTCCCTTACCTCTGACGGGAGAAGGTGTCAAACTGTTATAATCACCTGTTACATCATCTCTTAAATAAATAACTTCACCTGCCGTATCCTTAATAGGGTCGTTTGACCAGGGTGTAAGCTTATTTTCCCTACTGTTGCATGACCATGTATACCCTCCTCCCGACTCAGTTACTATAAAACCAAAACTCTCATTGGCTATAATATTGGACCAGGGAACCGGCGTTACACTATCTTTTTTTAAGTAGATTACATACTCGTTTGCTCTTGTATCAAAACCTCCCAAACCGTTAAAATAGCTCAATGTGTCCAAACTGCTAATTGTATCCAATTTTCCTAATTCATTACTTGAAGTATTTTCATTATTTAAACCTTTACTATTTATTTTTTCATGTTGTACGTCCGGTTTATTTTCATAAGGTACTCTATCCTGTATTATCAACTTATTTTCAAGAGCAGTTTTGTATAACAATTCCAACTGATCATCCAACGGACCCAGTCCACTATTGAGCACTATCCTGGCTGTTGCATAAAGCAGGTTGTTGTCTTCTTCCGATAGTAAAGTTTTATTTAAAATGAAAATACCACCCCTCTTGCCAAGCAAGTCCCTTGCATATCCCGATGAAACAGCTTCTTTCACTAGGTCTTGCAAAGGTTGTATATAGCTGGCTTCTTCTCCTACCAAAATGACCAGGTCAACTTCCAGTCCTTTCATCCTCCAGTATTCATGTCCTTTCAGAAGCGTGTATACAACTTCAATATCTTCTTTCTTGTCAATAATGAGCAAAATAACAGGAACGTCCCCTGATATTCCGAATACCCATAATTCTGACTGGCCTTTGACGTTTGCAGCTATCTGTTTTTCCCAGTTTCTCCTTAATAGGCTAGGCAATAGAATATGAGGTATCATTTTTAAATACAAACTGATTTCGTCCGATTTGAAGCCCAAATAGCCGGATTCTATCTGACTTCTGGTCCACGCTAATTCAAAAGCTCTCTCTATTGCACTTGCTTGACTGTATTTTTCTGCAATTTCAAAAATTTCTTTCTCATTATCGCTAATTGATGTTATATATGATAAAACTACTGTTTTACCAGGATTTATTTTAACCCTGTGTCTTATACTCATAACAGGGTCAAGCACTGCACCTGTAGTGTTGGATAAAGGTCTGTCCACATCCATGGCTTCAGGATTTCGAAGAGTCCTGTTTCTTCCGATAAATTTGGCCCTGTCAGTTTCATATTGAATATTTCCTATAACTTCTCCTTCAACATTAACCATGTGCAATGCATACCACCTAGTATCATTATCTGATCTAGGTCTTCTTTTAGCCAGGATGAAGTTGTATTGACTATTAAATTCCGTTGTTACAAAAAGTTTGTTAAACGCAGGGTGAGCAATGTCCGCGTCCGGATGTGAAAGCACTATTTCCAGATAGCTTGTCAATTCAATTACAGCAGCTTCATTATCATGATTTGTTAAAGACACTCTTCTTATTTCAGTATTATCTTCAGTCGAAACAATAATTTCAGTACGCGTTTCAATATCTCCGTCCCTTCTTCGGAATTCAGCTTTTTCAGGAGAAAACTCCACCCTATATTTATCCGGTTTTATGTTATAAGGTTCGTAACTTGCCGACCAAACATTGTTTTTATTGACGTTTCTTATATAGATATACGATCCGTTAATCTCATTAATTAGACCGGTCCATCTAGTTACCGCTATATTATTATATTTGCTGTATCCTGAACCTCCGTTAGTTATCATTACGGAATACTTTCCGTTGGACAGTATATGCATATGAGGCATATAACCCTCCGGTATTCCGTATCTTCTAATAACTTTATTAGATTCAATTTTAGGTTTCTTCCTAGGTATATACTTATCTTTATTATATCCTTTGGTTAATACGACTCTTAAAGGTACCTTCTCCTGTAAAAGCAATTCCGCGGATTTTATTATAGGATTAGCATGAAATCTGGACTGCATTATATTGTTGTTTAATACGTTATTTAGTGATAGAAGTATCATCCCCTGATGGTGTGCCATAAAGGATTTTACAACAGCCCCTCTCTGATCCTGCGAGAGGCGTGAAGGAGTATAATCTATTGCTTCGTAAAATCCGTACTTGCCGCAAAGTCCTTCTTTTGCCAACCATTTCAAGTTTTCCAATGCACTTAAAGGATCTACAAGAAAAGCAAGCATAACCGCATATGGTGCAACAACCATATCGTTGACCAATCCCCTTTTCAGACCAAGCTCAGGCACACCAAATGCTTTATATTGATAATTCAAGTTCATATCAAAAGCAAAATAAGCAGATTCAGTAACTCCCCACGGAATATTCCTCATCTTGCTATATCTCTTTTGAGCGGCTATAACAAATCTATAGGTTTCATCCATGAGAGTATTTTCATAATTTTTTATAATCAACAGAGGCATGAGATATTCAAACATCGTTCCCGTCCAAGAAACCAAGCCCCTATAATCTCCTATCATGGTAAATCTTCTGCCCAATTTAAACCAGTGTTTTACATCTACTTCTCCCCTTGCTATTGCAATATAGCTAGCCTGCCTTGCCTCCGAAGCAAGTAAGTCATAGTATGATTTACTGAACTTATTTTTTTCCGCGTCATACCCGATATAAAACAACTGCCTTTTTGTATCATATAAAGGAAGAAACTTAGTATTATTTATAATTGTGTCAATTCGTTTCTTAAGATTGCCACAACTAACTCTTAAGTCATCGAAATCAGATTTGTCAAGCTCTATTATAAAACTTTCACACATATAATTAATCTTTTTGATCCATGGATGCTTTTTCAGCTTCCTTTCACTTTTTAAAACTTCTATTTCAGATATTATTTGTTCAAGTATTTTTCTTAGTTCTTCCTTTTGGTTTTGTACATCCTGATACTTATCCAAATATACTTTAAGTTGCATCTTCCAGTCATTAATATTAGTAACGTTATTATATTCTTCTTGCGCAGCATTCATAGTGTCTATTAATCCTTGAGCCATTTTTTTACAATCCAATTTCGGAAATTCCTTCAAAGCTTCGGAAATCACCATAAGATACCCTATAAAGTTGCCGCTGTCTACTGTTGAAACGTAAGCAGGACGCAGCACTTTTAAATTTGTTGTATTATACCAATTGTACAGGTGACCTTCCCATTTATCCAGCTTATCCAATGTGTTTACAACATTATTTAGAAATTCAACCATATCGTATTGGCTTATATATCCCAAATCCGCTGCTGAAATGACAGAAGCCATCATTAATCCAATATTGGTAGGCGATGTCCTGTGAGCTATGCCTTTATACGGATCCTCCTGGTAGTTGTCGGGAGGCAAAAAATTCTCCTTTTCAGTAACAAAATCTTCAAAGAAAGCCCATGTCTTTCTTGCAATTTCCCTCAATAGTTCAATTTCATCGCTTTTTAGCTTAGGAGCTTTTGGCTTATATGGTTTGCTTATTATATATGCCGTATAGAATGATGATACCCACATAAGCGCAATAATGACGGAAGGAATTAATGCTGAAGGTCTAATTTGGGCTGCAGCGGCAAACAGAATTAAACCTGCTATTGGTGCCATCCACATTCGTCTTAGAAAACTCTTTGCATCATTTTTAAGAGAGGCTTCCATATCTGCTGCCGTTACCCATTCCAGCATATTCCTTTTCGTAAAATACAGTCTTACTATCGTTCTTATTATTGCATCTATCATTAAATAAGCTTGGTAAGGTAAAAAAACTATTTGGAGAATAACCTGATAAATGCCGGCCTTTAAAGGATTTATCCCTGCGGCATATTTTCCTTGTTTATACTTAAAATAACTTCCATCCAAGAAATCTCTTACAACTTGTATCAATAAATAAACTGACAGGGACAAAATCGCAAACCCAAGCCAGACATACATACTGCCGGGCAATATTAACAATCCGAATACTATAAGGAAAAATAATCCGGGACTTACGAGACTCCTTCTTAAGTTATCCAATATTTTCCATTTACATATCAAAGAAAGTGGATTTTTTACCTTTTCTCCTTCCCTGTTTCTAATCTTCGATGACAACCAGGGTAAAAGCTGCCAGTCGCCCCTTACCCAGCGGTGCAACCTCATGGAAAATGAATTGTATCTGGCAGGATAACCGTCAACCAAGCTTATATCACTTACCAGACCTGCCCGTATATAGCAACCTTCCAATAGGTCATGGCTCAATATAGCGTTATCAGGTATAGCATCCTTAAGGACTTTTTGAAAAATGTCAAGGTCATATATTCCTTTTCCCGTGAAAATACCTTCACCGAATAAGTCCTGGTAAACATCAGAGATTGCGTTTGTATATGGATCTATTCCTCCTTGACCTGAGAATATTTTAGTAAAAGGTGAAATAATGGTACTTAAAGTATTAATAACGATTCTAGGCTGTAGAATACCATATCCTTCAACCACTATATTTTTTGATTCATCAACAATTGCTTTATTCAAGGGATGAGCCAATGTTCCAATAAGCCTCTTAGCAGCACCTATAGGTAATTTCGTATCAGCATCAAGAGTGATAATAAATCTGACATTTGGTATCTTATCAAATTCACAGCTCATGATATTATAACTGGTATTTTTTGAACCCCTTAGCAATTCGTTTAATTCTATTATTGCGCCTCTTTTGCGCTCCCAGCCCATCCACCTTTTCTGGGCATTATTATATTGCCTTTTTCTGTGAAAGAAGTAAAATATATCCTTTTCATCAGTTGAATATTGTTTATTTAGTTTTTCAATACCTTTCAAAGCTCTGTCAATTATTTTCTCATCCTCAGGATTGGATTCCTCATCACTGTCTTTAAAATCTCCTACCAGTGCAAAATAAAGGTTTTTCTCTCTGTTGGACAAATAATGGATTTCAAGCTGTTCCACTAATTCATCAACTCTTTTTTCATTAGGAAGCAGCGTAGGTACTATGACCATAGTAGAGTATTCTTCCGGTATACCTTCCTTCAGTTGCAACTTTGGTATTAAAGTAGGCTTCAATATGCTGTTTGTAAAAGTATTAACTAACGCAACTGCGATCTCACTTGCAGGAATAATCGAGGAAATAAAAGCTAATAGAGCAGCAATAGCAGGTTGAATTTCAATATATACGGATTTTCTTATAACATAATATACGGATAAGCTTGTAATTACGGAAGTAATAAAAAGTATGCTTCCGATATAAAAACCTTCCGGCTGCATTCTTATTAATTCGCTGAATGACTTATACAGCTTATACCTGTTTCCTATTTTTGAAAGAAGTTTTGTTCTCCCTCTTCCGATTATATAATAACCAATGTGGTTAAGATTTAAATTTCCATACCTTGCCTCTTTGTTTTTTAACCCCTCACCGTTTAAAGCTTCACTTTCTTTTGCACATTCCAGTGCTTTTAAAACCACAAGCGTTTCCGAAACATTGTATAGTTCAGCCAATTTTCCAATGGCATGCCTGTAATAATCTCTGGATTCAAAGTCCATTTTCCCGTATATTCCTGTAGGGTCCTGCTTAAGAATCATCTCCACATGGCTTAAAGATTCAAAAATCTCATTCCAATCCATGGAGGAGATAAACTTTAAACTCGTTAAAGCATTTCCTATGGATACCTGAGAAGCTGCCTGTACTTGATGTTCAAAAGATGCTATTTCTTCACTCTTTAGACCTTGGTCATAAAGTCTTTCATCTATATATTTTAATGCTGCTAATCCTTTCTTTCCCTGTTTCTTTAATTTATTCAGCAAATGCTCAATAAAGGAAGAATATACTGCTCCTCTTTCCCTAACATATTCATTAATGATATTCAAAACCTCTTCTTTCCCTTTGTCCTTTTCGGCTAATAAGAGTTCCGTTACTTCTTCGGCTTTCAACCATTGTCTTCTGGTTTCAAGCATTTTTATGCATATTTGCGCCACCTTTTCAATTAAAGCTATCCTCAACATTAGGGCCAATGCCCATAATTCTTTTGAAAGAAGGGTCTTTTGTGTTTGATAAGCTTCAATAAATCCCTTTATTACTGTTTCTTCAATCTTTCCGTCAGAATGGGATACAATTTCCAAAGCAATAGCAAATATCCTGGGGTAACCTCTTAAATATCCGCTTTTTAGCACCGGTAAACGGTTCAAATGTTTATCCGGCAAACTCTGTCTTATATCTTTAACTTCTTCTTCAATAACATAAAAATTATCCAGAAGCCATTCAGCGGCCGACGGTACAGGAAATCCGTTCTGTACGTCATCATTTAATATTTTAAAAGCATCCTGAATTATATTAAAATTTTTATTCATTCTTAATATTAACCAATTTGACGTTCTGAAGCTCTTGTTTTTCACAAAATGATTTCTTGCAATACCAATAGCATGCGCTTTTAATTCTTCAAGACCAAGATATGCATCATCTATCTCAAAATCCCTTTTTTTTCCATTTGAATTGAATGCCATTTTTATTAGGAGCAATAATAATATGCTAATGATTACATATGTAGCAATCATATAATCCATAAAATTAACCACCATTCCCTGATGTTTTGTTTAAAAAAAGCAATTATCCTTTTTTAGTATTGCCTAATGTGGCGTTTTTATAATTTTTTACTGTATGATTTATGAAAAACATTTTCAGTGCAATTAATAATTATTGAAACAAAAACCTAAATCTATTCAAAAAGTGATAAAAAATTGCCTAATTTGTCTATGATATACTTTGACTGCGTTTAATTTTTTATGTATGATATTGTGGGTGTATTTTTTAAAGCATAGACTTGCGATATACAGCTTATCATATATTTGTTAAATGTATACCGCAAAAATGCAGACAAAAAATTAATTATATTGGAGGTTTTTTATGCTTGGTTTTATCGTAATTGCAGTAATTGGTGCTTTAGGCTTTGCTGCCTACAACTTTTTTTCAGTAAAAAAACGTGAGACAGGTACCGAACTTATGAATGAAATTGCCGGAGCTATACGCGAAGGTGCAGATGCATTTATTATGCATGAGTTTAAAGTTATACTGAGAATTGCAATTTTTATCGCTATTGCACTTTTTATTTTAGTTTCTTGGTATACTGGAGTTGCTTTCTTGATAGGAGCGACAATGAGTCAAATGGCTGCTTTTGTTGGTATGAATATTGCAACAATAGCAAACGTGAGAGTAGCCAATACAGCCAGGAAAACTAGAAAAATCGGTGATACACTTAAGGTTGCTTTCCAGGGTGGAAGTGTTATGGGACTCTGTGTAGGAGGATTTGCTCTACTGGGTCTCGGTATTGTTTATCTTATATTCGGGTATTTTTTAGGTCAGACATCTCCGGAACAATTGATAATTGAAAGCAATTGGATGGGAGTTACATTTATACCTTTTGCAATGTCTGTTTCCGGGTATGCTCTGGGATGTTCTCTAATAGCAATGTTCAACCGTGTAGGTGGAGGTATATTTACAAAAGCAGCTGATATGGGTGCGGATCTTGTTGGGAAAACTGAAGCTCATATTCCTGAAGATGATCCAAGAAATCCTGCTACCATTGCAGATAACGTTGGTGATAATGTTGGTGATGTTGCTGGTTTAGGTTCAGATCTCCTTGAAAGCTATGTAGGTGCCATTATAGCAAGTATTACGCTGGCAGCATCCATGTATATAGATCCTGCAACCCCTATTTCGGATGCACTCATTTCCAAGATGCTTAGTTATCCGGTGGTATTTGCTTCTATAGGTATTATTTCTTGTGTAATTGGTATTGCATACTTGACATTTAAAAATGCTTCAGACAAACCACATCGTGAGTTAAACATATCTTTGTGGACTTCAGCATTTCTTACACTCATAGGTACAGGGATTTATACATATACCTTCTTTAAAGGTATAGATGTAAGCAGTGTAGGATTTAAACTAGGTATTCTGTCTCCGTGGTATTCAGCAGTTTTAGGTATAATATGTGGTATAGCAATGGGCTGGATAGCAGAATATTATACAAGCTATGACTTTCAGCCAACGAAAGATGTTGCAAAAGCTTCTGTTGAAGGAACAGCACTGACTATTACACAAGGTATGGCTCTGGGTATGAAATCTACCTTTTTACCGGTAGCTCTTTTAGGGTTAACTATAATATTTGCAAGCATGATCGCAGGTATTTACGGGGTTACCATGGCTGCTTTAGGTATGTTGTCTTTTGTAAGTGCAACAGTTTCAGTTGACTCTTACGGTCCAATATCTGACAATGCCGGTGGTATTAGTGAAATGTCCAAACTAGATCCCGAAGTACGTAAGATAACTGACAAACTTGACTCTGTAGGAAATACCACTGCTGCAATCGGTAAGGGTTTTGCAATTGGATCTGCTGCATTGGCAGCTCTTTCTCTACTAACTTCATATATCCATTCACAACCTGTAGCTCAATCAGGTGGAGAAGTAGGTTTTGAAATGATTTTAAACATAATAAATCCATTAGCTTTGACAGGTGCAATAGTAGGTGGAGCATTACCGTTTTTCTTCTCCGGCATGCTTATTGAAGCAGTAGCAAATGCTGCAAGAAAAATGGTTCAGGAAGTAAGAAGACAGTTTAATGAAATACCGGGCATTCTAACTGGAGAAGGCCGTCCGGATTATAAAACATGTGTAGAGATATCCTCTAGTGGAGCTTTGAAAGAAATGGTTATTCCTGCATTAATATCAGTACTGGCTCCTTTAGTAGGTGGTTTCATATTCGGTGCTGATTTCGTAGGAGGACTTCTGATAGGTTCAACTCTTTCAGCAATTATGCTTGCTCTCTATACTGCAAATGCAGGCGGTGCCTGGGACAATGGAAAGAAATATATTGAATCAGGCGGTATTGAGGGTTTGGGTAAAGGTACTTCTGCACACGATGCAGCTGTAATTGGTGATACAGTAGGTGACCCTCTGAAAGATACAGTTGGTCCTTCACTGGATATACTTATTAAAATAATGTCTGTAGTGTCATTAATAGGTGTATCTATTTTTGGTAAGTACAACTTGTTTAATTTACTGTTTAAGTAAATAGTAGAATAACATTTTAAATATTAAAAAGAAAAAAGAAGGATAAAATACTCAGAAATACTCTATTTTATCCTTCTTTTTATTTTCACTATGAAGTTTAAGTGAATAATTTTAAGTTTGATCCTTTTTATATTTAACCGCTCAATTTCAACCAATAATCTCATATCAACCAATAATTAATAAGACTGATTTCGTTCAGAGATTCTAAATTAAATATAAAATAGCCGGAATAGTTATCATTGATAATATAGTTGTGAAGGCAACTGTTCTTGATGCGAAGTATGCATCTCCATTATATCTCTCTGCAAAGACAGCTGTATTTGCAGCTGCAGGCATTGCAACAGTTGTCACACAAGCTCCGAGCAGAGTTGTATCATTAACACCTGAAATTTTTAGCACTGAAAGTACAAATAAAGGTAATATTAAGAGTCTTATAAGCGATATATAATATAAAGCCCATCCTGAAAATAATTCCTTAAATTTAACATCTGCTATCAAAGAACCTATGATAAGCATTGACAGAGGTGTTGTCATGGTACCGAGTATTTCAAAAGTTTTAAAAACAGGATATGGTAATTTTATTGAGAAAATAAAAATCATCATCCCTGCGAAAACTGCTATAATACCAGGATTTAACAATGCCTTTTTTAATGCCTTGGTGTTCTTCTCTCCTGTAAATATCATTACCCCATTTGTCCAGGTAAAAATATTAAAAGCAGTTATGTACATTGAAGCATAAAATATTCCAATTTTTCCATATAAAACTTCCAAGATAGGTAATCCCATATAACCGCAATTTGAATAGATGGTGGCAAATTTTAAAATATCTTTTACATTCTTTGGGAACCTGTTGAAAATGAAACTTGATATAATAGCTGTAAATATGTGAATGCCAAATGAGTAAACAATCATTATCCAACTGTTCTTCAACAGCTCCTGCGAAAACTCCTGGTTATATGAATATATAATCATAGCAGGTAAAGTTATTCTTACTAATATCTCTGAAAGTTTTTTTCTGGTTTCCTGATTTATTATATCTCTTTTATTGGCATAAAAGCCTGCTATCATTATTAAAAATAAAATAATCACCTGATTTATAACAATGTTTCCCGTCAATTTATGCCTCCTCACTAAATACAATAAGCTTCCGTCCCCTAAACTTCGGTCCCTTAAATTAATACAGCAAATTTTACATTGATCTCATTCCATTCCTCATGTTAATTATTCTTATTGACTCTCCATGTTAAATTTTGACTTATATATCTTCCTGTTATCAAGACTCCATATTCTCTCTGAAAAGCCGGCAGGTTCTACTCTGCTTAATGCTTTTTCCATATCATACATCCTTGCATCTAATACATCGAGGTAGTGAAGCATTTCGGCTTCCGGTATCATGGGCTTTTTGGGGCTTCCATACTCAGGTTCATAATGATGGGTAAGTATCATATGTTTTAGTAACATCGCTATTTCGCTATCTATGCCAAGATAATTAGCTGCATTATCTATCATCGTTATTCCTTGTATTATATGTCCCAGAAGCTGTCCTTCAGCATTATAATCAGAAACAATCCCCAGTTCATTTGCATCATATTCTTCGATTTTAGCAATGTCATGCAGTATTATCCCCGCAAAGAGCAATTCTTTATTAACGATGTTATATATATCCGATAACTTATCACCGGCATAGAGCATTCTTACAATATGATAAAGCAATCCTGATCTTATGGAATGATGATTCTTCATAGCAGCAGGGTAAATAAGCAATTTTGCCTTTTTCATTTCTACTAAATAGGTTACAATTTGGTACAAATCTTCATTTTTAATCCTGTCAATGTATTTCATTACTTCATTAAATAGATATTCCCCGGAATAGGGAGCACTTGGTATATAATCTTCTATTTTTATTCCGTCTTCCTCTTTCACCAATCTTATTTTATCAATTCTTATTTGAAGGTTTCCTTGCCACTCAATGACAGTTCCTTTTACTTTTATAAATTTATTTATAACATAATTAGCCTCGTCCTCCGGGCTGCAATCCCAAAGCTTTGCATTTATTTCACCTGTTTTATCTACCAATGTAAAATCTAAATATTTCTTATTATTATTAGATAATTTGCAATCAACTGCCTTTATCAAAAAAAAGCACTGTATTGAATCCCCAACTCTCATCTCGTTTATGAATTTAGAAACAACCATAATAAATAATTCACCTCAAAATATGTTCTTTCCTTAAAAAACTTTGTTCTTTAAAACAGTTATTTAGAATTTTCATGTCTTTGCAATATGTATATATTTTACTATAGAAGAATTAAATAAACAACTACTCATAAGGAAAGCTTTCTTGATGTACATGTTTTTCACTTAATGCAACGTAAAACCCAGTATTCCTAAGCAGAATTTTAGATGATTTTAATACTTTTGTATTACATAAAAAACATCCCATGAGCAAGTTTACTTGATTTTACAATTTAATTTTTATTGACCATATAAAAAAAGAGCTGAATATTGATATTAATCAGCTCTAATCCTGCTTGAAAGATTTCGAAAATTATAAATACTTAAATATGGAAATTAGTATAAATTGCATAATATTTTTCTCATTTGTTCACAATAATATTGTGTATTATTTTCTATCCAGGTAGGAATAAGAGCGCAAATGCATCCATCACAACCAACTGAAACTATGTTTATTCCATGTTTGTTCAATAAATCGGCTATTCTTTTATAATGAGGACCAACTTTTCCATAAAAAAAAATTGATGGGCTTACCAGAGGACCGTTTTTAAAGCAAATATCTTCCCAGAAGTGGCCAAAATCAAACTTAATCCCTGTAGAAAGAATTGTTTCGGTAATTCTATAACATAAATCACCAACAGTATCTATTATTTCATTATATAATTCTTCGTCATCTACAGATAGGTAGCTTAGACCTTCTATACCCAGCCAATTTTTAATATTTCCGTGTAAGCTCCCACTTGGCTGTGAAATTACAAAGCACTACATCTCACATCTTCCGTTATATAATCCTCAAGTCTTCTTTCAGCGGATTTTAGCCTTGCTTCAAATCCTCTAAAATCCCATTAATCAAATTATAAAGATGTTTATAAATATATAAAAAGGAACTGCATGAAGTATAATTTAATGCAGTTCCTTTGTTACAAGTATCAACCACACTTTGAATATCCGCAATGCCTGCAAACAACACACCCGCTCTCATGTTCAACCTTTCTTCCGCATTCCGGACATTTCTGCTGTGTCGGTTCATCATCGGGTTCATCGTCATTAAATTCCGATAGCATACTTAAACCTTCATACTTACCATTATTGCTGCTTTGCAGTTTTGCAACTTTTTCGATTACTTTTCCTATTGCATCAGGGCAGGACATGACCTTTAATCCCCTCTGCTTGATTGTTGTAGCACATCTTATTCCTTTGAGTTGTTCAACTAAAGATTGAACATCCATACCTGCTCTAAGGGCAATAGAAACCAGACGGCTGGTAGCTTCTGACTGCGAAGGACATCCGCCGCCCCTGCCAAGGTTTGTAAACACTTCGCATATACCATGCTCATCATAGTTAACGGTTATATACAAATTGCCGCAGCCAATCCTTACTTTTTCGGTAAAACCTGTTGTAATAACCGGTCTTTCTCTAGGTACAATTTTATTTGTATAAGTTCCCGCGCTTGATTTACCGGCTGCTGCAGTATTAGTTGTATGAGTCTGAGTTACTGCCGGATTATCTTCTTGAGTTTTTGTTGGACTATCTTTGTCTTTCCCCTTGATACTTCCGATATTTAAAACTTGCGATTCTCTGCTTCCATCCCTGTAAATTGTTACACCTTTACATCCGCTTTCATAAGCTTTCATGAAAACAGTTCTAACATCTTCCTTAGTTGCACTATTGCGAAGGTTAACAGTTTTTGAAACAGCATTATCGGTATACTTCTGAAAAGCTGCCTGCATTTCTACATGCCACTCCGGATCAATATCATGAGCCGTTACAAAAACTTCCTGAACATCCAAAGGAACTCCTGCAACTCCTCTCACAGTACCTTTCTTAGCAATTTCTCTCATTAAATTGTCAGAATAAAAACCTCTCTTTATTGCTACATCTTTAAACACCGGATTTACTTCTATCAGCTCATCATTGTCCATTACGTTGCGTATAAATGATATTGCAAACAATGGCTCAATACCGCTTGATACACCGGCTATAATGCTTAATGTTCCTGTAGGAGCAATTGTCGTAGTTGTAGCATTTCTGATTTTAATCCCTTTATCTTTATAAATACTTTGCTCGTAAAACGGAAATACTCCTTTTACTTCTGCAATAGCCATGGACGCCTTTTTAGATTCCTCCTGGATGAAACTCATAACTTTTTCAGCAAGCTTTACAGCTCTACTGGAATTATACGGTATTCCAAGCTTGCAAAGGAGATCAGCCCATCCCATAACCCCCAAACCGATTTTTCTGGTACCTCTTGCCATTTTATCAATCTCTTCAAGAGGATATTTATTTACATCAATTACATTATCCAGGAAATGGACAGCAGACCATACTATTTTTTTCAACTTATCAAAATCTATTTCATATCCTTCGTCGTTTTCCTTTACCATAACACTTAGATTGATTGAGCCAAGATTGCATGCTTCATAAGGGAGCAGAGGTTGTTCACCGCACGGATTAGTCGCTTCAATCTCACCTAAAGCAGGAGTTACGTTATATTTGTTAATTCTATCCAAGAAAATTATTCCCGGCTCTCCGTTATTCCATGCGTTCTCCACGATCATATCAAAAATTTCCTTGGCATTTTCCTTGCCACAAGGCTTACCTGTCCTGGGATCAATTAAGTCATATTCCTGGTTGTTCTTAGCTGCTTCCATGAATTTTTCAGTAACAGCAACACTGATGTTAAAATTTGTAATATCCTTGTTGTCCTGTTTGCATGTTATGAATTCTCGTATATCCGGATGATCAACCCGGAGAATTCCCATATTAGCCCCTCTTCGGGTACCTCCCTGCTTAACTGCTTCTGTAGCTGCATTAAAAACCTTCATAAAGCTAACAGGACCGCTTGCTACTCCTCCGGTCGATTTTACAGCGGATCCCTTAGGTCGGAGCCTTGAAAAGCTAAATCCCGTACCACCGCCGCTTTTATGTATCAACGCTGCATTTTTTATAGATTCAAAAATGCCTTCCATCGAATCTTCAACAGGAAGAACAAAACATGCGCTAAGCTGGCCCAACGGCCTTCCTGCATTCATCAATGTAGGCGAATTAGGTAAAAACTCAAGATTAACCATCATATCATAAAACTCATTTTCAATTTCTTCCAATCTTTTCTTATCCACATACGGAGCATCGGCTTCGCTTATAGCTTTTGCCACTCGTCTAAACATTCCTTCTGCATCTTCCAATAAGTTACCGCTTTCATCTTTAGCAAAATACCTTTTTTCAAGAACCCTTTTAGCATTTTCCGACAGTTTCATTACAAATCCTCCTTTGGGATATATGTGTAATTTAACCACATTTTATAAGTTTTGAACAATTGTTACTACATTTTGTATGACAAATAGCTACATAACACTATATATTGTATCAACTGACTGGGATAAGTCAACGTGTATTTGACTTTACCTTAGAGGAATTCTTTAGCATTTCTTTAAATTTTCTAATGTAATCATTGAATATCATATTATTTGATTTTTTAGTAAAATTTTCTTCATTATTATTTTTATTGGCAATCAATCTTAAATTAAGTATAATTAAACATGTAACTTTTAAATTTTACATAATTATTTATTATGTGACTAAATTTTACATAATTTACTTTTATAATTGCGGTATATAACCTGGGTTTAGCAATTATATGCCGATTATGTAAAACATGTTTTATTAAATCTTAAATTTTATAAAACACCAAAATGTTACTTTAATAATTAAGCTCATAGTAAGACATGCTTATTAGTAGTAATACAAAAATATTTGATGGAGGAATTATGAAATTATTATTAAACAAAAAAACACGAACAGGCATAATTTTAATAATTGCTATCGCTCTTAGCGGGTTTGTGAGTTCATATTTTTACTTTTCAAGTAAGATTAATACAAAACCTGAAGACAAATTTAATAATATAGCTGATAATGAGGCCGATAATACGCTACAAAAAGGTGCTACGTTAGGACATAACGATGATAGTACTAACGATAACAAATCTATTGGACAAACAAAAAACGACAATTTAATACCTGATAAAAACAATCAGGAGAACAGCAACAACAATAATAATACTGGTACTACTAGCATTGGCAATCCGACTTCTCCTGATGGTAAAAATAAAGATAACAACATAGATAATGATGGAAATAAGGATATAAATAATAATTCTAAAGATGATAATATTTACGGTCCAAAAATAAAGAAACCTGATGCAGTTAAAGCTATCTATCTTACAGGTTGGTCTGCAGGAGATACAGGTAGATTAAATAGCTTACTGACAATTGCTCATCAAACGGAAATCAATTCTTTTGTGGTCGATATTAAGGATGATGACGGTTATGTAAGTTATGCTTCGGATATTCCTGCGGTAAAAGAATATGATGCTTATAAGCAAAAATACAACATAGATAAACTAATAACTACATTGCATGACAACGGAATTTATGTAATCGGTAGATTGGTTTGCTTTAAAGACCCTGTTCTATCATCCAAAAGGCCGGATCTTGCAGTAAAGGATGTTTCAGGAGGATTGTGGAAGGACAACCATAAAATAACCTGGCTGGATCCATACAACAAAGAATCCTGGCCATATATAATAGATATAGCCAAAGAAGCACTAAGCAAAGGATTTGACGAAATTCAATTTGATTATGTGCGTTTTCCGAACGACGGAAATAAAAGTGCGATGGTTTTTAAAGCTAATGATAAGAAGAAATATGAGGTTATTAATGAATTTTTAGCTTATGCAAAATCCGAACTTCCAGGAGCTATAATATCGGCGGATGTATTCGGAATTATATGTGAAAGCCCTGAAGATACTGAAGATATCGGGCAATATTTGGAACTCATTGGTAAGGATATTGACTATATATCTCCTATGGTATATCCCTCCCATTATGCTTTAGGGCAAATTGTAAATAAAATTACATTTCCGAAGCCTGACTTAGATCCTTACGGAGTAGTTTATAACTCGCTAGTAAAAGCTAAAAACAGAATTGCCGCTGTAGAAGGTTATAAAGCAGATGTAAGACCTTATTTGCAGGGATTTACAGCTAGTTGGCTTCGTAGCGGTAATTACCAGGTTTACGGTCCCAAACAAATTCGAGAACAGATACAGGCGGTTTATGATGCCGGTTATAAAGAGTGGATTATATGGGATCCTGCTAATAAATATCCGATAGAGGCTTTCGAGAAAGAATAATAAGTTTTGTAAAAAAGCATTTTAAAACAAAACATTACCAATAAACCAATATGAAATGTCCCTTATACTCAAATAAATTTAATAAAGTATAAGGGATATTTTTAATCATTTTGAAATTCATTCTGCGATAATCTTTTTCTATAACTAAGAGGAGAAATACCTTTCTTGCCTTTTAAAAGTTCGAATAAATGAGGTATTGAAAATAGATAAATAGTGTATACGATAATTTACGATAAAGATAGTTTATGATAATGTTTATACCGTATATGCTACACTACACTTAAAATTTTATAACTGCTATTTTTGCACTGATATATTGTTTTTATCATTATTATGCATTATTATGCATTGAAATATAATAAAAAGCCTTTGAAAACAAAAAAACCCTTGTTTACAAGGGCTTTTTTGTTTTCAAAGGCTTTTTGTTGGCTCCTCAAGTAGGACTCGAACCTACGACCCTGCGGTTAACAGCCGCATGCTCTACCAGCTGAGCTATTGAGGAACGTAACCGGATAAACCAGGCTTACACCTGTGTTTATCCAAATAATTCTGGCAGGGACCTACTTTCCCAGGACGTCTCCATCCTAGTATCATCGGCGCTAAGGAGCTTAACTTCCGTGTTCGGTATGGGAACGGGTGTTGCCTCCTTGCTATTCCTACCAGATACCTTCTAGG